>NZ_PPSW01000017.1 GCF_005876835.1 Pseudoalteromonas phenolica
TACAGCTTACAGCTTACAGCTAAAAGAATAACAACAACCAAGGAGCAGTACGGGCATGCCAGCAGCAAAGCAGCATATTTTGATTGTAGAAGACAGGGCCGATGTAAGGCTCAGCCTGCGTTTTTTACTAAACAATCATGGCTATGAGGTGTTTGAAGCTGAGGGTCCTGCTGTTGCCAGCGAGCTTTTACATACACATCGAATAGACCTAATTCTGCTTGATATGAACTTTGAGTTTGATACCACATCAGGCGAAGAAGGTTTGGCGTTTTTGCGTACACAACAAAAAACAAGCTCTCCACCTATTCTGGCGATGACCGCTTGGTCGAGTGTCTCTTTGGCTGTTGAGGCTATGCAACTGGGCGCGAAAGATTTTTTTGCTAAACCTTGGGATAATCATGCCGTTGTGATGATGGTAAAAAAGTACCTCGCTTTAGCACAGATTGATCATCAAAAAGCGATTTCTCAACAACATGAACCAGCTCCGTTAGGTAAAAGCGATACATCATTAGACAACAATACAAAATCTATTTTGTGGCATAGTCCACGGATGCAAAAGTTAAAAGCGCAGTTAGAGCGTGTTGCTAAAACCGATGCGACGATATTTTTGCGCGGTGAAAATGGCACGGGTAAAAGCTGTATCGCAGAATATGTGCACGCTCACTCAGAGCGCACTGGAGAGTTTGTGTCGGTAAACATGGGCGCTATTCCTGAAAGTTTGTTCGAAAGTGAGCTATTTGGTCACAAAAAAGGCGCATTTACCGATGCTAAACAAGATAGAGCAGGGCGCTTTGAACTTGCTAATAATGGTACATTGTTTTTAGATGAAGTCGCGACAATGGGGGCGAATCAACAAGCTAAACTGCTGCGGGTGCTTGAGTCAAAACAGTTTGAACGAGTGGGTGATACGTTGACCCAACAGGCGAGTTGTCGCATTATTGCGGCATCTAATGCCGACTTTGAGGCCATGCTTGAAAGTGGTGAGTTTAGAACCGATTTATATTTTAGATTGAACACTATCGAGCTCACCATTCCTCCTCTAAGGGCGCGTTCTGAAGACATTCTGGTATTGGCAGAGCACTTTATTGAATTACATGCCAGACAATATCAACTTCCCCCTTTACCCTTAAGCAAATTAGCCAAAAACGCTTTGCTTGATTATGCATGGCCAGGTAACGTACGAGAGCTCAGTCATATGATGGCAAGAGCAGTTTTAATGGCTGAAGGCGACTGTATAGAAGAGCAAGACCTTGAATTTAAAGTACTGAACAATTCATCGAAGAATGCATCTTTAAGAGGTGACATTCCCTTAATGACCCTAGAAGACGCTGAGAAAAAGCTCCTTAAAATGGCATTAGCGCAAACCCAAAATAATGTAGAACAAGCAGGCGAATTACTCGGCATAAGTAAAAGTGCCATTTACCGCCGGTTAGAAAAGTTTGGTATGTCGACTAAGTAAATTGCTAAACAAAAAATAACGAGCCAGCACATGTTCAAACTCATAAACAAAATCACAGAGCGACTAGAGTTACGCTCCATCGAAAGCATCCTGACACTGTTTATTGGCAGTTGTTTGCTGGTTTTATCGGGGGTAACCGGCTTTATGCTTTGGTATAGCTCAGCCAGTATTTTAGTGGTTTCTACCGTATTGGTATTATTGATTTGCCCTTTTTCACTGCTATGTTGGTATGTAAGGCGTGCTTTGCTCAACCCGTATTACCGTTTTTCAGCAGTACTCGAAGCTGTTCGACACGAAGACTATTCACTGCGCGCCAACCCTAAATTTAATCAAGGCGCAGTTAAACTCTTAGCTGATGAAATCACCAGCATGTCGGCAGACTTACAGAGCAGAAAATCGCAATATGACCAACAAGCGGTGTTAGTGCTTAGGCTGATTGAGCAGCTTGCCACTCCGATTGTGGTTTTAAATAAAGAGCATAAATTACACCATGCCAATGAGGCTTTTTCTAATTGGCGCAAGCAACCATGGCAAACTCTCAGACACACAAGCGCCGATGATTTAGGCTTTACGTTATCCGCAAATAAATGGCAATTAAGTGATGAGTCTCTTATTGCAAAATGGCAGTTACGGCATAGTCAATTCACCATGCAAGAGCAAAGTTATCAGTTGTTGGTGCTTACTAATATTGAACAGGTGGTGTATCACACAGAGCAAATAGCTTGGCAGAAAATGACCCGTGTATTGAGTCATGAAATTAATAATTCATTGTCACCTATTAAGTCGTTAGCGCAAACACTACAAGATATGCTTAAAGGCAATGATGGCTTTGCTAAATTAGACCCTGCTTTACAAGTTATCGTTGAGCGCAGTGATGGCTTAATGCAATTTGTAAATCGCTATGCGAATTTAAGCAAACAATTCGATGTTCACATAGAGCAGTGCGAGATTGCACCGTTATTGCAGTCGGTGAGCAATTTATTTGATTATCCCATAGAGATTAAATGTGATGCGCTTTATGTACTTGCAGATAAAGTATTGCTTGAACAAGTCTTGGTAAATTTAGTGAAGAACGCCATTGAAGCGAGTAAATCACAACAACTTATCGAGCTAAATGCTTATGAGCAAGGCAAACAAATTGTGATTGAAGTAAAAGATTCGGGGTCGGGCATTCAAAATACCGATAATTTGTTTGTGCCGTTTTATACCACCAAAGCGCAAGGTAAAGGGATAGGACTTAATTTGTGTAGAAACATGATAGAGCAACAAGGTGCAAAACTAACGCTAAGCAACCGCGAAGATGGAATGGGCGCGATTGCTCAGTGTTGGTTTAACATTTAGATATCAACGAATACCAAACAGGTTATCGTCAGAAAAGACTTTTAGTAGTTTCACTGGAGCGCTTAAACCATCAATCATATTGCCCTTAACTGCCGCATCGAGCAAATCCCGTAAAACGTGATATTTACTGTCATGTTCCTCATCAAGGTTGATCATATTCATGGTCCAGCGAGAGAAAGTACGATTGTTGGCGGGTTCGAGATAAAGTACTTTGGCTTGCATATGCCGATCGTCGTTTTCAATTTTTCTATATAAGTCTTGAATAATAGGCAAGTCACCTTCTAAAACTTGTAAAAACCAGCCGCCGTTATAAAACAAGCTGCCCGTTACGCGAAGATTGACATTGTTTTCTCTCGCTACTTTTAGCAGTTTTAAAAAATCTACGCTATCAAGCTGTCGGCTTGCTTTACTGAGATAGATGAGTTGATGGAGTGACATAAATAATCCCGTATTTGAAAGCTATTTTTATTTATAGGTTCTAACTGTTTAAAAGGCAAAACAAGCAAGCAAATAAAGTGATAAAAAAGATGTGAAAACTTAATCGATCTTTTTTTTTAGCTATGACGTAAAAACAGCCATGTAAAGTTTTTAGGTCTTATTTATGCAATTACCCGTTTTTCCACTTCCTGTATTTTTGCTGCCAGAAGGAGTAACACGCCTTCGTATTTTCGAGCCGAGATATAAAAAACTGGTATCTATTGCAACCAAAGAGCAAGGATTTGCACTCACCATTTACAAGCCAGATACCGAGTTTGAAGTATCTGAATGGGCGGCTTGGGTAGATATAGTCGATTTCATTGAAGAAAAAGGCATGTTAAATATCGATGTAAAAGCAAAATCGCTCGTAAAGCTCAGTGATGTTTATTTCGACGAAGACAATTTACGCTTTGCAAAATGTGACCCTATCCCGCATTGGGAGCAAGTAAGTTCAAGTGAAAATCACATTGCGTTAGCCGATAAATTAGAAGAGATATTCTCTTTACACCCAGACATTGAAAGTCTTTACCCATCACCGCAGTTTGATAATCCAAACTGGGTTTGTGCACGTTATTTAGAACTATTACCGCTTTCTATGGAGCAAAAAGAAGTGTTTGTTGATCAATACAGTTTTGATAAAGCTCAAAACTTCTTGCACACCATAATGTTAGGTTAAATTTGTAGAGTGTCCTACAATTAATAAAACTAACCAATCTAAGTGATCCAAATCTGTTTATTAACGTATTTAATACGAAATGCAATTAATGGGTTTAGTCATGGTGAGCACAGTAAATAGGAATTCCCATCCTTCGATGAGCACAACAAAACAGTCTCAAACTATGCCTGCTGAAGTCGACGGCAAGATGTTGTCATCTTGGTTAATCAGCGTGGCTCAAGAGCGTGATAGACGTGCCTTTGCTAACTTATTCAAATGGTTCTCTCCAAAAATCATTGGATTTGGGCGCAAACAATTCAATAACCCTGTAATGGCGAACGAGCTATTACAAGAAACTATGACCAATGTGTGGCGTAAAGCTCATCTCTACAACGTAGAGAAAGGTGCAGCGACAACTTGGATTTACACGGTCATGCGTAATATCAGTTTTGATATGCTTCGTAAAATCCAATCTAACCAAGAAGACACTATCAGTGAAGAGATTTGGCCTATAGCTGAAGCGCAAAATAGTGATGACCACATGTTTGCCGACCACTTAATGGACAAGCAGCTTGCGCAATACCTTAATAAGTTGCCCGAAAATCAGAAGCAAGTTGTTCACGGCGTTTATTTTCAAGAGCTTTCTCAAGAGCAGTTATCAAAGCAACTTAATATTCCGCTTGGTACTGTGAAATCACGTTTAAGACTCGCACTGACTAAACTCAAACAACACATAGGAGCAGACTATGATTAAGCATCACCCTAAATTAGAACTGCTCGAAAGCTATGTGGCTGGGGAATTACCTGCTTCAGTGAGCGTCATGATTGCCGCGCACTTAGAAATGTGCCCTAAATGTAAGCAACAAATCACAGAGTTGACAGTAAAAGTAGCCGACAACTGTTTCGATAAAGATGCGTTTGCTTTTGATGAATCAGAAATACAGTTCGACTTTGATGCTTTTATTGATGACGTGACAGAAGACACTAGTATCGATGAACTTGTTGAGCCCGAGCCTCAAGAAGTGAAAGTAGCAGATACGCCATATTGTTTACCTCAGGTTCTGTGCAACCTAGAGCGTTCTAGCTGGATGAACTTAGGTAAATTGTCACGTTCACGCATCGAGCTGGAAGACGGTGATTTACGTATGAGTTTGTTACATATAGACGCTGAAGGCTCTGTGCCTAATCATACACACAACGGCTTTGAGATTACCTTGTTAGTTGATGGTAGCTTCGAAGACGAAATGGGCACTTACAGTCGTGGTGATTTCATCTGGCTTGATGGTAAAAACACGCATACGCCTTTTACTAAAGAAGGGTGTTTGTGCTTAACTGTATCTAGTGACTCGCTTCACTTTACTCAAGGACTTAGCAAATTGCTTAATCCAATAGGTAAGTTTATTTACTAGGAGACAGTTATGAATGAGTTTAACTCCGAATTTTCTTCACCAATCAAAATTGGAATCAGCGCTTGTTTGACGGGCGATCAGGTTCGTTTTGATAAGAGTCATAAAAAATCTGATTTCTGTATGAATCAGTTAGGCAAACATGTTGAATATGAAAAGTTCTGCCCTGAAGTGGCGGTCGGCTTGCCTATTCCAAGACCGACTATTCGACAGATTAAATATGATGATGTAATTGCGGTCTCGCGACCTGATGGTTCAATGGATGTCACTGAGAAAATGACTGAGTTTGGTCAAAAAGTGGCATCTCGCATCGATCATTTGAGTGGCTTTGTATTTATGAAAGGCAGCCCTAGCTGCGGCATGGAACGTGTAAAGGTTTATTATGAGCACGGTAAAGGCTGTGAGCACAACGGTGTTGGCTTGTTCGCTAAACAAATTCTAGACGCACACCCAAACTTACCTTGTGAGGAGAATGGCCGCTTAAACGATGCTGTGCTGCGTGAAAACTTTGTTATGCGCGTATTCACTTACAAAAAATGGCAAGAGCTGGTGGCGTCGGGTTTAACCAAACACAAATTGATCGAGTTCCACAGCCAAAATAAATATTTGGTGATGAGTCATAACCTTGAAATGTACCGCCAAATCGGCAATATGCTAGGGCAATCGAAAGCGCCTTTGGATGAACTTACCGAGCAGTACATTTCTATGTTGATGTCAGCTTTGAAAAAGCCTGCTTCACGTCGTAACCATACGAATACCTTGCAGCACTTACAGGGATACTTCAAAAAAGTACTCGATAAAACAAAAAAAGAAGAGTTAACCGATCAAGTCATGGCGTATCGTCAAGGCCTAGTACCACTCCTTGTACCTTTGACTTTGATTAATCATTATTTACGTGATTACCCGAACGAGTATCTGTCAAAGCAAGCGTACTTAAACCCATATCCAACCGATCTAAAACTAAGGTATAGCCTATAATGAGAGCCCTTTATTGGATAAGGAAAGACTTTAGACTCGACGACAACCCCGCATTAATTCAAGCCCTATCGCAAGGATGCAAACAGGCAATTTTCATTTCTACTCCTCACACCTGGCAGCGCCATAATGTTGCGCCTATTCAGGTCGATTTTATGGCACGTCACTTGGCATGGTTTGAGCAACAGCTTAACGCTCAAGGTGTTGAGCTGACTGTGATTAACGGCAGTGATTTTAATAGTCAAACCGAGCAATTGTTGAATTTTTGCTCTGAGCATCAAATCACGCGAGTGTTCGCAAATAGCCAGTTAGAAATAGATGAAGTAGACAGAGATAAGCAAGTAGCAGCACATATTGAGCTTAACCTATTCGAAGCCGATGTGATGTTGCCAAAAGGCTCTGTGCGCAACAAGCAGGACGAGATGTTTAAGGTCTACACGCCGTTCAAAAAGGCCTGGCTGCAAGCGGTTAAACAAAGTGGGTTCGATCAAAGTTATTTAGGCAACTTAGCGGCAGTTGAGACCGAGTTTGACGAGCGTAAATTTAGTTTTGATTATCCAAAAGTTGATTCATCTAAATGGCCGTTGGCAGACACGACGTTACGACAAGTCTTACCGCGTTTTTTAGCTGAAAAGCACGATGACTATGAGCTATATAGAGACAGACCTGATTTAAAAGCAACCAGTGGTTTATCGCCTTACCTAGCCATCGGTGCTATTAGTCCAAAACGAGTTTTTATTGAGCTAATCAACCATATGCCAAACGTGCTTGAAGATATGAAAGCACCGCAATTTAGCTGGTTGAATGAGCTGATCTGGCGAGAATTTTATCGCCACCTGTTACAAGCCTTCCCAGATTTAAGCAAAAGCAAAGATTTTCAAGAAAAGTTCCACGGTTTCAAGTGGCCCGATTATCAAGCGAAGTTTGAGCTTTGGTGTAATGCGAAAACCGGATTTCCGATTGTTGACGCAGCCATAAACCAGCTTAAGCAAACAGGTTGGATGCACAATCGTTTACGCATGATAGTCGCCAGCTTTTTAACTAAGCACTTACTGGTAGATTGGCGCAAAGGCGAAGCGTTTTTTATGCAGCATCTTATTGACGGTGATTTAGCAGCAAATAACGGCGGTTGGCAGTGGGCGGCGGGCACAGGCTGCGATGCACAGCCGTATTTTAGGATCTTTAACCCGCTCACTCAGAGTGAGAAGTTTGATCCCAACGGAGATTTTATCCGTAAGTATTTACCAGAATTAGAAAATGTGCCGACCAAACATATTCACGCACCGCAAGCTTATTTAGCTGCAACAGGTCAAAGTGATGTGTATCCCGATGCGATTGTTGATTTAAAAGAAGCAAGAAATCAGGCACTAGAATATTACAAGAGTGAGTTATCTTAAGTATGTCGAATAATGCCTTGATATCAGATTTTTTGAAGCTGTATAACCAATTAGACAAGTCGAATCTTGAACTACTCGGTGAAGTGTACGGTGACAATATTGTGTTTGAAGATCCGCTTCACAGAATAGAAGGTTTGCCTGCGCTTACCGACTATTTTGCTAACATGTATGAAAACCTGAACCAAGGCGAATTCGATATTCACACCTCATTTGAGCAAGACAACAAAGCCAGTGTGTATTGGGTGATGACTTTTTCACATAAAAAAATAAAACAGGGTCAGCCACTTAAAGTGAACGGTAACACTTACCTTGAATTCAAAAATGGCAAAGTTGTTTACCACCGCGATTATTTTGATGCAGGTGAAATGATCTACCAACACCTGCCAGTGTTTGGCACTGTGATTAACTTAATCAAACGCAGGACGGCAGCATGAGTACCCAACCTAAACTAGTTGTCATTACAGGCGCTTCTTCGGGCATTGGTGAAGCCTTGGCGCTGGAGTATGCACAACAAGGTTTCGCGGTATATGCGTGCGGAAGAAATCAAGCAAAGTTAGACGCGTTAAGTCAGAAATCAGCAAACATCATACCTTGTATTTTCGATTTAAATGACAAAAACGCACTTAGAAGCGCTCTGCCCAAAGACTTAGCCATTGACCATTTAATTCTAAATGCAGGCACTTGTGAGTATATAGATAACCCTAAACAATTCGATGGCGAATTATTTGAAAGAGTCATTCAAACTAATTTGATTGCCGTAGGTTATTGTTTAGAAACTTGGTTAAAGCAAATGAAGTTTGGTGGTCAGGTTGGTTTGATGAGTTCAAGTGCCGCCTATGTGCCACTGACGCGCGCTGAAGCCTATGGTGCATCAAAAGCGGGTATTACATATTTGGCTAAAACGCTCAGTGTAGACCTAGAGCCACAAGAGATTGGCATCAGTGTTATTCACCCAGGGTTTGTAAAAACACCGCTTACAGACAAAAACGACTTCGATATGCCGGGCATTATTGAAGCTGATGATGCCGCAAAAGCCATCTTCAAAGGTATGAGCAAAAGTACATTCGATATTCATTTTCCTAAAGGCTTTACGTGGACGCTTAAAGTCTTATCTCTTTTACCCTTTAGTCTCTGGCGTCCGCTCGCTAAAAGGATGATAAAAACATGAAGAAAGTTGCCATCATAGGTAGTGGTATTTCTGGTTTAACCTGCGCTTACTTGTTATCAAAAAAATACGATATCAAGTTATTTGAAAAGAACGATTATATTGGTGGTCACACGGCCACCGTTGATGTCGAGGTCGAGGGTAAAGAGTACGCTATTGATACCGGTTTTATTGTTTGTAATAACAAAACCTATCCGAACTTTTTAAAACTGCTTAGTCAAATTGGCGTTGACTATAAAGACACTGAAATGAGTTTTAGTGTGCACAACGTACAATCGGGCTTAGAGTACAATGGCAATAATTTAAGTTCGTTATTTGCGCAGCGCCGCAATATTTTGAACCCAAAATTTTGGGGGCTAATTAGAGAAATCCTGCGTTTCAACAAGGCGTGTAAGGCGTTACATGCTCAACAAATTGCCCCTCATTTAACATTGGGTGACTTTCTAGACGAACAGTGTTTTTCAGATTATTTCGGCCAGCACTATATTTTGCCAATGGGTGCTGCTATTTGGTCAACCAGCTTACAAGAGATGCGCGATTTCGAACTACGTTTCTTTGTACAGTTTTTTTACAACCATGGTTTGTTAAATATCAGCGACCGCCCGCAGTGGCATGTTATAAAAGGCGGTTCTCGTGAATATGTGAAGCCATTAACGCGTGAATTTGCAGACAAAATTTGCCTCAACAGCGATATAAGTTCGGTCACACGTAACGATGATAGTGTTGTGGTAAAGCTTGCCGATGGCAGTGAAGAGTTATTTGATGAAGTGGTATTTGCATGTCATTCAGATCAAGCTCTTGCATTATTGGCAGATGCGAACGAACAAGAGCAGCAAGTACTTGGTGCTATACCTTACAGTGAAAACCAAGTGGTGCTTCATACCGATACCAATATGTTGCCAAAGCGTCCACTTGCTTGGGCTAGCTGGAACTACCGCTTAGACAATACCAATATGCGCCCAGCCGCGGTGACCTACAATATGAATATATTGCAGGGTCTGCAAAGTGACACCACCTTCTGTGTGACATTGAATCAAACTGCAATCATAGAGAAATCTAAAATATTAAGAGAATTCACCTATCACCATCCGGTGTTTAACAAGCAAAGTATGGCAGCGCAACAGCGTCGCTCTGACATCTGTGGTAAAAACCGAACCCACTTCTGTGGTGCGTACTGGTATAACGGCTTCCACGAAGATGGCGTGCGTTCAGCACTAGACGTGTGTAAACGATTCGAGTGTGAGCTGTAATTATGAATAGCGCGATTTATCAGGGCCAAGTCAGACACAGACGTTTTAGTCCGAAGAGTCATGAGTTTAACTACACCATGACGCAACTCGCGCTAGACTTAGATGAAGTTGAAGAATTAGCAGCGACTCATTCAGTCTTTAGCTTGAAAAAATTTGCGCCTATGAGTTTTTTTCAAGCTGATTATGTAAAAAATGAACCGGGTAATTTAAAACAACGTATAGGAAGTAAAGTTTCCCAACTGGGTGGGAAATGGGATGGCGAAAAAGTCACGTTAATGGGCCAGTGCCGATGTTTCGGTTTTTATTTTAGCCCAGCAAACTTTTATTTTTGTTATCAAAATGACGGTGAATGTCGCTATATGCTGGTTGAGGTAAGCAATACACCTTGGCTTGAGCGTCATTACTATTTGGTTGATTTACAAGGCGATATGAAAAATCAAAAAGACTTTCATGTGTCGCCTTTTATGGACTTAGACATGCAATATCATTGGCGGGTAAAGCCGCCTGCAGAGCACGTTCTAGTTCATATTGAAAATCACAAAGACCATAAGCAATTTGATGCCACGCTTGCGATGAAAAAGCGTGAAATAACAAAAAGTAGTTTGTTTAAAGCATGGCTGGCAGCACCACTAATGCCAATCAAAGTGGTTGCTGGCATTTACTGGCAAGCTGCAAAATTGTTCGCCAAGCGTATCCCATTTATTGCGCACCCTGAGACTAGAGGTTAATAATGGAACAGTCATCTACCAATGTCACCGCAACAACGAATCTGGAACAACTTTCTTGGTTTGAGAACAAATGTCGTAATCTAGTTTTTTCTTTGCTTGATAAACTAGAGAAAGCCAGTTTAGAAATAGAAGAAGCTGGGCAGATCACTCGCTTGGGTAACACTGATGCAAAGCTATGCGGCAAGATCATCGTGCAAGATGCCTCAATGTTTGTCGATTTCGTAAAAGGTGGCAGTATTGCTGCGGCTGAAGCCTACATCGCGAAAAAATGGACGACGCCAAACTTAACCGAAGTTATCCAAGTATTTGCCCGTTGCCAAGAACAGCTTGATGAAATAGAGAAGCAGGGCGCATGGTTTACCCAACTGAAAAATAAGATTTTTCATCGTAAAAATGCCAATACCCAAAGCGGATCAAAAAATAACATCTTGGCGCATTACGACTTGGGCAATGAGTTGTACACCCGCTTTTTAGACAGCACCATGATGTACTCAAGCGCGATTTATAGCGACACGGCAACCGAGCTGCATGAAGCGCAACTCAACAAACTTAAAACTATTTGCGACAAGCTCGATTTAAAGCCGACCGACCATTTAATAGAAATTGGCACTGGTTGGGGTGGCTTGGCGATTTTTGCTGCTGAAAACTATGGTTGTCAGGTGACAACGACAACCATTTCAGACGCACAATACGAGTTTGCGGTTGATAAAGTGAAAGCGAAGGGGCTTGAAGATAAGATCACTTTGCTGAAGAAGGACTACCGTTTGCTCGAAGGTAAATACGATAAGTTAGTTTCAATCGAAATGATAGAAGCCGTAGGTCATGAATTTATGGCGGAGTTTTTCGCTAAGTGTAATAGCTTGCTTAAAGACAACGGCCTAATGCTTGTTCAAGCAATTACCATCTTAGACTCTCGTTACGATCATTACCGTACTAACGTTGACTTTATTCAACGCTATATCTTCCCAGGTGGATGTTTGCCATCGATTGCAGTTATGAGCAAACACGTTGCCGAGCAAACCAATATGATGCTCGATAATATCCAAGATATCGGTTTGCACTATGCAAGAACACTGGCAGATTGGCGCAAAGGCTTTGATGCAAATTGGCAACCGCTTACAGAGTTTGGCTTTGACGAGCAGTTCAAACGATTATGGCATTTCTATTTGGCATACTGTGAAGGCGCGTTTTTAGAGCGTGTGATAAGCACTCATCATTTAGTGCTTCGTAAGCCTAATTATCGAAACGATACCGATGAACAAATTTGCCGTTATTAACTTCTTCCTATTCCAGCTTGTATGGTTTACCTGTGCTTTGTTGACCGAATATGCAAGCTGGCTTTTATTGCCCTTAATTGCTCTGCACTTCGCAGTATTTAATCATCGATCCCGAGATTTCAAGCTGCTGCCAATTGCTTCTGTCGGCATAGCGTTTGATTTTTTGATGTTCAAGTTGGGTATTTTAACCTTCAGTGAGAGCTTTTTTCCGGCTTGGCTATGTTTGCTTTGGCTGATGTTTGTGCTTAGTCTCAATTATTCTTTTGAGTGGATGAATAAACTCAATGTGTTTATTAACGCCTTTATCGGAGGCATTTTTGGCCCGCTGAGTTACTTTGCTGCGGTTAAATTTGGTGCGCTGGGTATGGGCGTTGCGCAGACACAATTTTTATTTATTTATGCTCTTGGTTGGGCGTTAATCATGCCATTGCTGATCTATTTAAACAACAGACCGTATTACAAGTTAAGCTAAATCAACAGGAACACGTAATGCGTGTGATTTTTTTAATTTGTTTTTTATTTTCTTTTAACGTTTTTGCCTCACCAGTACAAGACCTCACAAAATACGGTGAGGGTCAAATGTCTGTGATGTTTTGGGATCTGTATAAAGCAGAATTGTTCGGACAAACACCCAGCTATCAAGCGGATGCCACCCCAATCGCGCTGAAAATTACTTACCTCAGAGACATAGACAAAAAAGACTTGATAGAAGCTACGTTAGATCAATGGGTTCACATTGGCTATGAAAATGAAGCTATTCCAAATTGGGCAACGCAACTTGAGCAAATCTGGCCCGATATCAAAGAAGGTAGTCAACTTACTATTCGTGTGCACCCCAATGGTGCATCAGATTTTTATGATGCGACGAGCAAAATAGGCAGTATGACAGATCAGCAGTTTGGTAAAGCTTTTCTAGCAATTTGGCTTAGTGAAAAAACCTCGGAACCGAAACTGCGTGCACAACTTATTGGAGAGAAAAAATGATCAGAGTGCTAACACTCATCCTAGGATTAATGTTTATAGTTGGATGTTCAAGCAACCATATTGATGATTACGCCGACAAAACACCTGTGCTTAAATTAGAGGAGTTTTTTCAGGGCGAGCTAAAAGCTCATGGTGTGGTGCTCGACAGAAGTGGTGCATTTCAGCGTAGTTTTACCGTTAAGTTAATCGGCACTTGGCAGCAAGAAAGTGGTCAGCTAAAAGGCAAGTTAGATGAGTGGTTTGTCTACGATGATGGGGAAAAAGACACACGCACTTGGCTGATAACAAAAACCGCAGAAGGTGAATATACGGGCACTGCCAATGATGTAATTGGTCAAGCAAATGGTCAGGCTCGTGGTAATGCTTTGTACTGGCGTTACGACCTAGAAATTCAATATAAAGGCGACCCTTTGGTCGTTACCCTCGACGATTGGATGTATTTGGTCGATGAAAACCGCTTAATTAACCGTACAGAGATTATTAAGTTTGGTTTTAAAGTGGGTGAAGTGTTGTTGAGTATTGAGAAGGTGTAAACCACCTTCTCAAGGTTTCTGCTTGTTTGAATTAATTCTTTCGCTTCTCAAACGAACTAGAAATCACCAATAATGAAGTTATGATTATAGTAAGGTCATGAAGCGGTATCGCGATTACAGAGCCGAGCGTAATTGCCAAAAGAGCAAATAATATACAAGGGAGCACAGTTGCTAAGAATTGATGTTTGTAGAGCCTATGACCAACTAAACTGAAATACAAAGCTGCTAGAACAGCTCCAACAAGCGCCGATATACAGTAAGTTAAACTATTTTGTACTGTAAGAGTCACTTCTTGATTGTAGACGTCCAGTCCGAAGACAAGCATGGCTGTAGTCAAACCAATTGCTAGGTAATGCACTAATAATTCTTTATTCATTGTTTTCCTTATCTTTTCTGTCCTATCCTATAGATACCCCACTAATGACCACTCAGTATGTTGGTTATTTTTGTTGTTCTGATAGTTGCTTTAGTCTCTCTGCTTCTTCTTTTATCATAGCTTGCAACTCTGGCATATTCTCCTGAACACGTGCAGCGCCAATTTGTGCACCTTGAGCCATAAGCTGCGGCATTTTCTCTATGGTTTTTTTACCTGTTGGTGTTTCGTAAAAAGCAGTTAATTCCCTTAATTCTTGAGCAGTAAACGCCTGTGAATAAATATATATGAACTCGAATTCTAAACTTTCCCAGCTCATATGTTTTTGGAAAAACTTCATCATTACTGATTTGAAAGGAGCCAGGGTAGGTTGTTGCTGAATTTGAATGTCTACCATATTAGACATAGAGTCATTCATGACCTTGTCCATATCCATGACTTTCATTAGTTTTGCAGCCTCAACTTCCGCCTCTGAGCTTGCGATTGAAGTGAATGAATAAGCCAGTAAGACTGCAAGCAATGTTATTTTTATAATTTTCATTTGGATGTCCTTAAAGTATTTTTCGCAAAGGCTGACCTTCACCTCGATAAAGGCTAACGGGCGTCAGTGTTATTGCTTCATTGATTTTCTTCAGTTTATAGTAGTTTTCGGTACATTCAAATGAAAATGCTTTATCTGCTCTTAAGGTTAGACGTTGCTTAGGTTCGTTATTTTTTTGAGCAAAAAACTGATTATTTTCTTGTGAGATAGTCATGATGCGTTGGTCAGTAAATTGATACTTTCCAACTAAGTCTTCAGCGAAGTCTTTATTGATATCAGTGATTGGCGCGGGTGATAATTTTAATTGTTTCGCAATCATATCTAGCACTAATGGACCAGGGTGCTTAGCATCATTATTGCTAAATGCCACTGCATATAGGTCGTTTTCAGGCAGGTAAATAGACCAAGTCATGAATCCAGGGATCCAGCCTTCGTGGTTAACGGTCACTTTTCCGCTAATGGGGTAGTTATAGAGGCCAAATCCGTAAGGCGAAGTTTCTCCATTACTTAAAACAGTTGGAGTTATCATTTTTTGATAACTATGTTTAGAGATAACTTTTCCATTCATGAGCCCTTGCTGCCAACGACTCATATCTTCAAGGGTCGATGTAATTGCACCTGAGGCATGAATCCAACTTCTGTCTACTTTGATAGGTGACTCATTGTGGCTTGTATAGCCTGTCGTGCCAGTGCTACCTTCACCTTGCCTAATAACATATGAGTGATTCATTTGTAAGGGTTTAAAAATATGTGCTTTTAAATAGTCGGCATAAGGCAAGCCAGATACAACTTCTATGACTTTGCCGAGCAATACATACCCTGTATTGGAGTAGTTAAACACCTCGCCCGATCCGGCTATCATAGACTGTTTTGTGATCTCTTTGATGATGACATCAAAACTTTTCTCCTTGTGCCATATATTTCTGATCCTCGGATCATTGTTATAGTTTGGCAAACCCGAAGTATGGCTAAGCACACGTTCAATGGTGACTTTTGCATAGTCTTTTGGCAGGCCTTCAATGAAATCTCCAAGTGTATTCGACAATTTTAATTTATCGCGTTCAGCAAGCTGTAAAATAGCTGCAGCTGTAAATTGTTTTGATACTGAGCCAATTTGAAAAACGTCATCAAGTTTGAGTCGCTGTTTGTTTTGTATATTTGCAAGACCAGCTACACCGCTGTAAATCACTGCTCCTGATTGCTCTAACCTGACGGCTACTCCAGGGTTTGAATCAGAGGTATGACAGGCGAGAGTTTCGCTAAATGGATTTTGTTTCGCGAACGAAAGAGGGGCAAATAAAGTGGCAATGAATACAGCAGTCCTAAGCATGTGTTTTCCTGAATTGATGTGTAGTTGAAAGTTAGCCTTTGCTTCAATTGTTATTATTGCAGTAAAGAAGCACCAGATTCTTGAATTAAAAAAATTTAATCAAGTAACTAACCTGAGTTCAGGCTAACTAAACATATATTAGTAAGGGGCTAAAGCTGAATCAATTATGAATAAATTTAGTGTGGTCCTACTTTCATTCATTTAAGTGGTGGGTTTGCAGAGTAGTAAGCATGAGCATTAAACGGATTGCTAATTTAAAGAAAAGGCCTTAAACAGTGATGTCTAAGGCCTATATAAACTATAGTTAGTCTACTTTTTTAAGCAAAACCTCTACTGCTTTTTCAATTTGTTTATCACGACCTTTCTCTACAGATTCAGGATCGTTCTTAACAAGATGATCTGGCATCGTTTGGTTGTTTTCTAGATATTCACCTTTGGTGTTTTTCATGCCCACTTGTGGTACACCAGCGCGGAAGTCGCCTGAAATCCCCATTTCCCACCAAACTGCTGTCATTGTGCCTGGTACAGGCATACCCACCATTTCACCTAAATCTAATTGATCATATGTGTATGAGAACGCATGGGCATCACTGTAGTTACCTTCGTTAATAAGTAGCACAGAAGGTTTGTTCCATTGATCAAGGGGATCGCCATGGTACTTACGGCCACGAACATGCATGGTGAAGTATTCTTCGCCACTCAGTAGTTTTGCAAGATCATTGTGTAACCAGCCACCGCCATTAAAGCGAGTGTCAACAACAATGGCTTTCTTATCAAAATGTTTACCTAAAAGACGAGAGTACACGGCTCTGAAGCTAGGATCGTTCATGCCACGCACATGCACATAGCCAAGTTGACCGCCAGATAATTCTTCTACCAGTGCTTCTCTTGATAGTACCCAACGATCGTACAGTAAGTTGTTAATAGTACGGCTATTTGTTGGTTTGATGACTTCATCAAAAAGTGTACCATCAGTATCTGCAAAAGTGAAACGTACACGTTGACCTGCAGTGTGGTTTAACAATTTGAATAAGTTTTGTGACTCGCTTAATTCAACACCGTTTACAGCTTTAAGCGTTACCCCTGGTTTTACCTTGCTACTGGCTTTATCAAATGGACCTTTAGCCAGTACCTCTTCAACCATAAATGGATTTACATCATTGAAAAATAAGCCTAAGCGGCCAGTTGCATCATCCGTTGGCTTGCGTGCAGGGCGATAAGATGAACCAATATGTGATGCATTTAGCTCGCCAGTCATTTCAGCAAATAGGTTCGCGAAATCACGGCCATGGCCTACCGATGCCACTTTTGCACGGTAAGATTGGCCAACTTGATCCCAGTCGATACCATGGTAATCATCGCGATAGAATTTATCATCAATGATGCGCCAGCTGTGATCGAACATAAATTCACGCTCTTTAGCGGCTTGAAGTTGCATCACAGGCTTGGTCGAAATTGGCTTAAGCGCAATTTTGTTGCCTACTTTACCTTGACGTAGCGTGCCATCGGCAAGAATAACAATGTTCTTTTCATCTTCGCTAAACGTCATGCTTGCTCTGCGTGCATTTAGTTTTGCAACCAACTCTGTTTTTCTATCGCGAATTGAATGACGCCATAGATCATAGCCTTTCTCAAAACGCGCAAAGTAGTAAAGTGCTTTGGTGTCTTTTGTTAAATATGCTTGACCTAGATCTGATGCATGAACTGTCAGACGCGCTGTGCGCTGTTCTATGTTATCCCACTCAATCTCAAGCTTTTCAGCTTTGTCTTCAGTGCCCTTATCGTCTTGCTTTTCTGCTTTTGAGGCTTTTTTCTCAAGCTCTTTATGCAGTGCATATTCTTCTTTAGAGAATCTAAAACGGTCATAGCTGTCTTGCGTTAAGAAAGCGGCCATAACGTCGAATTCTCTGCCCCAACTGCCGTGATCACGTTGGCCGTAGCGAGCACTCGCCCAAAGCACAGCTTCACCATCGGTATGCCAAGAAGGTGAGGTATCGTTATAACCCGACAAGCTGATATCGCGAGGTTGCTGTGAACCATCTGATGGGAAAACGCCGATATTTGTTACAAACAGTCGACTTCTTGGTGCGAAATCCGCTGTCATCCAATAACTATCAGGTGCCCATGCAAAGGTGATATCGCCATCTGCATACGAGTAGTTATGCTCTTTACCCAGTGCAATGTTTACTTTTTTAGATTCACGATCGATAACTTGAATTTCATCGCGAGCAGATAAAAACGCAATTTTTTTACCATCTGGTGAGTAAATAGGTTGGAAGCTATCCGTATCTACTTGATGAACTACTTCTTCTTTTAATTTTGTCGCCGCAAAGAAATAAGGTTCTGACTCATCGGCAATCGACGTTTCATGTAGCCCCCAGCTGTTGCCTCGTTCTGCAGCATATAACAGGGTTCTGCCATCTTTATGGAATGACACTGAACGCTCTTGCTGCGGCGTATTGGTGATTGCGCGTGTCGTACCGAACTCTGTGCTAGCAACAAACACTTCTCCACGCGCCACAAACGCGACTTCTTTTCCATCTGGCGAGACCGAGTATTCAGTGATTTTGCCACCTAGCATGGTTGGCATCATATCGTCTTCTTGCACGTCATTGGCGATATTGATCTCTACATGCTTAGGTTTGCCACCTTTTGACGTGTAAATACTGCCATGATGTGCAAATGCTAATGTACCATTGTCACTGATAGATAAGCTGCGAACAGGAAATTGCTCAAAATCAGTGATTTGCCTTTTGTTGTCGCCATCTAAATCAGCGCGCCATACGTTAAATGCGCCCGACTTTTCTTCGGACGTATAATAGTAAGTATTGTTATCAGCCCAAACAGGGTTGTGATCGCCCCCTGCAAATGTTGTCAGTTGGGTATGTTCACCTGAGACTAAATCTTGTAGCCAAACATCACGGGCAAACGCAGACACATCATGCTTTCTAAACTCGTTTTCGTAAGCTTTTTCATCACGATAAAGTACTTTTTTGCCATCAGGAGAAAACTTTAATTCTGATGCCGGAATAGTTGATAGCATCTTAGGTGTGCCGCCGTTTAATGACACCGTATAGCTTTCAGTTAAGCGTGCAGTAGGATAAATCGTAGAGTCTTTAGAATCTTGGCGTGCTGATGTGAAAAGTACAGCTTTGTCATTTTTTGCAAAATCTTGAGGCACATCATTGGCTGAATGGTAAGTCAGACGTTTAGCTTTACCGCCCGATGATGGCATAAGGTACACATCTAAATTGCCATTTCTATCGCTTGCAAAGGCGATATGCCTGCCATCATTAGACCAAACAGGGTGACCATCCCAATCACTATGTAAAGTCAGGGGGCGAGCAGTGCCACCATTGGCTGGTACGGTATAAATGTCACCTTTATAAGAGAAAGCTATTTGCTTACCGTCTGGTGAAATGCTGCTGTGTAAAAACCACTCTTCACTCTTAGAGGCATGTGCTTGAGCAGTTAAAACAGCTAATGCACAAAGCGTATACTTGGCTGATGGCATTGTTGTTGTCCTTTTCGTTTAGTCTTTTTTATCGATTATATTACTACGTTACATAGTAACAACGCATTGACACAAAGTACCAAAACAATAGACAAGTGCGCATATAAATACGTCAAAAGACAATTCTGTACCTTTTGAGAATTAATAGTGAACTTTGTAGTTAATCTGAGCGTAGTTATTCGTTGATTAGTATACAGGTCAAGCAAATTGAGGGTGTGATTTTGAAGTTAAGTAAATTAGGGAAGTACTTTTATGTTGATAAAATTATTTACCATTCACTAGATTTAGCTTTATACAATGTTAGTGTCGTCATTGATGGAAAAGAACACATGGTGACTGACGAAAAAGGGCAGCGTTTAAAAAGTCATAACTTTGTTGCTTTACAAAAACAATTAAAAAACGTCAAAGCCGAATGCCAGGTTATGCGCCAGTCGAGCGCCTACGATGAAATGGTTGGTGGACCGAGTAAAATTAACAACGAACTCGAAGTACCATTGGGTGATAACAAGCTTTACTAAATCTCTTAAAGCATTCCTTTATAGAATTTTAAAAGTACATTACTTGCAGGTAATAGTGCTGAAATTCCTTTATCATCCTCTAAAAGCATTAAATTTCGCGCTTTATTTGTTTTTGTTAAATTTTTTAAAATTTTCTGATCGTTTAGAAATTACCCACCGTAACTCTGTATGAACTTTAAACACAAGAGGAATGTAGAGGTGGTTAAATCAATCAAACTTGGAGCCGCATTGAGTCTTTCATTGTTGCTAGCCGGCTGTAATGACGATGACAATAAAATAGAAATACAGCCTCCAGTACCAGAGCCAAACACCGTTTATGACGTAGCCGTAGCCAGCGGTGATTTCAAAACATTGGTTTCATTACTTGAAGCAACAAACCTAGACGACACGCTAGACAACGCTGATAGTATGTTTACCGTGTTTGCACCAACTGATGCTGCTTTCGCTGCACTAGGTCAAGAAACGTTAGATGCATTAGCTCAAGACCCAGACAAACTAGCTAGTATTCTTACTTATCATGTTTTGGGTAGCAAAGTAGCAGCCGAAGGCGCTCTATCAAGTGCAGGCAACACGGTTGAAACAGTCAATGGCGCTAACATAGCACTGTCACTTTCTGGTGATGACCTTTTAATAAACACCAGCACAGTAACAGCGACAGATGTAATGGCCGATAACGGTGTCATACACGTGATTGACGCTGTGTTAATGCCACCTGCGCCAACAGAGTCAAATGCAAACATTGTTGCAACTGCTAAGGCTAATGGTAACTTTAACACGTTAATTGCAGCTTTAGAGCGCACTGGCTTAGACAGCGTGTTATCTGACGACTCAGGGTCATTTACAGTATTTGCACCAACTGATGCGGCATTTGCAGCCATAGGTGACAAACTAATTAATACTTTACTTGCAAACCCTGACGTACTTTCAGATATCTTAAAACAGCATGTACTGCCAATTAATGCAGACTCAGTCACTGCCATGTCTCTAAATGGTAAATCGGTTAAGACGGTGTTAGAAAATGAGTTAGGTATTTCTATTAACGCAGAAACTGATTCGATAATGTTTGGCGGCGCCAAAATTGTTACTAAAGACATAGTAACAACAAACGGTACTATCCATGTCATCGACAGTGTGATTGTGGGAGACATTACATTGCCACAGAGCTTCGGCACAATTGCAGATGTAGCTTCTGAAAACGGCAGTTTTGATACGCTAGTTTCTCTACTTGCCGCTACTGGGCTAGACAGCGAAGTGTCAGATCCAACAAAAACATTTACTGTTTTTGCACCTACTGATGCAGCTTTTGCGGCATTAGGCCAGGAGACATTAACCGCACTACAAGGCGATACTGAAACACTTAAAAACATTCTGCTTTACCATGTTATTGCTGAGCAAAAGGTCATGTCTGATGCTGCGATATCTGTGGCAAATAGCGAAGAAAGCTTAGTGAAAATGGGGAATGGCTCTAACGCTGCGCTATCAACAACTGGCTCTACATTATTTATTAATGACTCTGCGATATCTGCAGCAAACGTAATGGCTGATAACGGCGTTATTCATGTGCTAGATAAAGTGATCATGCCGCCAAAAGATATGGGAGAGCCTACCAAAAACGTGGCGCAAACAGCTTCAGACACAGACAGTTTATCAACCCTTGTTACTGCGTTGGGCGTGGCTGATTTAGTAGATGCCCTAGGTACTCCTGATGCTAACTTTACCGTATTTGCACCTACAAATGCGGCGTTTAAGAAAATCCCATCTGATACGCTTAATGCTCTGCTTGCAGATAAAGATGCGCTAGGCGCGGTGCTTAAACAGCATGTTTTAGCTTCTTCAGTGAATAGCTTAAATGCTTTCGCAGCGAATGGGGTTGAGGTAGAAACTCTGCAAGGTAACAAACTTTCTGTAAGCTTGGTTAATTTTGCTGGCGTATCTAATACAGACAGTGATGTGGTCACATATAGCAAAGATACTGGCACCTTAGTTTCAGGTGCAGGTTCTACAATGGCTGGAAAAACACTTTATGTGTTCGATAATGATTTAGAAAATGCGATGAGCCAATGTGTTGATACATGTGCTACAAACTGGCCGCCAGTAACCGCAACAGCTGATGGCATCAAAAATGTTCCGGGCCTTTCGCTAGTAGAAAGAGGTGATGGCTCATTGCAAGTTGCTTATTTAGGTCGTCCTCTATACACATTTATTCAAGATGAAGCGGCAGGAGACATGAAGGGTAATGCATTGAATAACGTATGGTGGGCAGTGAAATTACCAACATCAGGTCTGCAAATTGAAGGTGCAAATGTGACAACCACAGATATTTATACTTCAAACGGTGTAGTACACCTGATTGATACTGTGATCACTGAAGTTAAATAGTTTAATTTAATCTGAGCTTTAAAGCGCCTTGCATATGGAATTATGGGGGCGCTTTTTTATTCGTAATAGGCTAGCAGTTTAATGACATAATTACTGATAGAACGAATTTAATTACTGTCAACCAAACTATAGAAGAGGGTTATTTAACAGGAAACTTACTTAAAACTCTAACCATTTCCAGCTCTGAAATAGGTTTTGCGATGAAGTCATCCATACCACTGGCAAAACATTTTTCTTTGTCTTCATCAAATGTGTTTGCTGTCATTGCAACTATGTTTGGTCGTTGGTTTTTATATCTCGCTATAATTTCTTTCGTTGCATCATGGCCGTTCATTACAGGCATTTGTATATCCATAAAAATAAAGCTGTAATGTTTCTGCTCTAGCTTACCTAATGCGACTTGACCGTTTTCTGCAATATCGTATTTATAGCCAAGCTTTTCAAGTAATAGGCCTGCAACCTTTTGATTAATTAAGTTGTCTTCAACAATTAAGATGGTATGAGGCTGTAACTCTGAGGCCGATAAGGTGTTATGGGAGGTCTTTTCAGGCGATTGAGGAAGCTGTTTTTGAGCGACCTTTTTTAAAGGTAAGCTGACAGTAAACTTAGTGCCTTTATCCAACTCGCTATGTACTTGAATTTTACCATTCATTGCTTTTGCTAATTTAGCAGAAATAGCGAGACCCAGCCCGGTGCCACCGTATTCTCGAGTTGTTGACCCATCTCCTTGAACAAAGGGCTCAAACAGCCAAGTCTGTGCATCTTTAGTCATGCCAATGCCAGTATCTTCAACTGCAATTGTTAATTCATAGTCGTTCTTTTCTAGCGCTTTACCTGACAGAGCAATAGACACACTGCCGTTTTTGGTAAATTTAACACCATTATTCAATAAGTTATGTAAGAGCTGCTTAATTCTCAACGCGTCACCAATCAACTGTGTTGGTAACTGTACGTCTAACTGTTCAGTGAATGTGAGACCTTTTCGGTTAACTTCGGGCTTAATTTCAATAGTGATGCTTTCAATCAGTTTAGATAGTACAAATGGGCTGGAAATGAGTTTGATATTGTTTGTTTCTAGCTTGCTATATTCAAGGACGTCTGTAACAACCCCGAGCAAATTTTCTGTGCTTTCATATATGGTGTTGAGCATCTCAAGTTGATGAGGCTCTAACTGCGTGTTTTGCAGTAATTGCACAAGATTCAAAATGCCGTTCATCGGTGTTTTGAGCTCATGTGACATATTAGCCAAGAACTCCGATTTTAGCTGATTTGAACGTAATAGCACCTGTGCTTCGTTTTTTAGCTTTATTCTCTTATGTTCCTCAGCTTTTGTGATGAGTAAACGTTTTACTGCGGCACTAAACAGCTCAATGATAATAAGAGAAGAAGAGTTAAACGCTTGACCCTGCTGCAGAAAAACCAAAGTGTTTGATTTATTTTTTTCGAGCGGGAGCACTTGATAAATAAGGTAGTATTGAACTTGGTTGATGAGCACTATGGTGTTGTTTTTAAGTTCTTTGATTTGTAGTGACTCTATGGTCTCTATTAGATGCCCGTCACCTTCTCCATAAAGACAGTCTATATGTTCTTCATTATCAATCATAAGACAATAATCAAAGTTTAATGTCCAAAGCAGTTTGTTTACTGCGTTGAGCAAGATCCTTTGAGACGACCAGTCGGCATGCATACTGTCGTCAGCAAGATTACTGGTAAGCTCTATTAATGAAGATAATTGGTAAGAATCAATTACACTGCCATTCATAATTACATTACTACGTTATCTTTAAGTAAGTTAGCGAACTCTTCGTCAACGACCAGCATCATGCCTTGGGCCAATGTGTTTGAGTAATTCACGACACTGGCGAGAGACATAAGTTCAAATACTTGGTTTTTTGTTAACCCACTGTCCAACAAACTTTTATGATCATGTTTAGTAACCATAGCGCTATTAGTTGCCATCTTAACGGCAAAGTCTATTGATACCTTTACTCGTTTAGGGTTTAACTCAGAAGATTTTTGTAAAACTTGGTTGATGGTTTCATCATCGATATTTAGATATCTACATATAGCACAATGAATAGACGTGCAGTAGGCACATTCACGTTCGTTAGAAATAGCGATAAATACCAGTTCTTTAAGTGCTCTAGGTAACTCTCCGGTGAGGAGTACGTTTTTGAATAGCGCCCAGGTAGTCTGTAAAATATGTGGGTTGTAATTACCAAGCACCTTGAAGTAATCTACTAACCCTTCATTGCCTAAGTGTTCAAAAATATCGTCATAAATCGCTTTGACTTCATTATTTGAATCGGCATATTCCAACGTGTTGTAAATCCCCATGTCAAAGCACTCCTTTTTGAAATGATAATTTAAAATTAGCACTAACATTAAGGGTAGTCCTTTTTCATCATATAAAAAGTCTTTAATGCAAATTTTTGTTATTAAAAAGCAGAGATTTGTTTTTAATTTTAGAACGTTTTGAAAGGTTAGTTTTATCGCTTTGGATCAGTTTTGTGCGGTTAATAAGATTTGCTCAAACACGCCAGAAAAAGTTAGGTGATTGAACGCACGTTCAATCGTTTTCAGTTGCTCCTTGGTGACAGATACTTTACTAAAAGCGAAATACACAGGGGCTTGATTGACGATGATTGGGTGAACAAAGACATCTTTTGGGGTTAGTTCATGTCTAATTTCGTACTCGATGTTTAATTGCTCTTCTAAAAAACCGAAGATCCTGTTTTTGATCAGCAAAGAAAGTTTAGTGTCATTATTAGGTACTTTGAAAAAGTATCTGTCGGCAGGCGTAAGTGTTTTAGTGAACGCATTAAATGATTCACCATAATAAGCACCTTCTTGAATGCCAAGCGGAAGTGGTATCTTTAAAATGTCTTTAAATGAAGACACTACAATATCAGGATTTGCTTTACTGACTATTTTTATTTTTTCAATGCGTTGAGGGCCGATAAAGTGCGCGAATTTAGTACGTTCAGTTGTTTTACTGACACTCAACATCACATCGAGTTCGCCCACTTCTAGCATTTTTAAAGCTCGTCCCCAGGGAACGGGAACAAACCGATAACTGCAGCCAGCTTGATTGAGTAATGCTTTAGTCAGCTCGATGTCAATGCCTTGCCACTGCTTATTCTCATCTCGATGTGATTGTGCAGCGTAGTCTTCAACGCGCACCACTAGTTCGCAACTCAAGGCATGGGTACTAAATAGAAATAATGCAAATACGAACAATTGTCTAAACATGGTTAATGCAGTTTTTTCAAGGCATTTTTTAAGTTTAGTTGAGTCGCGCCTTTATTGCTTTTTTATTGCGAATTTTTTAATGTCACCTTCAATGCTTTCCATTTTAGCGATCAGTAAACTGCCATCAGGTTTAATATCATAATGCCAAATGAGAGACCCCGATTTCTTCAATTCAGGTGTACTGGGGTTTTGCATATCAAGTTGCCAGATGTAATCTTGTTTTGACCATTGGCTGAGCCAATACATTGATTGATTTTGAAACCTTACATCTCGAAAATGATGAGCTTGTTGCTTAGACAGCGTCGTTAATATATCAATATTGTTTGAGTTATCTATAGTTGTCGTGGTCAGTAACTGTTGCTCTTTTAATATTAGCCATTGCTGCGTTTGATGATGAAAGCCAACAAAATCGTTTTTAAGTTGTGTTTTACCAATAACGCGACCTGTGAGATCATAAGTGTAAATATTTTCACCATCAGAACCCCAAACTTGTTCGTTGTTTATCCAGCCCGCATTTTTTAAGGTGAGGGGCAGGTTAGATGAAAATTGTTTTGTTGTGCGGTTTCTATCATATAAAACAATATTGTTATCGCGGTTTGATAACAACAAACTATTATCAGGTGACCAATTTAGAATACCAACGTATTCATGACCCTGATGAAATGAGAGCTGACGGATCTTATCATCCGCATGTAAGTAAACCTCACATACACCAGTGCGACGAGACATAAATGCAGTTTCTCCAAGTAAGTTACTGACTGGCAGGTAATCAATACTTGAGCTTGAGAAAATCGGTAAATCATCGTTATCTCTTATATTAACCTGCCAACTCTCAGCGGCCGCAAAGATATCACCATGCTTATCTATAGAAAGGGTAGAGAAGATCCCTTGAGTCGAGCGCATCACACTATACTGTTGCTGATCCCAGTGTGTCGCGATGAGGTTATGATACTTACTTTCATCATTAGTAATGACGGTCTGTTGTTTCGCATCAAAAGTGGCTAGCCAAATTGGGTAAGGCCAAGTGAGATGAATGTGGCCGTCTAAAGTAATTAACTTTGAATGATAGTTTACTTGTTTGATGAGATAGAAGGTTTGGTTTTCCCATGCCTTGAGTGCTTTTATTAGTTTTTCGCCCTTGCTAAGTGGCACGGGTATCTTCACAAATTGACGGGTGCTTAGACGATACAAAAAGCCTTCACTGTCATCCCAACGATGCACGACCAGAGTTAATTCGTCATCTGATTGCCAAATTGGGGCTTCAATACGGTCACATGAAATCGCTTCAGTTTCATGTAACTGTTTGCCATTAAGGCTAATAATTTTTAAAACACATTTATCTTCAAGGTACTGCCAAAATGCCACTAGGTCTTTTTTGGGATGCCAACTTGGGTGCGCGATCCGAGTGCTAAAACTATGCTCATAGAGCTGATTGCCTAATTTATTCGCAATAACAAGCTGATTAAATTGGCTGACATAAGCAATTAAATCTTGTTCGAAATGTGCAGCAATATCAAATTCTAACCCCAGCTCGTAGCTGATGTCTTCTACCTTGTACTCTGGTGGGGTAAGTGCTTGAGGTTTATGATTAAAAAAAGCAATTGCGCTAAAGCAAACAATAAAAAACAAGGTGAAAAAGGTTAAGTAAAGAGGCTTTTTTGTAAGTATGGCTAAATTCAAAAAAGCTGAATTGGTTGCAGGTTTTGCCAACTCAATGTCTTTGAGCCCTGGCAAAGTTTTAATAGCTAGCAATCTCACTTCTGCAATGAACACATAGCCTTTTTTAGGTATTGTTTTTATATACTTAGGTGTTCTGGGTGTATCTTTTAATACCTTACGTAGCTTTGCCAATAACTGATAAAGGCTATTCGCTTCAACGATGGTGTCAGGCCAGAGTTCGTCGTTTAAAAGCCCTTGCGATAAGGTTGTGCCTTGTTGTTTTATAAATAGTTCGAGTAGTCGAGCGACTTGCGGCTCTAGCTTTTGTGTGTGTTGGGTTTCACTACACACAAGTTCATCTGTTTCTGGATAAAACACCCAAGTGTCAAACTGATGTCCCTGTGACGAAGATGGCATAAAACGCTTACCGCAGTTGTTAAATTAGTCTCATAGGCGAACGTTATCTTTTATAAGATAAAAGTCAACGTTTATAAGGCTTTCATGAGTGTTATTCAGAAAACTTTCAGGTTTTTCTAGCACGAGTTTTGTTGCAATGAGTGCATCGAAATTCAGTTGGAAGTCGTTATGAAAATTTCACAGGTAGCAAAGGCGATAGTCTTGACCACAATAACAATCGCGCCAGCGGTTCTGGCTCAGACAATCGTACTTGACGGTAAATTAGATGAGCCGCAATGGCAGCAAGCAAAAGCATTTAATACTTTTTATAAAGTTGTGCCTGCCACACTCGAAAAAACTAAAAAACAAGTTAATGCCAAAGTCTACAGCGATGAAAAAGGCATTTATGTTGGCATTATTAACTATCAAAGTGCCAGCACCCGAAAAAAACAATTCAATATCAAAGATAACTTTATGCAAGGCGAGTTCAATCGTATTTATCTCGACTTTGGCGGTGATGGTAGTAGTGGTTATTTATTTGCAACAACCCTTGGTGGCGGTACGCAAGATGCGGTACTCACGCCGCAACTAACAACTGACTACGATTGGGACGGAGACTGGCAAAGCCAGTACTTTGAGCATGAGGATTACTGGTCAACCGAGGTGTTTATTCCTTGGCATACGGTATCGTTTCATCATTCAGCAGATGAAAATGGTCTGTCAGAGGTTGGTGTTTCGGTTCAACTTTATGATATTGCTAATAATTTTATTTACGCCAGTCAAAAGCAAACGATTAGCAATAGTAACTTTTACTTAGCAATGCCGAAGGTATCTGCTGAGATCCCAAACCAGCAGCAACTGGCTTTTATTCCTTATATCACCCAACAGAATGATTTATCAGACCGACAAGGTGATAAAGGACAAACCGATGTGGGCTTTGATTTAATTTATAAACCCGCACACCATCAGAAGCTGAGTGTGTCGGTTAACCCTGATTTCGGTCAAGTTGACAGTGATGATGTAAATATTAATTACAGTGCAGTTGAAACACTGAGAACCGATAAACGCCCGTTTTTCACTCAAGATATCAGCGTTTTTAATGTTCAAGCAGAGCAAAATACCAAGCTGATACATACTCGCCGAATTGGTGCGGGCAGTGATGATGGTAGTGAGCATATTACGCCAATTGATGCCGCCGTAAGATTTGTTCATCAAGGAGAGCAATTACAACTAGGTGCATTTGCTGTTGAAGAGTCGAATTTAGACACTGATGCAGGCAAATCATTCTATGCGGCAAGGGCGAAATATCGACAAAATAATTGGCAAACCGGCTTGCTAACCACCCATGTTAAACGCCCATACCTAGATAGAAGCGCGAGCACATTGGCTTGGGATAGCCAGTATCAAAGTGCAACTTGGTCATTACAAGGGGCGTTACTGCTTAGCCAAATAGATACAGACGCTGAAATAAATACCACTCAAACAGGTAATGGCCTGAGCTTAAACTTGGGCTATCAGTTTTCGCCAAATACTAAAGTCACAAATCGTTATTTAAAACTAAACGACCAGTTCGACAGCCGAGATATGGGGTATTTAGTTAGGAACGATTGGCAATATGCTCAGTCTGAGTTTGAACATTCGGTCAATTACTCGAATGATTGGGTTACACGTGTTAAGCATGTAGTAAAGCTCAGCCATGAAAGTAATGGCGCGTCACAAAGTTTACCCGCTTGGCAAACGTACTCTAGCCAATTTATGCTAACCACAGGGGCGCAGTTTAATTTAACTTTTGATTACTTAACCCAAGGCGAGCAAGATAATCTGGGCTTTAACTCTACCGCATTTACCCAGCCCTCGTCACAAGGTGTCAGGCTATTTTACCAAAGCCCATATGTAGGAGACTTTAGTTGGGCAGCTAGCTTTGAGTATGACAAAGAAGGCTTCGACTCAACATCAACCCAATATGCGGTTGACTTAACTTGGATGCCCCATGCGAATTGGAGCTTAAAGTGGAATAACTATTTAAGAACAGGTGAAGGTTGGCTGGTGGCCAATCAGCAAAATGTAATTAGTGAATACGACAGAGACTATTTCGCTTCAAATATCATCGTAAATGGCTTGATCACCGATAAACTAGAGTGGTCTAGTTCAATACAAGTCGCCTTTTTAGACGCTAAAACTCAGCAAGCTTTTGCAGTACAAGAGCAAGGCGAGCTGCTCAAGCAAGATCTTGACACCAGCTTTGAAGATAACCGCTTAACTGCCCAGTTTAAATTGCGATATCGAATGGGACCCTTCTCAGATGTGTTTTTTGTTTACCGCAGAGGCAGCGTCGATAGCGCCAGTTATGACCGCAATTCAATTGGACAAAATAGTTACGGCAATCGAACCAGCACGCTTTGGACAAATCCTATTGAAGACAGTGTAACGTTTAAAGTTCGATATTTATTCTGATAAACATATGCAAAAAATTAGCTAACACAACCAGGGGGCAGGATGCCCCCTATTTACTAAAATGGACTCAAAGTCAGTGAGTTCGAATTTAAACCTACCTAACCAAATGCCACTTAGTTTGGCGACCAGCCAAGTACCAGACTGTCTTACCATCAAATACAGCATCTTGTTCTAGCTTGATTTGGATCCATTGATTATTCCATTCAGGTAGCTGCATTTTCACATTACCTTCAATGGCATACACCGTATTTGGATATAATTTCCAATCACCTTGAACAGGGGTCGGACTTTGGTTATCCCACATGCCAATGGTTGGGCCAGGTGCGTGGCCAACAAAACCCAGAGGGTGAGTGTAAGTGCTGCTGATGATATTCTCAGCTTCACTTTGCTTAATGGTGTTGGTTAAGATCTGATTACCCGTTAAACCTGTTTTGAAATTACGAGTAAGGATGTCCTGCCAATGATTGCCCAACTTCATTGCAGATTTTAAGCCTTCTGGCACATCGGTTTCGTTGAGTTTTAAGACGTAGCCCATCTCTTGTGTGTCGGTACACTGATTCAAATAGCAAATACCCACATCGGTGTGAATGATATCACCCGGTAAGATTACGCGGTTATATTCGCCTAAAAACGGGGCGTCTTTGTCAACTTTATCGCCTTGGCGTTGAATATTCACATAAGGTTGGAACCACGGTCTGAGCTGCAACGCTTCAAAGCGTTCTCGTAAATACCAAGCAACATCATCGGTGGTCGTCACCCCAGGCGTAATGACTTTATTAGAAAAAGCTTCAGCAATAACGCCACGAGCCAGAGTTACAGCAGTAGGGTAAACTTGTAGTTCTTTTTCGCTGCGGGTCTCAAGCCAACGGATCACTAAGTCCTCTGCACTGACTAAACGCTTTTGGTACTTTTTAGGTAAATTATCAAGTAGTTTATTATGTAAACCAACGCTTAAGCCGTCAGCGAGCGCCCAATCTTCACTAATGTTAATACCGATACGTTTCGGATCTCGCTCAGTAATGACTTCAGCTAAACGTTGCCACTGTTGAGCTTTGCTACCGCCTTCCCAGACAGTTGGATATAAATCGCCGATTGGATAGCGGCTGACACTGAACCGCTCGACACTGCCATCTGGTTGTTTTGAAAAAACGAGCAGTGTGGTGCGTCGGGCAGCAAAAGTGGGTTGTGGAACCAAGGTATAAAATAATTTGTCTTCACCGTATTCGCGATTGATCACCAGCCACATATCAAGATCGGCTTCTTGCATCAGTTTTGGTAGTAAATTGTCGAGTCTGTCTGTCACCATGTCATTGATAGGTGCGACACGCTCTTTGAAAGACAATACATTGGGTAAGGCGTTTACTTCGCGCCCTTGAGCGACTTCTGTTGCTGCTAATTGAGCACTCACTCCTGATAGAGCGAGCATTAAAGCTAGTTTTTTTAACATGGCGGAGGCTTCTACTAAAACTGAATATCTCATTTGATGGTATGTAAGGTGCAATTTCGCTGCAAGTTAGTTTCGGTAGGAGGCTTGTTTTAAGCGTTTATTAAACAGGAACGTGCAGACCAGCACTTTTAATGTAGTTCAGCATTTTAAACGAGTAAAACAGGTCGACATGAGTCAAAAATCTTGCTGTAACTATTATAGCTTAACGAGGCTTAACTGAGCGTCAATTAAGCCTCAAAATGAACAATGCTTTTAGTTTGCAAGTTGCTGCTGTAAATAATCAATGGCAGCATTCACTTGGTTATCAACCTGATTTAATACACTGTCAATGCTTCTTGGGACGTTAATATCTGGTTCAATTCCTTTGTTGATTAAAGGCGTACCATCATGGCGATTTGCTTCCATATTGGTGTACACAAAGTAAGTACCGCTGTCTTGCTCGGCTCCCTCAAAGATATTCATTCTTAAAATATTGCCATTAATTCCTGAAGTTGTTTCACCTAAAATGGGCAAACCACCATTTTGAACAAAGATAAAACTGTGTTCGTTTTGGCTGATACTATGCCTCGATGAAAGCGCAACAGTAGGTATATTAAAGGCATTTTCTGAACGGTAAATCCGTTGCGTGATCACCTGCTTTTTAGCGTCTCGTTGATTTGGACTACCTTGCCAGTGATAAGCGATGGTGTCATTAGTCGCATCGTTTTTTATTAATAGTGCTAACACGCCCTGCCAACCCCGCCAGCTAGTAGGGTATCTTCTCATATCTAATATTACTGCTTTGGCTTCACTCAGTTCATTACGTAATTCAGTAATATCAGCTTCTTGAACGTTATAGACATTGATTTTTAAAATGTTGTCGTCAACATATTCAAAAATATGGTCACTTTTAGGCACATAGGGCATCCCAACAAATGGCTCGCGCTTGTTAAAGTCTTTGGGGAACACTTCAATGCTATGTATATTATTATTCGGTTTACGAATTTCATATTTCACAGGGTTAAAGTGCTTGGCATAAACATCAAACCTCGCACTGAGGTTTTTTCTGTGCAATGTATTCTTTAAGGAATAAATCGATTTATTGTCTAAGTAATTGTTTATTTCTATGCCATCGACTGAAATCACCTCATCACCTATTTCTATACCGGTTGGGTGAGCTGAATCTAACTGAGTAACAATGGCTTTTCCTTCTACTAGTTCGTAGGTAAAAGGGATATAACTTTTGAATCTATATTCTTCAGGTGTTGGGAATACAATAGAAATATGGTTATCGTTTAACTTTGAAAACTCAGCAAAGAGGCTGTTTTGCTTTCTTGGTACATCATCGTCAGTGCATGCAGTTAAAAGGAGCGTTAAACTTTGTGCCCAGTCAACGTCAATTTGCTGAAAGTAAGGCCAAAAATGTGCAATGCTTGCCCACATTTCAGAGACTGTGGTCATACATATTTCAGGTTGTTCAAAGTTGTCGTCTATTTGCCATTTACCTGGCTCTTGATAGGTATAACCTTGTATTTGCTTATCCGTAGGTAAGTACAAAGGTAAGTACAATGTTTGTGCCCCATAGTTGAGTTCTGCAAACCGTTCGCTCGCAGTGTATTCATCATTTTTTAAAGAGGAGAAATCATCAGTTAATAACGTTCGAGTGAAGACACTTTGATTTATTGGCGCATTTTGTTTCCAAGTATAAACGGTGGTCTGATCATTAATTTCAGGTAATTGTGCTCTATTAAAAGCGATATAAGGTGCGATTTGGCGAAGCCGTTCGATGCCCAGTTCAGTTCTTTGCGCTGGTTCAGTTTGACTTAAATCGACTAAACTTTCCGCGATAAACAAGGGCCAATTTGAATCTTGACTCTCGGTTGAGGGGTAAAAATATTTCACGGAATAGGCGACCTTAACAAAGTCTTCTATGTCAGACATTAATTGCTGGTTAAAATCTATTGTGGGCTTTGCCTGTGGCGAGCTTGGAAAAGGTGATACCGCTTTGAGTTTGTCTGGTTCTTGTACATCGTTCTCTTGAGCGTTTTGTGTTTCACTCCCACCACAGCCAAATAACATAGAGCTAAAAATTAGGCTTAATACAGTTCTTTTCATGATAATTCCCTTTACTTTTTAGGTACAAGTTAGTGTTTTTTTTGTACAAAGTAAATATTTAGAGCGTATTAATATGCCTTACCTAACTTTCTCTTTCTGTACTTTCTTGGTTTACTAAGCGATAGCCAGTGATACAAAATGTGCCCGCTAAAAACCATAGAAAACCAGCAATAATAGAAAATGCTGTCACTTGTTCAGGAAAGAGCACGCTCAAAGGCAAAGTGGCGAACCCTCTCAGCGTGCAAATCACTGAGATCGTAATGATGGCTGGTTTTAACATTGGCACTTTTCTGATCACCCCTGCGCCAGACAAACAAAAAACGGCGGTTGCAACAAACAGCAGTGATACCAAAGTTGTTTCTAAGGCTGCACGCCAAGGTGCAGATTTATAGAGTTCAATGAGAGCTTCAGGCGCCATTTGTGCACGATAACACTCTGGGCCTAATACAATACAAGACATATGAGACAAGGCTGTGAAAAGGGCAAGTGCTGCGACGCTTACTAGCATAAATGACCCTGATGAGGTGATTTTCATTTTCTTTCGGTTCCTTTGATAACAAAAAATAATTAAGACATAGGTTAAATGTTAGCGTCTCAATGTTATGACACTTCAACACTCTCTGTTGCCTTCGTTTTAGTTTTTAAAGCTTCAATCAAAGGCTCGACCCCATCCTCTTTACCTAAAATCAGTAGCAGTAACAACAGCCCCCCAGGTAACAAAATAAGCTTCAGGATTGGTCCTAGTACATAACTATAAAAGCCAATAAATGGTAAAAAAATACAGGCACCAATAATGCGAAAAAATAAGTCCATTGTAATCTCCAAGGTAAAATTGAGCGCGCTCATCATAATATTGAGCGCGCTCAATTTTCAATAAGAACTTGGCATTTTTTTTTAAACTTGTTTTAATGTCGCGTGATTTTAGGAGGTAGGGTGTCAAAACGAGAGCAAACAAGATCGCGGATCTTATCGGCTGCATGGCAGCTTTTCACTGAAAATGGCTATGAGAAAACCAGTACTAGAGATATTTCTTCAGCGGCAGGCGTTGCGACGGGTACCGTTTTTAGTCACTTTCCAAATAAACTAGATTTACTCAAATCAGGTCTAGAAACCCAATTAAATAACTTATTAACTGAAACAGCTAAGTCAGACACTTCAACAACACCCGTTGATAGGCTGCTGCATTTTGCCTCAGCACTGTATCCGTTTTACTTGTCTCAACGAGAGTTTAGTAAAGTCTTATTCAAAGAAATTTTATGGCAAAGTCAGTCACTTGACCCACAGTTGAATGCTTTTAAACATCAATTGGCGTTTGGAGATGAGCAAAAATTGGCGTATGTCGATATATTAATGGACGTATATTTTATGACCTTACTTGCTGGTTTAAATGATGATGCACAAAATGACGTTTCACTGATTGAGAAGTTAGAAGAAAAGCTTAAGTTTATTTCTGTGAAGTAACAACTCGAGCCCCTTTGAAATCATTGGGATTCGAGTTGGTCTAGGTCTTTAAGTAACAGTACTTAAATACTCTTGAGGGGCTAAATATAAAGCGCTAGATCTTAAAAAATTGCACTGATTGATAACCACTGTTGGTGATGTGTATTTCTAGCGGTTCATTATTTAAAACTGATTGCTTGATGCCTAAACTTAGACTTTGTAGGTCTTTTAAAACTTCAGGTGCAACATCACCGCCCTGATAAACGGGAAACTTAGCAACCCATACCCCTGCTTTGTTTTTCTTCAAAAGCAAAACTTCACCTTGTAAGCCGTCATAGACTTTTTGATCAATCAAATATTGGTGAACTTGCTCTGCAATAGACTTATCTACACTTGAAGTTTCATATACAAAAGAGGCTTCGCCATGTTGTAAGTTGCTAAAATTATTACTTAAAACAATCGCACCCACCACAAATACGATAACTGAAACAAAAACAAGAATGGCTTTAATCACGTTATTTACCCAATAAGATTCTGATAATGAGCTATTTTAAATGATTGCCAGATATTGGCTATTAATTGGAGACTAACCGACTATTTTCAATGCTGAATGAACAGCAATGAAAATAGCCGCTTACAAGCCAACTAGTTAAAAAAGACCAGTGTCTAAACCTTAAACTTACTGATGTCTTTTTCTAATTCATTGGATATGTCTTTTAGGTTTTGACTGGTTTGCGCATTTTCAGAGGCACTATTCGCTACGCTCTTGATACTGGTTGTAATTTGATTAATGTTTTCGGCGACTTCATTCGCAACGGTCGTTTGCTCCTCGGTAGAAGTCGATATAACAATGTTTAGATCTGCAATTTCAGAAATTGCTGAAGTTATTCTTTGTATTGAATCAGCAGAGCCAGCTGCGATAGAGACGCTCTTTTCTGTTTGATCGGCTGCTTGCTCCATACTCTCTACTGTACGCTTTGACGCATCTTGCAGTGATACAATCATTTCACTGATTTGCTCAGTCGCTTTTTGCGTATTGTGGGCTAACTGTCTCACCTCATCTGCCACAACGGCAAAGCCACGGCCTGACTCTCCCGCTCGAGCAGCTTCAATTGCGGCGTTGAGCGCAAGTAAATTTGTTTGCTCGGCAACACTTTGAATGATCTGCACGACGCTATTAATTTCGTTAGTTTTACCACTTAATAAGTCGATATCGCTTTTAGTTTGGTTGAGCAATTCATGCAATTGATTAATGGCTTGGATATTATCCTGAACACTTTGTAATCCTGCTTGAGCAAGGGAGTCTGATTCATTCGCTTTGTGTGATGTGGTTACTGCGGTATCTGCAACGCCCTTAATCGCTGAACTCATTTGAGTAATGGCCGTTGCTAACATGGTTGTCTGCTGCTCTTGTTGCTCAGTACTGTTGGCAATCGACATGCTATTGTCAGATAGACCCTCAGTTTGTGAACGCAAATTAATCACAAGATTCAGCAAATCAGTAATTAACGCATTAAAGTGAGCAAGCATAGTGTTTACACTCGATGCAGTTTGAGCAAATTCATCATCACCATTTTCATCTACACGTAGGGTTAAATCTGTGTTGTTAGCAATGTTTGCCATAATTTGATTTATGTTATTGAGTGGCATTGTAATCGAGCGATTTATGGCAATCGCTAAGAAAATAACGATTGCGAAAAGAATGATACAGGCCGTAACTAATATCATTTTTTCTTTTTGATAGTCTGCAGCAGCTTGGTCTGCAAATTGTTGCGAGGTATTAAGTTGAAGATCAATTAGCGCATTTAAGCTTGAACTAAAAGGGTCAAATGTGGCGTAAAGTACTTTAACAAATTGTGAGGGGGATTCTGTTAAAGCTCTGTCAGATCTAAGTATAGACTTATACTCTTCTACTTTCGTTTTTACATTATCAAATAAAGCTTCACTATTTCTTATAAGCCTCGACTCTTCAGGTGTAAGCTCTGTTTTAAGATATGCTGTCCATTGCGAAGAGGCTAAGTTTTCTGCATCGTTTATAGAATTAAGTAGTTCAGCTTTAGACATTAAACCTGCATTATATTTATGCAAGTTATCAACGATACTTACTGCATAGTTATCAGAAACAACTTTAATTTGTTTGAGCGGAACCACTCTATCGTTATTTATACTTTGAATGCCAGCAACTAAGTTACCAGTAAGCACCAGCGTTACCGCAGCAAGTAGGAGGAAGGCTATACAAGGAAGTGCAACAAGTAAAATTAGTCTTGCTTTTACGGAAAGTTGGTTTAATAACATCTTTTTACATCCAAACTTACTTATCTTGTAAGTATTAATCAGTTTTAAAAAATTACTATAAAAAAGTTATGGTAAATAATTTATTTTTCAAACTTATGGCAAAACTGCATCTTGTATATGAGTAAGTCATCTTTTATTGAAATGACATGTTTATTGGTGCCCGGTTGCCAGCAAAAGATGTAGATTAATACTTTACTCTTGACACCTTAAGGTATCAACGTGTACCTTAGGGTTACATTTTGAGTGTTTTATAAATATCAACAAGGAGTTGAATATGGAAAAGGTTGCAGTTTCTAACTCAGAAAGAGAACTTCAATATATTACTTGGCACGCTTACTTAGCGCTTGTGATGGGTCTACTTTTTTGCTCAGCGAGCTTAGAGCCATTTTTAGATTTTCAATCATCTAAGGCTTTAACATTTGTTTATGGTATAGCAAAATTTGGTTTGTCAGTGTATTTCATCTATTTAATGTGCAAAGTGGTTACAACGATGTCTAGCATCAAGAAGCGTAATTTTTGGACGGCCAGTTTTGAAGATGAATACTTAAACCATCTGAATCTATTAGGGTTTAAATGGTCTTTCCATAGTGTGATTTTTACTCTTTCACCTTTTCTATTTTCAAACATATCCTCTTTAATTTCAGAGAGTTTTCCTGCTGATAGCATTTCTGCTAAGGCACTTGCGACGTTAGTGGTTGGGGTGATGTTTGTATGCTATGCGTTACCTGTTTTATATGGGCTAAACAAATCAGATGAATGAACAATTAGAGAATGATATTCATTCAGTAAGGGTGCTAAATAAACTCTCACAGCAGCAGTTGGCTGATGCTGTGGGAGTCTCTCGTAAAACAATTAGTACTATTGAGACTGGTCGTTTTACACCGTCAGTGGTGATTGCTTTAAAAATAGCTAAGTTTTTTGATATGCCTTTAGAGTCGTTATTTAAATTAAAGTGATGGGCTTTAATTAGGGCGTGTTTATCTTTGAGGTATGAATTTTGTTCAAATCAAAGGCTTTCAATACACGAAATGAGCTACGAAGCTTAATAGTTTATGTGAGTGGCGAATGACAAAGTAGTGGAAGCCTTTGGTTGAACTCTCAGAGCAGCGCGAGTTGGCCATTTATTCGGCGTTATCGGCTGACTTACATAGAATAACTATGCCACGCAGCCTCTGCCTGGCCTAAATACCCAACTCACTGCTGCAAAAACACACAGCAAAGGTCAACACGCCCTAATCTCGTTGATAGGTTACTTCAATACTCGCTTTGGCAAGCATATTCGCATTTACCATATAGCCGACAACGGCACTTTTGGTATCTCCAGACACATTAAGCGGCTTAGCTAACGCGAAAACTGTGAATTGATAGCGGTGCGGGCCATGTCCTTTTGGCGGGCAAGCACCGCCAAAATCATTACTGCCAAAATCGTTATTGATCTGTATCGCGCCTTGAGGCAACAGCGTATTATCTAATATTCCCACACCAGTTTTTAACTCAGTAGTATTAGCTGGTAGGTTTACGAGTTGCCAGTGCCACCAGCCACTTCCTGTTGGGGCATCTGGATCATATGCAAATACAGCATAAGCTTTGGTATCTTTGGGTGCACCAGACCAAGCAAGGTGAGGTGAGAGATTACCACCATCACAGCCAAAGCCTTTATAAACATGTTTTGAGCTAAGCACTTCTCCCGCTTTGATATCGTTACTGGATAACTCAAAAGTATTTGTTTTGGCAAAGGCGGTCATTGAAATTAACAATGTTGCAGATAAAGAGAGCGGTAAAGAGACAAAACGCTGGTGCATCCGTATTCCTTTTTAAATTAAATAGGTACAAGCTACTTTAACAGCTGAGCAAAATTTATGATCTGCTGCTTTGGTAGGGTAAGTGTTTTACTGCAATCTAAATGTAAAAGCCCAGTCATGTGAATATCGAAATAGCTGAATACTTTCTCAAAGAAACCAGCAAAAACAGGGCAGACTTCTTTACTAGCAGAGGTTGTTAGTACAAACCCTTTCTTATTCTTGAGCCCTTTACCTATGTGTTTAATTTCAGGGTTTTCTGTTAGCTCTGTGATGCGGTCAATTAAACGCTTCATATTCGAAGTGACGCCGTGCCAGTAAACTGGAGAGGCAAAAACGATGTTATCAGCCCAAGAGAGTGCCTCAGCAATGTCGTAAAAGTCATCTCGACTATAAAAGTTGTGATAGTTGTAATCGGCATAATTATGAGCGTCTAAATTAAAGTAGCGTGTATGGTTTTCATTTATTTGCGATCGTACAGCTTGAGTCAGTTGATAGGTGTTGCCTGCTTGATTAGCACTAGAGAAAAGTATGAGAGTATTTGCCATTGTATGCTTCCTTTTAGTTTGAATGGCACACAGCTTAAAAGCTCAACTTAACTTTAGGTAAAGGTGTTTTTTAAATTTTTGTCAGCTTGGTACGAAGCTTGAGTTTTATCTAATAACTTAAAGATAAACTTAATAGATAACAAGGTGACCCTCATGGCTAAATTATTCGGAATTTATTGTGCATCGGGGCTGACGCAACAGCATGATTTTATTATTGAAAAGTTCAATTCGGAAGAAAAAAATCGTGTCGATGGTCAGTTTAATTCAGTACGAGAGCGCGCCTTGTATATGGCGTCACTCGACTATCAAACCTTCGGCCCAAGTGCTTTTTTGCAAACAGATTCGCAAATTGCAACGCTTGTTGGTCATCCGTTGCTGTCTTCAGATAGAGTTAGAGACTTAGATACCCTAAATAAAAACTACACCGATAATATGTTGAAGTCATGTGAAGGGGTATTTTGCATGGCCCGCTACAACAAACAGTCAAACTGCTTAGATATTGCAACAGATGCCCTTGGCATTCGTCCATTCTACACTATGTATTATGAGGGGGCGTTTATCTTTAGTACCCAGTTCAGCTTGTTAAAAGAGCTAGGCGTACCACTTACTTGTAATGAAGAAGGCATGATGGAGTATGCGACATTAGGTTATTACCTGTTCGACCATACTCATTATCAAGAGATTTCATGTATTCAACCGGGTCATCGCGTGCAAGCGTCGAGTTTAGGTGTGCGCAAAACCCAATACTTTGACTGGTGTGAATTGGCTAAAGCCGGTGAATATTATGAAGGTGCATTAGAAGGGCTAAAACAAGACCTAGATAATAACGTTGATAAATACCTTGGCAATGACAAACATGTTCTCACTACGCTTTCAGGCGGTTTAGATTCAAGACTGATAGCTTGTTTATTGAAGCGCCGTAATTTAGATATGTCAGCGCTAAACTTCTCTCAGGGTAAAACCCAAGATCTATACTGTGCACAAGCTTTCGCTGATAGTCAGAACATCAACCTTGATGTGATCAAAGTAAAAGACACCCAAGCAAAAACGGTTGAAGACAGGCTCGGTAAGCATTGGCGTAATGGTGCTCACCCAGACTACTACCGTGTCACTCGCCCGGGACTTTCTTGGTCAGGCAATGGTGGGAGTGTTGGCTTGGGTGTGATTTACTACTCTGAAAAAGTGTATCAAGCGGCATTAACTCAAGATGTTGAACATCTTGCTGATGCGTATTTATCACAGCAATTTGCGTATATTCCTAAGTCGATTATTCGTGGCGCTGAAGGCATGCAGCAAACCTTAAAAGCCAATATTATTCGCTCATTAAAGCAATTCGGTGATGTGCCTTTAGATAAAGCTTACTATTTATTTTTATTGTTGAATGATCAGCACCACCATCTGGCGATCCCATTTGATAAAGTTGACGATTACCAAATGGATTTCTGTTTGCCATTCTATTCTTGGAAAGTGTTGCGTCATGTGTTATCTCAGCCTATTTCTCGGGTGAGAAAGCACCGTTTTTATCATGACTTCTTACAGTATGCGTTTCCTGAAGCGCTAAGTGCTCCTTGGCAGGCTTATCCTGATCATATTCCTTGTACTTTACCAAAAGAAGGTATAGATCAATGGCAGATCAAACGTCCAAAACAATTTAACACTGCAAAAGTATATGGGCTTTTATTCAGCTTGATGTTTAGTCAGCACAAGCGAATGGTTAATATTCCGTCTTTTAGCGCCGTTGCTGTGTTACATAGTTTGGGTTTAAAAGTGTATAACGACAAACTGAAAGTGGTAGAGAATATTTTGAAATGGTAGCTGAATTAGAAGTATATTGAATCTCTGAGAGATATAGCGTGTTAGCCCTAATCTGGGTTAACACGCCAAGGTGGATTTAACCTATTCTCGCCAGCCCAATAGAGCTTTATTTTATTGTTGGACGGATCATACAGCACAGCTTCACGCCATAAAAAACGCTCATCTGTTGGGAGCTGCGTAAACTCGATGCCTTTGTCTTGCAGATTAGCAACCCATTCATCTAGTTGTTCATGTTCAAAATAAATGGTGGTGCCGCTATTAAAATCGTTTTCGTTCAGAGAAAGAGAAAATGTCGCTTCTCCATCTGGGCACATGAGTCTTGCGTAGTGCGGTGTATCGACTATGAGTTTAAAGCCAAGTGTTTGGTAAAACTCTACGGCGATTGGCATATTTTTAACTGGCAATGTGACCTGATTTAAATTCACGGGGTAATCCTTTTTATTTAGGCGATTACCCCATGCTACACGCTGTATTATTTTTGAGCCAGTTTTGCCTGCACTAAGAAAGATTTATACAACTGTTGTACATTGACCTTGGCATTGAGTTTAGCGGCAATCAGGTAAAGCCCAGCAAGCTTACGATGTATAAACAGTGCATCGATAGGCGGAGAGTGCCACTTGGATTTATCAGTACTCATCTCAAGTCCTTTGTCGCGAATTTGTGTGGCAAGAGGGCTCGTAGCAAAGTCATAGGATTTATCTTGTCTAAGCGGTTCGCAAGCAAGCATAAAAATATCCACGACTTTATGTTTGTAATCCAAGTCTATTTCAGAGTTGAAGTAACCAATTTGCTCAGCAGCTGATGCCACTAAATTTCTATTTTCAGACATGGCACCAGAAAATAGGGCAAAATAACCATTACACACAGACTGTGTGAGCTCGCGGGTTGCGCCAAAGTCCAGTAATACTATTTTTCCTGTATCGGGCTGATAAAGATAATTGCCAAAATTTGGGTCGGTTTGCACAGTATTAAATTTTAAAAGCTCAAAGAAGAATAAATAGATTAAGTCGCTTGCAAGGGCGTCACGTTGGGTTTGCGACAAAGATACACAAGCTTCTAAATCGATACCTTCAACAAACTCCATACTCAGTATATGCTCAGTGGTTAAATCGTTAATCACTTTGGGTATTTTAAATTGTTTAAAGCTTACAAGATTCTCTTGATATCGCTTTAAATGACGGGCTTCAAGTTGATAATCAGATTCGTCTAAAAGCTGTTGCTTTGCCTCAAAAATGAGCGGCGCTATGTCGATATGCTTGGGCAACAAGCCACTCATTTTTAGAAGGCTTGCAAGATTATCGACATCGCTTTCTATACTTTTTGCGATCCCGGGGTACTGAATCTTTACCGCTAACTTTTCGCCATTTTCAAGTGTGGCTTTGTGGACTTGACCAATGGAAGCAGCGGCAAAGGGTTTTAATTCGATGTGTGAAAACTTGTCGAGCCAGTTATCCCCCCAATGCGATTTAAGCACACCAACTAATTGCTTGTGGGGCATGGCATGACCTTCTGATCTCAGCCTTGCCAATAATTTACTTAACTCGGGAGGCAATACTTCACCTGAGTCCATAGATAAAAGTTGCCCCAACTTCATGGCCGCACCTCTAAGTTGAGCGAGCTGTTCAGCCAGGTTCTCAATATTTTTGGGTGAGAGGATCAAGGATTGTTTGTTTAGCTTTTCACCTTTGGCGACAGACTTTGCGCTGTCTATTAAGACATTGCCGGCCACTTTTGAGGCGAGTAAGCCAAATTTACTGAGTCGAGAAAAACGAGAAGTTGGAACTGATTTACTTTTATCCATATGGTTTAGTGCTTATCTAGATATGTTGGTAATACGGTTTTCTTAGCTAAGCAGATCGACTTTTGTTTTTATCAAAATGTTTACAGTGTAAATTTTTTGTGTGAATATCTTGTGGCTATTTTAGGGAAGGTGGCAAATTTAATGAACTATATGATTTTTACAAGGAAAAAAATGTTAAAATTATCTGCTATTTTAGCCGTTCTGGCTTTTGCTGCTTCATTGTCTTTTAATGCAACTGCGGTTGAGAATATCAGCTGTAGTTACAAGTTAGTTGATGGTGAAGTTAAACTAGTTAAATGTTGTGATAGCTCTCAATGTCATGAATATTAATTAGATATTGAAATAAGGCTCTGTTGTATTTGAACCTTTGTTAAAAGCATCATACACGTCAATTTATCTCCCATAAAAGCTCTTGAACACTAAGGAAGTAACATGTTTAAGTCGAGCAATTTAGTGATTAAATCTATTAAGTCGATCACTATACTGATTTTAATCGCTTTGTTAGGTTGGTTTGGTGGAAGCTTTGCATCAAGCTATTTAAACAAGCAAGATAGTGTCATTAAAGGTGATTATTCAGCGCTGCTAGATAAAAGCCCAGTACTCTATGTTGCAACCGGTTGCCCTGCATGTAAGAAAGCCAAAGAGTATATAGATAATAATAACTTGAATGTTGAAATTAGGAACATTTCTTCAAACCCCAAATGGCTTGAGCAATTAAATAGCCTAGAAATAAACACAGTGCCTACCTTGCTCTTCAAAGAAAAGCTGATCATTGGTTTTTCTGAATATAATTACCAGTCGCTCGATATAAAATCATAATTTTTAAAAGGCATGGAAAATGCAGATCCCTACTGATAAGAAAAGCCAGTCACTCAAAATTATTTCTGCACTTACGATAATTATTTTGTTAGTGAGTGCTGTTGTCTCTATGCAAAACACCTCAAAGCCTTTAGAAATTGAGACGGTGTCGCCGAGTTATGATTATTTACAGACCACAGTGAGTGCTTTTGGTAGTTTGCAACCTAAGGTAAGGCATAGCATTTTAGCTCAAGTGGATGGCATCATTGAAAATATCTATAAAAGGCCGGGTGATAAAGTCAGCCAAGGCGATCTTATTATTGAGCTTGTTAATCCAAAATTAAACCGTTCAATTGAACAAGAAAAGTTACTACTGCAGGGTAAGCTGGCTGAACTAGAAAAAATGAAAGCAACTCAGCGTCAGCTGCTTCAAAAACAAGAATCTAAAGTATTAATTGCGCAATATGACCTAACAATCAGCCAAAGTAAGTTAGAAGCACAAAATAAACTGGCAGCGCTCAGTATTGTTTCTTCGCTTGATTTACAACAGGCAGAGTTAAATCAACAGAAAGCTAAATTATTCTTAGAACAAGAAAAATACGCATTGGATGCACTTAAAGCCATGCAAAAGGCTGAAATGAACGCATATGAGTTTGAACTTCAAAGGGCAACAAAACAGTTAGAGCTTTTAGAAAGAGACAAAGAAAACCTGAAAATCCGAGCTGGTCAAAAAGGGGTAATTGTCAAACTCAACACCAATTTAGAGGCAGGTCTTAATATTCAAGAAGATACTATGATTGGGCAAATTGCAGACCCTGCTAGCCTTTTTGCTCTCCTTAGAGTTCAAGCTTCTCAGGCGTCATTATTAGAGTTAAACCAGTCAGTTGATATTAAAATAAAAGGACAGCATGTATCTGGCTTGATTGAACGTATTTCACCCAATGTTGAAAACTCGACGGTTGAAGTAGAGGTTAAGTTTACGCAAGTGTTACCCAGCCATTCGATATCAAATATGAGTGTAACTGCAAATATTCATTATAAGTCAAAAGATAAAAATCTATTACTTGTAAAGCCAAAGCACATTAATTACGCAGGTACGAATACCGTGCTTGTAAAAAATGAAATTTCTCAAAGAGTTAAACCACAGCAGATAACGGTTGGTTGGATTGGAGAGCAGCACATTCAAATTTTGGAAGGTTTGGCTGTGAATGATGAGGTGGTGTTAACTGATCCTAGAGAGTGGGATGGGAGCCTATAATGAGTGATGTATTAATTAGGCTTTCACAATTAGGCAAGTGCTTTAGTGGACCTGCCGGTGATGTGACGGTTTTAAAAAATATCAATTTAGCAATTGAGCGCGGAGAAATACTTGCTGTTATTGGTAAGTCAGGCAGTGGTAAATCAACGCTGCTTTCAATTATTGGTTTGTTAGATAACGCGACAGCTGGTCATTACGCGCTATGTGATACCGATGTGCGCAGTTTGTCCCATTACCAAACGAGTATTTTACGCAACCAAAATATTGGCTGGGTGTTTCAAAATTTTAACCTTGTTTCTGAACTTTCTGTTTTAAAAAATGTAGAGCTACCACTCAAATACAATAAAAATATAAAAAAGACAGATTACAAAGCTATCGCACTCAAACAGTTAGAGCGAGTCGGCTTATTAGATAAGCAAAATAATTTTCCAGAGCAACTTTCAGGGGGACAGCAGCAAAGGGTTGCAATAGCGAGAGCACTCGTGGGTGAACCAGATGTACTTTTATGTGATGAACCAACCGGAAATCTAGACTCAGAAAATGCGGATCAAATTGTCGATCTATTACTTACCTTAAATGCGGCAGGCTCTACAGTATTAATCGTGACGCATAATGAGTCACTCGCTCAACAATGTGGTCGAATCATAGAGATCAAAGATGGGATGATAGTTTAATCATGTGGGATGACATTCAACTTGGTTGGCGACATTGGCAAAGCCAGCGTTTACGTTGGGGTTTTCTCGTTTTAGCATGGGGGCTATTCAGCGCTTTAGTCGTAACCGTTGTTCAACTAGGGGTGAGTTTAAGCAAAGACAGACCAACTTGGTCAGGTTCTAACAAGCCTATTTACACGGTTGCTTATGGATTACAAGGTCAACTTACTTCTGCTAAAGGTACGCATATTGATGAGGCGAGAGAATTACCAGAAGCAGCTCATTATTCTAAGTTTGTTATTCAAAATCGGCCTTTACTAGTAAACGGTCGTGAAACTAAAGTCGCTATTTTATTTTATGATGTAAATTTTTTTCGTATGCTCCAGTCTGACGAGAACCTATGGCGTTCAGAGCAAGTATTTGCAACTTATCAATTAAAGCAAAAACTTTCTCAAACAGGTAAAGATATTGTTGTAGAAATAGCCAATTCGTCACAAACTCTTGAGCATTGGCTTCCAGAGGAATTTAATACCTTCTCAAGTAATCAAATTGACTTATATATGCCCTTGTCTCGGCTAGGAGATGTTATTCCTTTCTTTAAAGGCAATAATGCCACTGAGACGCAAGCGTTAATGAATGAATTGCCACTATATTATGGGCTTATTGAAGTGGCAGAGAACTTTTCTGTTTCACAAGCAAAGCAGCACGTTCAGTCTAGAGTAGACGAAGCAGGAGACTCATTAGTTAGTTTGAACTTAAAAACAAATATTGAATTAGTAAAAGGGGTAGAGCTCTCTCCGCAGCATAGAAGCGAATTACTAAGACAGCTTGTTATTCTCAGCATTATTTTAATTGCGTTTGCATTTGTACTCATTACTAACTACTTCTCAGTTGTAGCAGCATTGGCTCTAAAAAGAAGCCGTGAATTTTCACTCAAGTTTGCATTGGGCGCATCGTTTAAAGCGCAATTAAAGCATTTAGTTTTTGAAAGTTTACCCTTTCTATTTGTTGTTTTGTTGATAGCCATATTGAGTGCAATACTGATCCAATGGCAATTATATTCAAGTGATATATTCAAAAAGTACTTCTCGGCGCAATGGCAGTTTTCCTGGTCTCTATGGGCACTAGTATTGCTTGGGTGTCTCGGTACTATTTTTTTAGTGTCTTTATTACCTGTGATTAACTTATTAAAAAGTACGCATTTTAGTCGTGCTAAGGCTGGCGCGAGCAAAACTCAAAAAAGCCTTATTATTATTCAGTTAAGCTTACAAATAGTGCTTACGCTATTTGCATTAAACTTTGCGCTTTCATGTGGATATCAAGAACTAAAGATGCAGTGGAGCGATAAACTGTCAATGTCGGTTAATGGTCATGAGGTTAACCGATATGATGACATGCCTTTTGCCTTGTCCGTTGATTGGCTAAATGGCCATAAAGAAGGGATGACTTTAAGTGATAGTCCATTAATTAGTCCTCGTTTCCCACAGTATAAAATTCACTTGAACAATAGTTATGGCGATCAAGTGTATTTTACAGATCATATAAAAGTTGCAGAGAATTTCTTTTCAACGGTTGCAGCAAAGTTTTTATATCAAGGCCAGCTTACGCAGAGTACCGTTGTTATTAACAAAGCGCTTGCAATGGCATTAACTTCTCACCGAAACTATCAAAGTCTTATTGGAAAAGAGTTACGTTTTGAACAAGATGAAACAAGTTACACCATTGCTGCTGTTTTGGAGAATCTACCGCATGCAGGTGAGAGCTTGTCTGATATCCCTATGGTCTACTCATCGATCACTCCCTCGACTGAATTGTATTCCCCGCTTTATGTCTATAGTTCAGACTCAGCCAGTGGTTCAAAAATACTATCTCACCTCGATATTGATGCAGGTTTTGGAAAAGTAAAACCGCTTGGCGATATTTCTCAGCAACTATTTGACTTAAATAAAAATAGAATAGGTTTGTTGATAATAACGTTACAAGTTGCAGCCCTGATATTTGTGATTTTAGTTGTCGGCATTTTATATCAAATAAAAACCATGCTGTTGGCAGAACAGAGGGTATTGGGGTTGAAATTAGCGATAGGCAAAACCAAAGGCAATTTGTTACGTGACGAGATATTCAAAAAATTAGTAATACTCTTAGTTAGTATGATGTTTTTTATCACGGCACTGACGTTCAGTGAAGGTTATTTTATTCAATTAGTGAAGTTAGAAATTACAGCTGTAATACCTGTTGTGAGTAGCATGGTTATCGTTTTAATCGCACTGTTAAGCTCGTCTTTTTTAGCTTTAAGATCGTTAAATACAAACAGTATTAAAACATTGTTATCGGAACAGGCTTTCTAAAGTTTAAGGAAAATGTATGTTTAAATTTATGACTTCGATTATGTTGTTACTTGTAAGCAAGGCTGCAATATCGACTGAAATAGTCGAAATGGAAAAACTTCAATTTAAATCCCTTTATTACAAAATGATGGTAGATACTTATCAGCAACAGGATAACTCACCACTCGCTGGCATGGGGGGGACGCCTGTACCTTATGTGTTAATTTACGATGTCAAAAATGAGAAGTTTGTTAGTGACCAAGAAAAATATAAACTTCTTAAACTTGATGAAATCGATAATGGTGCGGTACTCAAAATCCCGACTATTTTAAGTAATAAACCTAAAGCGCATCACTATTTTGACGCATTAAAAATACCACAGCTGAAACATTATATACCTGATGTTAATACTAAAAATGAGTACATTGTGATCATGTCGATACCAACCATTAAGGAAGCGCGTGGCACTGAGCAACTTATTAAAAAAACAGGGATGCAAAATTATGTGTCTTTACCAAAACTAGTGGCCCATATTAATAAAGAGCTTAAAAACAAAAATTGGCAAATATTTAAGTATACAAGCAGCTAAACACGCCTTACCTTATTCAATGACATCTATGCGCATTTTGAATGTGTATTAACGCAAAAATTGTGTCTTATCTTGTCGGGTATGAATGATTGCATCTAACACGAGTGGTTTTTCAAATCCAGCAACGCCTTCGTGTGCTAGCAGCCATTGTTTTCGCTCAACGCCACCTGCGTAACCTGTTAACGTGCCCGATGCACCAATGACTCGGTGACAGGGCACAATCAGAGTTATCGGATTTCTGCCGTTTGCACCACCGACGGCGCGCACGGCTTTTGGATTATTAAGGCGCTCTGCGAGCTGTAAATATGAGTAAGTGTGGCCAAATGGAATATCACACAACGCTTGCCAGACCGACTTTTGAAATTCAGTGCCAACAGGGTCGAGAGGGAGATCAAAGTTTTGGCGAGTGCCGGCAAAGTATTCTTCGAGTTGGGTAATACATTGGGCGATGAGTTTTGACGGTACAACAGGCTCTTTATGTTCGCCACAGAAAATGAGCTGGCATATCCCTTCATCGGTTGCTTTTATTTCCATCGTGCCAAGTGGGCTCTCAAAGTAGTCACAATACATTATAGTTTGTCCCATAGTTGAAAAGTAAGGTAACTGCGCCAAGGTGCGGCTTTTTCCGAGTCAAAATCAGCGTGTGCTTTGAGTGCTTTAATCACCCCAAGATCGGTCGCGAGAAATATGTCAGGGTCGCTTAAGCCGCGCATTTTGGCATAATTGGCGGTCCATGGTCCTATGCCTTTAAGTGCCAACCAATTATCTGGGTTTTGTGCTTCAATAGGCTGAGTTTCAACAAACTGAGCAAACCTTGCTATGGTTTGCTTACGACTTTCGGGCATTTTAAAAAATTCAAGGTCGCTTTGAGCTATGGTTTCGGGTGTGGGGAAATACAACACATCCCCACATTGAGCTTCTTGGTCATTGGTTTCTTTTTCGCCTAAGGTTTCAACCAGTTTAATCACTAAATTTTTGGCAGCAGTCACCGATATTTGCTGGCCTAAAATAGCGCGCATACCCGCTTCAAACACATCCCAAATTCCGGGTAAGCGTAACCCTGAGCTTATCAGCGTATTTGTGCCAAGTGCGTCAGTGAGATCTTGCTCAATTTGCTCGAGCTCGGCGTCTAAATCAAGCAAACGGCGAATATTGCTGACGACAGGTTTGAGAACACGGTTATCTTCAAGGCTGATCTCGACCAAAAATTGATGCTTCTCAGCTTGATGGTGAGCGGTAAATTGTCCTTTAACACCTTGATAAATGAAGCTGCGGCCATAAAAATTTTCGCCAATCCACTCTAGTCCAGGAATAAGCCTGGCAGATAAAATACGCTGCATCTTTTGCCAATCAAATGGAGGACGATACGACAGTTTTAAGGTCAGTTTTGCATTATGTTTGCTCGTCTGTTTACGCATTTGGGTCGGGGTGAGTTTAAGTTGTTGTTTGAAGCAGTCGTTAAAGCGACGAATGCTGTCAAAACCACTGGCGAGCGCAATTTCGGTAATGGGTAAACTGGTTTGGTGCAGTAGCTTTTTGGCAAATAAGCACTGTTGATAGAGCGCATAAGCTTTTGGAGAAACGCCTATGTTGTCGTTAAATAGTTTTCGTAAATATCGATCGCTGACGCCCAATCGCGTAGCGAGCTCAACAATAGAACCCGTTTGTAACGCCCCTTCATCGATTAAGCGAATAGCGCGATTTAAGGTTGCGCCATTACCCTGCCAAGCAGCCGAACTCGGCGCGCTGTCTGGCCGACAACGTAAACATGGACGATAACCAGCCTCAGCTGCCTGCACTGCGTTATTAAAGTACTCAACGTTTTCTTCTTTTGGTGGCGATGCAGGGCAAATCGTTCTGCAATAGATACCCGTAGTTTTGACTGCAATGAAGAACTTACCATCAAAGCGGGGATCTCTTGAAAAACGGGCTTTTTGACAGGTTTCTAGACTGAGCATAGCTGCTCCAAGTAACGATTATTGCAGTCATTATATGTGGATAGTGCCAGACTACTAGCCAAAAACGGCACTGAATGTAAAACCTTCTTTCACAGGTCATCTAAAATTGCATTGATAGAGTATTGTTTTAGGAAGACTGAAACTGGGTGTTGTGAGGTGGCGATTGAACATTATTTATGGTTTGGCATTTTTTATATTGGTGTGTTCTCAATACAGTCTGGCTGCTCGGTTAGCCCATACTAAAGTCGACTTCGTTGGCTTGTCTGAGCTCAACGAAGGGCAGCAAATTAAAGTGAAAAGCTGGATAAACCATGGCATAGACGCAACCCAAAAAACACTCGGGCCCTTAATACAAAAAAACGTACCAATATATTTGAAACCGCAATACTTTGCTTTTGAAGCCGTACCTTGGGCCGAAGTCATTCGCGGCGAGCAAGATGGTGTTGAGCTTCAATTTAGTCGCTATGCGAGTCTCAAACAATTAAAAAACGACTGGACGCTGTATCACGAGTTAGCGCATTTATATCACCCGTTATTAAATTACGAAGACTTCTGGTTGAGTGAAGGTTTAGCGACTTTTTTGCAAAACCAAATCATGAAAGACAGCGGTATTATTACTTATGACAATATGATGATGAGACTAAGAGCTGGGCTTGAGCGCGGACAATCTAACACATATCGTTTATCACATCTTCAAGATGCGCGCTTAGCGAGTGTGAGTAGCAATATGTGGCAACTCAAAGCTCAGCAGCGTGTGTATTGGAGTGGTGTGGCATTTTTTTTAGAAGCGCAATATCAACTCAAATTGCAGCAAGCCAAATATAAAACCATTACTGAGCTTATCCAAGCCTATCAGGCTTGCTGTAAAGTGTCAGAACAGCAATCGGGTCGTCAATTTTTAACGGAATTAGATAAGCTTTCAAAAACGGCTGTGTTTAATAACTTGTACTTAAAATATAAAAATCGGACTAACTTTCCCAAGTTAAAACAAAAACATTTCAATGCAATGTAATACCAATCCTAATGTCGGTACGAAGAGGATCTGAACAATGGGGACTTTATAAAGAGTCGCAAACCGGCATACGAAGTCGAGTATATGATGTCGTTATTCCTGATTATTTAACAGCCTCAGAACTAAGAAGGCTATCTTGATGATATTTATCATGAATATTCAAGTGAACGATATCCATTTGTTGAACAACTCAATGTTTAATTAGGGTAAATCGACTAAAGTCTAGTGTCCTTTAACGTCAGCGTAAACTAGCGTGAGAGTGCAAAGACCATAAATTAACCAAGGTTATTTGGCGAAATTAAAGGCACTATTATGACAACAACAAACAAAAACTATCAGTCTTACTATCAAGACTTTCAACAGGATCCAGAAGCATTTTGGCTTAAGCAGGTACAAAAGCTGAACTGGCACACACAGCCGACTCAAGGTGTCAGCCAATGCTATGAGCAACTTGATCATTGGTTTGCAGATGGTGAGCTGAACACCTGCTATTTGGCACTCGATCATCATATTGAACAGGGACGAGGTGAGCAGTTGGCGCTTATTTATGACTCACCAGTCACTGAGCAAAAACGAACTTACACTTATAAGCAACTTCATGCAGCGGTTAGTTTGTTTGCTGGTGGCTTAAAAAACTTAGGGGTAGAAGCGGGCGATCGCGTGGTGATTTACATGCCGATGATCCCTGAGGCGTCTATTGCTATGCTGGCCTGTGCCCGAATTGGCGCCGTTCACTCAGTGGTTTTCGGTGGCTTTGCCCCGCGAGAACTTGCTATGCGCATTGATGATGCCAAACCTAAACTGGTGCTTACTGCATCATGCGGTGTTGAGCCTAGCCGCATAATTGAATACAAGCCTATGCTGGACGAAGCACTCGAGCTTGCAGAACACAAAGTTGATCATTGCGTGGTCTTTCAACGACCACAAGCTCAAGCGCAGTTACAAGATGAGCGAGATTTAGATTGGCTAGCCGTTCTTGAAAAAGCGTATCCAACAGATGCTTTACCACTCCCTGCAACTCACCCGCTTTATATTCTTTATACTTCTGGCACCACAGGTACTCCGAAAGGCGTTTTGCGCGAACAGGGTGGTCATGCGGTAGCACTTAATTACAGCATGCAAACCGTTTATGGCATGCAGCCTGGGCAAGTATTTTGGGCAGCTTCGGACATAGGTTGGGTCGTCGGCCACTCATATATTGTTTATGGGCCGTTAATTTATGGCTGCACCACGGTTTTATACGAAGGCAAGCCCGTATTTACACCAGACGCTGGTGCATTTTGGCGAGTAGTAGAAGAGTATAAAGTGAATGCGTTGTTTAGTGCGCCAACGGCTTTCAGAGCGATTAAAAAGCAAGATCCTGAAGCCGAGTTATTAGCAAAATACGATGTGTCTAGTTTACAAAGGTTGTTCTTAGCAGGCGAACGGCTAGACCCGGCGACTTATGAATGGCTGCAAGATAAAACAAGCTTACCAGTGATTGATCACTGGTGGCAAACGGAAACAGGGTGGGCAATTGCTTGTAACCCAGTGGGTATTGAGCAACTTCCAACCAAAGCGGGCAGTGCTACGGTACCCACACCTGGTTATCAGGTTCACATTCTTGATGTAGATGGCAACCAATGTGAAGCGAATGAACAAGGTGTGGTTGCGTTGAAATTACCACTACCACCAGGGTGTCTTACCACAATTTGGGGCAATGCCGATCGTTTTAAGCAAAGTTATCTGTCTCAATACAAAGGCTATTATTTATCGGGTGATGGCGGCTACATCGACGAAGATGGCTACTTGTTTATCATGGGTCGAACCGATGACGTGATTAATGTGGCGGGCCACCGTTTATCAACCGGAGAAATGGAAGAAGTGGTTGCGGCGCACCCAAGTGTGGCTGAGTGCGCGGTGTTTGCAAGCAAAGATACCCTAAAAGGGCAAGTACCCGTTGCTATGGTGGTAACGAAAGAAGGCTGTACCAAGCAAGACGATGAAATTGCCGCTGAAATTCGTACCTCTATTCGTGCTCAAATTGGTGCTATTGCGTGTTTGCAAACCATTCAAGTTGTAGAGCGATTACCTAAAACTCGTTCTGGCAAGATACTGCGCAAAAACCTACGACAGTTAGTCGATGGTGAGCAAATACAAGTTCCTTCGACAATTGAAGACCCTTCAGTGATTGAAGAGATACAAGCTCAGTGGCTTTCTCTAAATAGTTAACTTGCCAAATTTTTTTGAAAAGGAGGTTTTAATAACCTCCGTTTTTGCGCCCACTTAGATCATGGTCAATACTTAGTCAAAATAAAATTCGTGCTTGTTGACTATGATAAATACATTAACCGTTCAATCTAGACTCATTTTACTCGCATGTATGCCTATTATTTTGTTTATAGGTGCGACGATTTTTACTTTAAAAGAAGTCAAAATTATCGTTCATGATTTGGATGAGTTATACGACCTTCGTGTCATCCCTATGCAAGAAATCAAAGTCGTGTCAGACGATTATGCCGTCATTATCGTCGACACATTTCACAAGCTCAGAGGTGAGGTAGTCACTAAAGAGCAAGCCATAGCTGATATTTTAAAAGCACAAGAGGTAGCCCGAAAAAACTGGCAGCTTTATCTAAAAAATGTGACGGGTGCAGAAGAAAAAAAGCTTATTAGTTTAGCAGAGCAGCGTCGTGGAGAAGTGGATCACCTGATTGAGCAATATTTATCAGAGATAAGAAACAATACTTTTAGCTCAAAAGATTATTCATTGTTTATAAAAAAACTTTATAGCACCTTTGACCCGCTTAGTGAGAGTTTTAATGACTTAATTAACTATCAAGTAAAGCAAGCTCAACTGCTAAAAATCGAAGGTGATAATGAAGCTGAGAAGGTCGAGTTTTCACTTATTGCTTTGTCTGTAGTTATTGTATTTGCCATGTTGTCAGTAGGCTTCCTAATCTATCAAAGTATCAATGCGCCTTTAACAAAAATGGCTCAAACCATAGAGCAAGTTGTTAGAGATACAGATTTAACGTTACGTGTTGAAGAAAGTGGCAATGATGAGTTTAGTAAAATAGCGACTGACTTTAATATGATGATGGATAAATTTCATGCCATGTTAAATCAAATCTCATCGGCCATTGAATCCTTGTCCGGCTTATCTGGTCAAGTCGCTAAATCTGGTGAGCAAATGGCATCTTCGGCTTTAGAGCAAGAGCAGCAAACCGCAATGATTGCACAAGCAATTACTGAAATGAGTTCAGCCATTGCTGAAGTATCAGAAAGTGCATCGCGTACCGCAACACATGCTGAAGATGCTGAAAATTTATCAATTGAAGGGCAAAAAACCATTGAAGAGAGTATTGGTGCAATTCATGAGCTCGCTGAGTTAGTGGTAAATAATGCTCAGCTAATTAATGAATTAAACAATCAAACTACCGAAATCAATCAAGTTGTGATGATGATCCAAGGCGTTGCTGAACAAACAAATTTATTAGCCCTCAATGCAGCCATTGAAGCTGCGAGAGCGGGAGATTCAGGACGAGGTTTTGCGGTTGTTGCAGATGAAGTGAGAACGCTGGCACATAACACTCAAAAGGCCACTGAGAATATTAAAGAGATGATCAGTAAGCTGCAAACTCAAGCTAATCATGCGGTTTCAGCAATGTCTGATGCTGAGAATAGGGCTTCAAAAAGTGTAGAAATGGCTGAACATTCTTCTCTAAAAATTCAAGCAATTAGTAGCTCTGTGAGTGAAATTGCATCGATGAATATTCAAGTGTCAACGGCCACGGAAGAACAAACCTCTGTTACGAGCGAAATGTCTAATTCTATTGAAGTTTTTAATTTAAGTATTAATGAAATCTCAATGAGTGCTCAAAATAACTCAGTTTCAGGTGAAGAGTTGTCAGATATGGCAGAGCAATTAAAGCAAGAAATAAAACAATTTAAAGTTTAAAAGCATAGATTTTAGTGTCACGGCAAAAAACAGAATATAAAAGTTTGCAACAGGAAAGTTATTGCCTCTACATGACGACTTGAGTTCGTTTTTCAGTGCTTTGTTGATGATTTTAAATGGTACAAAGTTTGCTAACTTTATCTGAGTACTCATTTTTAAATTCAGTCTTACGCTCAGATTAGGGATAGCAATGAAAATTCATACTAGTATGTATACCGCTCAAAGCTTTAATAAAGCGCATTCAGCCTTACAAAAAGACAGTCCTGATAAGCATGACTCGTTTGCTAGTCAGTTAAATAATTTAAATAAAGCTGAAGAATATCAACCACAATCTGCCGTTGCTCTCTTAACAAAAAATCTACCCTTGTCGGAACAAGCAAAAGAGCTCTATCATATAGCCAAAGACAAAGCCTCTGAGCGAGTTGATGATACGTTAAGCGACAGAGAGCGCTCTATCGAAACTTATAAAGAAACCATGATAGAGATAATGGAAATGCCAATTGATGTAGAAATATTACCTTCAGAAATCAATGAGGCACTTATCTTCAATAACTTAGGTATAAATTATCTTGATTACAAAGAGCTAAAAGTGCGCATAGAAATGCTTTCGTTGACAGATCAAGATATAGATGAAGACTCAGCATTGCATCGCTCTGATAAAGAGAAGTTAAGAAATATGACCGCTGATTTAAGCGCGCAACTACAACTGCAAATTGATGATTTATTGGCTGGCAAAGATAAGCCAGATGAAGAAAACCAGCGGCTCAATTTTAGTAACCAAATCAATACGCAATTTGAAGATCTCGGTCTGAATGATGTTGATAAATTTGATTTGCTAAAAAGAATGGTGTGATATGTGAGTGCTTCAAGCTGAGCGGCTAAAAGCACTCACATATTAATTTTGCTTTTTTATTAAACCGCAGCTAAGTATCTGCGCTCCACATCAGCCCAATTAATGACATTAAAAAAGGCATTAATATACTCTGGGCGGCGATTTTGATACTTCAAGTAGTATGCATGTTCCCATACATCTAAGCCTAAAATAGGCACTTGATTATCCATTAGTGGGCTGTCTTGATTGAGTGAACTGGTTACTTGTAGCTCACCTTGCTCGTTCACAACTAGCCAAGCCCAGCCGCTACCGAAACGTGTGAGTGCTGCTTTGATGAAAAGTTCTTTGAAAGTGTCAAAGTTGCCAAATGTTCTATTGATATCATCAGCCAGTTTGCCTTCATGTAACTGTCCACCGTTCTCAGACATCACTTCCCAAAATAGACTGTGATTATGATGCCCACCAACATGGTCTCTCACTGCACCTTGAAGAGAGCTTGGTAGGGTTTGGATATTTCTTAATAACCATTCGTCACTCCTATCTGCAAATTCAGTGCCTGAAAGCGCTTCGTTTGCTTTATTTACATAGGTTTGATGATGCAGGGTATGGTGAATTTCCATGGTTTTTGTATCGATATGTGGCTCTAATGCGTCATATTGATAATTTAGTTTTGGTAGTGTGAATGGCATTAAGCACTCCTTCGGTTTTGATAGATATAAATTAGTGATAAGTCAGCGATGTGACGGAATAGGGTTCAGAGATTTTATCTAGCTTGTTCAGTAAATTTGGTGATTGAGCAAGATGCTTACGGATTGCAAATGAATGATGCTGTAGCTGAGACAAATGTTTTGAAAATAAATAGTGGTTTTCGTCTTGAGTAGTATTCAGTAAGCAGTGTCCACAATCACACACTACGTTATAGCCCTCAACTAAGAAGTCACAAGCAATTTCATGTTTTCCTTGGGCCATAGAAGAGTCGACTAAATTCAGGTATGACACAACAAGTGCTGGTACAAATTGATCAATCACCCAAGATGTAGGTGGCGGTGTATTTGAAGTTATGAAACCACCAATATCAGCTAAGTGTTCTAAGCTATCTTGGTATAATTTGTCCGCAGTAATATAGCGATTGTTTTCGAATGCGTTGTTACCTTCGCATATTGTATTTTGCCAAGTGAGCATAGCCTGTTGGATCAGCGTGTTATTGGTATCCATAAGTAAATATATAAAATACAATTGAAAATGATTGTTATTTATATTTGATCTTTTCAGCTTTATTGTCAAAGTGAAATTACTTATAGGGCATAAATTTATATTTAATAACTTGAATTAAAGGAGGGAGATCACAATTAAGTTGATTATGTATTAATCAACTTTTAGGTAGTTAAAATGGATTTTTTAACCATTGGGTTAGGAGTTTTAATTATTTTACTGTTTGTTTTTTTGGGAAGAAGAGCGACAATATGGGCTAAGAAAATGCCTAAAGGCGCCTATTTATTTATGGCACTCATGCCGCTGATTTCATTGTTTCCAATTCCACCACCGGCATTTAAAAACGTGGCTAAAGCAAAGCAAGAGCAACCCAAACGTAAAGAAGATAACGGCGATGATAAATAGCAGAGTAAGGTTCATTTGCATTATTTTAGTGTCATCAGCCTTGCCGCTAGCTCTGAGAGCATAACCCTAATTAACAGCCTATTAGACGAGGTTCAGAGGCTTAAACGAACCTTGTTGTTTAATAGATGACAGGGTATTTTCTAAGTGGGCGAGCATATTATCGTAAACAAAATTACCCATTGAAATACGTTTCACACCGAGTTGTTGCAGTAGGCCAAAGCTGGCTAGTTCTGGCATACACATTATATTGAGTGGCAAATTGCAGTGCGCTACGAGTTTTCTTATATCGTCAAGCGCGGTTAAACAAGGTAAGAAGATACCATCGGCCCCTGCGTCTTCGTACAGGCTAATTCTCTCTATTGTTTCGGGTAAAGCGGTGGCTGCATCTACAATATAAGTATCTGAGCGGACGTTTATAAACATTTCAATTTTAGCGTTATTCAAATGTGCTTTAATTTGCGACAGTTTCTCACTGAAATCATGTTTACCGACTAAAGATCTGCGGCCATTGATTAATTGGCTGTCTTCGATATTAATACCCACCACTCCTAACTTTGCCAGTTTTGCAATGTTATCTACAATCTCTTGTGGCGTGTCAGCATAACCAGCTTCTATATCCACACTAAGTGGTAATGTGGTCACTTCTGATATTTGCTTTACGACCGCTAATAATTTTTCATAACAGATGTTGTGACCATCGGTTTTTCCTAGTGACGTCGCAATAGCTGCACTTGATGTGCCGATTGCCAGATAGCCAAGTTTGTCGGCAATGATAGCGCTCGCTGCATCCCATACATTACAAAGAATAAGAGGCGTCTCTTGGTGATGTAATTCTTTAAACATAATACGTTCCTAGTGTGGCTTTAGTTAACGAGGTAAATATTAAATTTAACGATATATTTTTACTCGACAGTTTCGGAACTGAATGTTCGCATTATTTTTTCAGCTTTCAGCTTTCAGCTTTCAGCTTTCAGCTTTCAGCTTTCAGCTTTTTATCCATCAATTTTTTCAATCATACCAATCGGAAAATTTACACTTTACCTCAAGTTAACTTGAGCTTTTAAAGTGGCTTCATCAAATCAACAGATAAAAAAATATCAAAGGATGAAGACAATGAAGCACACAACAAAGCACACAACAATAATCGAAAGAATCACGCAATTTTTTAACGCAGCAGCTTTTCACGCCGTTTTTAACCAAACTATGGCTAACAAGTAAGGAGCGCATTATGTATTTAGAACATGTAAATTTAGTCGTCAGCAATATCGAACGTTCACTCAAGTTTTATCAGGCAGCATTTCCACATTGGTTTATTCGCAGCAAAGGTGAGGGAGAATGGTATGGAAAACAGCGTACGTGGGTACATTTTGGCGATGATTACCATTATTTAGCCATGAGCGACCACGGTGAAGGTGACAACCGTAGGCTTGAAGGGCATCAAGTGGGTCTCGCGCACTTTGCGTATGTTGTTAAGAATATCGAGGCGCTTGCAAAAAGAATGTTAGCAGCAGGGTTTGAAATAGATAAGGTTGGCAGTGACCATCCATTTAGAAAAAACCTTTATTTCATTGACCCAGACGGTTTTGAAGTGGAATTTGTAGAGTATTTATCTGATCTACCGAATGAACGAAACTCAGATTAATTTTGTGTAATAGGCATATATTATATATATGCCTTAATTTTCTCCGCGACTTTTTCTATATGCTCCGGCTTAGCTTTCACTTCAGCGTGGGCTTTTAAGCCGTGTAATGAACCAGGAATGATATGAAAGTGAAAGTGTGGCACAGTTTGGCCTGCGGCATTGCCATTATGCTGCACAATCGAAGTACCTTGCACGTTTAGTGCTTGCTCAACGGCCTTACCTACCTTCTGTACTGTTTTCATACATGCCAGTGCGGCTTGATCTGTGAGGTCGTAAATCGTTGTAGCAGCTTGTTTTGGAATAACCAGAGCATGTCCTTCTTTTTGCGGCATGATATCCATAAAAGCAAGCGTATAGTCGTCTTCAAATAATTTAATGCAAGGGGCTTGGCCTTTTAAAATCTTCGCAAAGATATTATTTGCTTGGTATTGATCTTTCATTTTTGCCTCGGTTACGTCACAGGGTTGTAATCTTGCTGATTTTTATCATGCGAATACTTAGAATTTATTACAAGTAGATGCGGTAAATGGATCACCATGCATTGAGAGGTTATGTAAACTATCCAATTTATATATCTGACTTGCGGATAAAACCCTTCGCCTTGATGACCGTATATCCAAAAGTTGCCGATGATGGCATCGGCAACAGCAGCCAGAATAAAGCCCATGCCAACCAGTAATTCACCTTTTGATGCTTTAAAACCGCCGCAAGATACGATAAACGCAAAGCCTGTAAAACCAACAACGCCAATCAGCATGGCATAAATCCCTGTGCTGATGGTGATAAACAAGTCAGTATTAGGAAGGTGCATCATAGCCATTGAGATCATACCGACCACACAGCCAGCGATCACAGGGTATCTGATAAAGTGTTTATCTTTGGTGTTTAATTCGATGGCACGAATACCAGCGAGTAAAAGTAGAGTGTAGCCAGGCAAGAAAAAGTAAATAGAATCGGCTAAATAGTCATGTTTGATGATGCTTTCATATCGATAAAAGGTTTCAGGAAGATTGAAGTTAGTGATATCGCCTAAAAGGCAAAAGCAAAGCGATAAAAAATTGAGCCACGCTATTTTTATGAGGGTTTTGTCATTTGTGTTGCCAATTACCCATCGTTTTATCAGTAAACTATTAAAGAGCAATGCAATTAAAACCACACTCTCAATGGTTAAGATGATGCCTCTTTCATGCCCTTCAATTGACCAAAAGCTGAATAACGCACCTATTGCATCAATGAATGCCAAGCTAACAATAATGCAAGATATACGAACCAGCGTCACACTTTTCATGAAGCATCCTTTTGCTATTTATTACCGCGTTCCTGTTTGTTAAACATTATTTAAGCTAACTTATTGATGAACTCGTCTAATAAGCTTTTCAGTTGCTTAGCTTTTTCAATATCGATTTGGCTATTTTCAAGCAATTGTAGTGGAATACAAGCCGCTTCACTTTTTAGTGCTTGGCCTTTTTCGGTCAGTTTTATAATCACTTTACGCTCATCAAACTCGCTTCTTGCTCTTTCTACTAATTCGGCGCTCTGCATTCTTTTTAGTAGCGGTGTTAAGGTATTGCTGCTTAGCATGACTTTATCACCGATGTCACTCACCGTTAAGCCGTCTTGCTCCCAGAGGATCAACAAAACAATATATTGTGGATAAGTCAGGCCATGGGCTTCAAGCAAAGGCTGGTAAAGACGCGTTACCAGCCTAGATGCGGCATAAAGCGGAAAGCACAACTGATTTTCTAATTTAAGTAAATCATCGTTTTGCATCTGCGCACTCTCTACAGTAGCTTTTCAATCTTCTTAGCAATTGCTTGCGGTTTAGTCACTGGTGCAAAGCGGCTCTCAACTTCACCATGACGATTGATCAAAAACTTTGTGAAATTCCATTTAATGTTTTTGCCAAAAAAGCCTGTTTTCTTAGACTTTAAATATTGAAAAACTGGGTGTGCATTTTCACCATTTACATCCACTTTTTCGCTGATCAAAAAGTCAACGCCATAGTTAATCAAACATCCTTGCTGAATGGTACTGGCATCACCAGGCTCTTGATTGCCAAATTGGTTGCAAGGAAAACCGATGATCACAAGGCCTTTGCCTGCGTATTCTTCGTGAAGCTTTTGCATGCCTTCATATTGATAAGTAAACCCACATTCACTTGCGGTATTAACGATCAATACAACTTTATCTTTAAAATCAGAGAAGTTGATCGGTTTGCCTTGTAAGCTTGTCGCTTTTAAATCATAAAACATAAATTAAGCACCTTTTTATTTTTAACCGTGCAAGACTGTATCGCGTGCGACATAAAAGATCAAACACTAATCAGTGAATGATATTTTGTAATCTAATGCCAGATGATCGCTACCCGGTAGTGAGTGGGTTTTGAATTGAGAGACTTTAACGCTGTTACTCGTTAAACAATGATCTATCGGTAAACCGGTTAACCAACCATAAGGATGTAGGTATTTAGAAGCATGCCAAGATGCATACATGCCTGTTTGTTGATAGCACGGGGTGAGTTGATGATGACGTGGGAAGTGATTTGACCAAGGTGTGGTATTAAAATCACCGGCCACCAGAATATGTTTATTTTTCGCAAGTTCTACCAAGGGTTGAACACTGCCCAATAACACATTGCGTTTTTGCCATTTATCTGGGGTACGTGGTGAGGGTGGGTGCAATAAAATGAGGTCGAGCTTTTTTTTAGGTAATTGCAAAGTCAAAGTAATAACCGTACCTTTTCGTGGCAAAACTTTATGTTTTTTTATGTCGGTAAGTGGGTATTTACTAATTATTCCCATTCCATCAGGAAAGCCATCATAATCCCCATCACCAAACTTATAACGCTTAGCTGCTATTTCCAGAAAGAGTGGTTTTTGTTCTTGGTTAAATTCGTAAAAAAGATATAAGTCGGCATCGAGCGAGTTTAGTTCTTCAACGGCAGTTCGTAGCACTGGGTTGTAGTAACTTAAGTTGGCCTGCACGATATGCAGCTTGGGAGGCTCGTTTAAATATTCCTTTTCTAAAGGTTGTGCCATACTAAACAACCAAAGGTGGCTACTGGCAAAAAGAACGATTGAAACAACAGCCGATATCGCGCCAACTTTAACCGACTTTAACAGCAAAGGAATACTAAAAAACAACGCCAATATAAAAAAGTGAAGTTGAAAGTTACTCAGTAAATCGAGCAGGTAATACTCGCCACTTAATGCCACTAAAGGCAGTAAGATCAGCATGAGTAAAACTAGCTCAATCAGTAGTAATATGAACAGCAATGCATCACCAAATCACGTTTCTATTTAGCTAAACTTTAGTCTAGGTGACAAAAAAATGAGAAGTTTTAGTCCCTTAAAATGATTGAAGGATGGGATTAATCTTAGTGTTTCTTAGAAGTTAACCAGCTCGGTTATCAATCCATTCACTCATTACCACATGGGTTTTTATCTTTACAAAATCCGGCTGTGCGTCGAGGTGTTCGCGGATTTCATGTAAGCGCTGCATTGACTCTGCCTGTACAAACACCAACAAGTCCATGTCACCGGTGATCCCACGACAAGTAACCACTTCAGGAATAGCCTGAAACAAAGGGACGACTTCAGAGCAACGCGCGCATTGATGTTGTATTTCAAAATAAGCAGATACGCCAACTTTTTGAGACTCGCTCAGCAATACTTGATAGCCTCGAATGACGCCGTTTTGCTCGAGCTTTTTAATTCTTTCGGTAACCGCGGAGCGTGAAAGGCTCACTGTATCGGCAATGGCCGAGACGCTTTGGCGCGCATTCTTCTTTAATTCAGCAATGATCTGCTTGTCGAACTTATCCACTATAAAGCACTTTTTGATATTTCTAGACAGGCACGAATTTTACACGGCCCGAATTTTTATGAAAGTGATATTGCAGGACTAAATTCGATTAACATTTGCAACAATCTTCGCTTTATATTGAAAAGCTATTCAGCCTCATAATTTGCTCGCTATTTGCAAGGAGTGAAATAAAAAAACAAATGTTACAAAGTGATTCTATGTTTTGCTTAGTGTTTTTACTCTACCTCTGATATTGATGCGACTTATTCTTATCCTATTAATATAGTTAGTTTTTTATTTATTCCTCTTTTAAGCTATAAATTATTTGTGGTACTATCTTCGTAGTTTTAGAAAGCGTATTTATTGAGTCAATTTGATAGCTAAGCAAATTATTGATCAATAAATATGACTAAACGATAGTGGAATCAATGGTAGATTTTGCTCGTTGCTTTGTTCTATTTAAGTAGTTAATGGATTAATGTTGTATGCTCGAACAGTCTAAGTCTCACCTTTCTTTTTTTTCTTCTTCTATTTTTATTGCTGAAAACGATAACGCACTAAAAAATTTTGGTTTAACAGAGCTACTCTATTTCAAAAACATCGATTCGTTTGAGACTGAGTTTTCAGCAAAGCAACATATTGGGTTAATCATTCTAGATTTACCAGCTCAAAAACAAGATGAAACATTGGCTTTCTTAAGGCAGTCAGAGACGTTTTGGTTAAGCACCATATTTGTTTGCCAAGCGAGCTCGCTGTCGACTCATTTAGCCAATGGTATTTGGTCTGAGCAAAGCAAATCATTGGCTGAGTTTAGTGAAACCCGTAAAAAGCAGTTGGCAGTAAACAGCACTTTGGTTGAAACTGCGGTGATGAAGTTACTCAGTTACTTGTGGGTGTTTAAAGGAGCGACTTTACTGCCAGCTAAATCGCCTCAAATGCAATCTCTGTATTGGTACCCGTTACTACAAGCTTGGGGCATAAAAGCCGAAGACAGTATTAATTGGCTTGCCTCTGTCGTTCGAAGAAACTGGCTAGAAGTGGATACACTTGTTAATCGTGTGCGTTATTGCCAGTCTTGTCACAGTGGTCATCTTAATTATGTTGATACTTGCCCATCATGCCAATCCATAGATATAGGGCTTAAAGCAAGTTTGCATTGCTTTAATTGCGGCCATGTTGCAGCAGAGCATGAGTTTAAGCAGCAAATCGGATTGGGGTGCCCAAACTGTTCAAAACCGCTTCGTCATATTGGCGTTGATTATGATAGACCCATCGAAAATCAGCAGTGCAATAGCTGTTTTAACTTGTTTGTAGACTCAGATGTGGTTGCGGACTGCATGGATTGCGGTGAGAAGAATGACGTAAATAACCTGATAGTGCAGAGTGTTAATAGTTACAAGTTATCAGCAAATGGCCGCAATTTGGCGAAATTTGGCGAAAAGTTCAATAGCTTTATGTTCGACCAAGCTGAAAATATTAACTTCACGCAATTTTGCTGGTTATTACAGTGGCAAAATAACCTAGCGCTTAGGCACAAACAAGAACATAGCGTTGTTTACATTACAATGGAAAATGTTGAGCAATTCATTCAAGACAAAGGCGAGAAAGTGGCTTTTTCACTGTTTGATGAGCTTGAACAGCGGATCGCAAAAAGCATTCGTCTTACCGACATTTGCTGTGTACAAGAAGAGCATAGTTTACTGTTGTTTTTGCCACTCACTCCATTAGCACAATTGCCAAAAATCTATCAAAAACTCAATGAAATAGAGCTATTACAGTCAGATAAGAATATCGCCTTGTCAATTAAAGCGTTGGCGCTGCCAGATAAAAGCATGTCTGATGATGTGAATATGTGGTTGTTTGAGGCACTTGAGCAAGCTAGGCGCATTGAGTTTTGAGCGAACTAAATACTATCTGGTATCTAGTCGCCAACATATTCTCACAAGCGACAGAGTTTTTTACCCAAATGATGATGTTCGTGCCCATGTATTTGGCTTACGAAATGCCATTGTTTGCGTTGATCACGCTAGGCGTACTTAAGTGGCGTAGGGCAAATGCAAAATTGCTAAAACAGCCCTCCCATTATTTCCCAAAAGTGAGTTGTATCATTACCTGTTATGCCGAAGGGGATGCGGTAAAAACGACCATAGAGTCTTTGGTGGAACAAACATATCCGGGAGAAGTTGAAATCATCGCTGTGGTTGATGGTGCGGTACAAAATAAACATACCTATACGGTAGCGAGTTTTTGTATGAAAAACATCAAGCGAGCAAAACGACATATTCGAGTGTTGCCAAAATGGCAACGCGGCGGGCGAGTATCTACTTTAAATGCGGGCCTTGATGCGGCTAAAGGTGACATCGTTGTCAATGTAGATGCCGACACCTCGTTCGACAATGATATGTTGTGCCGCATAGTACGCTTATTTGAAGATCCGAATGTACCCGCAGTTGGTGGTGCGCTTAGAGTAAGAAACGTAACTAGCTCTATTTGGACAAGAATGCAGGCAATCGAGTATTTAGTGTCTATGCAGGGCGGTAAAACAGGGCTTGCGCAATGGAACCTTATTAACAATATTTCAGGGGCTTTTGGGGCATTTAGAAAAGACTTCTTAAAGCAAATTGGTGGCTGGGATACCCACACAGCCGAAGACCTTGATTTAACTATACGTATTAAACAATACTTTAAGCGCCATCCTAATCTCAAAATTCCCTATGCGACACTTGCAATAGGTCACACTGATGCACCTGACGATTTCAAAACCTTGTTATGGCAAAGATTACGATGGGATGGTGACTTACTGTTTTTGTATTTTCGAAAACATTGGCCAGCCTTTTCGCCAAAATTACTGGGTTGGAAAAGCTTTTTATTCACCTTGCTCTATGGCTTTTTACAAAATGTGATGCTGCCGTTTGTGGTATTGGTGTATTTAATCGTCACTATGATTATCTATCCTTGGCAATTTATTGTGTCTTTGTCTTTGGTTATTTTTACGCTGTATTTTTTCACCATCGCGTACTTTTACACCTTAGTTTTATTAGGTGTATCTGAGCGACCAAAACAAGATCTCAAGTTAGCAGTGTGGCTACCGCTTTATCCCATTTATTCCATGATCATGCGCACCATTTGTTGTTTTGCATTGCTCAATGAGCTGGTTCGCCGTTCCCATGAAGAAAGTTCGATGGCACCTTGGTGGGTGCTAAAAAAAGGACAAAAGTTTTAGTTATTAACTGTTTTTTAAGTTCTCGTTAGGTTTTAAAAGATGAAAATTAGGTTTAATGGAAGTACCAAGTCTGAAAATCCGCAAGTTGAGAAAGGGCTGAATGTGGCTTACGCAGGAAGCAAGCGCGCCGCCTATCAGTTCCGCTGGTATCTTTTAGTATTATTGGTGACGTCTCCGATAGGGTTAGTTTTATGGTTATTTCTTTTCCCCAAAGTGTCAATTGTGGCCCCTGGCATAGTGACCAGTGAACCGCTTACTATTCGAGCGCCATACGATGGCGTGATTAAATCTGTGCATGTCAGCAAGGCGATGAATGTCGAACAAGCTCAAGATTTATTGGTACTGAGCAATACGGAGCTTGAGGCACAATACAACGAAATAAACCGACAAATGATGATGCTTTACACTCAGCACATGCCACAAAGTCAGATCATTTTAAGTCAGTTAGAGCAACGTAAAAAAGTCGCTAAACAAGGTGTTCAGCGACAAAAAGAGTTACTTGAAAAATACGAAAGATTTAAGCAAAAAGGGGTGATCCCCGCAGCTGATTTAGCCAGTGCGGTGAATGCGTACAATGCTGCACAAATGGCGTATGAGCAAACTAAAGTTGATATTTCAAGAGAGAAAGAACGTCAAGAACTAGAGCGCCGTTTTGGCTTAAAAGGGCAAAGATATAATGACCTAAGCTATGAGTTTTCGCGTTTAGCTGCACTTAAGCAGTCGCTGTTTATAAAAACCGACAATGCAGGGCGAATAGAAGACGTATTGGTGCAAACTGGTGATCGTGTCACTGCAGGGCAGCCTTTATTACTCATTGATACACAAAAAGAAAGTAAAGTAGTCGCCTATTTAGACCCAAAGCACCTTGAATATTCGAACATAGGACAAGAGGCGCAAATTCGCTTTCCGGATGGTACCAAGCTTAATGCAAGGATCAGTGAGCCCACCGAGTTAACCTCTCGCTTACCAAGTTTCTTAATGGGGCCATTTGAGGGAGAAAAAACTGCACTAAAGATTACTTTAAGTTTACCGATCCCAAACCATTTTCAGGTCGAAGGGTTACCAATTGATGTCAGGTTTAAACATCAAAAGGTTGAACAAGCATTTGCTTTGTTTGAAGAAAACGACTTACTTTGAATGCAATTTATATAATTATCTCAGTCAGTACTTTTTAAGCCTAACAGTACTGACCTTTTGACCTGTAATTATTTTCTATTTTTAAACCAGTCACCAGAAAAACAGTGGTGTTATTGCTGCTTTATTTAGGCATTCGACTGCAATGCTTAACTCTCAAAAAGATACACATTTGTGTCTATAGACACCTCTTAACTAGCCTTTAAACCATTATCAAAACAAAAAAGAAAAAACCAACCAACTGATTTTTATAGATAAATAAAATAACTCAAACTGTACTATTGACGAAGTAGTACACTCGAACTACTGTACTACTACAGATAGTACAGTAAATAATTAGCTAATGACAAAAACTACTGCACTGGCGATACAAATTGTGACCGGGGACGCTCGGCCGATTTTTCGTCAAATTGTCGATGGCATTCGAAAAGAGATTGCCAGCGGAACATTACCAACAGGAAGTAAGTTACCCAGTGTGCGTGGCTTGGCAATGCAATTGACCATTAACGCAAATACGGTAGCCAAAGCCTACAACGAATTAACTGACCTTGGCTTAGTCGAATCAAAGAAGGGTTTAGGCCTTTTTGTGACTCAGCAACAGTGCACTTTATCTGAGGAAGAGCGAACGCAAAAGCTTGAGCAAGCTACCGATGATTTCATAAATGAGATCATCAGCTTAGGCTTTAGTCACCGAGAGATTATTGAGCATGTACAAGGGCAATTACAGACGATTAATAAGCAGGATAAAGAGCGTTAGTTATGGCTAATTACATTATCGAAACCCGAGCACTGCATAAGCGTTTTGGAAAGAAAGTCGCGATCCAATCTCTTAATTTGAAAATAGCTCAAGGTGGCATTCATGCCGTGATTGGTGCTAATGGTGCGGGTAAAAGCACCTTATTTAGAATACTCCTAGGACTCGATGCCCCGACCTCGGGTGAGTCTTTTATCTTGGGCCATAACAGTCAGTCTTTAGAGCCTGAACACAGAGGTCGCATTGGCTATGTGAACGAAGAGCATACTCTGCCAACCTGGATGAAAGTCCATGAAGTGACCGCCATGCAGAAAAATCTTTATAAAAACTGGCGACAAGATCTTTATGACAGTGTGATCGGTAACTTTAACGTTGAGCAGTCACAAAAAGTATCGGCGTTATCTCGCGGTGAAAGAGCCGGTCTAAATCTCGCTATGGCCTTAGCGCAAGCGCCAGAAGTGCTGATTTTAGATGAGCCAACGCTGGGTTTAGACGTCGTTGCCAAGCAAGCGTTTTTAGAAGCTCTGATGTTCACCCAAGCAGATATCGACACCACCATAGTGTACTGCTCGCATCAGATGGAAGAGATAGAACGTGTCGCTGAACAGTTAATCGTGATTGAAAATGGCGAGATGAAATATAACGAATGTCCTGAAAAATTCTGCGACATGGTGACGTATTGGATCTTTGATGAGGCCTTGAGTGAGTCACAACTTAGCACACTGGGTAACGTACTTTCTGCACGTATTATAGACGAACAAACCCACTTAGTTTTGGCTGACTTAGAGGCCGCAGAGGCATTAGAAAAGCTTAATGCACTTGGCATAGAAGCCGCTACGCAAGTCCCTGTTAGCTTAGATAAAGCCATCGCTTCTATCTTGGCAAAAAATCACCGAGTACCACAGTAGGAGAGCGTGATGTTTGATTTATTCAAAAGTGAATATCAGCGCTACCAACTTTTTGCTTGGGGCATATGCCTATTGCAATTGGTGCTGTGGAGCACATTCAGCAAATTTTTCTCAGTGGTAGAGCCGCAATCTGAGTTGCATCTTTTTATTATTTTAGGTGGTGTTGCTGTTGGGGTGTTATTTGGGGTGGTGTCTGTGTCTTTACATAGAAGAAAGAACCATTGGATCTATCTGATGCATCGACCTTTATCTAAAGGGCGAATTTATTTTGCTCTAAGTCTAGCCGGTGCATTACTGCTTTTTATTGCCTTTATTCTGCCATTTTTAGTGAATGTGTTGATTGCAGATGTCACGACGCAGCAAGTGGTTGAAGCAAGACATTACACAAACGTTGTGCATGCATTTTTGGTCATGCTATGTGGCTATACATTGGGTCAATTTATTGCGTTGGCAAACAATAAACTCGCAATTGGCGTATTGTTCTCACTCACCTATTTGATTTTAAGACGCCAAGAAAGTGTGCTGTATTTCTTGCTGTTAGATTCAATGTTCTTACTGTTTAGCGGTTATTTAGCTTATGCTTCATTTCGCGTTAATCTTGCAGCAGAGCAAACATCTAAGCGGTTCATCGGCATTGCTGTGCTTTTTATTCAGCCTGTTGCGGTTGTGGGTTTAATATCGTTAAAAGCTTTTTATTACCATATTCCTCTGAGCTTAACTTCGCAGCAATACGACTTAGCGAAACCCCTGCACGAATTAGAAACCCAAGGGCAATTTGATTATGAATTATTACGAAAGCACACTGATCTTGAGGTAATGCAATGGCTTGCCAGAGATATCGAACAGCCACTTGGCGATACGATACAAAGGCAGCTTAAACTTGCTAAAACCAACACGTTATCGCGAGCACACTTTTATAAGCCTCAACATAAGCATGGCTTTTACTTACATACTCGACATAGTCAGTTTGCGCTAGAGACAGATACCACAAAATGGGTGTTCTCTCATTCAGAAATGCTATTTGTCGGTATTGATAGACAAACTGGTGAACGAGTTGGCTTCTTAGGCCGCACAGGGTTTGTAGACCAAGCAAGTCAGCTGACCGAGTCTGATAAATTTGCCGATGTGGCTGTGGCAGTACAAACAAGCACTCACTATGTGCAAACCAAAAATAAGCTTTATCAAGTTGATTTTGAGAATAAACGTATCGACTTGAAACTTGCATTAACTGGTTCAGAAGAGCACTTCACCTCGACTTTAGTACCTATGTTTGATGTGATCTTTATGAGCTCAAACCAGCAAGTTTATCTATTCAATAAAGTGGAATTTGTTGACAGTCTTGGCGGCCTAGCACCAATCAAACAAGTGTCGCTAGACTTTGCACACCCTGTATCGCCTGAGTTTGTGATGGCAGAGGTGATGGACGGTTATGTGCTCATGGTGCACGACGGCAATTTATTTGCGGCACTCAAAGCTGGTGCTCAATTAATTTACCTGCCTCATGAGGGCGACAACATCACACTAGTGAGCAAAGAAATGCAGCTTTCAGCGCTGCCAGATTGGTTGCATCAACAAAAGTTAATGTTCTCTCCATTGGTGTTGAATGTGGTAGATAACTTAGTGCATTCAACTTTGATGTTTAATTCTGAACCCTCAAAAGGCAAAGGTTTTATTTGGCAAAGACCGATCGATTTGAGTTTTGCATTTCTTATTATCTTTGGTTGTTTGCTTTCAGTTGCTGCAATCTTCTATCTTGGCAAAAAAGCCCAATTAGACAATAAAACGCATAAGTTTTGGTTATTGATTGCGCTCGTCACAGGCCCAACTGCGCTGATTGCATTCTTGATACTGATGCCATGGCCGAAATTACAAGGATTAATTAAAAGGGAGTCAGTCGCATGAGGGATTTATTCTTATCTGAGCTTAATCGATATAAAGTGTATGCCAAAACGGCGGCATTTATATTTCTAGCTTTACTGGCTTATTTATCGAGTCAGGGCGATCTTATGGCTGGCCGAGGCATGTTCAGCACTGTGCTGAGTGGCCTTGCGATAATACTGCCTTTGATCTTTTCTGTGACGCAATTTTTATTACATAAAAGGAAGAACCATTGGGCGTATCTGATGCACCGCCCATTAGCTGAGCAAATCATTTTCAAAGCGTTGATCGCAGCAGGGTTAAGCATTGTGATGATGGTCCTCGTAGTACCATTACTGTTTATGCTCGTTGTGTTAGACAGTGCGTCACTTGAGCTCATTGAGTTTAGGCATTACCTGTATGTGGGCCACGTAGCACTTATTGCAATATTTGCGTATTTCACCGGTGTATATATTGCGCTTTCGGCAAATAAAGGGGCATTACTGATTCTTGGCATGCTGCTCTTTGTGCTCAATAGCACGCCAAATTCGCCGTTTCTTGTGTTGTTTGTTGACTTGATAATGGTTGCTCTTGTGTATTTTTTAGCAAGAGCAGCCTTCAAATTGAATGTCAGTCAACACGATACTCGCATGAGTCGCCAATTTATCGCAGCTATACTCATGGGGCCTGCTTTGGGTGCCATTTTAATGTCGACTCAGGCTCTGTTTTACCATATTCCGGTTACGCTATTTTCGACCCATCCTGACCGTTTTGAAAAAGCCGACATACCCGAGTATTACGCTTCAATGTGGGGGCCAGATGCCAAAGCGGTTCTAGATAGAATTTTACCTGCTGATGAAACACAGTGGCGAGCACATTTGCTACCGAATTTAGAGGGTGTCAGCACATTATTTATGAGCACACATCCTACTTCATTCGATACTTTGAACCAGTTGATGCATCAAGATCAGCAACAAAGATACATAGACATGAAAACCCTAACTAAGTGGCAGTTTTCACATCAATATCAAGTATTTTTCGGTTATGACTTGGTTAGCAAAAACCTCAAACATGTCATTGATCAAAATGGTTTTCATGCTGTTACATCAATTGATGACATACAAAACCTAGAGGCATTTGCTCATCCGCCAAGATTGATCGCAGGTCGTTTTATCCAAACACCTAATACGCTTTACGTACTTGATTTTGAAGAGCAGTACATGGAAATAAAGTTTCAAACGCAAGACGGTGAATACTTTTATGGGCCTTTTGAAACTGAACGCGATGGTGAACTTGTCTCTATGGCCACAAATCAAAGAGCATTGGTATTCGAAAAGCGTGATTTCTTTGCCTTGAATACCAGCAGTGCACCGCTTTTCTCTGTTGCGTATCCTGAGCAAGCCTTTGGCAGAATGTATACGCAGTTTTATATGTTACCTGATGGAGCGTTATTTCTATTCCATGGTCGCTCTTACTTTGGCTTCCAAAAACCGGGTGTGTCTGTGGTGTTTGCTGACTATGCAGGCGAAGTGACGCAGGTAACTTCAAAGCAATATATTGCACATAGACCTTTACCTAAGTTTGTGGCCGAGCAAGAGTTTTGGCAGTCGCCGATTTTCTTTGCCACCGTATTTGAATCAGCCAATGAGGCGTTAAACAGCAATGATCAAAGTATTGGCGCTGTATTTAATGACACTATTTCGAGAACAAGGTCAGCTCAAGTTATGGCATATGCCATAGGGTTTACTTTATTCAGTATGGCTTTGGTTTATCTGCTGGCAAGACGAGCACAATTAAGCACACAGCAACAACTGTTCTGGGTGGGTATGGCTCTATTCATGAGCTTAATTGGCGTGGCTTGTTTTATGTTGTTGACCCCATGGCTTAGCAACATAAGAGGCGCGAAAATCAAAGTCTCATCAACTTCTTCTAACGCAACCCTAAATTAACCAAGTGATGCGCTTCGGCGCATCAACAACCAGGTAGTGAATAATGAATATGACTGACATTTTCAGTGGTACGCTTCGTTGCGCGCTGATTTTATGGGTAATGTGCACAAGCTCTGCCAAAGCTGAGTTTTTAACCGATCTCAGTGAGGTCAAACAACGTGTGCAACAAAAAAACCGTGCGCCGCTTCAACCGGCAGTGCACTTTTTACAAAGTGAGCGTATACAGGCAGTGACCCTATCACCCCATGCCGATTATGTTTTGTATCTCAGTAGTGAAGAAAAAGCGGGTATAAAACGCTGGTCGCTTAATCAATATACCCTTGCAGAACATAAAACCACTAAGCTTTTTACTCTCAGAAAGCGCCCATCATTTGAAGTCTCTAAAGACGGCTCAGTAGTGTTTGTGAGAGTCGGCGAGCAGCTTTCAGTGTTGCCATTAAAGCACAAAGCCAAGCTGAAAAGGTTGGCCAAAATTGATTGGAAAAAGAAAGAGCGATTTTTGGGAGTAGACCCAAGTCAGCCTGCCAGCTTTTTAGTTAAAAAGTGGCGTACCAACGAGCGCATCTTTGAAATATTGAGCATTGCAGCTTCAGGCAAAGCGCGTGTGATTTGGCAGACAACACTGCCTTTTTCACAGCTATTAGTAAACGCGAACACGGGTAACGCGGCTTTTATCAAGCAAGTGAATACCGCTGAAGGCAATCGCGGAGAGCGTTTTATTCAGCAAGTTCAGCCTGATGGGTCTTTAAAACGGACCTTTACCTGCCAATGGGATGATAAGTGCCAAATTCAGGGTTTTAACGACAAATCACAGCAGTTACTGATTAAAACCAGTCATGATGCAGAGTTTAAAAGACTGGCTTGGTTTGATTTAAAAACACAGACGTTGCTCGATGTTGCAGCGCAACCACAGCAAGCCTTCGACTTGGTGTCAGCGACATTGGGCGAAGACGAGAATGGCTCGCTCACTCCAAGCTCCTATTTATATGAAGGAGCCAAAACGCAGCAATTAAGCCGCCACCCTCTAGTGGCTAAACACTTAACACATATTCGTGAATATCTCGAAGGTAAAGCATTCACGTATGCGTTACCCGCGAGTATTAATGCCTATCAAACCAAACCTTGGTTGATAAGCTTGCAAGAGAATAGCCCAACAACCCAGTATTACATTTATCAGCCACAGCAACAGACTTTGCAACGCATTTTGTATGAACAAACAAACGCATTACAACCAAACGATGAAGCAATGAAAGATGCTTGGATATCTGAAAAAGTGCCGGTGCAATATCAAAGTCGTGATGGATTTAATCTCTATGGCTACCTAACGCTGCCAAATGGTGTTGCGTTATCTGATGCCCCTTTAGTTGTTAAAGCACATGGCGGCCCTTTCTCACAAGTGAAATGGGGTTTTGACAGACAAACACAGTTATTGGCGAATAGAGGCTACATTGTGTTTGAACCCAACTTCAGAGCCTCAACAGGTTATGGTAAAGGGTATGAAAAAGGGGCTAATAAACAATTCGGACTTGGTATTGCCCACAACGATATCATTGATGGCACGCATTTCATTTTATCTCAAGGGATCGGTAACAAAGACAAACTCGCCATCATAGGCCACAGTTTTGGTGGCTTTAGCAGCCTGACTGCACTGACTTTTGAAGCCAAACTGTTCAAGGTGGGTTTTGCAGGTGCACCGGGTTTAGACATAGGCCGCTCAGCGCGTTTGTATTATCGCTTTGCCGAGAAGGTGCGGGGGCAATTTAGTGATTATTACTTTAGACAAATGATCGTGGATTGGGATGACAAAGCGGCTAAAGCACAGCTTACTGCAAATTCACCCAGCGCTCACCCTGACAAAATTCAAAGCCCTGTATTTGTGTGGGCAGGTCGCGGAGATAGAAAAATCTTCATCAATGATGTCAACGACTATGTATTGAGACTGCAAGAAGCAAACAAAGCGGTGAGTTATTTTGTTGACCCTAGTGCACTGCACTCCCCCACATCAAAGCAAGGTGTATTGGCGTATAGCTATTTGCTTGAAAGAGTATTAGCCAAATATCTAGATGGACAATATCTACCGCTAGACCAAGACAAAGACAAGCGTCTGATCCGCTTTATTAAAAAGCATATGGAAATTGATAAGCTCGCTTTATCGGATGAGCTTTAAATAAGCAGCGTAAACTTAAGCGATAAATACCGAGTGACAGAACATAAAGCTACTCGGTATTTATCTAAATCAATCAACTTTGAGCTAGGTTGAAAAAAGGCTTACTTGATCTGTTTGAGCAAGACTGGGTGAAACTGTGTTGTTTGAGTGTTCGTTTGCATAAGCTGTGTTAAAACCAACCAGAAAGAGTGAAGCAAATAAGTGAGCGCGCTTAAACATCTAATTCCTTGAATTTTAGACCTATTGGCATAAATTCACACAGATTTTAGTTGCTTGCAAGAGTAATTATTCTAGTCGCGCTTTGAATAAGGGGACTGATGTAAAAATAATCTAAGAAAGCTCGCTCAATCGAATTGCGGGTATTTTACTGGTAAACCGTCACTTTGACGGTTTGATGTGCTGAATGTGGGTGAAATTGCGCAGAATGCAATGAACAACATTTATATACTAGCCCCATAATAACAAGGGGTAACGAGAAATGAAAACAGATAAACAAGGTATCGGGCGCTGGCAAGGGGCGGGCATGATGGCCACCACTTTGTTGGGTACTGGAGTATTTATATTGCCACAATTAACCGTGGCACAAGCAGGGTTTAGTGCGCTCTATGCTTGGATACTTTTAACCGTGGCTATTGTGCCGGTGACGCTAATTTTTGGTAAATTGGCCGCGCGATTTGCCCATGCAGCAGGACCAGCGTATTTTGTCGAAAAAGCATTTGGCAAGGTTGCAGGCCGAGTGATTGGCTTAATGTTTATGTGTGTGGTGCCAATTGGCGCACCTGCAGCCATTGTTATGACCTTTATGTTTGTGCAGCAAATTGTGCCATTTCAAGGGCAAGCGTTACTCTTGGGCCAGCTCTCTACCTTATTGTTTTTATGGCTAATTAATTTACGCGGCATTCAAGTGTCGGCCAAATTGCAATTTGCGCTTACGCTGATTATTTTAGCTTTGGTGATCTTATTATTTGGTAAAAGTAACCCAACTGAGGGCAGTTTTAACACCAGCTCATTCGATACCTATGCCATGCTTGGCGCTGCGGGTATCGCATTTTGGAGCTTCTTAGGTGTCGAGGCAATGTCACACCTGTCAGATGATTTCAGAAACCCAGAAAAAGACATGATCCCAGCGATGCTCATCGGCACAGTATTAGTTGGCGCTGTGTATGTGGCCTGTACCTTATTAGTCATCGCCTATCCGAACAATGAATCACTCAGCATGGTTGGACTGTTCAATGCGTTCTTCGGCGAATTATTCGGTCACAACGGCCATTATATTATCGGTGTATTAGGCGTCGCTGGTGGACTGGCAACCGTTAATGTATATACCGCAAGCCTTGCACGATTGATCTGTAGCTTCGCAGAGCAGGGCGTATTACCAAGCTATTTGGCAAAACGTAATGAATTCAATGTGCCATTAAGCGCGCTAACCACGCTCATGCTGGTAATAGCGCTAGTTTTAATCGTCACATTTTATAGCCAACAAGACCTAGAAGACTTAATTAACTGGGTGAACGGTGTGTTTGTTGTGATTTACGCCGCGGCCATGTTAGCGGCATGGCGATTACTGAGTGTGAAAAACCGCCCAATGATTTTACTCGGTTTAGGGTTTTGCATAGCACTCGCCATCGGCATAGGTGCACATATGATCTATGCATTCATTCTAATGGCCGTGATCACCCCATTTGTAATGCTGCAAAAACGAAAGCAGCTCACCAAAATGAGTAATGCTTAGCGTTGGGTTTAATTGTTTAGTGATTTTTAAATCGACAAAGGCATGAGATGGGAGCTTCATGCCTTTTTGTTTGGTGGCAGCTTATATTGATGTCTATTTGAAAAAAGTTGCACTTTTACACTTTAAATTATTGTTTACAATGAAGTTTTCTTGTGTGAATATTGGATATAATATAACTCATTTTGTCTGAGTTTTTATATGTAAATTGGAAAGGAATAAGCTGTTAGTTGGCTTGTTAGTTTAATCGCACGTGTATTAATTTTAATCAACAAAGGGATTTAAAGAATGAGATTTGTTTTACCGCTTATCGCTAGCTTTCTATTTGCAGGTACTTCATTTGCAGATAATGACTTTTCAGCGATAGATAAGTACGTTAATTTTGTAAAAAAAGAAGTAGGTTTACCTTCAGGCACTGCTGTTGCAATTGTAAAAGATGGAAAAATCGTTTACGAAGGGTATTTTGGATACGCCAATATAAAAGAAAATAAAAAGGTTAATGATAAAACCGCCTTTTATCTTGCATCGGTTACCAAACCCATGTTTGCTTTATCAATGCTATTAATGGAGGAAAATGGCGATATTAAAGATAGTACTTCTATGGCTGAGATGTTTCCTACTTTAGAGTTTCCTTTTATTGATACAAATAAGATTCAAGTTAAACACCTCGTTTCTCATACTCATGCACTAGCTAATCGTCCCTTAGAAGACACTCTTGCATTTACAGGGCAACATAATAAATTACAGCGTCAAAAGTTAGCCTCTGCAACTAAAAATGAACCTGCCAATCAGTTAGGACACTACCAATATAGTAATGTCGGTTACAACATATTAAGTGTATGGGCTGAAGATAAATTCAAGCAAGATTGGCAGCAAACCCTTGAAGAATTGGTTTACCAACCTTTATCAATGAACCACACCTCATCGTACATTAGCGATGCAGAAAATAAAGGCTTTGACATTGCACGTCCTTATCATTTGTATGCTGCTAATCCTAACGAAGTCATGCCTTTTGAAAAGAGTAATTCTACTTTGCAAGCTGCCGGAGGCACGTTCTCAACCGCAAGAGATATGGCAAAGTTTTTAATTGCCCAATTGAACCAAGGCCAGGTTGACGGAAAGCAAATATATCCAGCTGAAGTTATTGAAACGTCTCATCAAAAGTTAGCTACTAATGATTTAAAGTATAGGGACTTTGTTCGTAAGGGATATGCATGGGGTTGGTACATTGGCCCTTATAAAGAAGAGAAAACATATCATCACTTTGGCGGGATAGCAGGTTCGCATACGCATACATCTTTTATGTTAGCGCATAATATTGGACTGGTAGTACTTAACAATGAAGAAACCGTAGCTGGCCCTATGACAGCAGGTATCGCGGATATTGCTTATAGCATTTTATTAGGTAAGGGTGATGTAAATAAAATTACAGACTCTCGTATTGATGCTATGAAAAAAAGCTGGCTAGCAATACAAACAAATATTAAAGAAACCAATAAAGCGCATGAAAAAAGAAATACTTCAAGAACAATGGTTTTAACACGAGAAAAAGCAGAATATGCAGGGACTTTCCACAACCCATTATGGGGTAATCTAGAAGTCGAATTGCTAAAAAGTAATGCTCTTAAATTTAAATTAGGTGAATTAAATGCAGTCGCAACGGCAGCAAAACGAAAAGACGAATTGAGAGTTCAATTTGCTATTGGTGGCGGAAGAATAGCAGCTTTTAAAATTGTTGAGGATAAGGTGATTTCAGTTGATATGCATGGTATTAATCCTTTGGCTGTCGAAACATTTACACGCTTATAGTGTTGAAGATCGTTAACTAAAAAGAAATCTCATTTGGATAATTTACTGTTGTCAATTATTTATGTCTCTCATAGGTTAACCAATTTTTTTGTCGTTTATTTGGGTTGTTTTATAGCCCTTCATATTGGAGTGATTCATGGTTGATAATTATTTAGAAATAGCACTGATCTTTGCGCTTGCTTTAAATATCATTGTTACGTTAATGGTCGCAAAATCTGACTCCTTTGATAAAGCACAAAAGGTTGCTCAAATTGTTATTATTTGGGCAGTACCGGTTGTAGCATCAATCGGTATTTTGATATTTATCCTCAGCGATAGGGACCCTAAATTACCAGCGTCTCCCTCTGGAGCTGGTGTAAATGAAAAAGTCAGTCAACTTGAGTAAATCAAAGGCTATAACTTTAGGTGAAAACAATTGAATTTAGGTAATTGGGATAGTGCGCTATTTAAAAGCTTGTTCATCTCAAGCCTGCTTATTCCTATTGCTTTCTTAATTGAATCATTTCAACTACATAAATTCGAGCAAACTGAATTAGCTGGTTTATTTGTACCATTTCTGTTTTATATCGCTATATTTTTGTTAGTTTCATTCATTGGCTAGCGTGTAAATTTAAGCGCATAAGTTATTTTTATTATGCATTCGTACAAACTTGTTTCTTATGTGTTAGTTACTGTACAAATGGACCATGGCTTTTCGGTTTTATAGCGTTAGCGCAAGCTTTATTATTTAAGTGCTTTGTTTTTAAAGTAAGAGCATAAATTGTGACTAATTCTCCAGCCTAGAAATTTCTGCCCTCATAGTTCTTGAAAAGCACTCCTTGTGAACGCTACTCAAACCACCCCTTGACCTTCTTCATATTTGCTCGACTCACGGGCACTTTATCTTGATTCGATAACACCAACTCGCCTTCGCGATTCTTCCTGAGTAACTTTTCTGCGTGATTGGAGTTCACCCAATAACTGCGGTGGGTTTGTCCTGCGCCGAGTGTAGGGTCGATGTTCGACAGCGCTTCAATGGCATCTTTTAAGTTGTATAAAATCAGATGTTGTTCTTGTTCTGTAACGACTTTCAAATAATGTAGCTCTGCTTTTAGACAAATGAGTGAGTTTATGTTGTCTATTTTTGCGATTTTTAAAAAATCATGATCCGGCTGGGTAGATAGATTGTCTTGTTGCTCAACTGTGGGCTCTGTAGTTTCAGGGTTAGCCGATACAGGCTCAATCATCTCGTTTTTATTTTTATTAGCAATACTATCAATGGTTTGAAATTTTTCTTTTGACGAGGAAGTTATGTTTTCAGTGCGTTTGATCTGGAAGCCACTTAGCCAAGGTAAGTTTATCGCCACCCATGAAATGAGAGCTGCGGGTGCCATATTTTGCCACTCTTCAAACAGAGCATATAAGGTATACGCGGTTTCATGCTCTATATATACGTCGCGCAATAAAGAAAATGGCACATAAATAGTCACCGCAATTACTGAGCTGATGGCCAGTTTTACGATATCGTTTTGTCGTGCTAATACGCCTTTCATTAAGGTGTGTGTGGCAATAAAAAACGCCAAACCAGAGAACACTTGTACCTGCCAAACGACAAAATTTAGCCAATGCGGTAGTGCATTGTCATCATCAGAGATACTTAAAAGGCCTGCTAAAAAGAAGCCAATACAAGCAAAGTAGCGCCAAGGGCTAATGGAACCAATTGGAAATTGCCCATTCATACAATAAACCGCCCATTCATACATAAATCAAGGGCTTAATTAAACCAGAAAGCAACAACAGCGTAAATTACTGTCATTAAATAAACGCATATTGAGGATGCAAAAATGACTTTTATTAAATCCACCTTAGCTGTTTTAGTTGGAACCTTCGCGACAAACGCTTTAGCAAATACGCAAAATAACAATGACGACAAAGTAAATATAGAAAGTATTACTGTGGTGGCTTCGAAGCCTGACGGCATAAAAATCAGTTCTGGTAAGTTATTGTCTCTACCTGGTACGGGCAATGATCCATTAAAAGGCCTAGAAGCCTTACCGGGTGTGGTATTAGCAACGCCGAGTACCGGTGGCCCAGTTGCACAACCGGCCATTCGCGGCAGCTCTGTGAGTGACAATTTATATTTAACTGACGGACTTGAGATGGGCTATGTGTTTCACAATGATGGGATCAGTGTCTACAACCCGTTGTTGATAGAAAGCTTTGAGTTAAAAACAGGTGCATGGTCGAGCCAATACGCCAATGCAAATGGCGGTGTGATTTTAACTGAGCTGAGAGATCCCGATGCAGATAACCCAACCAATGTTTTAGATTTAAGTTTCTTTAGAAGTGGCTTTTTGTATGAGCAAGCCATTGCAAACAATGCGGCTTTTTACGTGTCTTTTAGAGAAAGCTTAGTGCATACCTATGTCGATAATTTTATTGAGGACGAAGATTTTTCTTTTGCGGTGCCACCTCGAAATCGAGACTACCAAGCCAAGCTGATTTGGGATTTAGACGACAACAATGTGATCAGAGCGACCGCCAGTGGTGCGAAAGATTACATCGAAATTGCCTTCGATGCGGATGGCAGAGACATAGGCAAAAACCCAGATTTGGCATCGGGCGAACGTTATCAAACGTATTTTCATAGCCAAGCAATCAGTTGGCAGAATTTTAATGGTGATTTTGAAACCACCACCAGCTTAAATTTACTGACGCAAAACCAACAAGAGCGAGAAGGGGATGTGTTTCGATGGGATGCAGACATCACCAAAGTGATTTTAAAGGCTGACAGTCAGTATCAAGGCGAAGACATTGACGTGCTATTTGGCGCCAAGGTGCAATCAACGGAAGTAGATTATGTCAGTAGTGGGCGTCTACTACCTTGTAACTTAGAGTTTGAAGTATGCCCGCCGAGTTATTTTAGCGATATGTTTGCCGAAGAAGGCACATTAAAATTTGAGCAGTATCACGCTTATGTTTCGGCGAACGGTGACTTAAGTGCAAATTGGGACTACCAAGTGGGGGTTGCGCTACTTGGCACTAATAACAACAGTCAAACTTATCTGGAGCCACGTGCACGTTTGGGGTATCGCTTAAACGACGCACATAAATTGAATTTAAGCGCTGGTATACACCATACATTGATTGATGATTATCAATACCTTATTGAAGGCTATGGTAATACTGAGCTCGAGGCCAGTGAGGCAACCCATATTGTGCTCAATCTTGAATCGACCCTTGATGACAGGTTAAGCATGAAAACAGAGCTGTTCTATAAAGCGCTTGATAACCTTTTAGTCGCAAACCCGAATGCACAAAAACGTTCTTTAGCACAAGATGTGTCTGGTTTTACTCGATTTGAAGATGTCGCCAGTGGCACAGCCTATGGTATTGAGCTTTTGGTTAATAAGCAGCTTTCAGATGACTGGTTTGGTTGGGCGAGCATTGCCTACAGTAAAACTGAGCGAGACAACCCGCTGACGCAGCAAAAATTTAACTCTGAATTTGATTTGCCTTGGGTGGCGAATATCGTACTTGACTATAAATGGGACGAAAACTGGCAAATAGGCGCGAAATGGCGTTTCCAAAGTGGCCGAAGATACACGCAAGTAAACTCTGCCACACCTTATGTTGAACCAAGCAGCGCCACAAATGAGCCGTTATTCTATGTACCAAACTACGGCGAGTTTAACGCTGAGCAGTGGGGTAACTATCATCGTTTAGATATTCGTGCTGATTATAAAACCGAGTGGTTTGGCCTAGACACCAACTTGTATATTGAAGTGTTAAACGTGTATGGCTCAAGAGCAGTTCAGGAGCTCGAATATAATGCGGCTTACACTGAGTTTGAAAAAGACTATCAATTTCCAGATATGCCACTGCCATCAATTGGTATTAGTATGACTTTTTAAAGACAGCTGTCATTTTGTGAAACGGTAAGAAAGAGGCTAAATCGCCTCTTTTTTTATTTTGTTTAAGTCAGTAAATATCTCACTTCCCATTCATTTTTTTAATTGCTTAACCAATCTTAAAATACGGTTTCTAAAATGACGACTGTCATAGAAATTGCAAATTTAAGTCACTGAACTGTCACTGATATTTAGCCTAACTTTAAAATAGAGCCTCTATTCTAGCCTGCGTTTTTAACCCAACAAACAACGTAGCAAGGTAAAAAAATGAAAACGAATGGATTAAAGCTCAGTGCGCTCACACTCAGTATTTTGGTTGCATTATCAGGGTGTATCGACGGTGATGATGGTGCGCAGGGCGCGCAAGGCCCACAAGGTGAAACGGGTCAACAGGGTGTGCAAGGTGAAGTAGGTGAAACTGGTTCACAAGGTGAGACTGGCGGCACTGGCGCGCAAGGTGAAGCTGGCGAAAATGGTCTTGACGGCACTGCGGGTAAGTTAACACGTTTAGCAACAGTGCCTGCTGGTGCTGAAGTAACGGGTATCTTTTTAACGAAAGAAGGCGACTTGTTCTTCAACGCGCAACACCCTTCTGATAGTAATACTGCCAAGTATACGCATACGAATAAAAAGCTAGATGATCTTCCTGAGGATGAGAAGTATACGTTTCATACAGGTACTGTCGGGGTACTTTCTGGTGTGAACTTTAATGAATTACCCAAAACTTTGGTCGACTCTCCGGTGCCTTCAAGTGAAGAAGAGCGTCAAACAGTTGTGACTGCTTATGGTAAATATCAAGTATTAGGCCAAACGGGTGATACATATGCGGGTAAACTACCGTCAGGCTTAGGTCATATCTACTCACATCAAGATAATCAGTTAATCCTAGAAAACGATATGCCTGATTTTAATGGTTTCATTCCTACAGGTGAGGGGAAAGGTTATCTGTTCACTAACTGGGAAATGTACCCAGGTGGTATGAGCCGTTTAGCATTAACCAAAGATGATAAGGGCATATGGTCAGTTGATGATGCCATGATGCTTGATTTTAAAGGGGTTCACGGTACTGCAGCGAACTGTTTTGGCTCTGTGACGCCATGGAATACGCCACTTACTTCTGAAGAGTGGATTGTTGATTCTAAGGTTGATACTACTACTAACCCTAACTGGAATAGTCCAGTGGCATCTGCATCAGGTCGTTTAGCAAACATGTGGAAGCTAACAGCACCAGATGCGCCCAACCCATATCGTTACGGCTACATTGCTGAAGTGAAAAAGCCAACAGAAGATAAGCCTGAAGTTGTAAAGCATTATGCATTAGGTCGCTTTGAGCATGAAAACGCAACAGTAATGCCAGATGGTAAAACAGTGTATATGTCTCAAGATGACACTGGCGGCGTACTATTCAAATTTGTTGCAGACACACCTGAAGATTTAAGTGAAGGCACGCTGTATGGCGCGAAGCTAACGCAAGATGCAGGACAAAATGACCCAGCTACAACTGGTTTCGATGTTGAATGGAAAGAGATTGGTCGTGGGGATAACGCTACTATCGAAGCTTGGATTGCTGATTTTGATGGCATTGGTACAGACGCGTATGTAGAAGGTGAAACTAGCTATATGACTTTGGCTGATGTTGCAGCATGGAATAAAGGTGATGCCACTTATCCGTCAGTAGAAAACGGCGGTGGTAAGGTTACAGCAGGTGCGCCAATGGATGACCGCGTTGTATTCTTAGAGTCTCGCCAAGCGGCAAAGGCAAAAGGCGCTACAGCTGAATGGCGTAAGCTGGAAGGCATTTCTATTAATACTGATCGTGCAAAAGAAGCAATTGAAGGTGTTAATACTATTGCTGGTGAAGAAGTCACAGAAGCATTTGTTTATATTGCAATTGCTGACCTAGATAAAACGATGATTGATGGCGAAGGTGATATTCAATTATCAAATCGTGTGAAAGATTGTGGTGGTGTTTATCGTGCCAAGCTAGAAGCAGGTTATAACATCAGCCGTATTGAACCGGTTGTTATGGGTTCTACTTATCGTAGCTCGCTAGATGGTGCGGCAAGATGTGATGTGAACCAGCTCTCACAGCCAGACAATGTCATTGTTATGGACGATGGCCGTATCATCATTGGTGAAGATGGCTTCCAAGAGAACAATACATTATGGCTATACGAGCCAGTTAAGAACTAATCCAGTTGTAGCAGAGATCGTCAGATCTCTGCTTTTCATCAGTGGTAATCATCATGCGAACACAATTAATTTGGCTAATAACTTTAGCCACAGCGCTTTTTATAGCTCCAGGTTACGGACATGAAGGTGCAACAGAGAATAAAAAAGCGAATACGCCTAAGGCGCTCGATTTTATCAAACAGAATGAAGTTTATAACCCTGAGTCAGTCATCCCACCTCAGTGTTATACTAAAACTGAAGGGAAGCACAATCCATGTATGGCCTGTCATCAGAGCTACCCAAGCGCAGATAAAAGGCCCAATATCATGAATGATGGTGACTTACAGGGTGACTATCAATTTTCAGAAGTGGGAATGACAAATAGTTGGACAAACTTGTTCGTGGACCGCTCACTAAAGATAAAAAATATAAAAGACAGTTTCATCAGTGAATGGGTAAAAGAAGACAACTATCATTCATTTATCAAAGCTCATACAGACCATCCACAAAAAGAAGCTATTAAGTTAGACAATCTTGCAAAGCCAAATAAAGCATTTTTTGGCAATGGCTTAGCCAAAGATGGCAGCCATTGGGTGGCGTTCAACTACAAACCTTTCCCAAGTACCTTTTGGCCAACAAATGGCTCGACAGGCGACGTAATGATCCGACTAGATAAGTCGTTTAGACAGCTTAAAGGTGAAGATAACCTAGACGTGTATTTTGCTAATTTAAGCTTGCTTGAAATGTCGATGAAGCGCCTAGACAGCATTACAGTTCCTGATATAGATGAAAGTAAGTTGCAGGTTGATCTAAATGGTGACGGCAAGCTTTCTGTGATCACGACAATGCAAAAGCGTAGTCATTACCTTGGTGACGCTAAGAAAGTGCCTTTAACAGATATGTTATATCCACAGGGGACCGAGTTCTTACATACTGTTCGTTACATTGGCGTTGACGAAAATGGCAATCTATACAATGCAGAGCGTATGAAAGAAGTTCGCTACATGAAAAAACATGCCTTTAAGAATAAGCGCAAAGTAGCGATTACATATCACAGAGAAGGCAAGGAAAAAGAGTTTGAACAACTCCCACGCACAATTAACTTGCGCGAAAGAGGCATAGATAACGGCTTTAGCTGGACCATAAATGGCTTCATTGAAGATGAAAAAGGTCAATTGCGTCAACAACATTATCAAGAATTACAGTCATGTAATGGGTGTCATAAAACAGTGGGCACAACCATAGATCAAACGTTTTCTTTTGCTCGCAAAGTTGAAGGTGCTAAAGGGTGGGGCTACATCAACCTGAAAACACAAAAAGACACGCCAACACTGGGTCAACAGCAAGGTGAGTTTTTAACCTATCTGCAAAGAGTTGGCGGGGGCGATGAGTTCAGACAAAACAAAGAAATGCTACAAAAGTGGTTCAATCACGATGGCTCGGTTAAAACAGCGCAGGTGCAGGCATTACCAAATATTTATGAACTCATCATGCCTTCAAATCGCAGAGCGCTCGATTTGAACAAAGCATACTTTACGATTATGAAAGAGCAAAGTTATCTATTCGGTCGAGATGCAACATTGGGTGTAGCAACGAACGTACTTGAAAAAGTGGAAGATAATATGCCACCACTAGAAGAAGGCTTCAGGCATGGCTTTGATATTCGACTTGATTGGGCGCAGGCTGAAAATAGTAAATCCTTAAAGGAGTAACGGTGTGGAGCTACTGCTTGAATTTCTCTTTGCCTGTTTGCTCATGGGCTTAGCTATTGGGCTAGATGTTGCCATAGTCACAGCACTTTATAGTAAACAACTGAGCGATAAGGCTGTGAAAGTGCGTTGGGTAGTGGGAGTCACAGCAACCCATACCTTGTTTCCGATGTTTGGCTATATGCTGAGTTATTTTGGTTTGAAATGGCTACCGAGTATTAGTCCTATCATTGGCTTAATTGCATTCGCGTTTATTGCCTATTTTCTGTATCAAGAATTGCAAGACTATCATGAAGATGATGAGGCCAGCTTTACGCATAAAGCAATTTCATGGGCGTTGATTATTGCGGTGAGTTGGGATGCGCTTTGGTCTGGGCCCGCGAAATCGGCGCAGATCATCAATTGGCCTGAGTCATTGGTTTGGTTGTCATTTTTTGTGGTAGGCGGATTAGTGCTCTTGTCATCGCAAATAGGCTTATGGCTCGGGCGTTATTTACTTGCGTCTCAGAAAGATCCCAAGGTAAATCGAGGCTGGCACTGGCTGCAATATTCGACCATAGCTTATTTCGGGTTGCTGGCTTTATTTCGGTATACCTTCAATAGCCAAGTTCATGACGGCGCGATATTTATGTTGGCAGCGACACTGGTTGGCAGTTACGTATTTTATCCGGCGAGGCAAAATAGAGAATAGTCAAAAGGCGGCTTTTACTCGTGAAGCTTATATGGGCAAGCTGCTTTTATTGACATGAAGTTTTTTTATTCGCATGAAACAAAGGGGTAAGCGCAGTTCTGGCTACCCCTTTTATCTTTTGCAAAGGAAATAGGAAAATTCATATTTACAACTAGCCTGAAATTCAGGCCATAAAAAGTCAAAACCGCAACACAAAATGACTATTTGATCTGACTTTAATTAACTATAGACGAAGATATGCAATTTCGCTCATTTATTGAGCTAATGTCTTTGTTTAAAACTGATATTGAATACTGACTCCCGCTTGCCTTGGTGGTGCGAGATAAAACTCTGCGACACCAAATGACGCAGTAAAGTCGTTTGAACCTATAACATGGTATTTGTCAGTTAAATTTGTGACAAACGCAGTGACACTGAGTGACTCGCTGATCAGATAGTTTGCAGATACATTCACCAGGGCTATGCTCTGTTGAGTTGCAAAAGGACTATTAAAGACATCATTGTACACTTTACTTCGATAAGCCCAGTCTAGGCGAGTCGAAAGCTGCTGGCCATGCGATAACTCCCATTTATATTTAATACCCAATGAGGCTGTCCACTTAGGTGTTTTAATCAGCTTGCTGTCTGTGGTGACTTCAGTAGCTGTACCAACATCGGTAAACTTGGCATCTGTATAAGACAAACTACCAGAAAAAGTAAAACCGCTGCCAGTGATGCGCTCAAACTCTATTTCAGCGCCCTGAGTCTCAGTATTACCAACGTTATCGATAAATATTTCGACGCCAGAATCCTCACCTGACTCACCTCCTCTTAGTTGCATGTCTTTGTGCTTCATAAAGAATGCCGTTGCATTTAATCTTAGGGTGTTATCAAACCACTGAGAGCGCATACCCAGTTCAAATGCGGTTAAGTATTCGGGATCAAACGGTCTGGCCGAAACGGGCGTATTAGCTACACCATTAAAACCGCCAGATTTGAATCCGCGAGACCCCGTTAGAAAAAGCATCATATTGTTTGAAGCCTGATATTGAACACTGGCTAAAGGCGAAAATACCCGCCAGCTTTTTTCTATTGGACCTTCTGGGCTCGTATCAGTTCTTTCTATTGCGACAACTTGGGCAATATTTCGGGTTGTAATAACTTGCTGCTTTTTCTTCTCACGGGTAATGCGACCCCCTAAAGTTAACGTCCATTGCTCATCAAAGCGATAGTTACCATTGAAAAAGGCTGCGACACTTTCACTCTCAATGTCATTATTGAATGTGTTGTCTAAGTCGAGTCCAATATTTAAGGGATTGCCGGCGCCTCCAATTGCTGTCGGGTTGCTTATCGGAGAGCCATCAAGTGGGCCGGGTATTGTTTCAAGGCCAAGGTACAAGCCCTCGATAAAAGTAAAATTAAACAAATAGTGAATTTCTTCATCAATGGCAAACAGGCCTAGTAACCAATCGAACTGGCTACCGACACTACCTGTTAAATTAAACTCCTGACTTGTTTGTTTTTGAGTTTGGTAGTCTCTGGTTACGCCAATATTAAAAGAGTTATTGTCAAAATCACGACCATATACGGCTTCAAGGCTTCGATAGGAGCTAATTGACTTGAGCTTAAGCTGATCTGAGATATCCCACTCAATATTTGCTTTGTAGCCATATTGATTCAGGTGATTTTCGTTTTCATCAGTAGAGGCACTGCGAAATTTATCATCAAATACGGTCAGTTTAGAATAAGGGTCAATTGCTGGAGATACTTCAGCGATACTGTTATACAAAACAATGAGTGAAGCATCATCATTTTTTTTAGGGAGCACTGAGGGCGCACTGCCATTGTTTTGTAGTTGTCTATCGTAACTAAATTCAAAATTTAGCTGCTCTGATTGTTTATAATTCAGTTTCGCAATGACATTGAGATCATCTCGACCGCCTTCTTTATCACCATTAACACGAGTGACAAAGCCCTCTCGATAGTTCTTCGACAAAGCTAAGCGTGCAGACACGTTATCAGAAATAGGAGAATTGAAGATAACAGACGCATCTTTTCGATTAGATTCGCCGATGGTCACCTGACCATTAAACTGTTTTTTGTCAGTGACTTTATTTGTGAACACATTAATGGCGCCGCCAATGGTATTTTTTCCAAACAGTGTGCCTTGTGGTCCTCTTAACACTTCGATGCGATCAATATCTAAAAAGCTGTAAATACCACCGGCTGAACGGGCATGGTAAACACCATCTATATAAATACCGACACTCGGATCTGTGGTTGGAATAGGGTCTACTTGTCCAACCCCTCGCATGGTGATCCCTGCACAATGCGTACAGCCTGAGTTCTCGCCTACCGTGGTAATTTCAATATTGGGAATAAAGTAAGAGGCTTCGAGTAAGTTGGTTAAACTGCGCTCTTTCAAAAAGCGATTTGACATGACTGAGACTGAAATAGGAGTGCGTTGCAAGTCTTCTTCGACTTTTCGAGCTTCGACGGTGACATTAATTAGTTCACTCAGCGACAAAGAAAATAAGTCTATTTCTTCATTGCTATCGGCTACTACAGTGCATGGTAAACAGGTCAAAAATATAAAAGTCGCAACGCGAGTTTTCACTTTAAAAACGTAGTTCAAGGTAAGAGTCTCAACTTGAATAAACGATTGATTAAGTGTAGTTGAAGTGTCTTATTTTTGTTGCGTAAATTTAAATTTTAAAAGGCCTAAAACGAGCGAATCACAAGCTTTTTAACATTTTTAATGGGCTTAGATACCAAACAGGTGTTTATAGTGCAGTAATTTTCAACAAAGATGGGTGGTAGCTCAGATTTTACCAGCCTTAAGTATTGGATGTCGTATAGCGATCAATAATTGTATTAATCTCTTCTTGAAGTAACGAGATTGCATTATTAATTTTGAGAATGTCTTGCTCAGAAAAGCGTTCACGATTGAGCATAAAGTGAATGGGGTTGTCATTGACTATATAAGGGTGAAGCTGAATGTTACCGCCTCGGTACGTAGAAAAGTAGTAAAGCCCTGCCATTTCATCTTCGACCAAAAACTCTACTCTTTTTAAATGCACCATGCTCATGCGCTGTTTAATGCTCTTTACAAAAGCGAACAGTGTTTTGTTTTCTGATTTTTGAAAGTGCCCATCAAATTCATCGCCGTAGAATGCACCAGGGTTTATCACAAATGACATTTTTTGGTCGAACAGAGTTTTTAAGTCGTTGATTGGTTCAACGGGGAGGTGTGTGAATAACCGCATTCTTTCACGTCTATACGGTGCTGTAAAAGCAGCGATTTTTTCTCGTTCGATGTTGAAGCTAGAAGAGGGGAGCGCGTCGACTAAGCCAATGCTGAGTTCTTTTATAGCTCTGTCGGTAGTTGGTAATCTGACAAACTCAACGCAAAAGCCTGCCTTTTGAAAGACTTTTCTACTTATATCTATTTCAAGACCAAAGGCTCTGTCTTGTTGATACATCACATAGGGCGGCCAAGTTGCACCAATGCCTACGTGCACGGTCTTGTCTTTGGCACATTGCGCAAACAAGTTATGGCTGAATAAGAATAGGAAAAAGCAAACACTCAGTCGCAATATAAGGCTCATTTATCAAAAACATGGTTATTACTTGAGTATAGACAGAAATTAAATCGTAAGGAATGGCTTGGGATGAAAACAAAAAGATAAGGTGTTTTATGTAAGTGCTTATCTTTTTGCTAAGAATATTCGGGTATTAATCGCTATAAGCTTATGGGCAGGTTGACATATCTTTTGATAATTCGCTGATGAAATTACCTGATTTATCAACATATCGATAAACCATAGTCACGCCGTAATCTTTAAATGCCTTTAAGTCTTTATTGCTGCAAAGAGGTTTAATTACGATATCTTGAAGCAGCGTTGTAAATTGATTGGGGTCTAATTGCTCGACGCTGTAATTCACCATGGTGTTGTTATAGATGATATAGTTTTTGAATGTCGCAACTGAGTCTAATCGCGTTTCTTCATCCAACATCACAGGCCCATTTTTATTCAACATTGCTGCGGTTTTTGTAAGCTCAACTGATAAACTTCTTTGGTCAACAGTTTGTATGGCGAAACCGTTAGCGCTAAATAGCAAAGTGGTAAGCAGAGCGGGTTTGAATAAATCCATTTCGTATCTTCATTATTATTAAAAAATGAATAATATACGAAAAAGGGGACTTAAATCTATGCCACAAGCTACTTTTGATAGTAAAAGCCTCAAACCTCCACTACAGGAGGTTCGAGATATATCGTTACTTTTTAAAAACGATAGCGAATTTTCGCTACAAAGTTGTCACCTGTACGATTGTCCCAGCCCTCTTTGAATAGCGAGAAGTTGCTCTGTTCTAAATCATCGATAGATTGCCCACCACGGCTGTAAACCAAATAGATGTTAGAAAGCGGAGCAATCTCATAACGGTAGCGAATTTGTAGTCGCGTCGTTGAACGAGAAAAGTCACTTACTTTTGCGTTGGCATCGTATAGGTCGCCATGGTTGTTAATGGCAAATAGGTTACCATTTTTACCCGTTACACTAACCCATTGGAAACGCACTCGAACTTCTTGCTTGTCATCGATGGTGGCATCAAAATCTAAACTGTTTTCTAATTGCTTGTAGTCATAACGAGCTAGCTGGTTGTCAATCCAATATAGGCTTTGTTTTTGTTGCACAGCCCACAAACTCCAAGACACGCGGTAGTTATCGGTGAAGTAGTAACTTGGGTGATAGTGGAAGCGGCCGCCATTGCCTTCTCGGTCATAACTTTGTAGTCCAAAAGCGACATGGTGGCGGAATTTGTTTTGGCTACCAAAGTTGTACTCAGTGAAAAACTCACGGCCTGAACCTAAATTAAAATCGCCATTGCCACGAGTTGTTCTGTCATCAAGGCCTGAAGACGTATAGTCAAAGCGCCAGAACCAAAAGGCACTGTCTTTGTATTCTTCAGTACCTGTTATTCCTATTTCAGTTCTTAGATGATCGCCGTCACTATTGTGGTCGCGCATAAAGTAACCTTCAACACGACGCTGTTTTAAGCTACTGTTTTCATCAAAATCGGTGAAGTAACGTTCGTTGTTATACCAAACACGTTGTAAATCTGAGCGTGATAAAAAGCCTAAATCATTGACTTGAAATTTTTCATCGTAAACCGTGAAGTTTAAGCGTTGTTGCCAGTTATCACTAAATTTATGAACAAAGTTCAGCCATGCACCGTAACCGTCGACTTGCTCTTTGTTTTTGTCAGAATCAACGAAACTGCCGTTTACTTGTGCGCGAATTTGCAGTGTATCAGATACATCAGTACGGTAATCGATGCTATGAACCTGTGACTCACGGCCTTGTGTGGCTTTGTCAGCATAAGTCACCAAGTAGCCAAGCTGAGAGTCATCAAAACGGTGTTGGGCACGAGCTGTGGCAAACTTGTTTGACTCTTTATCGTTAACATAGCCGTCATTTTCAAATACTGCCATCACACCAAAATCATTATTTTGGCCATTCGACGTATATTTAACAGCAGCATCAATGTCACCATAAACACCAATTCTACGAGTGTGAACTAGGCGCATACCGGCATTACCCTGAATATCGAATAAAGCTTGGTTTTCTGTAAAGAAAGGGCGGCGCTCTGCAAAGAAAGTTTCGAATGGTGAAAAGTTAACCACAAGGCCATCTGATTCGACCTGACCAAAGTCAGGGTTTAATGCCACACTCAATTGTTGGCTGGCATCTGGACGCCAGAAGATATCAACGCCGATATTGCTGTCATCGGTGTCATTAAGCATATCGTTTTGGTACGTTGCAGAAGCGAAGATATCTAATGATGAACTGGCGTGATTCGCCACTTTAATTTGACTGAATTCGCGTAAAAAGTCAGGTTGACTCGATGAGGTTGGTGCATGGCTGTAGCTTCGGTTCGACTTTACATCATGACGACGAACATAAATGCCCATTTGGCGATCATCACCGTCAATTGTCGCCATTGGCGCAACATTCCAAGGGATCAAATATTCAGCTACCCAACCAGTATCAGATTGGCTGGTTTTTCCAAACCAGGTGCCATCCCAGTCACTTTTGAAACGGTTGTTGTTTTGCCAAATACCGTCGCGCATTGAACCACCATTTCCTAGCGCAAAGCCATAAGCGGTGTTTTTACCATTATCAAAGTCGATAATAAGTTCAATGAAGTCACTTTCTAAATCACTGTCACGCGCGGTACGCATAGAGGTTTGCTCACTGAGTGCTTGCGTGACAATCACGGCAACGTGTATACCTTCTTCACTAGAGAAGTATTTTACCTGAGTTTGCTTATCAGCTTGAGCAAGAGTAAAAGGACTGGTGGTTTTGTCTAAGTTGATGACCTGAGCGTTTTGCCATTGTACTTCGTCGAGTACGCCATCGATTTGGGCGGCAAAGGTGTTTGGTAATACAAAGGCACTTGAAAGGGCGATGGCAACGGGAGAGCGCTTTAGCCATGTTTTAAGTGTATGTTTTATTTTTTTCATTTCTTTTCCCTGTTTTTGCTGGTGGCATTATATAGAGAAAAATCGAATGAAAAATGAGAAGGCCAACTTTTGCGTATATAAATTGTAAAATTATATTACTTATAGCAAATCGTTGGCCTTAGATTACTCGTTATGCACTTTAAGCAGCTGCTTGAGCTGTATTTTCTTTGCGTTGGAACAGCATATTTGCGACTGCAAAAACGACTAATGTCGGCACGATCCAGCCAGCATTGTATTGATATAAAGGTAGGTAATTTACAAATACGTTATGCAGTTGCTCTGGCATATTTCCAAGGATCTTGAGCGCATCAACGACACCGCCGGTGATAGCGGCTGCAATGGTTAAACTGTAAACCAAGCCATTGAACGGACGCTTCAAATAAAACAGACCCAATAAAATAATACTGATAGCAACAGGGTGAAGTACAACAACGAGTGGCAATGTAATAGCAATCAACAGGTCTAAGCCCAGATTAGCGACTAGTGTTGTAATGGCAACAATCGTAATAGTACTGGTTCTGTAGTTAATGCTTTTGAAGTTTTGGCTAGTAAACTCTGCGCAAGCACAGGTCAAACCTATGGCGGTAGTCAAACATGCGAGCGTTACAATCACACCCATCAGTAAAACACCTGGGGTACCATAAATCCAATTCATGTAATTTGATAGCAGCGCACCACCATTACTTTCAACAATGCCGTAATTCGCACCCACAAAAGCGATTGCAATATAAACGAAACACATCGCAACACTAGAAATCAGCACAACTTTGATCAGGTTAGGCACAACAGGCGCATTAGGGGCCGCACTTTTAAGTGCATTGATCACTAACCAGCCGAAGCCCACAGCACCTAATACGTCCATAGTCATATACCCTTCGGATAGGCCAGAGGCAATGGCGAAAGATTGGTATTGCTCTGCGGTATTTTCGAGTTGTCCGTGCGGGTATAAAAAAGCACTGATGGCGATAAATAACAGCATCAGTAATAAAACCGGCGTTAAGATTTTACCGATTCTGTCCATTAATTTGCCTGGGCTAAGCGCAAAGAAAAGCGTGGTTGCAGCCATTACTAAAGTGAAAGGTAACAAGGCCCAATCGGCGAAAAATGGTTTGGCAATAAACTCAAACGACACGCTAAATGTTCTTGGTAAAGAAAATAGCGGGCCAATTGATAGAAACAATACACCCCAAAACATTAAATGGCCTGCGCGTGGCAGTTTATTGGTTAGCGCTTCGCTACCGCCCATGTAGCCAATTGCTATAAGCGTCAGAGCAGGTAATCCCACTGCGGTGATCAAAAATCCGATAGTTGCAGGCCAGAAAAACTCACCTGAGCCTTGACCTAATTGTGGCGGAAAAATAACGTTACCCGCACCTAAGAATAATGCAAAGGTCATAAACCCAAGCGTTAATAGAGAAGACTTTGACATGAAAACCTCGTAATAACCTGTCAGTCAATTGAGCGGCGCATTCTAGGGATTATTAGGGACAATGCAAATTTAGACTGTGCGATTAAAAAATGCAGATGAGAAGGGAATCTAAACAAAGAAATAAATAAAAACGAGCAGGGAGCATAATTGAGGTTTTTTGCATAAACTATTTATGAATACCGTAAATATGATGGTTTTATTTTTTATTTGAGCGATTAGGGCGTGTTGACCTTTACAGTGTGTTTTTGCAGCAGCGAGTTGGGCATTTAGACAAGGCAGAGGCTACGTAGCATAGCTATTCTATGTAAGTCAGCCGATAACGCCGAATAAATGTCCAACTCACGCTGCTCGAAGAGTTCAACCAAAGGCTTCCACTACTTTGTCATTCGCTACTTACATAACCCATTATGCTGCGTAGCTCATTTCGCGTATTGAAAGCCTTTGATTTGAACAAAATTCATACTTCAAAGATAAACACGCCCTAGTGCTTTTACACTTTTCTACAACTTCTCACGACATTTGACGGACTCTCACAGGTAATCGCGCTAACTTAGACTCATCAAAACAAACACCTTAGGCACTTACAATGAATGCAGCGAAAACACTCATCTCACTTTCTTTAGCGACTTTATTAACCGCGTGTGCACACCACAATAACGTTCGCCCTTCAGACAGCGGTGAGCATTATGTGAAGCTCTCGGCACAAACAAAATCTGAAGCTGGCAATGAAGCATTAAAACAATCTAAGCACTTTTGTGATGAGCAAGACAAGAAAGCCTACGTACTGAATGAAAACATCACTTATGTTGGCAGCATGCCTGAAGAAGAATATTTACAGAATTTAAATATCGCAAGCGCGGTAGAAACAGCAGGCACAGTGCTTTGGGTATTAGGTGAAAATGCAGTTGATGATGTAGGCGCAGCGATGTCGATAGGGGGAGGTATCGCAGAAGATTCAATGGGCCAACCTTATGAATTGGTGATGAGCTTTACGTGCCGTTAATTTGTTTACAATATATTACATAGAAGGCTTACTCTATGCAGAGTAAGTCATTAAAATTGCGACGAATTTTTAGGAGTAGAATATAAGGGAAAAAATGAAAATTCGCGCAATTCTTCTAGCAACTTCGCTAATCTCTTCTTCAGCTTTTGCAAGCAACATTAACTTTGATTATGTTGAGGCAGGCTATGCCACTATGTCGTTTGATGACTCCAGATTTGATCCAAAAGGTGTTGGGCTAAAGTTCAGTAAGCAATTGGAAGAGAAGTTTTTAATCAAAGCCAGTTATATAGTAACAACAGACTCAGATGATAATGACGATTATGAGCTGGGTAAGTTGTTTGCAGGTTTTGGTTTTCTAACGTACTTAGAGGAAGATAAAATTATTGAAGTATCTCCCTACTTTGGAAAATTAAAAACAGAAATTGAATATTCATATAGTGGTGGTATTGATAAAAGTTCTTATGACGCAACAATATATGGTTTAGAAGCCAATTATCACTTCGCGTTTAACAAAGCCTTAAACATGCTTGTTGGTGTGGGGTATGAGCATTTGGATTTTGAGTATTTGTCAGAAAATAATGCAGTATATCAAGTACAGTTAAACTATACTTTTGCAGAGAATTTCACACTGAATTTTGCTTACAGAAATGCAAAAGATTACAAAAACACCGGTTTAAATATCCGTTATAACTTTTAATTTTAACCTGAGTTAAGATTAAATGTGTTTAAAAAGGCAACGTTAGTTGCCTTTTTTAGTGCTTCTATTATTCGGCATTTAATTTTAATACTGCAATTGCATCAGATTTCGCCCATGTTGAGACAGCATGGGTTGAGTTAATAAATTCAAGGGCGGTAGCAGATTGTAGCCCGCTTGGAGCAAGGCTTTTTGAGTGCTTTAGTGAAGCTTCGTTTATCTGAAATTCATCAATGCGATGGCTTTGCTCTGAGAAAGTTAAGATAGCGCGCTCGCTCTTTGATAACGTCACTTTGTTTATGCCTTCAATACCATGTTCGTCTTTACTTAACGCCTTTACAACTTCAAATGCTTGTTCACGGTTTTTACGAGCCAAAACAATATCGCTGTTTATAGCATCGACCGCAATGAGGTAGTGCCCGCTACCAGCAAAAGTCACAGAAATTGGCATATCAAATGGGTGCTTTAGAGTTTGATAAAAGTGAAATTTCCCAGCTTTATTACGTTTGTACATAGATACGGCTTTACCATTCATACCTGCTACCGCCAAAAATTGGCCTGTATTATTGGTTGTCACAGAAACCGCACCTGAAAGGGCTGCATCTTTGTTTGTATGAATTCGTTGAGACAGGATTGGTTTACCATCTTGATTCAAGTTAAATACACTAACACCATGGCTGACGGTTGCAGCGATAAACAATTGATTAGTATTGTGGTTAATTGCTAGCTCATAACCACCTAAGAGCCCAACCGTATCTTGTTCTGGTTTGATGGTTTCAGGTTGTTTAAATACTTGTGCAAAAGGCAGATTGTCGGACAAGGTATGTTGTAACGCTAATCCTGTTTTTTCAGAAAAGCTAAAGTGTAAAAGTGCGCTATGGTAATAACTTAACACATAAATGTTTTGGCCGCCGTTGTCGCTCACCACAGAAAGTGCGCCCTCGAGTTTTACATTGTCACTGCTTTTAATTGTTTGCCGATGTGAAAGCGAAAAGTCAGAGTTCACCTTAAATACCGAAAGCGAGTTATCATCGGCACTGGCAACAAATACCCATTTCTTATCTTTGCTTAATGCAATATCTCTGGGATTATTTAATCCATCTACACCTTGAACATCATTAGTTAAAACATAGCTTGGCGTTTGAGTAGTAATATGATCATTAGCACAGGCATCAATTGAAATGAATGATATTGCTAAGAGGAGATAGAGATAACAGCGGGTTGTTTGCAAAATTGACGACCAAAGCGTTTAAATAACTTGCAGTTATCATGTCATTTTTACTCCTTACTTAAAACAAGCATTTTCTGAGCTATCTCAATGAGCACAATATTAATACCGAATATTAATTGATCTGAGTCAATTTAGTGTTTAGTATATTTTAAAGTTTCAATAATTACTGAAACTTTAAAATCTTGGTTGAGGAGGATTTCAACTAAGGCGTGCTTGGGTCGTGTTCGGAGGGGAACATGTTAGATACATTAATGCTGTCGCGAATTCAGTTTGCGGCAAATATCAGTTTTCATATTTTATTTCCTACTATAACCATCGCGTTAGGATGGTTTCTCGTATTCTTTAAAGTCAGGTTTGAACAAACCGGCGATGCGGTTTGGATGCGAGCCTATCGTTTCTGGGTAAAAATTTTTGCACTGACTTTTGCATTGGGTGTGGTAAGTGGCATAACCATGTCGTTTCAATTCGGCACGAACTGGCCGGGTTTTATGGAAAAAGTGGGCAACATTGCAGGGCCATTACTGGGCTACGAAGTGCTAACCGCGTTTTTTTTAGAAGCAACCTTCTTAGGGATCATGCTTTTTGGCATTAATAAGGTGCCAGTACGTGTCCATACCATAGCCTGTTTTGTGGTGGCGGTTGGCACAACCTTGTCGGCATTTTGGATCTTAAGTCTTAATTCTTGGATGCAAACCCCTGTTGGTTTTGAAATGCGAGATGGCATTGCTTATCCGACCGATTGGTGGGCGATCATTTTTAACCCTTCTTTTCCTTACCGTTTTACTCACAAGCTGATTGCATCCGGCCTTACCGCGAGCTTTTTAATCGCTGGGATCAGTAGTTATCGTTTACTGCGAGGTGATGATAAAAAAGCGCCAAGGCTCACCCTTAAGGTCGCTTTAGTTGTGGCTGCAGTGTTGGCACCATTACAAGCTTATGTAGGTGATTTGCACGGCCTCAATACGTTTGAACATCAACCACAAAAAGTCGCTGCGATGGAAGGTGTGTGGGAAACAACACAAGGTGCTCCTTTATTGTTATTTGCTATTCCAGACGAAGCGCAGCGTAAAAATCATTTTGAACTGGCTGTGCCGAATTTGGCGAGTTTAATCTTAACCCATCAACTTGATGGCGAGATTAAAGGCTTAAATGAATTTAAAGGTGAGCACCCACCTGTAAAACCGGTGTTCTTTAGTTTTAGAGTCATGGTGGGGCTTGGTTTACTCATGATTGCAGTTGCTTGGTTTGCCGCATTTAAGCTTTATAAAAATAACGCTTTACCAAATTGGCTACTGCGAACTTTAGTGGCAATGAGTTTTTCTGGCTGGGTGGCAACGCTAGCTGGCTGGTATGTCACTGAAATTGGCCGTCAGCCCTTTATTGTTAGCGGTGTTTTAACTGTCGATCAAGCAGCCACCACCATTGCGCCAGCTAATGTCGGGTTTAGCTTAGCGATGTATTTAACCGTGTATGCATTTTTATTGGTCGCTTATTTACACACGGTATTTTTGATGGCGAGAAAAGCGGTGCTTATTGAAGAAATATCTCAACAAGAGCATGTAGGCAAAAAACGTTCAAGTATTGAAATTAAGGAGTCTGCGCATGTTTGAACAAGATACCTTAGCAATTATTTACGCAGCGTTAATGGCATTAGCTGTGCTGCTATATGCCATTTTGGATGGCTATGACTTGGGTGTGGGGATTTTATTGCCGACCAACAATGATCATGATGCCGATAAAATGATCGCTTCAATAGGCCCATTTTGGGATGCCAATGAAACCTGGTTAGTTTTGGCAATTGGGTTGCTACTGATTGCATTTCCGACTGCGCATAGTTTGGTGCTAAAAGCGCTGTATATTCCCTGTACTTTTATGCTGATTGGCTTGATTTTGCGTGGCGTTGCGTTTGATTTCAGAGCTAAAGCCATTGTCGACCATAAGAATGCATGGGACTTGGCCTTTAAGTTTGGGTCACTGTTGGCAGCGACATCGCAGGGCTATATGTTAGGTCGCTATGTGATGGGTTTTGATGAATCTGCTTGGTCTTATGGTTTTGCACTTTTGAGTGCTGTCGGTGTTGCTGCTGCGTATACCCTAATTGGTGCGGCTTGGTTGGTAATGAAAACCGAAGGTGAGTTGCAGCAATATGCAATTAACGTCTGCAAGCGCTGTGTATATGTCGCATTAGTGGGTATCGCCCTCGTGTCAGGCGCAAATCTATGGCTGTCGCCAGAGATTTTCTTGAAGTGGTTTAGCTGGCCGAGCATGTTGCTGCTATTACCGTTGCCGATTATCTGTTTTAGTTGTTTTGTATTAATGGCTCGAAAGCTATCGCAGCTAACAACCAAGCCAGATAATAAAGCACATCACCCGTTTATCTTGAGCGTGACTATTTTTACTCTGTCATTCTTGGGGTTAGCAATTAGCTTCTTTCCAGACATAGTGCCAAATCATCTTACTATTTGGCAGGCAGTGGCGGCGGCTGAATCATTGGCCTTTTTACTCTGGGGGGCTTTACTCGTTGTACCGACAATCTTGGCTTACACCGCTTATTCGTATCGCGTGTTTTGGGGCAAAGTCGACGACCTAAGATATTACTGATCTAACCAAAGCTCAGGTTAATTTAGATAAAAATCAGCTTTAACTTTACTAGCAAGTTTATGAATACTTTCCCAACCTCATAAACTTGCTACTTTTGAGTTGATATAGCAGACTACTAAAACAGAAAAACTAAAAATAATGCCATAGAATGTCATGCGATTTCAGATAGACGACAAAGTGTTAGATACAGTAACAGGGATAGTTAGCAGCGTTGACTCTGAACATTCTATTCGCGCAAAAACCTTGCAAGTCCTTAATTACCTTATTGAACATAAAAGCGATATTGTCAGCAAGCAGGCGGTCATAAACGCCGTTTGGGATGATGTTGTTGTCCAAGACCAAGTTCTAACACAATCTATTAAAGAGATCCGTGATTTACTGGGTGCCAATGTAATAAAAACCTATTCTCGTAAAGGTTATCAGTGGGTTGCGCCTTTATTACCTGAATCTATACAGTCAGAGCCAATTCAGTCAATTAATTCACAAGCTAGAATTAAAACTCGGCCAGTCATAGATAAAAGCAAAGTGTGGATTGGCGCGTCAATCGCCGTTTTTTTGTTGCTGATAATGGTGTTTGTGTTTTTATTTATTCGTTCAGAGCCGCCTCTAAAAGTGGCATTTTTACCTGTGAAGAATGATGTGCAAGACAGCGTTCACAATTGGGTGCCACTGCGTGGTCAAGAGCAACTCACACTTGGTCTAAGTCAATCAAGTCAATTAGCGGTCATTGACAGCGATCATGTACTTTTCGCGATAGAAAGGCTGAACGCCGAGCAGCGCAGAGCTTATCAAAGGGGGGCGCTTTATCCCATTCAAGAGAAGTTAGAAGCTGATCTAATCGTTGCCACTCGTTTGACTGGTTTCCCTGAAGATTTCCAACTGCATTATCAATTACAAACGCCATTTGGTGTGGAACAAGGTATTGAGTTCGCATCCTCTGTTGATGACGCGTTCAATCAATTAGTGAGCAAAATAGCAATTCGCTTCGATGAATATCAGCCTTCAGGTAATGGTAAAAACATCAGCCAATTTAGTAATGAGGCCTTTGCTAGAGGCGTTGCAAAATATTTAGAGCAAGATTTCGTTGCTGCAAAACCCTTGTTGCAAACTGCGTTAAGTACAGAGCCTGATTTATTGGCGGCCAAACGTTATTTGGCTGCGAGTTATGCAAACTCAGGACAAATTACAGAGGCGATAGCGCTTCTAAAAGACAGTATTAATCTTGCCCAAGCTCAAGGAAAACAAGGTAGAGAGTTATTGCGCGCATATTTAATGATTGGGTATTTGCAAATAAATTGGCCGCAACAAACTGACAGAGAAAACGAATTGCTCAGTGCTGAGCAGTATGTTGAACAAGCGAAACAATTGGCTGAGCAGCAAAACGATGAGTTATTTATTGCGTATTCTCATGAAGAGCTAGGCAAAATCAAGCGTTTGCAAGGTGAGTTTAGCGACTCTGCACGCCATCTCACTGCGGCACTGCAGTATCATAAGCAGTTTCAAGGCGATTATGGCCAAACTGCGGCGCTAATTGAACTAGCAAAGGTATCAAATGCACAACAAAATCAAGCGCTTTCAGAGCAATACTTACAACAAGCATTTGAAATCGCGACTCACTCACAAGCACCTGCAAACCAGATTTGGGTATTATTAGCTAGGGCTGATATTGCAAGGAGCCAGTTATTGCAAACTGAAGCGGAACAGTTTGCGAAAAAGGCTCAGGTTATCGCCAATCACAGCGATAACCCTATGCTGATAGCGCGGGTTGATGCTTGGTTTAATGATTCACCGGTTTACACAGTTAATTAATCTAAAAATAGAATAGTGATTAAACCAATTCCTCCCTTATGATTGATTTAACTTGTGTATATATGCCTCTAAAGCTTCTTTATGTTCAGAGGCGTCGATAAGCTTTTGGGCTTTCTCTGGGTTGCTCAAATAAATAGAGTAAATAGCATCTTGGAAAGCAGACAATTTACTTTTTGTGTCATGTACCCTATCTAAGTTTGCGATCACAAAATCAGGATAGTCATAACTAGCATTTCTTAAAATGTCATATATTGCATTTTGAGAGTTTGTCATGTTTAAACTTTCAACCCATTCTAAAGCTGATTTAGGATCTTCTCTAGCAAAATGCGTTGCGGCTTTGGAAATTGCTTCGCTCTGCTGTTGTTCGTCAAATTGTTTGATATACCAATCAGATGCATATTTTGGTTCTGACTTAATCCAATTCTTTAAAGCGAGATCGAATAAACGCGGAGATTTTTGCTCTTCATCCAACATATTGACCCAAGCTGCTGCATCTTGAGGTGCTTTATCAAACCACTGTGCAGTAACCTCTATCATACCGTTGTTGTGAAAATGCGAAACACTAAGCACATCTAATAAAGATCTAAATTCATTAGATTGATTAATACTTTTAGATAAACTTTCCATGGAAAAAGCGGTTAATTTATTTTGCTGTAATAGCTCGGAGACTTTAGTTAACGCTAGAGATTTATTTTCATTATAGAGATGATTAAGCACTGTGGTTGATAAAATATCTTTTGCTAAATGTTCATATTCAGTTTGACTAAAGTCTTCGGAAGCGTACCACTCGAGTGCCTCCTCTGGAGATGAGGCACTCCATATTGAAAAAACTGACTGAATATTTGCTAATTTTTGATGATGTTTGTCACTTATACTCATTGATATTTCGAGGGCTTTTTGAGGTTGTAATTCTGCGAGTGTTTCAAGTGTAATAGTGAGTAGACGAGACGCTGCATAGTTTGGTAGCTGATCAACTAAATCTTCTGCTTTTTGCTGCAACTGGTATTCGTCTAGCTCTGAAAGTAGTTGATAAAAAGGCGCAACCATTTTGTTTGTAATGTTTAAATCGTGAATGTTTTTATTACGACTCAAAAAGTCGTCAACCTTATCAAGTACGACTTTTTCAGTGAATAAGTTCTGATTTGTAGTGTGAAGTTTTGTTTTTTCGTATGGTTTCACGGCCTGTTCTGAAGGAGATTTTTGTGAAACAGTTCCATTTAAATCGTTTAATTTGCTAGAGTCGTTTATAGCTACCTGAGACCCTTTTAAATAAAACCCCGCACTAAATGAGACCGCGCAAGAAATAAGGCAAATCCCCCATGTTTTTGATGACATAATTATCCTTAACTTAAAACTTAGCTAATTACTTAGCTA
>NZ_PPSW01000018.1 GCF_005876835.1 Pseudoalteromonas phenolica
TGTTCTGCGCAACTAAATCAGGACACTTTTCTTAAGGAACTTTGCTCATACTCAATTGGCGACAGATCACCATTTGCAGTATGAAGTCGTTCTAAGTTGTAATAGCGCATATACGCTGCCACATCATCTCTCATATGCTCATGTGTTGGCTGAGGAACTTTCAACAACCAATCATGTTTTAAACTACCGAAAAAGCGTTCAACAACCGCATTATCCCAACACGCTCCAACATCGCCCATACTCGCTCTGATACCATAATTGGCTAGGAGTTTACGGTAATGCTTACTGGTATATTGTGAGCCTCTATCAGAGTGAAACACCAAGCCTTTTGGTGGCTGACGTAAGTTATAAGCTTTCATCATCGCTTTGCTGACTAAGCCTGTCGTCATTCGCTTATCGATATTCCAGCCAACAATGCGGCGTGAATATAAGTCCATAACAATGGCTAGGTACATCCAGCCTTCATCTGTTCTTAAATACGTCACATCACCCGCCCAAACCTGATTTGCAGCGATAGGATTAAAGTTCTGATTCAGCAGGTTATCTGCAACGGCATCACTATGTTTACGCTTGGTTGTGACTTTGTAAGCAACTCGCTGAGTAACAATTAAACCAAGCTTAGCCATTAACTTCTTAACGCCATATTCGCTGACTTTAAAGCCCTCCTTGCATAACCGTTTCTTCAGCTCCCGATAACCCAAGCTACTTCTGCTTTGTTCGAAGATGACCTTGGCTCTTCGATACATATGCAAATGCTCCGCTGTAATGATTTTTGCCGGCCGCTTCAGCCAAGCATAATAAGCTGAGCGACTGATACCCATTACTTTGCAAAGCTTGCTCACTGGAAATGCCGAAGATAGCTTCTTAACGGTCTTAAACGTTACTTGGTTTCCTTTAGCAGGAGGGCGCTGGCCTTTTTTAATATCTCTTTTTCCATCCTTAGCTCTTTATTTTCCTTACGTAGTCTTAACAGCTCTGCGCGTTCATTTGCATTTAGACTGGCTCCAGATTGCTCAGCTTCAAACTTAGCTTTCCAGTTATAAAGTATTTTATCTGTGATACCTAAAGACGCTGCAGCTTTGGGTACGCTGTAACCTTGCTCGGTTACTAATGCCACAGCTTCTTGCTTAAATTCAGCCGTATAATTTCTGTTTGTTCGTTTTGTCATTTAACACCTCAATAATTGGATTATATTCCATTATTAAAGTGTCCTGTTTAATTAAAGCAGTTCA
>NZ_PPSW01000019.1 GCF_005876835.1 Pseudoalteromonas phenolica
AGCCGACATAACGAAGTTGAATAGATTTAAATGATTGCTAATACAAATTAGCTGCTTAAAAGCAGCTAAAAAGAATCGTTATGCTTACTTGATCCGAGAAGGTTCATATGTGTTATGCGTTGACACTCAAATTTAGAAGCGCTTGCGCCTGCACTAATAAGCCAAACTTAAAATTAAAAAACACTCACCAAACCCGAGATTGCAAAGAAGCGTTCGGCTGGTGAATGATGGTTCTGGTCACAGCTTAAATTGAAAAATGAAAAGCAACGACCAACTTAAAACTTAGTTACGACACTGTACCTAAAAGCCGATTTGAAGAAAAGACTTGAAGTAAAAACCGTTTTAAAGACAGCGAGTTAAAGTGACGCATAACGCCCAACTAACCGGTGAGGTTTGCTGGCACGTTGTTTTGCGTGTTTTTGCAAAACACGTGACCGTAAACCGAATCCGGGTTGAGTTGCTTGTTAGAGCACCATTACGCCGCATTTTCAGCAGCTTCTTCAATGTTATCTTTTGCTACACTCTCATAATATTTCTTAGTTAATTCTGATTGTAAGAAGTCATCGTTTAGTAACTTAAGAAATAAGTTTTGAGATTTTTTAGTTTTCAAATCGAATTGAGAGCCATCGGCACTATATTTAAATTTTCCTTTTAACGCAGGGTGAGTATTTGTAAAAGACAATATTTCACGATTAGGTATTACTGATAAAACAGGTGATTGACTAGCTGATTTAACCAACTTTCTTGAAAAAGTTATGTCATCAAGACGTGATTCAAACACACCACAATCCATTACTAAGTCAGATGTTTTAATATTCTCTACACCCTGAGTTGCAATGTTTTTAATAGCATCATGGAAACCAAAAAACCTTTCTAGTGCTTTAATATCGAGTATATAATATTTACCATTCAATTTTATAAACTGAAACTTGGGGTCAATTTTAAGGATGTCTTGGTCCAGTTTCTGAAACCTATTTGAACCTCGCATTTTAGTTAAGCTAAAACCACTATCTTTTTGTAATAATGTAATTGGGTAATGATGCTTATAAATGGCAAGTTGAACGTCTTGATTGCCAATTAAGATAAGTACACCTTCCAGTTGTTTTAATGAGTCATCACTAAATGAGAAAGGGTCAAACTTTTCACTTTCAATTATTTTTTTTAAGTTAGATAGTTCATCAGGGATATCGTCTAAATCATATTCGTATAGAGCATTCTTCCGATCGTCTGCACTTGATATAGGAATAAGTGACAGATCATCGTTAAGAAGAATTTTATTACTCAATGATTCAGTAAACATTTCTGCTAATTTAGTTTGATCGGTTTCGTTAATATCAACTGATTTAACACACATTCCTTCATCGCTATCTAAAAGAAAGAAAAATTCAGCAGAACATCCTTTCGCTGTAATAACAGATGAAATTTCTTCCTTTAAGTTTTCAATAGTCATTCGACTTTCCTCGCAAAATATACTTTTTTATCTAAATCCAACGTATTTAATTGATCAAGTTCACTTAACCTATCTTTTGTTATTACAACAATATTTTCTTTTATACCTGTCCTTGTCTTAACCGTGACTTTGTATAGCCTAAAACCTAAAACAGCAAGTGTCGGATTAGCATAAAACTTATCTGTTTTTACATAAATAATGCCGATGACAATTAACAAAAAAGCTAAAGCTATCAAATATCTTGTACTTGTAAGGTTAAAGCAAATTAAGGGAATAATATAAGTAGTTAGAAATGTAAGGTGTTCGTAATTTAGGTCTTCAATTTTTGTAATTTCAACTGGTAACTTCTTACTACCTGAAACCCTGTAATCAAAGCGGTAATAAAAAATAATTCCAAATAAAACCAATAGCAAAGAAATAGCAGGAACTATATTCTTCTTAATAACCTCCCAAAAACCAATGAATTGGCAGTTGTCTCCAAAACACATAGGAATATCTACTGTGATCACTATAATTAAGAAAAATAGAAACCAAAGTGACATTATGTATAATTCGAATTTGTCCCAAATTTCACCAAACTTCATATTTTCATCCATGCTTGATTACTGGTGCTCTAACGCTTGCCTAACCGGCGCAAAATAGCAGGCTAAAATTAGCGACGAAGGAGCGCAAGCCTGCTGTTTTGCGTCCTTTGGTTTAAGCCCTTGTTAGCTGCCAAAGCTTATATAACTTTAATTAACAACCGACATGTACCTAATTTGTTTTATGTAAGTACTTTAACTGATTAAAGAAAACCTGGAAACACCTTAGTTTGGGTTTTGTACTTTAGTAAGCTGAACACCAGCCAAATGAAACACCAAAGCAAACCAATATTTGAGAAAACAGTGCTGGGCGTGCGCCCTTAAACTTAGCGCTGGAATGTCGAGTATGGATTGGCTGCTAACGCCTTACCTAAGCGGCGCAAAATGCTTGGCTATAATTAGCGACGAAGGAGCACAAGCCAAGCGTTTTGCGTCCACTGCTTTAGGTGTTTGTTAGGCAACGACTACTCTTCAACTTCTGGTTCATTCCCATTCTCAATTTCATCATCAAAATCAGCGAAAGCTCTATATTGGAATGCGTAATCCCCAGCAGGGAGAGGCTTATGCTTTCCTTTCATATGAACATTGAAATCTCTAACTGTTCCGCAACCAAAACTAATATGTATTTCTCTTTCGAGTTCACTAGGATCAATCGGACCATCAATAAATTCAACATCAAAATCAGGTACATCGCATAATTGAGGACTGAATTTACCACTTCCTGTAGCATAACGCATGTCATGGTCTAGACTCACAACAATTACACCTACATTTTCATATTCATTACAAACACTGACTTCCTGAGATACTTGTATGGATGGTGAGTGCTTTTTCTTATTAAAAGAGATGTTCATAGTTTCATGAGCAATTTCTTTGGACATTTTTTCTAGCTGCTCACTAATAATACGTATTTCATCTATTACATTTTGATCAACTTCTTTCATGTTTATGCGAGCAGCTTCTTGTATAAATTTACTCACAGAGTACATCCAGAATTGTTGGTCTGTTTCTTTTATAAATTCTTCTATCAGCTCCGGTCGCGGAGAAATAGTTCTACCCGACTGTTCTAACCACCAGTCCTCTTTCTTATCATCCGTTATAAAAACGACAGAGCAGTTGTTGGCTTTCGCAAAATCTATCGTTTGCAACCAAACAAATAAGTCTCCATATTTTCTTGTTGGATCTTCTGTTGAGTCTTTTGCCGCATCTTTATAACCAGGTGGAATTTTTGATTCGTATCTACTCTCTCCGATAACTATGAGTTCTTTAATTTTTTCAGAGTCATACGGCTGCCCAGTTTTACCTTCAAAAGTAACTTCGATAAATTCGAGAATTTCATCATTTGATAATTTATCTAATAGTGATTTTTGCTGCGACTCGAGGTTTTCAACAACACTATCAGACAATTCATTTAATTCGGTTAACTTATTATCACTAATAAAAGGATGGCGATCTTTATTTGATATTTTTTTTACTAAATCTTTGATAGTTTTTATAGCGCTCGTATATTCTTTTGATTGATCAGATGTAACGGTCAACCTATTTCTAAGAAATTCACTAGCTGCTTGATGAGGAATAAAAACTCTTCCTTTTAAAGATGTAATTGCATTTTGTAGCTCTTTCCTAGTTGCCTCTGAATACCTGTACAAGTTTAATAAAACATTAGCATCTATAATAAAAATTGAACTGTCCCAATGTTTATTAAATTCTTCATCTTTAGGCCTAAAATGACCTGGAAATATACTTCTCACAACGAATCCTTCTTTAGTTGCCTAACGCCCTGTTAATGGGCAAAATTTAGTTGGCTAGAATAAGCGACGAAGGAGTAAAAGCCAACTGTATTTTGTCCTTGTTAAACAGCTTGTTATGAGTAAATAGGACTCCACTCTTTAATAGAGTTCCAGTCTACCTCTGACTCGACTACTTTACCGTTTGCGTGGTAATTTTTACGGTAAGAAAAGATATTATTGTTTAGCTTGAAGCTACCAACGAAGCCTTTTTCTACAACCTTTAAGCGAGATACTAATTTATTTTCTAAATCAAAGATCGCGACTCTAGTAATTGGGCCCTTGTTATAGTCAGTTGTAAGCCACTCTTCGATTGCTAAATAACGCCCATTTAATAATTCACTACGAGTAAAGCCATAAAAAAAGTTAGGTGCTTTTTTACCTTCAATTTCTAATGAGTAATATGCTGGACCAAACCTAATTTCATTCTCATAGTTCAATTGATACTGCATATTCGAATTTACTCATAACGCCGTTGTAACCGGCAAAAAATTGTTGGCTAAAATGTGAAGCGAAGCGTAGCAGCCAACAGTTTTTTGTCCGCGTTGACGACCTTGTTATGCGTTTACACACAAACTTCAAAGCGCTTGCGCCTGCACTAATAAACCAAACTTAAAATTAAAAAACATTCACCAAACTCAAAATTACAAAGAAGCGTTCGACTGGTGAATGATGATTCTGGTCACAGCTTAAATTGAAAAACGAAAAGCCAAGACCGGAGCAAAACTTGATTGCAACACTGTACCTAAAAGCTAATTTGAAGAAAAGACTTGAGGCAAAAACCGTTTCAAAGACAGCGATTTAAAGTGACGCATAACGCTTGCCGTAAACGGCAAAAAATAGCAGGCTAAAATTGGCGACGAAGGAGCACAAGCCTGCTGTTTTGTGTCCCTGGTTTAACGGCCTTGTTAGCTACCGCGAAGGTTTATCTGCATCAGGGTTAAAAAATAAGTAACCTGTAAGTAAAGCCCACATAGATATAAAAACTCCTAAGCATGAAACTACAAACCTAAATGCGATTTCTAAGTTGCTACCAACTACCTCTTGAGAAAGCATAGAAAAGATCACAAGAAGGATAATCATGCTTGAAGGTATCAACGCGTATTTAAAAGCCCTTTTGTACACTGGTTCATCAGACATACTTAAATCTCAATAGGTAGCTAACGCTTGCCGTAAACGGCACAAAATAGCAGGCTAAAATTGGCGACGAAGGAGCACAAGCCTGCTGTTTTGTGTCCTTGGTTTAACGGCCTTGTTAGGCATACATTAGCACTTAATTTTATTAAAACTTAATCCGTTACCTATACCTTTAATCACAGCTATATTGTTTATACAAATGTCTTTTGGTAGTTGCTGTACAAAACTAAAATTTGTGCCGACCCAATTTACACCGTCTAAAAAGTAGTAAAATTCAACAACCAATCCACTCTTTTGGCCTATTGGTATAATTTGGCACGTAACAGTATCAAAAACTTTTGAATCATGATTTAAGAAACATTTTGAACCTTCTAATGAACCCAAGTTTTCAATTGCGTTCAAAAGCTCTTGATTATGAAAATACTGGGCTGCTACATCTTTGGGGTTAGATGATTCTAATATTTTTTGAGTTATTTCTAGAGCATCGAGTTCAACTGAAAGAGCAGAACTAGAAACTACAATTAAAAAAACACACCAACGCTTCATTTGTATGCCTAACAGCTTATTCTCTCCCAAAATGCCTGAATAAATACCGACAAAACGGGCTATATTACGTGTCCCAATATTTACACAAGAAAAGTTCATTGTAAACATGAGTTTAGAATGTCCAATTTTGTTCAGTTGTGAAAATTGGACAAAACGCGCTGTAATAATGTTATTGGACAAATTGCAAACAACTGTCTATATAAACAGTATCTTTTTAAAACTTTTTTTCACTTATGAAATCACCTTTTCTCACCATGGTGCAAGAGCATATGTATCTTCGCCGCTATGCAAAAAGAACCATCGAGTCTTATTTACGATGGATTGCAGCGTATATTCGTTTTCATGATATGCGTCACCCCAATGTGATGGGAAATATGGAAGTTGAGTTGTTTTTAAGTCACCTTGCTAATCAGCAAAATGTTGCGCAAGGTACACAATCTCAAGCTTTAAATGCACTGGCCTACTTATATAAAGATATCTTAAGTGCCCCACTTTCTTTAGAACTAAACTTTAATAAGAGCCAAAGAGCTCGAAAATTGCCTGTCGTACTTACAAAAGAGGAAGTCGCGATGCTGTTTAAAATGTGTAATACCCGTCATTATTTATCTTGTGCTCTGCTTTATGGAAGTGGGTTAAGACTTATGGAAGCTATGCGTTTACGAGTGCAAGATATCGACTTCGATTATCATTGTATCCGTATCTGGGATGGTAAAGGAGGCAAAAATCGGGTTGTCACATTAGCAAAGGAGTTAGTGCCTCTCTTAACTGCACAAATCCAACAAGTGCAAAGTCATTTAATGCTCGATTTAAAGAACCCATTATTCGATGGGGTATGGATGCCGCATCGATTACGTGACAAATATATAGGACAAAATAAAAAGCTTAATTGGCAGTATTTATTTCCATCATCAAAGCTCAGCCTTGATCCCGAGACTAAGCAATTCAGGCGTCATCATGTTGATGAAAAGCAGGTGCAAAGGGCCGTTAAAAAAGCCGCACAGTTAGCAGGTATTACCAAAGCAGTCACACCACATACTCTGCGTCACTCTTTCGCAACTCATCTATTACAAAGCGGTGCTGATATCCGAACTGTCCAAGCACAACTAGGTCATAGTGATGTAAGAACAACGCAAATTTATACCCATGTTATTCAACAAGGTGGTCATGGCGTGGTTAGCCCTATGTCACATTTGTCGATCCCAAAATAACCTAACCATGGCTTATAGGTTAACGAATCTAACGTCAGTTTAGTCCCTCAAAATGGTTGAGTATTATGCAGGATTAATATGAATGCAGAGCGAGTTAATTGGGTAAAAGTGACGTTGAAAAAAGCGCAGTCCGTTGCGCTTGCCCAACACGGGCCAAAATAAACTCAATTGAAAAGAGTTGTTTCTGTTCTCTTTAAATTAATTAACTTTAAAGCCAATTATCTAAATCTGAGACTAGTTACACGCGCCTAACTTTTTCCAAACCGCCCATTGGCTTGAGTATTGAGAAGGGTTTTGACCACGCGTCCACCACTTAGCTTCATATAGCTCACCGTTTAGGCTTGCTTTATTACCTGCGGTATACACCTTGTTATTACTCCACTCGGCTACTGCACAATCACTGCTGCTATCAACTACATTGATGGTGTTTGCCTTTGACTGTGTGCTTAAGCCCGTTGCATCAGTCGCCACAGCGTAAATGCTCACATTACCTAATTGGTTGGCTGTGAAACTTGCCGCGTAAGGCGCTTGTGTACTTACGCTCACTTGTTTGCCATTCACAAAATAAGCAACTTGTTTTAGGTCACCATCTTTGTCATTTGCGCTAACAGTAAGTGATAAACGCTCACCAAGTTTTACATTTTGGCCTTTGCTTGGTGACAATAGCGTCACTTCTGGTGCGGTTGGCGTTGGTGCTTTGCTTTCATTTACCACCACTGTGACTGCTTTGGCTGTTGTCGTTGCACCTTTGTCGTCTTTTGCAATGGCGCTAAAGCGGTAGCTACCTGCTTCGTCTGCCTTCCAGTTAAATTGATAAGGTGCGCTATTTAAACGCGTTAGCAGTTGGCCGTTAATGGTCACTTCAACTAACTTAATTTCGCCGTCACTGTCTTTTGCATCAAGATTAAAGTTAACGCTTTGCCCTTGTTCAACCTCAGTATTGTTTAGCGGGCTGATGAATTGCACGCTCGGCGCTTGATTTGGCTTGTCAGTAACGCCGCCACACTCTAAGCCTTTTTTCCACACGCCCCATGATCCTGAATTGCTACCCGGGTTTTGGTCTCGGTTCCACCACTTAGCTTCGTATTCAAAGCCATCAAATGAGACTTTTTGACCCGACGTATATACGCGGCCACCTTGCCAAGGTGCGGTATTGCATTGACTTGGGTCAATTAGGGTAAAGCTAACCGTTTGCGCATCTGCTTTAGCGCCATCGTTGTCTGTTGCACGAGCAGCAACCACGAACTGACCGGTATTGTTTGATGTAAACTTGGTTTCGAATGGTGCTTGTGTGTCTGTTGTATGTAGCTGACCGTTTACAAAAAACTCTACTTTTTCAACGCGGCCATAATCGTCTTTTGCATCAGCAGTAATGGTCACATCTGTGCCCACAATAAAACGCGCGTTTACTTTAGGGCTAGTCAGGGTAATCGTTGGCGCTTTGTTTTCAGTACACGCAAAAACACCCACTTGCTTAAAGGCTTCACCAATGGCTTTGATGTCATACCCTAAGTCTTTTGCAGATGCGGTTACGCCACAGGCAAGTGATTCAAAGTTACCGTTATATACCCAGAAGTTTTTGTTGGCGTTGTACATTACTTCATACGCTTTTTTTACACCCCAGTCAGGCGTATTTGCTAATAAATAGAAAGCTTTATTAAACACACCAGAGCTACTATGAACGCCCATGCCCGGTTTGAATTTATCTGCATGACCAATTGAATGACCATCTTTTTCAGGGTTTGCCATATAACGCAGTGCAGTGCGATTTTTGAAAATGCTTGCGCCAATTAACCAATCAACTTCACAGCTGCCATCAGGCTTTTGGTTCATGTAACATTCGAGGGCCTCTGAGGTCATATCAGAAAAGGCTTCGTTCACACCGCCCGACATATTGCTATAGACCAATTTTGAATTTTGATGCGTCACGCCGTGGCCGATTTCGTGGGCAACAACGCCCAATGATGTGAATGGATAAACGCCATAATTGGCTAAGTCGCCGTCACCAAAGGTCACCTCTTTACCATTCCAAAAGGCATTTAAATAATCTTCGCGATAATGAATACGCATCACCAAATCACCAGTTAGGGCGCGGCTATCGAACCAGTCTTTGAATAGATCTATGGTGGCTTGGCCATAATACATTGCGTCGTTTAGCGGTGAGTAAGCACCATTCACGCTTTTATGGGTGTTTTCATAGCAAGGGAACTGAAACGTTTCTGTATTTGTCGTGCCGTGCTCCATGTCAATCACACGAATATCTGTGTGCGACATCTCACATTGACCATTGCCTAGCTCTTTGGCATGAAAATGGGGGTTATCGGTTCCATAGTGATGTAGTCCGATCTTTTCATTGCCACCGGGGCCTGAGCCCACTCTGGTGTGGTGCAAGGTTTCAATACGATTTAATACCGCACCTGAATGCGCATCAATGGTAAACTCTGGGCGCGTTGGTGCATCTTGTGTTTCAGCCAAAATAGAGACTAAGTAAGCCAGTTTCAGTTCACCGTTATGTGGGAATATAATCAGCTCAGCTTGCTCATCAGATGATGAAATAAGTGCTTTAATTTGCTCTTTAGCAAACGCGATTGCCTTGTCGGCGTCTATGCTCGGAATAACTGTATCTATGCTTGGCTTTGTGATCACCGAGCCACTAATAGACTTTATTTCGCCCTCAGTTTGAAACCAAGCACTGAACACATTTTTCTCTTCATGGTGAGTGACAATTTCACCACCATAAACACGCACACCTTTATAATATTGGCTGCGGCGCAAATGCTTACCATCAGCAGATTTTGTATGCGTTCTAAATTCAAAATCGCTCTGAGACGACGAGCTTGCTACTCTAAAAAAACTATCATTTTGTGATAACTGAGACTTTAAGCTGTTTTGTAACTGTTTGTTGTCATGAAGACTTACCGGCTCACTGGCCATTGCAGTAACGCTGGTTAATGCACTTGCACCTATGCTTGCAGCCACAAAAAAGGCTACTTTACTCATTTTTAACATTTTTATTCTCTAATTTTTATCTATTGCTGTAAAAAGGTGCGTCCATGCACCTAGAATGAACTACGTTCTGATTATTGCTTTATGAAGGTTAAAGCTTGCGCCATACGCCGCCGTTGCCTGGCGTTTGACCGCGCGTCCACCAGCGAGCTTGGTAAGTTTCGCCGTTATGCTCAACCTTGTCGCCACCGGTATAAACTAGGTCGCTACGCCATGCGCGTACTTTGCCGTCATCTGGGATGATCTCGGCCCATACACCGCCATTGCTTGGTATTGCACCTTTGGTCCACCAACGAGCACGATACTCAACGCCTTTGTACTTAACCGTGTTACCGCCTGTGTAAACCTTGTTCGGATCCCATGTTGTGTCATCGTTACCCGGTGGTGTTGGCTCAGTTACTTCAACATTATTAATAGTTACGTTGAATTCGCGTGTCACTGTGTGCTTGCCATCAGTCACTGCAACACTGCCTTTTACAGTGGTGGTTTTAGCCACTTCGCCCGCTTTAAGTGTCACACTTGCACCATTACCAACCACAGTGTGGCCCGGTACACGCCATGTGTAAGACAGTGCTTTGCCCTCAGGGTCGTTGGCCGTTACGCTCAGTGTTTTTGACGTGTTTTCGTCTAAAGTTACCGCTGCAACTGAGCCCACAACAGGTGCTTTGTTTTCTACAACAGGGGCTTTTACAGTCACTTTGACTGAACGATTAACCGTATTAGCGCCGTCGCTTACGCTTAGGTTAACGGTGTAAACTGAGTCCGAGGTTACTTTAGGCGCCGCAATGATTACGCTGTCATTTTCAGTCTGAAGATTCAGCGCTGCATCGCCTTGCCAGTTAAAGGTCACAGCTTTCCCTTCTGGATCTGTCGCGGTAGCTGTTAAAACATCAACATCACCCGCGTTTAGAGTGATCTGCTCAACAAGTGTCACTATTGGGGCTTTGTTTTTCGGCTTAGGTGGCACAACTTCGCCCGCTAATCCTTCGTGCATGGCGTTTAAGATATCACCGTTATCTGCATCAATTTCCCATGCAAATAAGCCTGCTAAATTATGCTCGCGTGCATAACGACCTTTGGCACGCACAGAGCGAGGGCTATCATAAGTAACCAATGTGCCCTTTTGACGGTTCCAAACATAAGCGGCTTCTGCTTGTTCATCGTACCCTACTTCAAACCCGTTAATACCTTGCTCGTCTTGACCGATCATGTGGGCTTTTAAGCCTTTATAATCAATCACACCCGCTTCCCACACGCCTTGTGATGTTGAGCCTTTCAGCTTGCCATTCGCAGGGGCGGTCATTGGGTTGCCTTCAATTTCAGCATTTTGTGGGTAAACCCCTTCCCAACCTCGGCCATACATAGCAGTACCCACTACCAGCTTGTCGCTTGGTACACCTTGCTTAAGTAGTAATTGGATTGCGTTGTCTAAGGTATAAGCTGGGCCTTTTCTTGACTCGCCGTTTTCGTCTACGCCTGTGCCGTTACACTCATCGGCACTCATGTGAGAGCCACAGTAAATCGCAGTTTGGTGACCCGTTACATTGTTCCAGCCACCTGCGAAGTCGTAGGTCATGGCAAAAATGTAGTCCATGTGCTCAGCAGCTTGCTTGTAGTCAACGTCTTCAATTTTGTCGTAACCTGTACCAATTGCAGAGGTTAGTTCAAACTCACGGCCCATTTCGATTTCTAACTCATCAAGCATCTCTCGTAGCTCTTTCATTAGAATGATGTACACTTCGCCGTCTTTTTCAGAGCCAAGATCTGGGTTTGCACCATCACCGCCCGGGAACTCCCAGTCGATGTCGATACCGTCGTAGAATTTCCACGTTTTTAAGAATTCGCGCATTGAGTTAACAAAGGTGTCGCGGTTTTCTTTTTTGTCAAAATCGAAGAATGGATCAGACAGCGTCCAACCCCCTACCGACGGTAAAATCTTCAGGTCAGGATTGCGCTTTTTCAGTGCCATAAGCTGCGCGTAAGTACCACGAATTGGATCTTTGCTGCTCACACCCGGCAGTGCTTTTTGTACTGCAGCCCACGGGTCATGAATTACAACTTCGTAATCTTTTGAGCCACCACATGCCAGTTCAAGGGCGCGTAAGCTGTTGCCGTTTTCAATTTCTGCGAGCGAGTCATTTGGACCACACACAGGAATAAAACCGTAAAGTAGGTGAGTAATGTTGTCAGCTGGGATCTGAGTCACATCGAATTTACGACCATAAATACCCCACTCTACAAAGTAAGCACCAACCACCGTATTTGGATCGGTGTCGAACTTTTTATTGTTAGGGTTAACGTTGAGTTTAAGTGGCTCTAAGTGACCGCCGTCTGTGTCGGCAATGACAATTGGCTTAGACGCTGACATAGCACAGCCGCTTGAATCACATAGTGCAATACGCAGTTGGTGACGGCCAGATTTATGATACGGGAAGCGAATAGTACCGCCTGTCGTGCCTGCCGATAAAGTGCCTTCGTTCACCACTTTATCGTCAAAGTATACTTTGTAGCTGTCACCGCCTTTGCCAGACCATGCGTTCCATTCAATTTGAATGTCAACAACCTCTTTGGCTTGAATTAGTTGCTTATAAGAGCCGCGACCATAGATGTTTACATCAACAAACGAATAGTTTTGTGGCTTCCAGTTAATGCTTGGCGTCGATGGTGCGGCAAATGAAGCGGCACTTGCTAAAGCTGCGCCTACGGCGGCAGCTGTGGTTAAATATTTAAACATGTTGTATTTACCTTAGTGAGTATTATTAGAGTTTTTTCCAAACAGAACTTTGGCCCGGTGTTTGACCGCGCGTCCACCAGCGAGCTTGATAGCGCTGACCTTCAAAGGTCACAATAGCGCCACCTTGGTAGGCTTTGTTGGGGTTGTATGAATGAGTGTCGTCACCACCGCTTTGGACTAATTCCCAAGCTTGGCTAGAGTCTGGCGCTTGGCCGCGTACCCACCATTTGGCGCGGTAAGTTTTGCCTTTATAAACGGCTGTATTACCTGCGGTGTAGACCTTGTTTGCATCCCAAGTGTCTCTACCTGTTGGTGGTGTAGGTTCTGGCTTGTCTACTTTGTTCGTGACGTTAATCACCAGCGGCACGGTTTTACTGATAAAGCCGTCTGACACCGTTACCTTGCCGTCAAAACGCGTGTCTGCATCCACTTGCGGCGCAGTCACTGTGATGGTTGAGCCTTGACCTGTAAAACGCACAGCAGCAGGTAGCTGCCAGTCGAAGTTCAGCGTTGCTTGCTCGTCATCGAAAGCATGCACATGCAGATGCTTACTTTGCCCTTCTTCTAGCGTCAGCGGTGCTGGCGTATGCACAGTCGGTGCGGTATTGGTCGGCTTTTTGTGTACTTTAAGATTAAAGCTGTGCGCCTTATTACTTAAGAAAACTTGATTACGCTTGATGTCTTCAGCATCAAATACAATCTCACCACGTGCATTTTGCACACCAATGCGGATCAAGCTGTCAAAGCCAGATACCAGCTTGTTGGCAAATTCAGCCTGCCACTGGTTGGCATTTGATTCTGTTACATCAAATTTTTCTTGGATCAGCTCTCGGCCATTTTCGTCAAATAGACGTGCCCAAATGGTGTCGCCGTTTTGTGCGTCTTGCCCTTGTTTTACAAAGTAGCCGGAAGCAAACCAAGTATCTGGCGTTGGCGTTGAGGCATCATCGCGCTTGATGGTGATGTCGCTACAGTTGTAGAAACCTTCTCCGACCACATCGTCACGTTGCCAACGGCTATACAAAATAGCATCGCCATCAAAACGCTCAGGTATAGCAACGTCCATCTCGTAGTAACGATTTCCATCTGGCGCCATAAAGAAGTCAACATTGCCGTGCGCTTGCACCAGCTCTAAGTCGCCCCATGCCAGTGGTTTATTTTTAAAATCCACGCCCGGTTTAGTTAAATAAAACTGCCAAAAACTTGGATTATGTGGCGTGGTTGCGCGGTAGCGGATCTTAATTTTGCCTTCGCCATTGGGCACCACTTCGGTTTTTTGCCAATCTGCTGAAGGAATAGTCATGCCCGCCTTGCTGGCATTACCTGCCGCACATAGCGTGCCGTCAGGCACATTGGCTTCAACGGCAGTTTGGTTGTTGTAATCAGCGGTATTGACTGCAAACTCATGACGCTGAATAAGCGGCTCATGTTTTGACTGTAAATACGCTGCGCGACATGCTGCATTGGGAATATTAGCGCCATCTTCTGGCCACCAATATCCGCCTTGCTCGTGACAAATCGTTTGTCTGGCTTTAGGAAAATCCATATAGCCGTGCGCATTGACTTTGCCAATGAGCCCCGCCCCTAAAGCGACGCCAACGGCGCATAAGGTAAGTTGTTTTTTCATGGTTTACTCGTTTTTATTATCGATTCCGATTGTTTTACACATGACTTTGCTAACGTCGCAGACTCTACTCGGTCGCAATCGGTCAATAATTCATGTTGAAAACGTCTGATATAGGAGCGGCCTAATGGCCACTCCCAGTTGGGAACCCTAACGGGTTAAAGGTTACATACTTTTTGCCATGCACCGCCGTCGCTTGGCGTGCCGTTGGTCCACCACTTGGCTTTGTAAACTGCGCCGTTGTGGATCAAAAGATCGCCCCCGACTGCATGACTTGGCTGACCCGCCCAGTTTGTGCGCGGCCAATTCGGGTAGGTGTTGATGTTATTAACATTCACACCTTCACAGGTTTTGCCGTCTGGTGGGGTATTGTCATCAGTGTCACCACCGTTCCCGCCGCCGTTGCCTGTGTCAGGCTTAGTCGCAATAGGTAACTCAGGGTATTCAGAAGTGAAGGCATACTTGTTGCCGTCTTTTTCAACCACAAAATTCACAGGGCCAGTAATTGGCATGTAATACATCACTTGCGCATTCACAGTTTCGCCCGGCTTGAATGACTCAAGCTGACCGCCCCATTGGTTTTTAAAGGTAATTGAGAAACGGTGGAATTCGTTCTCAAAACCGCCAATGTTGTTACCTGCGCTATTTGACGCATCGTGCTCAACCGCCATGCCCAGCTTTTTGCGTGCATTCCAGTTCGATTTGAAAATCGGTGACGTCGACGTAGGGACGTTGAACGTAATCGTCGCCCCAGTCAGATCCAGCTCTGAGTTGTTGGTAAACGCAAAAGTTGGACGAATTGGGTAGTTTTGGTCGCCAACCGGGAAATCTTTGGCGACAAAACGAATATCAACGGCTTTTTCTGGCGCAACAAATTCGTTGTCACCCAAGCTTGTGTTATACGCCACACCACGTTGGTTAAAGGTGTTGTACGCTAAAGACGTCATGGTTGACCCCATGAAGTACTCGCCTTTATCAGCGTGGTAGTCAAAGTCACCCGCAAGTTCCCAGAACATCACCCCGCCTAGGCCCTTTTCAACCACATAGTCGAGTTTGGTTTTCATCGACTCAGTGTCTTCCATTGAAAGGAATACTTTTTTCTCGGCGTTGTATAACCAAGGTGCCACCGCAACGTCGTCGTAATGACGCACATAGTCACCTTTAAATACATCATCCGGATCTGAGTCAGGCGTTAGACCATAAACCCCTAGGTAGCTTGGGTTAATGCCATGCTCTAGGTTTTTAGCATGCCAAAGTGGGTTAGAGCCTGCTGCAACTTCTTGGCCGTTTTCGATGTCGTGCCATAAGTTATCGATACCAATGGCACCGTTACCACACTTGTTTTTTTCACCAATGCCAGTGCCCTTCGGACAATCACTTTGGTTAGGTAGAGGGGCACGACCCCACAGGCCGTTTTCTCCACCACGTACGTCTTTAAAGCCACGGGTATAGTAAGGAATACCAATGTTGATACGCCCAGCTGGCATAGTGCCGCGGAAGTAATTCACCGCCCAGTCAGTATTTAAATAACCGATGCCACCAAATTCTTTGGTGTTATACACATTCCAAGTTTTCAGCTCTGTGTCTTTACCTGTGTCGTACAGTGGCGCATTGTGACCAACGTGATCATTCCACGCACCATGCAGGTCGTAGGTCATGATGTTGACAAAGTCTAAATACTGAGCCGTTTGGAATGTTTCCATACCGCGTAGAAGGTAGCCTGATGACGGTGCGGCAATGGTTAACATGTAGTGTTTACCGTCTTGCTCACCTGCTTTATCAAGGGCTTCACGTAGGTCTTTCATCAGTACTTGGTACGAGTTGTTTAAACCTGCACGACGAGCGTTACTGATTGCAAAGTCTTCTGGGTGACCGGTGTCTTTCATTGATGACGGGTATTCATAATCCACGTCTAGACCATCAAAGTCATAGGTTCTTAAGAACTCAACTGAGCTTTTAACAAACGCATCGATACCAGCTTGGTTAACACTACCATCTTCATTGGTGGTCATGGTGTAAAAACCACCGTTGTTAACGCGTTTACCTGTTTCGTCAAAGTAACCGCCGGTTTCAGCCCAGCCACCTACTGAGATAAGCGTTTTCACATGCTTATGTTTTTTCTTATATTTGCTCAGTAAGTTAAAGTGACCTTTGTATGGCAGAGATGGGTCCATTTCTGCACCTTCAACACCCGGCCAAGTCATATTAGTGGCAGCATTACCTTCGGCATTTGGGTTACCAATGCTGATTTCGTTTTTGTCATTAACATGCGCAAACGCGTAGTTAATATGGGTGATCTTGTCCCACGGAATATCATCAACGAGGTAGCTTGGCTGACCGTTTTTACCATGACGCCAGCTTGTGAAGTAACCAATCACACGTCTTGGGTGATCGGCCCCCATTTTTTCACGGCCCTCGGTGTCGTATATATCACAGTAGGCAGGCGTCACGCCTGGTGTTTGATATAAACCAGCTGGGCGACAGTCTTCATGAGACACATCACCGTCGTTGGTGTCTTTCACCACAAAGGTGCGGCTGATGATATCAGACGCTAAACCGTGTTCATCTTCAGCAACTAAGCTAAATACTTGACGGCCAGCCGTGGAGGCTTTCCACACAACTTGGTGTTCATTTTCAGTACTTGTTGCAAGCACTTCACCGTTTAGTTTGAGCGTTTGTGTAAGCTTGTCACCATCTGAGTCGCTGGCTACCAACGTGAACACAATCTCACTGCCGACTTCTAACTCACTCGGTAACTGAGCGGCAAGCCTTGCAACAGGCGCATTGTTTTTGTCTTTTGGTGGTTCTGCCGTCACCGTGATCTTACGGCTAACAGAGCGCGCCGTTGCACCGTCATCGTCTAGTGCTACACCATGAAATTCATGAGTACCCGCTTTGGCTTTCCAAAAGAAAGTATATGGCGCATTACTTAGTACCGTAACCAATGAGTCATTATGGTAAATCGCAACATGTTTAATTACACCGTCACTGTCTTGTGCACTAAAATCGAGCGTGACTTCTTCGTTTTCTTGCACAGACAGGTCTGCCGCCGGCTTAAGTAATTTAACCGATGGCGCTTGGTTTTCTGGCTCAGCAGAACCACAAGCACCTAGCTTAGTCCACTCTTGCCACTGACCTGAGCGAGCTTTTGGTGAAGAGCGGTTCCACCAATTAGCTTTGTAGGCAACATCGTCTTGCTGAACTTGATTACCGCCAGTGTAAACTTTCCCTGACTCCCATAGAGGGATATTTGTACAATCTACAGCGGCAAAACCGGGCGCACTCAGCATGGCTAACACCAAGGCTGAAGGCTTGAATCCCCTGCGCACTAAATTGAAATGTTTCATATTTTGTTCCTGACCTTAATTATTGTGATTTAAACAACCAACTAATTTGAAAATCACTTATTTACCCATTTGAGGGGCAAAAAAAGTCTAGAACACAATTTTTAAATCACAAAACTTTAACATTTGTGATTTTTTGAATTTTAATAAAGCAACGATTAGTAATAAAGAATGAGTCAAAAAACAATCAAAAATGACAACCCTGTTAAAATACTTATATATAACATATAGATATAACTTTGATTAAAGTTATACGCTGAAGAAATAACTGATTAAAAACTACAAAAAATCGTTACCTTTACTTTACGAAACTCACTGAGCATACCAGCCACAAATAATATAAAAAGATTATTAAAATAAATTATTGCAATACTTTTAGTTTAAATTAAGGCATAGGCTAGTAATTTAACAAAACGGTTTGAAAAGAAGTGCTTAGCCAAAACTGTTAAAAAATTGATATTGATTCTTATTTAAAAAGCTGGTTTTAATACATTTTCACTACCTTTTTATTGTTAATAATTTCGCAAAAATAAACAAGGGATAACAATGTTCTTTAAAGTAATTGAGTTTTTCTAGTTCAGGCAGAATTGAAAAACAATTCTTTATACTTAAATAAGCATGCCTCCCTTCTAATTTTCAAACTTAAAGCTGCCTACATTTAAGCCAAAACATTAAGAAATTAAGCGCAAATTTTTACCTATTTTGCAGTGAAGGAATTTAAGGAGCCGGATTAGAAAAATGAAGAACAATAGTCGGGCACTATTTGTAGAAGGCGAAACCATATCCTCGTTTTGATATGTTAAAAAACACATTAAAGTATAAGAAGAATACATGTCTGCTTAATCTGAGGTTTTTACAGATTAAGCAGAGCATGGCGTGTTGATTCATAATAAAAAAGGCGTCCTTGCCAAAAGAAAAATCTATGCGTTAGCTATATGTCATACCAATCCTCAAAATAAATGACTAAATAAAGAGGATTGGTAATAAAGTTACAGCTTTGTCCATACAGAGCTAGTGCTTGGGTTTTCGCCACGTGTCCACCAGCGCGCTTTGTATTGTGTACCTTCGTACCAAACTAAGTCGCCGCCAACATAAACTGTATTGGCATCCCAAGTTGTTTTACCTGTATCTGCAAGGTTATTCACTGTGACGTTGAAAGTACGAGAAACCGTATTAACACCATCGCTCACACTCACTGTGCCTTGTACTGTTTCAGTTGCAGTCACTTCGTTAGCCGTCAATGTAACTGAGCTACCAGAACCTGTTACTGTATGACCTGGTACTGCCCAAGTGTATGTCAGCGCTTGGTTCTCAGGGTCATTGGCAGTTACAGAAAGTGAAGTAGATGCTTTTTCGTCAACAGTTACATCAGCAACAGTACCCACGACTGGTGCTTTGTTATCTGAAGCCGGTGCTTTTACAATCACTTTAACTTGACGGTTTACTTCGTTTTTACCGTCTGACACTTTAAGGCTTAGGGTATAAACGCTGTCTACTGTGACTGTTGGTGCAGCAACAGATACACTTGCGCCATTTGCTGTTAACGTGAGTGCTGTATCTGCTGACCACTGGAAAGACACTGCTTTACCTTCTGGATCAGTCGCTGTCGCTGAGACAGTAGCAGACTTACCAGAGTCGATTGTCACTTCAGAAACAAGGTCAACCACTGGTGCGCGATCTACTGGCGTATCACTTGCACCTAAGCCTTCATGCATTGCATTTAAGATATCGCCGTTATCTGCATCAATTTCCCATGCAAATAAACCACCTAGGTTGTTAGCGCGCACGTATTGGCCTTTTGCCTTTACAGAGCGTGGGCTATCATAAGTGATTAATTTACCTGTACTACGGTTCCACACGTATGCGCCTTGTGCTTGCTCGTCATAGCCCACTTCAAAGCCATTCACGCCCTGCTCGTTGGCACCAATCATGTAAGACTTAACACCTTTATAATCAATGACACCTGCCTCCCAAACGCCCTGCGCTTTGGTGCCTGTTAACTTGCCATTACCCGGTGCTGTCATAGGGTTATCAGCAATCGTCGCATTTTGTGGATAAACACCTTCCCAACCACGGCCGTACATAGCTGTTCCTACTACTAGCTTCTTACTTGGTACACCTTGTTGAAGCAATAACTTGATTGCATTATCAATTGTGTAAGCAGGCCCTTTACGAGGATTACCTTGGTCATCAACACCTGTACCATTACACTCGCCTGCGCTTAGATGTGAACCACAGTAAAGCGCAGTTTGGTGACCTGTTACATTATTCCAACCACCAAAGAAGTCATAGGTCATCGCGAAGATGTAATCCATGTACTGAGCAGCTTGCTTGTAATCAACGTCTTCAATCTTGTCGTAACCTGTACCAATCGCTGAAGATAGCTCATATTTACGACCTGTTTCAGCCTCTAGACCATCAAGCATGGCACGTAGCTCTTTCATAAGTGCAACATAAGCGGCACCATCTTCAGGGCTACCTAGGTTAGCATTAGGACCGCCACCACCTGGGAATTCCCAGTCAATGTCAATACCGTCGTAGAATTTCCACGTTGTTAAGAACTCTTTCATTGAGTTAACGAATACGTCACGGTTTGCTTTAACCGTAAAGCCATGGAAAGGGTCTGAAAGTGTCCAACCGCCTACAGAAGGAAGAATTTTAAGATCTGGATTACGCTGCTTAAGCGCCATTAACTGTGCATAAGTACCACGAATTGGGTCTTTACTGTTGATACCTGGCAGTGCTTTTTGTATTGCAGCCCATGGATCATGAATTACGACTTCATAATCTTTTGAATCGCCACATGCAAGCTGAAGCGCACGTAAGCTGTTACCATTTTCAATTTCACCTAGTGAGCTATTCTCACCACAGATTGGAATGAAGCCATAAAGAATGTGCGTTAGGTTATCGACAGGGATCTTAGTTACATCATAGTCACGACCGTAGATACCCCACTCTACAAAGTAAGCACCAACCACAGTGTCTGTTTGTTTCGGGTAAGTTTTGTTATTTGGGTCAACATTCATCGCCAATGGCGCAAGATGACCACCATCTGTATCAGCAATGACAATCGGTTTTGCAGCTGACTTAGAACATCCTGTTGCATCACAAAGCTCAACACGTAAATCGTGACGACCAGACTTTGTGTAAGGGAATGAAATCGTGCCACCATTTGCGCCGGCAGCAACAGGGCCTTGATGAACAACTTGATTGTCAAAGTAAACTTTATAAGTGTCGCCTGCAGAGCCAGACCATGCATTCCATTTTATGTTGATCTGAACTTCTTTTTTGGTTTTAACCAGCTGTTTGTATGAACCGCGACCATCGAGGTTAATTTCAACAAACGAATAGTTTTGCGGCTCCCAATTAAGACTTGGTGTTGCCGGTGCCGCCATCGCTGTTGCTGCGCTCATGGCTGCCGCGACTGCGACTGCTGAAGTTAAAATTTTAAACATAGTTTAGTTCCTTCAATTGTTGTGTTTCCCGCCACGTTTCAACACTGAATGAGTTAACAAGCACAAAAATCGTGATGCGCACGCACATCTCTCATTCGTATTTGCTTGTCAAAAACGAGCATCTCAGCGCTTTGGGTCGTTCTAATGGTTATTAAAGTTGTTTCCTTATATTGTTTGAGCTCGGGCATTGCCCTTGCATCAAACAACATGCTTTATAATTTTTCTTTCATAACGCACTGTGGTTTCGCCTAAGAAAGCTGTATTTCTCACAGGCGTCTTAATTACCACCAGACTTTGTAAGTAACTCCCACGCTTGAGAGCTATCAGGTTTTTGGCCTCTTACCCACCATTTGGCACGATACGTTTTGCCTTTATAAATAGCGGTTTGACCTGCGGTATAAACCTTGTCAGCGCGCCATGTATCTTTTGAACCATCAGGTGGTGTCGTGGCTTTATTTTTCACATTGACAGTCAATGGCACCGTTTTACTAAACTCACCATCAGATACGATGACTGAACCGGTAAATTGCTGATCGACAGTCACTTCTGGCGCATTCACTGTGATGGTTGAGCCACTGCCTGTGAACGTTAGCGGTGCAGGTAATTCCCAAACAAAACTAAGTGTTGGCTGCTCATCATCAAAGGCATGAACATGCAGATGGGCACTGCTATTTTCTTCCAGCGTTAGTGCCGATGGAGTATGTACCGTAGGCGGAGTATTTTTAGGTGCCGCGACAATAGATAAATTAAAGGTGTGGTTTTTATCCGTTACAAACACTTGGTTTGAAAGCAAGTTTTGACCATCAAATTGCACATTTCCTTGCGCATCTTTGATACCAATCTGGATCAATTGGGCAAAGTCTAGGCTGACTTGTTCTGCCAATTGCTGCTGCCAATTTGGCATATCAGCGGCAACTTTTAATTGTTGCTGAATAAGCTCTTGACCGTTCACATCAAATAAACGCAACCAAACTGTATCGCCAGCATTGGCTTCTTGCCCTTGTTTGATGAAATAACCCGCCACATGCCATTCAATTGGATTAGGATCTGTCACTCGTTCAATGGTAATGTCTGAACAGTTATAAAACCCTTCACCTACCACATCATTACGTTGCCAGCGACTGAATAAAATGGCTTCACCATTAAATTTCTCTGGAATGGCAACGTCCATTTCGTAATAACGCTTACCATCAGGCGCCATAAAAAATTCAACATTGCCATGCTCTTGCACAAGCTCTACATCAGCCCAATTTAGTGGCTGTGCGTGAATATCAACGCCAGGTTTTGAAATATAAAATTGCCAAAAACTTGGGTTGTGAGGTGTGGTAGCGCGGTAGCGAATTTTAATGGTGCCGTTTGCATTAGGTTTAACAACAGTTCGCTGCCAATCAACAGAAGGTGTGTTGATGCCGATTTTATTTACATCGCCACCTGAGCATAATTCACCATCAGGCACAGCCGCTTCAACAGCCGCTTGATTTAAGTATTCAGGAACATTAGCTGCAAACTCATGTAGCTGTATAAACTGTACTTGCCCACTTTTTAGGTAAGCTGCACGACAGGCAGTATTTGGAATATTACTGCCATCTTTTGGCCACCAAAATCCACCTTGTTCTTCACAGATTGCCTGTCTCGCTTTAGGGCTATCCATGTAACCATGGGCTGAAACAGAGTCAGCAAACCCTAGGCCCATTGCCACAGCAATAGCCGATAACATTATTTTTTTCATGATAGTTCCTTGGGGCTGGCAAGCAGCCCCTTAGATTTCTGGTTAAATAATTTCTAGTTAAAGGTTTGGCTTACAAAGCACACACTTTTTTCCAATCGCCGCCTTCAGCTGGCTCTTTCGATGTCCACCAATTTGCTTGGAAAACAACTTGGTTGTGTATTATGTAATCACCTGCGTTGGCATGGCTTGGGTTACCCGCCCAATCAGTGCGTGGCCAGTTCGGATAAGTATTAATGGTGGTAACATCTACCCCATTACACGCGCCATTTCCTGGATCACCGTTACCTGGGTTACCTGTATCTGGCTTAGTCGCGATTGGTAGTTTTGGATACTCGCTAGCAAATGCATACGAGGCACCATCTTTTTCAATCGTGAAGTTAACCGGACCGGTAATAGGTATGTAGTAAAGTACTTGAGCATTCACAGTTTCACCCGGCTTAAATGATTCAGCTGCACCGCCCCACTCATTAGTTAGAGTGATTGACGCTCGGTGGAATTCATTCTCAAAGCCACCAATATTATTACCCGCGGCATTAGAGTTATTCGTATCAATCTTGATACCTAACTTCTTCTGCGCATTCCAATCTGACTTAAAGATTGCAGAGGTAGATACTGGAATATTGAATGAAATCGTTGCACCAGATAAATCAATTTGTGAGTTGTTAGTGAACGCGAAAGTTGGACGAATTGGATAATTATCATCACCAACTGGGAAGTTCTTCGCCTCAAACTTAATATCAACCGCTTTGGCTGCCGGTACAAATGCGCCGTCACCTAAGTGCGCACCGTATGGTGTTGATGCTTGGTTGAAAGTGTCATAAGCAAGACGCGTCATAGTGCTACCCATGAAGTACTCGCCTTTTTGCGTATCGTAGTCAAAGTCACCTGCAAGTTCCCAGAACATTACACCGCCAAGCTCTTTATTGACCACATAATCAAGCTTAGTCTTCATTGACTCTTCGTCTTCAATCGATAAGAACACTTTCTTTTCTGCATTGAATAACCAAGGCGCAATGGCAACGCTGTCATAATGACGCGTATAAGACCCCACCATTTTGTCTTCAGGGTTATTTACCGGATCTAAACCATAAACACCCAAGTAACTTGGTGTGATGCCATTTTGTAGGTTTTTAACGTGCCATAGCGGGTTACTACCTGCAGGTACTTCAATACCATCAACAGTGTCATGCCATAAGTTATCGATACCAACCGCACCATTACCACACTTGTTCTTCTCGCCCACACCTGTGCCTGGTGCACAATCAGCTTGATTTGGTAATGCTGCACGACCCCAAAGGCCATTTTCACCGCCTTGAACGTCTCTAAAACCACGGGTGTAATAAGGTAGACCGATATTGATACGACCTGCTGGTAACGCACCTCTGAAGTAAGTCGCAGCCCAGTCAGTATTTAAGTAACCAATACCTTCAAACTCTTTAGTGCCATACACATTCCACTGCGCCAGCTCAGAATCTTTACCTGTATCGTAAAGCGCTGCGTTATGGCCAACATGGTCGTTCCATGCACCGTGTAAGTCATAAGACATGATGTTCACAAAATCTAGATATTTAGCTGTTTGGAATGTTTCCATACCACGTAGTAAGTAACCAGAAGATGGTGATGCAATGGTGAGCATATAGTGTGTATTATCTGCCGCACTTGCCGCATCTAGTGCTTCACGAAGTTTACGCATTAACACATCGTAAGAAGCATTTAGGCCTGCACGACGGGCGTTACTAATTGGGAAGTCATCAGGGTGGCCTGAGTCTTTCATCGATGAAGGATATTCGTAGTCAATGTCTACACCATCAAAGCCATACTCACGAATGAATTTAACCGCACTGGCTACGAATGCGTCGATACCAGTATGGTTTACACTGCCATCAGCGTTAGTAGTCATGGTATAAAAACCACCGCTGTTCACACGATTGCCATTTGAATCGAAGAAACCACCTGTTTCAGCCCAACCACCGACAGAGATCATCGTTTTCACATCAGGGTGTAGTTTTTTGTATTTATTTAATAAGTTGAAATGACCTTTATACGGTAAGCTTGGGTCCATCTCAGCGCCTTCAACACCCGGCCAAGTCATGTTGGTAGCTGCGTTACCGGCTGCATTTGGATCGCCGATACTTAGTTCATTCGCCGCATTCACGTGTGCAAACGCATAGTTGATATGGGTGATTTTATCCCAAGGAATGTCTTTTACTAGATAACTTGGTTGACCGTTCGCGCCATTTCTCCAACTTGTGAAGTAACCAATTACACGACGTGGGTGATCTGCCCCCATTTTCTCACGGCCTTCTGTGTCATAAATATCACAGTAAGCAGGTTGAACACCTTGCGCTTGGTAAAGGCCTGCTGGGCGACAGTTTTCATGGCCTGTAATTGGGTCACCTTTTTCTTTCACGATGTAAACACGCTCAACGGGTGTGGCTGCAAGACCCAATTCATCTTTAGCAGTCAAAGAGAATGTGTAAGTGCCCGCAACGGTTGGTGTCCAAACGTATCGCTCCGACCCTTTAGTGCTATTTACAACCACTTCATTGTTAACTGTCAGTGTTTGCGTAACTGCATGACCATCAGCATCTGACGCACTCAGGTTAAATGTTACTTGAGAGCCGACTTCTAACTCTGATGGCAAGGTCGCAGCTAAACTCACAACCGGTGCTCGGTTCTCATTTGATTTCTTCTGAACTGTCACAGAATGACGTGCCGACTCCGTTCGCGCACCGTCATCATCTTGTGCAATCGCATAAAAGACATGATCTCCAACCACTGCCGTCCAATTAAATTCAAACGGTGCAGTATTGAGGGTAGTTAGTAATTGACCGTCTAAATAGACTTCAACTTGCTTAACTTGACCGTCGGTATCACTGGCTTCAGCTAAAATGGCAACGCTGTCATTTTCATTCAGAAAATTGCCATTTGCAGGGCTTAACAAAGACACCTTTGGGGCTTCATTAACAGGTACATCGGATTGACAGTTACCTAGTTTAGTCCACTCCTGCCAATCACCTGAGCGTAATTTAGGTTCTACTTTGTTCCACCAATTAGACTTATAAGCTACTTTATCTTGCTGAGCTTGCATGCCCTCCGAGTAAGCTTTACCAGCTTCCCACTGAGGAATATTTGTACAATCCACACTTGCAAAGGCAGGTGCGCTGAGTATCGCTAAAACCAATGCCGAAGGTTTAAAACCTTTTCGCATCAAATTCAAATCCTTCATAACTTGTTCCTGATTAAACCTGTTGTATTTTTTTAACTAAATTAACTTATAAGTTACAGATGTACCCGTTAACGGATCGAAATTAGTCTAGAACATAAATTTAAAATTACAAAGTTTTAACATTGTGACATTTTCACGCTCAAGAAATAAACAGCAGTAGAGTTAAAACTGAACAAAAAGCGTTCAAATATGAAAGTTATATGAATATTTCTATACTTTACATGGACATATACTAAAGTCGAATGGAGAGAAGTGTGGATTTACTAGAATCAGAAACACTTTAATTTGAATAAAAAGCTTTACATAACACAGTCATCAGACCAGATGGGGCGAGTTTAATAAAAACAACAAAAACAAATATTTTCAGTAATTTATGAAGTTTATTAAAAAACAAGCTCAGAAAAAATCGAACACAGTAAGTATTTTCCTTTCCAATAAAATGTAACAAAAGGAGTTAAAACTCTAAATTATTCATTAATAAGCACTAAAAAAAACATTTAATTGCCAATTCAACAATAATTCACAACCTAAACCCTTTCATCTGCTGCTTCAAATTATCGATAAACATCCTTGTTTTTAAAGGCGTAAAGCTTGTTTTAGGGTAATACGCCCACAAACGATTCACTTCGCTTTTCACACTTGGCATAACCGACACTAGTACGCCCATATCCAACTCTCTCTCAACATAATCAGGAGAAATAAAGATTAAGCCCATGCCTTGTATTGCGGCTTTCAAAATTGCGTCTAGATTCTCAGATACAAAGTTATAATTATTGAAAGAAACGAACTCACCATTTTCTAACAAGATCCCCCCTTTTTGCTGATAGTAATTATTAAGCAACATTTTATGCTTTGCTAAATCTTCAACTGATTTGATTGGTGGGTGTTTTTCTAAATAGCTTGGTGCGGCAAACACACTCATTTGATAATCAATTAAGTGCGTGCCTTTGTGCGAAACAGAGTCAAACTCTTCATGATATCGAGTGATCACTAGATCATGACTTAAATCAGGATCATTACCTGGAATGAGTACATTTAATTGCACCGACATTTTTGGATATTTCTGCAAGAACCGCTCTATGTTTGGCATTAACAATGAGCTACCAACAGCTTGCGTTGCCGCGACTTTTAGCACGCCTTGTGGCTCTTCGTGGGCGCTTTTTACAGATTCCAGCATGGCATCAAATTGCGCTAGCCAAGGCGATGCCTTTTGCAGAAAACCTTGTCCTGATTCGGTTAAACTAACTTGTCGAGTGGTTCTCACAAATAGGCTGGTTGCTAATTGCTTCTCTAACCAATCAATGCGTTTACTTACCGCTGAGGCCGAAATACCTTGTTGCTCGGCAGCCGATGTAAAGCTTTTAGTGTTGGCGACAAGTTCGAAACTTTTTACTGCAGATAACCAATCCATTTATTATTTCCTATCAGGAACTAGTATTTTTATTATTACCTTATTTTTAAGAAAGTAAAAACCCAGTATTTTGTGCATCTGTTCGTTTTTTAAGAAAAGTTATGTCCTCTATTGTGTTCCTTGCGGTGCTATTGATGTCTTGCTCTCAGTTTGCAAGCCAGCTTTATATGCCTGTTTTACCAGACATAGCTACAGATCTGGCTTTAAGCTCCAGTGCCAGCCAAGCTGTGATCGTAAGCTTTTTTATCACGCTTGGATTAACCCAGTTAATTGCTGGACCTTTGAGAGATAAATATGGTGACAGACAAATTCTAATCGTTGGACAGCTCATTTTAGTAGCAGGCACGTTAATATGTGGTTTTGCGGAGTCAAATTGGCAATTTCTGCTAGGCCGAGTTTTACAAGGGATAGGCTCAGCTTCGCCAGTTTTGATCAGTCGAACCTTGTTAGCGCAGTATTTAACTGGTGCGAAATTGAAAAGTGCGATGGCAAGCCTTGCAATGGCAGCGTCGATCACAGCAATACTTTCACCCATGATAGCAGGTACACTCGCGCAACTTATTAATTGGCAAGGCCTCTCATTTATTATGGTGCTACATTTTGCACTGGTGTTGTGGCTGGGCTTTGTGATCCTTCCTAAATCACAAAAAAACAATGCTCACTCTATTAGACCTCGAGCGTTGGCGAGTTTATATAAATCGCTGTTACAAGATAAAAATTTAATCTTACTGGCAAATTTTAAGTGGTTACCTACTTACTTATATCTGACCATTCAGCTGTATTTACCTTTTTATTTACAGGCACAGTTTCAGTTTAATACAGAGCAAATTGGCTACGCGATGATGCTACCTATGGCGGGCTTGTTAGTCGGTTCGTCTTTAGCAAAAATAATGCAAAAGCGTATGAGCTATATGAAAATCGTCAAATTACTATGGCCTGCCCTGCCAATAGCTGCGTTTATTTTCGAGTTTAGCCATATCAGTGCGTTAGTTATGCTATTTGCTTACACGCTAATTATGATGGTGTTTGGCGCATATTTTCCGAGTTATATGCACATCATTGGCTTATTACAACCAGAAAAAGCTGGCTCAGCTAATGCGCTAGTAGGCGCAATAGAGTTATTATTTTTCACGGCCTTAGCTTGGCTGACTAATGTTATTTTATTTAGCAGCCAACATATATTGCCCCTTATCGTACTAACTTGCTCAATTGTGCTATGGCTTTGCTGGAAAAAACTATCATTAAACCTAACCCTATGTGAGAGATAAAAAGAAATGGAATTCACAACAAAGAGACTGATTATCCGCCGACTTAAAGTCTCTGATTTAGAGGCAGTATTAGCACATAGAAGCGACCCCTATACCTCTCGCTATATTGGCAAGCCCGCGACTTTTGCTGATGCGCAAGCGCGGATCGCACAAGCTCAACTGCCCTGGGAAGGCAGAGAAGGTGAAAGACTAATACTTGCGATTGAGTGTAAAGAAAGTAGCCTGTTACTTGGTGAATTGATGTTCAAGTTTATTTCTGTAGAAAATCAGTGTGGCGAAATTGGATATCGATTAGCAGGCAAGTACCAAGGCAAAGGCTATGCGTTCGAAGCGGCCAGCGCTTTAATTAAAGAAGTCTTTACTCAGTTTGAACTGAACAAGCTTAACGCGATTTGCGCTGTAGATAACATAGCCTCGTGGAAACTCATGGAAAAGCTGGGGATGAAAAGAGAAGGAAGACTCAGAAGTTATATGAACCTTCCCTCTGGCACTACTGACTGCTTTACATATGGTGTGTTAAAACATGAAGTGATTTAGACCTTTGGCTTTTATACCCTTAGCTCTTTATACCCTTAAACAAGAGCGGATAGCGTCTGATCACTTCACCGATATAGTCATCGGCAAGTATCGATTTTTCAAATTGCTCGATATCTTTGCTGGCATGGATCACCCATTCAAGTCGTTCAATCGCCCTTAAAAACCCCCGCTTCAAATGCATTTGCTGCTTATATTCATCACAATTACGCGCCAATATCTCGATTTTTTCAGGATTAGATTTCAAGGCACTCAGTACTTCCTGAATATAAGCATTGTCTTGTGGTTTCGGGGCACGTCTCACTCTATTTCTCATCACTTCGCCACTGCATTGTTTTTTATCACTTTACCCTCAAAGTACGGCATTGGGGGCTGTCTTGATCATAACGCATGTCCACAATTGTGTTCGGACAGTTTAACACCCGTCCGAAATCTGTCCGACTGACCGTCCGATATTAATTACCGACATTCACACAAAAGTAAAAAGCCAATACTTTCAGAACCTTACGTGTTGGCACGCTGTTTGTAATACCTAACTATCTTTCAGGTATTATTTTTAAGGCGGACAGCTGTGATCAGAGACACCCAAGGACAAGACAAGCAAGTAGCACCACGTCGAAATAGCAAAAAGTGGTTATTGCTTGCATCAGGCTTACTAGCCACAACAGCATTAACGGCTTATTCAGTGCCCAAATTTAGTCAACTTTTAAGTACTGATTTAGTGGTTTCACAATCAGTTATCCAAACTGCCATTGTTGAACGTGGTGATATGCTCGAAGACATTCGAGTAGAAGGAAAAACACTGGCAGCAATTAACCCTGCAGTGTATGCCATTGCACCGGGTACGGTCACTTTATATGTGAAAGCGGGCGATAAAATTAATAAAGGGCAAGACTTATTGAGTATTAACAGCCCTGAGTTAAGAAATCAGTTACTGCAAGAACAAGCAACTCTGGCGCGATTAGAGACAGAGTTTAATCGTCAGAAAATCACCACAGAGCAACGTTTACTCGATACCCAGCAGCGAGCTGAATTAGCACGCGTTGACCTTGAAGCGGCATCGAGTGCCATGGAGCGTGCCAATGCCAGTATTAAAAAACAAATCATTTCAAAATTGGAGCTCGAAGAGAAAATCGTTGCGCTAAAACGTGCTGAACTTAATAAAAAGCATGCGATTGAAGCACTCGATTTAGAGCAAAAAAGCCTTAACTTTGAGCTTAAAATTGCCGAACTAGCGCTAACCCGTCAGCAGCACTTAACGCAAGAGCTAGAGCGCCAAGTGGCGGCTTTAACGATTCAATCACCGCTAAGTGGCATTGTTGGCACTGTGAACGTGCAACAAAAACAACATGTGCAACGAGATGCTGAATTGATGTCACTGGTTGATTTATCAGAACTTGAAGTCGAAGCCTTTATTCCTGAAAACTTAGCCGATGAACTGGCAATTGGCTTAGCCGCAAACATTCAAATTAATCAACAAACTTACCCTGCAACTTTGGTGGCAATTTCTCCCGAAGTTGAACAGGGCCGTGTCGCTGGCCGCATTCGCTTTGACCAACAACCAGAGAAACTTAGACAAAATCAACGTGTCAGTGCGCAACTTATTTTGTCACAAAAACAAGATGTCCTAAAAATCAAGCGCGGTGCTTTTGTCGAAACAGGCGCTGGAAAAGTTGCCTACTTAATAAACGAAGGACAAGCACACCGTCAATCAATCAGCATTGGCGCTAAAAGTATTCATGAAGTTGAGTTAACATCGGGCGTGAAAGCCGGAGATAAGCTCATCATCTCAAGTCTTGCTGCGTTTCAAAACCAACAAAACGTCATGCTTAGTAATTAAAAGGAAAATATCATGTTATCAATGCAGAACATCAGCAAAATTTATCGCACCGAGCTTATCGAAACCCACGCCTTGGTTGACGTCAACTTTGAGGTAAATGAAGGAGATTTCATCGCTGTCACTGGCCCTTCAGGTTCAGGTAAAACCACCTTCTTAAACTTAACCGGTTTGCTCGAACCTTTTGATAAAGGTCAATACTTTTTGGATGGACAGGATGTTAGTAAATTAAGCGACAGCCAACTTTCTAAAATCAGAAACGAAAAAATTGGCTTTATCTTCCAAGGTTTTAACCTGATCAGCGAATTAAACCTTTACGACAACATTGAAGTGCCTTTAATTTTCAGAGGGCTACCAAGCCATGAGCGTAAGCAACGCATCGAAAATGCCCTTGAAATGGTAGGCCTTGCTAGTCGAGGTAAACACTTTCCTGCACAATTAAGTGGTGGTCAGCAACAGCGTGTTGCGATAGCGCGTGCACTTGCAGGGCAACCTAGATTTTTATTAGCCGATGAGCCAACAGGTAACCTTGATACCCATATGGCACGCCAAGTGATGGATTTACTGCAAGAGATTAATCAACAAGGTACGACCTTGCTAATGGTAACGCACGATAATGAACTGGCCCAACGCGCACATCGCAATATTCAAATTCTCGATGGCCAGTTAACCGATATCAACAAAAGCCAACTTACTGATTTAGCTGTTTAGAGCATAGGTGCGACATGAAAGATTTATTTCAACTCGCCCTGCAAGGCGTTAAACAAAAAGGCAAACTCACTATTTTGATGATAGCTAATTTGGTGATCGGTATTACATTATTACTCACAATGAGTACCACGGTAAGTTTATTTGGCCAAAGTGTGCTGACTGATAAAGCTTCACAAATGCATCATTTTAGCCTGAACTATTTGGACAATGACTTCGAATTTGTCAATCAGTTTCGCTATCCGCCACTAACATTTCAAGATGCTCAGGCACTTAAAAGTGCCGATTTAGACTATAAGCACCTATCATTTAACTATGACACGCGCTTTATTTTAGAGTCAGAGCAGTTAGATAGCGCACGGCCTATGTTTGCCACAGCATCTGCCTCTGATATCGATTATTTTAATGTATTTAATGTACCTTTTATTTATGGTGCACCTTGGTTAGAAACACAATCACAGAGCGACGTTATTGTGATTGATAAAAAGGTCAATGACCACTTTTTCTCTGGTGAAAACTCGGTTGGACAATTTATCAAAATTAAAAAACAACCTCTAAAAATTGTTGGTGTAATGGATTTATCAAAGTTCAAATATCGCATTTCCAATGTGCGCTTTAACACTCGATACATTGACTTGGCTATTGTTCCTATAGCTACAGCAGAAAGGATGAACCTACCTCGGGTTGGTTATATGCCTTGCCAAACAAAAGAAGAAAACCATATAAGAGAGTATCGCGAAAATAATATTTCAGCACTTAAATCTGCTGAATGTGGCTATCTTCAAACTTGGATAGAGTTCGATAAGCAAAATCATCAGCAACAACTCGCCGCAGCGACTCTATGGGCAAGCAATTATACACAGCAGCAAGCAAGACTTGGTCGGTTTCCTCATAAGGAAAAATATAAGCTTAACAATTTACAGCTTCTCCTCGACAAACTTTTACAATTAATAAGTTGGGAAAAAGTCTATCTGCAGTTTTCTTACCTGCTATTCGCAATTTGCTTAGTGAATACTGTTGGCATTTTGCTTGCGAAATACCAGTCTAAGAACAAACTGGTTTCGCTCTATCGTGCACTTGGTGCGAGTCGCTGGTATATCGTAAAAATACACCTTATTGAAATAAGTTTAATTGCCTTCGCAGCCATTATTGCAGGTGTGCTATTCGCCCACTTAGGCCTTGAACTGATGTTCCAAGTCAGTATGTATCAGATGGACTACGCAGCAGATCCAAGTTTGGTTAAACATTTATTTAGTATGGATTACAGCTTTGCATTGACGTCTGGTGTATTTATTTATGCCGCTATTTTAACTACAGGTTTATATCCGGTTTACCGTATAAGCGGTATTTCACCAGCATCGCAGCTTAGGGGGTAGGCATGTCTTTAAAGCATATTTTAAAATTAATTCTGAAACAAAAAAGTATCTCGATACTGATTATATTCCAAGTCGCCATTACACTCATGATCGTAAGCAATAGTGCTTACATTAGTTATGCAACACTGCAAAACTGGTTAATTCCATCAAAACTTGAAGAAAAACAAATCTTAAATGTGATCACCAACGTTTATGATGACCAAGTCGATAAAGGGCAATTAATTGAGCGCGACTTAACAGCAATTCGAGCCCTACCTGAAGTTATATCAGCAACATATAGTGGCGAAGAAAATGTCATTGATACACGTCGTTCAAGCAATGCAGTTTATACTGATAACCTTGATGAAAATGCCAAAGATCATGCTACTGGGCTGTTTGGTGTTGACCAACAAGGCGTAAGTTCTTTAATGCTCAATATCAGTAGTGGTCGTGACTTCTACGCAAATGAGTTTGTCACAGGAGATGCCGCAACCACGCCAGCAAGCGTTGCGCTTATCAGCGATGATTTAGCAAAAGCTTTATTTGAAGATGCTTCGCCTCTGGGCCAAACTGTGTTTTTAAATACTGCCAAAACGCCTTATCAAATTATTGGTACTTTTGAAGATAAAATGCTGGGTGAAGTCGCCACCTATGAACAGGTTTGGTATCACAGTATGGTCATTCCTGAAGCTATTTATGGTCGAAACAACGAAATAAACTATATTATTCGTGTTGAGCCAAACACCTCAGAAAAAATTTTAGAAATACTAGAAACTCAACTTTATCAAGAGCCTGGACGTATCGTGTCGCGTGTAGAGTTTTCTGCTCGTGCTAAAAAGCGTTTATGGGATGGCAGAAGTAGCTTCGCTTTTGTGATGTTTGCTATCAGTGCGTTAGCTTTGCTCATCACTTCATTAGGTATTATTGCGCTTGTTACGTTTTCAGTCAAAATGCGTCATAAGAACTTCGGTATTTTAAGAGCGCTTGGTGCAAGTAAACATATGGTGTTAAAAAGTTTGATTATTGAAAACTCGCTGCTGGCACTGGTAGGCTTGGTGATAGGCTTCTTTTTATCTTTATGGCTAAATATAGCACTGTTAAAGACGCTTGGCGTACAAGGTACCCCTGACATTATTGTTGGCCTATTGGTCACCTTGTTTGTCTGGCTATTAACTTGCTTTGCGGCTTATTTACCCGCCAGAAAGGCAACGTTAATTGCGCCTGCGCAAGTGACTAAAGCCAGTTAAACCGATAAATAATAAAACTAAGCTAGAGAGAAATAAATCTCTCTAGCACAAAAAAGAAAAACAATATGCAGAAAAGTAAAGTTCTGATCATCGACGACAACCCTGACATAGTAAAAGCACTCAGGGTTTTATTTTTAATTAATGACATTGAGTGCGATGGTGCAACTTGCCCAGAAGCAGGTATGACGAAACTGCAACAAGGTGGTTTTGATCTCGTCATTCAAGACATGAATTTCACGAAAGACACGACCTCGGGCGAAGAAGGTGAAGCACTCTACCACCGGATTCGACATTTTGATCCAGACCTCCCTATCATTCTACTCACTGCATGGACTAACCTTGAAATGGCTGTGGCACTTATAAAAGATGGCGCAGCCGATTACATTGCCAAACCTTGGGAAGATCAAAAGCTCCTCACAACAGTGCAAAATTTGCGAGAAAGCTATCAACTGCAACAGCAGCAACTGAACAATCACGTTAAGCAAAGATCACGGTTACAAAACCTTAGTGATAACTTCGATCTGGCAGGTATGGTATTCGCCGACAACAGCATGATTAACCTCGTTGAGATGGCCACTCAAGTTGCCCATTCAGATGCCCCCATCTTAATAACTGGACCAAATGGTGCGGGTAAAGAAAAAGTTGCTGAGCTTATCGTCGCCAATAGCCAATATAAAGATGCCCCATTTATAAAAGTAAATGCGGGCGCATTGTCTGCTGATTTAATCGAAGCAGAATTATTTGGTGCAGAGGCTGGCGCATATACTGGTGCAACCAAAACCAGAGAAGGTCGCTTCGAAGCGGCCAATGGTGGCACTTTATTTTTAGATGAAATTGGCAACTTACCACTATCTGGGCAACAAAAACTGCTTAGAGTCTTACAAAGTGGCGAATTTGAACGCGTAGGGAGTACCAAAACTCGTAAAGTCTCTGTAAGAATTGTCAGTGCAACCAATCGCAATTTGCCTCAAGCCATCGCCAACAGTGAGTTTAGAGAAGACTTATACTATCGACTCAATATGATTGAGTTAAAACTCCCGCCTCTTTCCCAACGAAAAGACGATATTCCCTTGTTAGTGCAATCATTTCTTGACTCAGATAAAACGCTCAGTGCCAATGCTGAACACACATTAATGGCGCACTCGTGGCCTGGCAACGTACGAGAATTACAAAATGTGCTTGGTAGAGCCGCACTACTTTGCCAAAACAATACCATTGAAAGTAAAGATTTGGGGATTACACTGTCAAAAGTGCCGGTCGAAGAGAAAGTCGAATACAGTTTGCAAGACATCCAAAGTGCACTCGATAAACATCAAGGTATTATTGCTAAAGCAGCACGTAGTTTAGGATTGAGCCGTCAGGCATTTTACCGTCGTATGGAAAAGTTCGGATTAAAGTAATGCAGCACAATGAGATAAGTTTATTACACAAAACAGGCTACTCTTTACTGGCCTGCTTTACGGTTTTTTGGTTCATTTATGCAGCGGGTGGTCAATTCGGATATCAGGGGCTTTGGCTAACCGCTGTTGCGTTTACTTCTTCATTTATATGCTTATCTTCTGCTCTACTCTATTTTGTCAGCTTTCAACAAAAACAGCTTGATGCTTTACATGATGGCATTAAAAGCTTCAAAGATGGCGACTTTTCTATTCGTATTCACCCTGATGGCGATAAACACCTAGCACCCATATTAGATTTATATAACGACCTTGCTCGCAACCTTACTGAGCAAAGACAGACTTTAAGCCAAAAAGAGCACTTGCTAGATAGCATTGTTCAAGCCTCGCCTATGGCAATTGTGCTTTTTAACCCGTTCAAACAAGTTGTCTATCACAACCAACAGGCGAACGGGCTATTACAAGTTGCAGGCTCATTAAAAGGCAAAGAGCTATATGGCTTACTTGATAACGTCAGTGCACCAATTCGCTCCTTTTTACTTGATCAAGGCTCAGGCATTGTCAGCTTTGAACACAATGACTTAAAGCATAGTTATTATATTGCCAACCAAACCGTCACTTATAACCATCAGCCACACCAGCTTGTTTTATGCAAAGACCTATCTTTAGAAATTGGTAAAGAAGAGCTACAACTTTGGAAAAACGCCATTCGTTTAATTAGTCATGAACTAAACAACTCATTGGCCCCAATTTCTTCGCTCACATCGTCAGCTGAAGCCATTTTAGAAAAGAATTCGCATCTTGATTTACTCCCTGATATTTTGCAAACCATTAGCCAAAGAGCCTCTAATCTGAACGCTTTTATCGCAAAGTATGCCGAATTTGCCCGTTTGCCAAAACCAAATATCAGCAAACAAAACCTTGCAGATACACTGCAGAGCGTCCAAAAACTCTATGCCTTTGAACTATTGGCTGATTTGCCATGCGAATATGCCTATTTCGATGTTTTACAGCTAGAGCAAGTTTTAATAAACCTCCTTAAAAATGCCCATGAATCTGGTTCAAATGTGTCCGGTATAGGTATCAAAGTCGTTAAAGATTATAACCGAGTTCGCTTTGCTGTTGTCGATAGAGGTCAAGGGATCACTCAGGGCAAAATCAGCCAAGTGACTCTGCCATTTTTTTCAACAAAACAAGGCGGTAGTGGACTTGGATTGAGTATTTGTTCAGAAGTGATCAACGCGCACCAGGGTCAATTAAAGATTAAAAATCGTACAAACGGTGGCGTTATGGTTGAATTTGACATCCCATTAAAACTTTAAAAATAAAATATTAAAAAAATCACAACTCATTGATAAACATCAAAATATGAATATATTCATAAAGCAATGTAAGCAAATTTGTAATATGATGTAATAAAATTAAGCATAAAAATCGCATTAAGTAGTATAAATCTGTTCCAATCTAGGATAAATTAGTCCTCATAATGCGTTTGAAGGCAGCCAAAGCAACAACTAAATTTTTCTAATAAATTAAGTCACTTCACGTATTAATAGTAGGAAAGGAAGCAACCAGAACCAAAGCAAAACTACCGCCGGATAAGTGTAGTGCTTTAGTTTTAATGTATTACAGCTTATGAATATATTCATAAAGCGATTAAAGGAGCTAACTGTGAATTTTGAAACCAGACAAAATATGGCCAATGAAATTTGGCAAATAGATGCTCGCTCGGCGCTCGATAAAGTGCATCAACAAATTAAAAACAATACATTAAATTCTCTGCCTAATCTTCAGAACCAGCGACATGCACATGGTGCGATCCAATCATATTGGCACAGTTGTTTTAAGCTGATGGCACCACTTCAAGTTCAAATTGAGTACGTGAACTCTACTAGCTCAAATGAAAGTGTTGAATTAAAAAATACTGGCCCAGCTATTATTGACCTTGAGAGCTGGCGCTTGGAGCTTGCGGAAACAGGCGAGACTTTGTTCACCTTCCCACGTAATAGCTATATTAAACCAAGCCAAATACTTAAAGTTGAACAGCAGCAAAGCACTTTCATGTTTAATAAGCCTAGCCCTGTTTTCAAACAATGTGGTTGTCATATTAGATTATTAGATGCTGAAGGCAGCGTGGTTAGTGCTTGGGTTAATGGCCGCAAGGCGCATGAGTCAATCATTATTTCGCACATCAGTCATGATACAAATACAAACCGCAATAAAGACAAAGATCACATTGAGTTAATCAACTTAAGTACTTCTTGGGTAGATTTATCTGGCTGGACTATATGTATCAAGGATGGGCCTGAGTTTACTTTTGCTCAAATGGCAAAAATGGAGCCCTGCTCTGAGCTAAAAATTTACGCTAACCATAATGAGCCAGGTTGTTACTCATTTGACAGCTCGACTCCTATTTTTCAACAAACAACAAGCACCGTTGCATTATTAGATAAAAATAAGCAGCGTGTTAACGAATATCACTTTGCATAACTCCCTAAGCTTCATAGTGATTTTGGGGGGCATTAGCCCCCTTTTTTTTACCATGTTATGATGCAGGCTCATAATAAAAATCGAGCTCAGGGATATGATTTTATATACACTTTTGACCATTCTACTGATTGTACTGGGTATGCTCACTTTTGTGCCCAAGTACCAAGATGCCATTAACCGATTTTCTACAGGTATTAATTTTTTCCTTACCTTAATTGCCACCTTATTTGGTGTGTTATTAGCTATGGCATTTGCCAACATAGAAGAGCAGCAAAAAGAAAAAGAACACGTTATTAAGCTCATGCAAGCCACGATTGCAGCCATTGAGAGTTCTCATGATTACTCTAAAGATCTGTATGAGTTTTACTTAGATCTGCCAAAGGAAGATGAAACACGAGCACACTTTTTTGATAAAAACCCTTTACCATTTCCTGATTACCTCAACACCTTTATGAGGCAAAGCCTGGTAAATAGAACACTTTCAGAAGAAACCCTGATAGATTTAAACGAGTATAAGTTTAATTTACAGAAAACAAGTAATGGCAATCAACCGCAAATTTATCTTGTGTTATTGACGTATACGATTGAGTCACTGCGTCTAGAGATTGACTATCAAAAAGGTGAAAAGTCACTGCATGAATTAGAACAAGCAATAGACAGTAACGATAGAAAATTTAATTTAGCTTTGGACAAATTAAAGAGCTCTAGTCTTTAAGCTATTCTTAACCATATAAAGATAACAGAGCGAGGGGGAAGCCCTCGCCTACATTGAAGCTTCGTTTCTCGTTTCTCAAGAATCTTAAATAATCATTTCAAACTCGATCTTCGCTTGCTCTTGTGGCGATAGCAAGCTTTTAAGATGCTCAGCAATGTCTTTGCCACTATCATTCAAGAAAAAATCAAAGCCTGCCCCATTGCCATCAATAATAATGGAAAGCCCTTCATCAATTACTGTAACTTTTGAAATGCGTTCAATCTCAATACGTTGGCTTTTTTGAGTGCCAATAACTGTGTGTAACGATTTATTCTTTATTTTAAGCACATCGCCGTCACGACGGATCTGATTGGTTAAGGCGTTATCTTGTTTATACTTAGGATGAAAACGATAGCATTGACCTGCGAACAAAATAGCCATACAAATCACGAGATAATCGGGCAACACGGGCTCTTCGATACTAAAATGTCCTATCAAGAGTAAGCCAGTCAAACTGAGTACTAGCCCCATAAGTGCTTTATCTGACACTCTTAATTCTGAAAATTTCAAAATAGCCCCCCACTTATTTTTATATACACGTTATCCGATGGTGTTTTAGTGTGCAAGTCACGAATGTAAAACAGAGTAAAAAAGCACCTAAGCCTTTAATCCACACCAAAGTGTTTAATCAAAAGCAAAGATGCTTCGTGTAGGAGTCTGCACGACGCAAAAGCGCAAAACTCTATTTCAAGGAGAATTTAAAATCGTTTTACTTTTTAATTAAAAGAAAACTCCAGCACATCAAAACAAGCACCCAGCGTGTGGTAATCACATTTAGCACCCGCTTCACTCTTTTGATTACTGTATTTTTGATTAGCACCTGTCAGTACTCTAAACCAAGCGCCGAACTCATGATCTACAAAGTGCTGCCAACAATAATCCCAAAGTGTGCTGTATTGCTCTAGATACTGAGTTTGTTTAGTCTCATCAAACAACATAGCCGCAGCAGCAAAACTTTCGGCTTGTACCCAGAAGTATTTGTCGCTGTCACAAGTTTGATATTCAGTATCAAAGCCATATACCAAACCTCCGTGAAAGGTATCCCATGCCTTGCTATAGGCCACATCAAATAGGTACTGAGCTTTTTCTACAAACTCAGGGCGTGCTTCAAAGGCATTGAGTTGCATGAGCAACTTAGCCCACTCCGTTTGGTGACCTGGCTGGAAACCCCAAGGACGATATAGGTTTTTTGGGTCGTTTTTGTTGTATTCAAGATCCGGCACTAGCTCTGGGGTAAAGTGCTCGTACACTAAGCCTAAGCTTTGTGCTGAAAGCTCAAAACAAAAACGCGTTGCTAAATGCTGTGCTTTTTCAAGATAGCGTTGCGATTTAGTCGCGCCATAAGCCGCTATTAACGCTTCGCAAATATGCATGTTAGCGTTTTGACCACGGTAGTCACATAGTCTGCCATCATCGTAGATGGTATCGGCATATATACCTTCTTCAGCCTGCCAAAATCGCGATTCAAGTAATTCGAATATTTCACTTATTTTGGCGTCTGAGTCAATCACACCGGCTTTATAACAGTGGGCGTAACACAGCAATACAAACGCATAGCCATAAGCTTGTTGTGTCATGTCTTGCGGTTGGTTGTCTTGTAAAGTCCACGCATAAGTTTGCGACTCTTCGCGCCAATGTTGTTGCTCAACATAGTCCAAACCATGCTTAGCAATGGCTAAGTAGTCGTCATTATTTAGAAGTTTTGCCGCACGACAAAAGTTAACAACCATACGTGTGCTACTAACAAGCTGGCGAAAACCATTATTAAATGTTGTGCCATCGTCTAAGTAGTTTTGAAAATAGCCACCAAGGTCGTTGTCGACGCAGCGGTCTTTATAAAAGTCGACGATCGATTGACTGTGTGTTGTTAAAAATTCTGAGTTATAAAAATTCACGTGTGTTTTACTCTAAAAAGGCAGCATCGTAAGTGCCACTAAATTGTTCGTTAAATAAGTCGCTGACTTGTGTGAAGCTTGGCAATGCAGGGAATGCACCTTGCGTAGACACAGCAATTGCGCCTGCACAACTGGCAAAAGCCACTGCACTTTGAATGTGTGCTTCGCTATGCATTAAGCTTTCAAGTTGGATGGTTTCGCTGAGCAAGTATAGAATCGCGCCAATAAAGCCATCGCCACCGGCTGTGGTATCAACCACCTGCGTTTTCGCTGGCCTCACGTGACCACGGAATTGTTTGCATACATACTCAATCTCATCACCGCCATTGGTGATCAAAATAAGCTTACAATTTGCAGCTAAACAATCAGATAAGTACTGCTCAGGATTATCTTGAGATAACAGCTCAAACTCTTCTTTAGCAAACTTGACGATATCGGCTTGTTTCACCACTTGGTTCACCAAGGCAATATCAATGTGCTGATCTTTCCAAAGATTGGCGCGCAGATTCACATCAAAACATATCTGTAAGTTCAACGCTTTTGCCTGTTCAAGCACAGTTTGCGTGGTTTTTGCAGCACCCGCTTCGGTCAGCGTATTACTACATAAATGCACTAGGCTATTGTTTGCAAACCACGCTTCGCTTACTTGCTCTGGTGTGAGCAATAGGTCAGCGCTGTCTTTTCGCATAAAGGTAAAGCTTCTGTCACCACTTGCGTCTAGATGCACAAAGGCCAGAGGCGTAGGGGCAGTCTCATGCTTTAAAGTAAACTGAGTATCAACACCGTAATGCGCAAGGCTGTGAATTAAAAACTCACCAAACTGATCGCTGCCAACCTGTCCGGCAAATTGCGCCCGCCCACCGAGTTTGGCCAAAGCCACTGCAGCATTGGCAGGCGCACCACCGGGAAATTGTCGATAATCGTTAATGACTAAGCCATCTTGCTCTTTGCTTTGAAACTGTAAAAAGTCGATCAGCGCTTCGCCGTAACATAACACCCCACTCATGCTGCACTTACCTCTTGCGCTCGGCCTTTATATTGGCTCATAGCAAAAAATAGGATGTAGACATAAGCGAATACCGGCACTAAGAAACTTACTTGTACAGAGAACTTATCAGCGACAACCGCTTGAAGCAGTGGGAAAACCGCACCGCCAACGATGGCTTGGCATAATAAGCCCGAGCCCTTTGCCGTTAGCTGGCCTAAACCACGAATTGCTAAACTGAAAATCGTTGGGAACATGATTGAGTTAAAGAAACCAACCGCTAATACGCTCCACATTGCAACCTTGCCGGTACTAAATACAGTGACCATCAATAGCACCACAGCCATCACTGCATTTAAGGCCAGTACCAAGCTCGGCGCATATTTACGCATTAAGATTGAGCCGATAAAACGACCTATCATCGCGCCGCCCCAATAGTAAGCCACCATGTTGCCTGCTTGTTTTGTCGTCAGACCACCTATTTCAGGACGCTCGAAGTAGTTCACTAAGAAGCCACCGATAGATACTTCTGCACCCACGTATAAGAAAATACCCAGTGCGCCCATGACAAGGTGCTTTTGCTGCCAAATTGAACCGCTCACTTCCACATCTTTTTGCTGTTCAAAATCCAGCTTAGGCAGTTCGATAAACTTGAACGAACAGGCGACCGTAATGGCTGCCAGTGCAATTAAGAAATAAGGTAATTGCACCTGCTCTGCCCCGGCACTGCTGCTGGTTGCCGACAGAATAAAGAAGGTACCAAACAGTGGCCCTGCGGTATGACCCAGTGAGTTAATCGCCTGCGCCAAATTCAAGCGACTAGCCGCATGCTCAGGTTCACCCAAGCAATTAACATAAGGGTTTGCCGATACTTGCAGCACGGTAATACCGCCTGCAAGTACAAAGAGTGCGCCTAAGAACAACGCGTACTCTTTCACGCTTGCTGCTGGAATAAACAGCAAGCAGCCCAGAGCTAGTGTCGATAAACCAATGAACACGCCATTGCGATAACCAAATTTCGCTACCACACGACCAGCCAATGGCGACACTAGAAAGTAAGCGCCGAAGAAACAGAACTGCACCAACATAGCTTGGGTATAGCTCAGTGAAAATTCTGCTTTTAAGAATGGGATCAGAATATCGTTTAACGCGGTAATAAAACCCCAGATAAAAAACAAACTGGTCATGGCATAAAACGCCATTTTTTGATTAATTTGTTTTGCCATGATTAATTCGCCTCAGAAGTTGCTACCGAAGGAGCGGCAACTGAATAAGATGGTGGACGATGCTCAAGCGCACCACCAAACACCGGGTTAGGCTTTGTATCTAAAGTAAACTCTAGACGCTGCGGGGTACGAATATATGACTCGTCAATCCAGCTATTCAGCGTATCTTTACCATTGATTTTTAAGCCTTTAACGTAAATGTGTTCGGCGCTTGCAGCAGGTGCTTGAATGGTTAAATTACCAATTTGTGCCTGTTCAAATGCTGGGCTTGATAACACCATGTCTGCACGACCTGGGTAGAACGGATACAAGCCTAATGCCGAGAACACATACCAAGATGACATCTGACCTAAATCGTCTTGCCCTGGAATACCTGACACTGAGTTATGCCAAAGTTGCTTCATGGTCTCACGCACCGTTTGCTGCGTTTTATACGCATCGCCTGTGTATAAATACATCCAAGGCGTGGCAATTGACGGCTGATTTGATACGTCAGCATATTGCGCTGAATCACGATATAACACCCAAGTGCCATCAGGTTTGCGCAAATGTGAATCTAAACGATCAGACATCACCTCATCACCGCCAAGAAGTTGGCTTAGCCCTTGGCCATCAAACGGTAACATCCATAAATACTGCGCTGGGCTACCTTCGACAAATAAGTGGCCACTGAATGGGTCAAACTCTTCTTTCCAGCTACCATCTTTATTACGGCCCTGAATATAGCTAAGCTCTGCGGTCGCTTGTGGGTTATAAAGGTTTTTCCAATAACCTGAACGCTTAAGCATTTCAATGCTATGGGCGTCTTTACCTAAGCGCGCTGCAAATTGTGACATGGCAAAATCGGCAGATACTTGCTCTAAGGTTTCGCTCGCCCCTTCCCATGAATTAGATTGATCAGATAAGTAATTAAGCGTTAGCCACTCATCTAAAGACGGTTTTTGGCCACGACAGAATACCGGGCAGCCTACGTTTGATAAATCGTATTCGGTTGGTACCGTTGAAGCTTTATATAAAGACTCGTACGCGCCTTCAATATCGAACTTATCCGCACCAAATGCCACAAAGTTGGCAATGGCAATCGCTGATGGGTCGCCACTCATCACCCCTGTTGGGCCATTGTTATGCGTCCATCTATCCCAAATACCATTAAATTGATTGGCTTGATTGAATAGCGACTGTGCAATATCACTGGCTACTTGCGGGTGCGTTAAGCTCACTAACTGCAGTTGTGAACGATACACATCCCAACCTGAGAAGTTCGCGTACTGCGCTGTTTGCTTGTCAGTGATCGTATGAACTTGTTGATCAAAACCTCGGTACTCGCCGTTCACATCACTGAAAATATTTGGATGGAATTGACTGTGGAATAAGGCCGTATAGAAAGTCGTCAGTAAGTCTTGATCGTCAGACTTCACTTTCACGCGACTTAGCGCATCATTCCAACCCGCATAGGCTTTGTCTTTTATTTGCGCAAAGCTTTGCTGAGCTTGTTCTTTGGCAAGGTTCTCTCGGGCATTGTCTAAGCTTACGTAAGAAATACCCACACGCATTGTGACAGGTTGTTTTGCTTTAACGTCTAAATCGACCCATAGACCTGAGCCTTTACCCCACTCTGGCACACCGGTTTCACCATAGCCCATTCCGCCTTGGCTAGAAGTCGCATTGGCTGCTACCTTGTCATCAACATACGCACCGCTGCCTGTGATCGGCGCATCAATTTTCGCCACAAAGTGTAGTGTGTAATAATCGCGACGGTTATATTCACCTAAATAACCACAAAAGTTACCACTGGTGACATAACCGCTCACCTCACCTTTTTCTAAATCCACTTGGGTAAACGCATCACCACTGCCCAGCTGAGAATAAGCCGTTCTAAAAATAAGCTTAGCTTGCTCTGGCGAGTCAAAGGTAAATTCGGCAATACCAGTACGATCGGTTGCTGATAAACGTACATCAATGCCAGAATCTAGACCTACTTGGTAATAACCCGGAATGGCAGTTTCATCATCGTGGCTAAAGTTCGCGCCATAATAGGCGTTAATTTTATCAGTCGCAGGAGAGTGTTTAATGGCTTGATTAAACGGTAAAACTGGCACATCGCCTGACGCACCTAAACACCCAGTGCCCGACAAACGGGTAAAAGAAAAACCCTTTAAGCGCGTCGCTTGCCAGTTATAGCCGCCCGGTGAGACTGGAATACGCACATTGTCTTCATTAATTCGCTTGCTGATCCCTTCGCTTTCTTTCATTAACGCTTCGGTGTAAGCGTGCTCAGGGCCAAAGTTGAACATACCAAATGGCTGCACCGCACCCGGCACAACGTTTGCCGCTTGACGATGGTTAAATGGCCCTTTGGTACCAATAAATGGATTTACAAAACTGGCTGGATCTTGCACATATGCAATGCCTTTACTGTTTGCTTGCTCAGCAGGCTTTGCTTGTGCATCTTCATTGCGGTTATCGCCGCAGCCGCTGAGCGCAAGGCTCAGCGAAACCGCAGGCGTAACAAGAAGCAATGAACGAGAGAATGTCTTTTTCATGCTTCTGTCTCTTATTTTAAGAAGTTGTTGTTCACTGGGTTACTCATTGACGGCGGACGTGCCGACAGTGATTGACCAAATGACTTGTTAGGCTTAGCCGACATAGTAAATTCAAGCTTGCCACCGCCCATAATGTCATCATGAGTGATATAGCTGCGCTCAAGTTTTTTGCCGTTTAAGCGTACTTCTTTTACAAATTTATTCTTCTTAGACAGGCCTTTTGCAACCACAGTGAATCGCTTGTTATTTGCCAATGCTAAAGAAATTTTCGGTAATTGTGGTGCACCTAATGCATAAGTTAAATCGCCCGGTGATACTGGGTAGAAGCCCATTGCCGAGAAGATATACCACGCCGACATTTGGCCTACATCGTCGTTACCCGCAAGACCATCTGGCTTATCTGAAGACAGCGTATCCATGATTTGACGAATACGTGCCTGAGTACGCCAAGGCTCGCCCGCATAGTTATAAAGGTAGGCAATATGGTGACTTGGCTCATTACCGTGAGCGTATTGGCCAATCAGACCTGCAATGTCTTCATGCTCTTTGATTTTTTCGTACGACAGCTCAGTTTCGAATAGCTCATCTAGGCGCTCAACAAACTTCTTGTCGCCACCTTTTAGCTTAATTAAACCGTGTACGTCTTGTGGTACATAGAAGCTGTACTGGTAACTGTTACCTTCGGTGAAAGCACCCATGTATTTTGCTTCTTGCGGATCAAAGTCTGGATTCCATGAACCATCTTTCATGCGACCACGCATAAAGCGTACTTCTGGATCAAACACGTTTTTGTAGTATGTGGCACGCTCATAGTATTCAGCCGCTGTCTTCTTATCACCAAGCGCCGTGAAGAATTGACCAATCGTATAATCATCATACGCATACTCTAAAGTGATAGACGTTGATTCAGGGAGTACGTCTAGCGGTACATATCCATATTGTTTGTACTCAGGAATGGCATCGTAATGGGGGTGGTTTGCAGTATCGATCATGGCTTTTTTAGCCAGCTCAACGTCGAAATCACGAATGCCTTTTAGATACGCATCAGCAATCACTGATACCGCGTGATAACCGATCATCGTCCACGTTTCATGAGCTTGGAACGACCAGATAGGTAACATTTTGTCATGACTCTGCTGATAATGATCAAGCATTGAAGAGATCATATCTGATACTTTGTCAGGCTCAATGTAAGTCAATAATGGATGCAGCGCGCGATAGGTATCCCATAGTGAGAATAGCGTGTAGTGCGTGTGATCTTTCGCTTGGTGAATTTCACCATCAACACCACGATATTGACCGTTTACATCTTGATATACACTCGGTGCTTGTAGTGCGTGATAAACCGATGTGAAGAACTGACGCTTTTCAGATAGCGAGCCTTCTACTTCAAACTTATCAAGTGATTTATGCCATGTTTCATCTGCTTGCTTAACCACTTTATCGAAGTTCCAATGCGGAATTTCAGTCTTTAAGTTTTCAAGTGCATTTGATTTACTTACTGCTGAAATACCCACTTTCACCATTAGTGGCTCGCCTTTCAGGCCTTCAAAGTCTGCAACCACTTTAATGGCTTTACCTGCGGCTTCTGGGATTTTGTAGTTAACAATGGTCGATGGCTTTTTGCCATTACCTTCGGTTAAGCAGCCATTACAGCGGTAACGTGTATTGTCTAGGTTAATCAGCTCGATATCGCTAAACGGCTTTGAGAACTCAATGGCAAAGTACATTTGACGATTATTCGCCCAGCCATTGGTAGCACGATAAGCTAAAATAGTACGGTCGTCGATAACGCGCACATCACTCCAAATGACTTTGTTTTTGAAGTTATAAATGCTGTGCGTTAAATCCATTAACACGCTGCCTTTATCATGTTCTTTAAAAGTGTATTTGTGCATGCCCACGCGGGTAGTCGCTGTGAGCTCAGCATTCACCTTGTAGTCTTGTAACCAAACTTGGTAATAGCCCGGCTTTGCCGTTTCATTGTCGTGACTAAAGCGAGAACGATAACCCGCATCTGGGTTGTCAGCTTTACCCGGTTCTAACTTCACTTCGCCCGTAATTGGCATCATGAGTAAATCGCCAAGATCTGAGTGACCCGTGCCGCTAAAGTGGGTATGCGAGAAACCAACAATGGTGGTGTCGTCATAATGATAGCCCGCACAACGCTTGTAAATTTCAGGTTGTGGGTCAATACCTCTGAATACTGAGTCGGTATCTGGGCTCAACTGCACCATACCAAAAGGTACAACTGCACCTGGGAAAGTATGGCCGTCACCGCCAGTACCAATAAATGGGTCTACATATTGCGTGTTTGCTACAACTTGTGTCGCACCTAGCATCATCACACCGCCTGTGACGAGTGAGTAAGTCATGCGTTTAGCACTGTGCCACCCGTGGCTTATCGTTTTCATTGTTTGCCTCTTTGCCAAATAACCTAAGAATATATTGGAATGTACCGATTATCCTTTAATTTCCTATTAAAGGTAAAATGGAACGTTCCAAGAATAATTTGAATATACTGATCGATTTGCTAGAATACAACCCATTGCGACAAAATTAATCACTGGTTGGCGCTGTTATCGAGACAACCACATTTTATAGATAGCCAAAATTTGAAAACAAATAATACTAACAAGCAGTCTGTCACTGTACATGACGTTGCCCGAGTAGCGGGTGTGTCAAAGTCTACAGTGTCACTTGTTTTACGCGGCAGCGATAAAGCCAGCGACCGCGCAAAAGAAAAAGTACTCAAAGCCATCGAAGAAACAGGATACGTATATAATCGTGAAGCCGCGGCGATGCGCAGTAAGTCTTCAGATTTAGTCGCTATTGTGATCAACGACTTAACCAACCCTTATTCTGCAAATTTAGCGGTTGCCCTTGAAAAACACATTCGAGAATTGGGTTTAATGGCAACGCTCGTCAACACCAGCGAAAATGCCCTAACGCAAACGCAAATTGTAGCCAAACTGCAAGAATACCGTGTTAAAGCCTTTATTATCTGTCCAACGCCTAACACCCAAGCAAGCTGGCTTAATCAATTACAAAAGCCGCATACGCAAGTGGTCAGCATCATGCGTCAAGTAGATGGCAGCCAAGTGCCTTGTGTATTACCAAACAACGAAATGGGTGCATACAACGCAACGAAAGCGTTAATGGCTCGCGGCCATAAGCACATCGCCTTTATTGGTGGTGATGCAGCAATATCGGATTACCATCAACGTTTAGCTGGGTTTAACAAAGCCGCTAAAGAGCAAGTCGACATACAAACTTGGGTGTTTAATAGCACCACAAACCGTCACGGTGGCAGACTTGCAATGTCTGAATGCTTGGCTCAAGTGCCGCAAGTTGAATCTGTGGTCTGCTTTAACGACATTGTGGCTTATGGCGTGATTGAATATTTAGCCGAGCAAAACTTAAAACCTGGTGCTGATATCGGCGTGATCGGGTTCGATGACTTGGACGACTCCAAATTGATGAGTGTGCCATTGAGCACAGTAAAGATTGATGCCAACGACATCGCTAAAGCCGTGTGTCATATCTTGAAAAACGACACGCAAGAAGGGTTGACGCAAGTGCCAGTGGAGTTAATAGAACGTAGCTCATAATTATTTAAAGCAAATTCTATTCATGGCGCCATTATTGCGTCATGAATAGCGCATTAATTAGAGGCCAGCCCCGTTTATTTTTCTTTTCAAACGTGTTGTTCTCAATTTCTCCAACAGCTTCCCTCTTTAAAAAACCTTATTTGCCTGTTTAAAACAACCTAGCCACTTCGATTATTTTATAACTTATACCCAAATTTTATACATGCCGATTTTTTCAATAAATTCAACATTCTAGTACCTTAAACACGCCTAAAAGTAAAAATTTTGTGAATTAAAGGTTGATCCCTTGCGAAATAACGTCAATTATTTAGGAACGTTCCAAATAAACAGAGTAATTAAGCAGACAACATTTTGCTTTTTTAAAACATCTAAATTGGAACGTTACAAAAAACCAATGGGAACTAGTTATGACATCTAATAAACATCTTAAAACACCAATCGCGTTAGCACTTGCTTTCGCAGGCCTAAGCTTTAACACACTTGCATCTACCACGTTGAATGCAGACCTTACGGTACCAAATGGAGTTATTAACGCATCAGAGCAAAACACACCATACGAAACAGCGGACAAAGCTTTTGATAACGACCAGTACAGTAAATGGTTGGCGTTTTCTCCTACTGCATGGCTTAGCTATGAGCTCAATGAGGCGAAAATCATCACTGGCTACACGCTGACTTCAGCAAACGATGCGCCGAGTCGTGATCCGCAAAATTGGCAGTTACAAGGTTCAAACGATGGTATTAATTGGCAAACAATTGATAACCAAGCGGGCCAAAGCTTTTCAAGTCGATATCAAAGCAAGCAATATTCTGTATCGAGTAATCAAGCCTATAAACATATTCGCTTAAATATCTCAGCCAATCATGGCGCAAGCCTGGTGCAACTCGCCGAAGTTGAACTATTTGGTGAGAGCGCAGATAACAATAATGGAACAACACTGCCAATCAATCAGTCTTTGAACCTAGGCCAAGGTCAATGGCAACATTTTGGTCCTTTCAACGTCGCAGGCAAAGTAAGCGCCTCAACATCTGGCAGCGGTGATGCTGACCTATATATCAACTTAGGTGCACCTGCGACTACTCAAAGCTACACTTGCCAGAGTATTACTCCAACCGCAACAGAAAACTGTGACGGTTCTGGTCAAAACCTTTATGTCTCGATTTATGGTTACTCGCAAACAAACGTTAATATCGACATTACTGAACAAGGTGTCACAGATCCTAATGACGGTTTATGGAAAAAACCCGTGGTGGATTTTGTTGATGTAAACCCAGAAACAATCGGCTCACAATTGTTTAAACGTATTATTGCCGACCCTGCAGGCCATATGGCACAGCGCTGCGTTGATGTCGCTAAAATTCTATATAAAGACCCAATTGAGTCTGAACGTTTCAGAAAACTACGTTTCGAGTTGCGTGCAAAAGATCATTGGGGTAAAGACTTTGTTGCCTACAAAATGGGCCAAGATGGTTCGGGCGAAATGACCATAGTCGTCAGTACCGCACACCTAGAGCGTTTATATCGTGAGGGTGGAAATTCTGACTCTGCGATTTCAGACGAAATCGATGGTATCTTATTTCACGAAGTGACTCATGGTTACAACAATTCACCGCTCACACATGACAACTATGGTGATGGTCAAGCTTACTGGGCGTTTACCGAAGGGTTAGCTGATGCCGTGCGTATTGGTGCAGGCTTTCATAAAACACGCTCGCCAAGTACACAAAACCCAGCTAAGTGGTTGAGCGGTTACGAAGCAACAGGATTCTTTTTACACTATATTAAAACCCATTTAGACAATGACTTTATCTACAAATTTAATAAGTCGGCAAAAGACATGGGGAATTACACTTGGTCGTTCGATGCGTCATTTAGGCAGATCTTAGGCCGTGGTGTCGAAGATGTCTGGAATGAATACGCTAACTTTATAAATAATGGCGGCCAGTTACAGTACTAATCGAAAAAGGCTAAAGCGTTTAATTAAGTTAAAACGCAAACGCCCAACAACCTAAAATGGGGTTAAAAACGCAAACGCCCAAAGTTATTGGCTTTGGGCGTTAATTCTGTCTTGATTTGCTAACTTTCATCGAGCTCACTTTACTTTAAATTGTTTGAATACACTCTATCTCCCCATCATAACGACATATGAAGAATTGGAAATGGTTTCCCCATATCATCTAGAGGCGAACGAGAAACAACTTTAAACCCCATCGCTTCATAAAAGCCAACAGCTTTAGGATTTTGTTCGTTCACATCGACTTTATTGATGGAATGACAATTCAATGCATACTTTAATAACGCTTTGCCAATTCCTTGTCCTCTATATTCATTCAAAATAAATAACATTTCTATTTTCTCGGAATGAACACCAATAAAGCCGACAATTGTTCCCGCTGAATTTTTCATGCAATGTAAAATAACATTCGGAAACGCTTGCTCAATGATAATTGGCTTAAAAAACGCGATATCTTCTTCACTTATAAAGTTGTGCGTTGCTCGGACTGAGTTTTCCCAAACGCTTAGCAGTTCAGCATAATCGCTGGGAAGCACATCATCTATACACATAGTTATCTCTGTAATTAATAATTATTGATTAAATTTGCTAAATAAATAGCGCTGTGCAGCCGCAAGTAAGAAGATACTATTAGAATTCAGTCTTTTAAAGCTGCAATTTATAGCCATACTTGAACCCCATCAGGGACATAGCTATTATGAAGACGCAATTTAGGAAATATAAATCTAGGAATAAAAATAATAATGAACAAAACACTAATTGCTTTTTCTATTTTCACCGTTCTAACAGCTTCAGAAAGCTTTGCATCGAACTCAGATTTAAACTCAGCATTTATTAAGCATTACCAAGCTTACAAAGTAGCTGTTCAATCTGGTGATAAAAAAGCACTAAAAGACACAGCTCAAAAAGCCTATGAAGTTGGCAAAGAACTTTACGGTCAGCACGATATTAACACTATCAATCTTGCAATTAACTATGCAACATCTATGAGTAACAGCAACCCTAGTAAAAAAGCTTTGCTTGAAGAAATACTCAAGATTACCAAAGAGCATCATACCGACAAGCTTGATGTCGTTTTCAATATTACCTTACCACTTGCAAAGTTAAACTTTAAAGAAAACCGTCGTGAATCACTCGATAGCTTAGAAGACATTGCGGAACAAGCTGAAGCTAAACAAGACTATGAATTTGCTTCGGTTGCATATTTAGAAGCAGCCAAACTTGCAGCAAAAAATAGTAGAACAGTAGGTAAAGCTAAAAAGTTGATCCGCAAAACGGATGAGATAAATAAGGCTCATTTACCTGAAACCTCAGTTCAACGCCTTTCAACAGATATTTGGGTTGCAGCTTTAGATGAAGCAAGAAATAGAAAAAGCGCTGCAATTGAGCGTTTAGAGCATATTGTTAATGTGTTTGACTCGAACCTCGACTTCGACCATCCTTTTGAGCTATCAGCCCATTCAAAGTTGGTCAACCTTTACGAAAAAACGCGTCAAAGTGACAAAGCCACCAAACATTGTTTAGCCATAGCGAAAATGGTGCCTTGGAAAGATTCGCAAGAGCAAGAACCTTTATATAGAGCAAATCCTGAGTACCCTAAAAATATGGCTCGCAAGATGAAAAGCGGCTGGGTACAACTGCAATTTACTGTCAGCAAGTCAGGATTTGTTAAAGACATAGAAGTAATAGACGCTTCTGAAAAAGGCTTTGTAAAAGCCTCTATTAAAGCACTTGAACAGTGGCGTTACGCTCCGAAATTTGAAGATGGCAAACCTGTAGAAGCAATTTCAACAGTAAAGGTAGATTATGTAATTAGTAGAGGTTAAAGCTTTAATTGCCGTATTTACTTTTTGCGCATATTGCCTAGCAAAATATCAAACCAAAAAAAAGCAGGCTGAATGGCCTGCTTTGACTCTCACATTAATAATCTAGGGTAAATGTTAATCTTGTGTCCAAATCGCGATTTCACCGATTTGTATTAATCTGCCGTTATCGCCATCAATTCCCTCTCCTTGACGCTCATTCTTAAATGAGAAACGAACGTGTTGCACATCAACTGGCTTTTCAAGCTCGTAGGTGTAAGTGGTCACCAGTTCTGGTAAGGCCGTAAATGATTGCTCATCGATTAGTGTCCATGTATCGCCATCGTTTGAACCAAATACTTGCCAGCTCGTTGGGAAGCGAATTTCGTTGTCACCAGCAGTGGCAATCGAGTATTTCGCTACATTAACCGATTGTGGTAACACAAAATCAGCATTCACTGCTTCAACTTCATTTATCGGTAAAATATCAGGAAGATACTCTGGTACCCACCAAGGTGCTTCGACAACCGCATTAAACTTCTTACGAATATCGTTATCAGCTAAGGCTTCTGGACCCTCCCCCCAAATACCAATATGGCTTGCATTGGTCGTCACCGTTACACCATCAAACTGTACGGCATTATTAAAGCCTACAACTGGTGTCGGATAAGGTGGGACTTTACCAAGTGATTTGAGGTAAGTTTGGTATTCGCCAACAATCACTTCGAGGCCTCTATTATCACCAAAAATATGCTTAAATGCGGCATCAAACGACCATTCAGGTAATACCTTTGCAGCTGCATTTAGCTCATTCATAAAGTCGATATTTCGGTTCGTGTTTACTACCCACTCCAAGAAGAATGAAGTCTGGTTATACGCATCTTTATTGATGTCATCTAACCAATCAATATTTGCTCGTGCATGCTCATAGAAACCCGCTTCGATGCGAATAAAATTCGCCATCGCTTCAAGGTAAGTATGATGGTCAGTGCCTTCAATGTAATCACCTGTATTTGGCACATTTTGGTAACCATGAGTCAATTCGTGCCAAAGTACGCCAGTTATCTCGTCACGAATAGCTTGATCGCCTTTGCCTTCTAACTTCGCAATATGGTTAAGATCAAACATCAATTGCATGTTTTTATCTGTACCACCTTTCGCCGCTGGGAAGTCATACTCATCAGTTATAAATTCAACCGATTCAAATACGTTAATTTCGGTGACATTGTTGAATAAACGCTTAGCGATCAGCTCAGAAATTCGGTGAATTTCTGCTTCTAAGTCTGGCATAACGCGCTCAAGTACTGCTTGACCAGGATGCTCAGGTTTATTTTTGGTAAATGTCACTGTTGGTTGAGGGAAGCCTGCCCAAGGGCTGGCTGGATCCCAAACGCGAATGAAGTCAGTTTTAACTAGCTCAGATTCACCCTTGTCGTTCTTAGCCACTAAAGTCACAGTTTTCGCGCCCAGTTCGTTAAAACGAACAAGCGGTTTACGCTCAGTGCTGGTTGAAGGCGTGCCGCCTTCAAACGTCCATTGCCAACTTGTTGGGTTAACTAGTGAGGTATCTTCAAATACCACAAGCTCGCCCACTTCAGGCGTTAGGTTAGACGCGCCAAACGACACGATAGGCGCTTCTGCAATCACGATTAATTCAAGCTCTGCAAGCTGAGTAATATCAGCACCATAGCTGTCTGTGCCGCCGTGCTCTAAGTCGAATTTAAAGTACTGATAAGCTGCTTGCTCACCTTCAAGTTCGTACGCTTTTAACTCTGCTCGACCAGTAAAGGCTTCATTTGCACGAGAATCAATTTCAACCCACTCTTGCTTGTCGTTTGAGCCGTATACCACCCAGTTTTTAGGGTCTCGTTTAGGCTCATCGTTTGCCGAAACAAAATGGTATTTTTGCAAAGCAGCTGCTTTCGCCGCTTTAAAGATCACTGTGGCTTTTTTATCAAAGGCCAAGAATTTACTGCTGTGATTACCGTCGATTAAGTTGCCAGCTTGCTCACCATCTGGAGAAGCTTTAACACCATCAGCTAGTATGGCCTCAATCTCTGCCCCTTTGTCTTGTGACATATTTCGAAGTGCACTTTCACCTGTAGCAGGCGTCACTTGCGTGCTTTGCTCGGCTTCGCTTTGTGTCGAGGTAAAACCTGAGCCATCATTACAACCGACCAGAATGGCCGATACCGACAAGGCCAGTGCTGATAAAGTAAATTTATTCATGTTCGTTCCTTATTATTCTTGTTAGAACTCGTAAGTCATACGTAATACAAACTCACGACCGATGCTGTCGTAGTTACCACCTAAGTAGAACGGATAGTTACCCATGGTTTCATCTTGTGGTGGCATCGCATTCAGTAGGTTCTTCACAGAGAAAATCACACGGGTGTTGTCACCGATGAATTGACCGAAAGTTAAGTTATGACGGTACCAAGCTGGTAGCTTTTGACGCTCGCCATACACGCCAAGGTTCCACATCTCACCTCTGTACATGCTCAGCAATGAAATCGAAGTATCTTCTTTTTGCCAAGTTAAGCTAAAGTTCGCAGTATCGTTGAAATCGTAATTGTTCTGGTCATCTAGAATGTCTTTTAGCGGATCTGCTGCTTCAATACGTTCTTTCTTCTTCAATACTTTGTTGTATTCAAATTTATAGCGGAACGTTCCAAATTCGGTATCAAATAAACCCTTCACACCTAAATCAATACCACCATCTTGGGTTTCTGACGCATTGATATAACCTTGACGAACTGAGTGTGGCGTATAAGCATCACCAGCAATTGGGTTACCTAAGCGATCTGTGCCTTTACCATTTTCATCGTAACGCTGAATACGCGCTTCGGTGTTTTTACACAGTTGTGAGTTTGGATCTTGAATACCTTCTTTACATTCCCACATAGTGCCTAAAATGCTGCCAGCACTCAGCACTTTGATTTTGTCTTTAATCACGATGTCATAGAAATCGACGTTAAAAGATAGATTTTCTGAATATTCATACACAAAACCTGCTGTAAACGAGTGGCCCGTTTCTTCTTTCAAAGTTGGATCGCCCGCAGATACCGTCTCGAAGCTCGCTTGTAAAGAAGCCAACTGAGGGTTCGATAGATCTACATTTTCACAGGTCGCAGTTAATGCGTCGGTTGCATAACCTGACACTTCACCTTGAGCAGCTAATACAGCACACGCATCAGCAGTAATACGGTCGTTGCCAGAGCCAAAGTTTCCTGAGAAGCCTTGATAAACCGAAGACATACTCGGGCCACGGAACGTCGTGCTATAAGCAGAGCGAAGCACTAAAGATTCAACTGGTTTGTAGGTAAAGCCGAGTTGATAAGTGGGTGCGCCTCCTACATCAGTAATGTCGTCATAATGGTCGTAACGAACAGCCGCTTCTACATCAAATTGCTCTGTAATTGGAATTAAAAACTCCATTGCAGCAGCATAACGGTCACGTTCACCTTCGGTAATAACACCAGTTAAACCCACAAACTCTTTATTTAGAATACGCGCATCTGGCGTTGCACGTGTGCCTTCATTCATCGCTTCAACATAAGCGGCAAAAGAAACGGCCCCAGCAGGTAATTCAAATAAGTCGCCTGTGATATCGGCTGTAAAAGTGTTATTGAACGAGTTACCGTCGTACGTTGCCCAATCGGCAATTTGCATTACTGTGTCTGGTGTTAACGGCGCAAACCACATTTCATAGTTAGGACGATAAACAGGCATGCCATTTACTTCACCGTATTGTTGACCCTTCAATAAACGGTTGCCCTCATTGGTATGATGTAAATAGCGGTCATTGAAGTCATAGTTTGCACGGCTATAACCTACTGAATAGTAATAATCGCCAATCTCACCTTTAATACCCACATTGAAAGACAGTGACGTATCGTTATACGTACGACCTAAGCCATCTTTGGTATATTCTTCATCAGCAACCACTCGCCACATGTATTTAACCGGTGCACCAAGCGTACCTTCTTGGTTTTCAATATCTGGATCCCAGAATGTACCGCCATGAATTGACTCATGATGACCCCAGAAGAAGGTGTTACGACGGCCTTTTTTCTCTTGATCGATATAGAAGCCATTCGCAAACAAGCTGTGCTGATCGTTTAAATGGTATTCTGAGTTGATGTAAACACTGAATGCTTCTGATTGATTTCGAAGTAACTTATCACTGGTTTCATCCCAACCACAGCTTGCACCATAACTATTTCGCTCAATAAAATGCTGTACAGCACGTGGATGCGGGTTTTGCTCAGAGTTACAGTACTGTGCTGAATACTGGTTTTTATACTCCGTATTCTCAGCCCAAACCGTAATTGAACGGTTTGTTTCGTGGTGTGCTTTTGGATCTGGGTTGTCCCACACACTATCATGGTAAGGTCTGTCACCTGATAGCAAAGGATCAGTATGTTTATACTCAAGTGCATAGTCGAATGTGAACTCGTCTTGTTGGAAACCACCAACAAAAGTTAAGCCTTTTTTAGCGCCCGTTCCATAAGTATCTTGACCATAATAGGCATCAACATAATGAGAATCTATGCCTTTTTTCGTGATGATATTAACCACACCCGCCATCGCATCTGAGCCATAAATCGCTGATGCACCACCCGTTTGAATATCAATGCGTTCAACCATGGCTGTTGGGATCATATCAAGGTTAACAAAGTTAGTTTGACCGCCGTAAGGCATTGGGTAGTAGGCTAAACGCTTTCCGTTTACTAGGATCAGCGTGTACTCAGGGCCTAAGCCTCGCAACTTTAGCTCTTTGGCACCCGGCGTGTAAGAACCCGTTTCAACTTCACCTAAGATCTGGCCATTAGCCGCAGTCACGCTACTTAACGCTTCATAAACATTAGTGAAACCACTTCTAACCATATCTGCAGATGAAATCGTTTGAATATTTGTAACACCCTCAAGTTCAGTACGCTTAATACGTGAAGACGTTACTTCAATACGTTCAACTTTTTCTTCGACCTGATTTTGCTCTGCTGCAGTTGCAGAAGCAGATATCGACAAAGACACGGCCAGTGCCAACGGCGATAGCATTAAAATTTTGTTGTTATTCATCTTAGCCTCTAAGATTTATTTTTATGGAACGTTCCACTTTTAATTCAAAAAAATACTGAAGTGAATATCAATAAACTCACAACAGCATGGAACGTTCCAATAATTGCGCATCATTTAATCATTGTCAACAATTTAGGAAATAAAAGTTCATCTAATTGTAACTATCTATTACAAGTTATTTAACGAACATTGAAGTGTTAATACTAAATGGATATTTTGAATACATATTCAAATATAAAGAATGATCATCATCACTTGAGAGGAAGCGATAATGACCATTTGAAAAAGGAGAGATTTATTATTTAGTGAGTTCAGCTTGGTATTCTTGCCAAAGCTTTTCTACTTTTTCACCAGTTACATATTCAATGGCAGCGGCAAACGTCCAGTCAGGCAACTCTGTCGCCGTTGCATTAAATTGATGCTCAAACGCTTCATACCGTTTACTCAACCAAGATAAAAAGAAGCCGGTATTTGTGTACCCACCCAGCCAAGTCTCTGAAAGTTCTGGGCTACGTGTCTTGTGAAAGCCTGCATTAATTCGAATTAAATCAGCCATCCCTTCAATAAACGCATGAGTTTCTTCTGGTGAGCCCGTTGCTGATTGTGGGAATAACTGATAGCCATGGGTCAGCTCATGCCACAGCACACCCAATAACTCGTAAGTCACTTGTTCGTCTGGTTTATCAGCTAGTCTTTCGGTAATGTATTTACTACTAAAGGCAATTTCCATATTTGAATAATCACCCGCTCGGTAAGCAAGCGTATCCATCCATTTTAGTCTGAATGTAACCTGCTCAAATTCAGGTACTTCGGTGAAATTTTTATACAGCATAGGCACTAAGTCACGGGTGACTTCATTGATCGCTTGTTCGATATTTGGCAGTAATTTAATCAGCCTTTTCGCCCCCTCAGATTCAGTGTCTTCAAGTTTCACAACTACCTTAGGTAACTGTAAACCAGCCCAAGGGCGATGAATATCCATGGCTTTGATGACATTTTTTTGTGTGATGCTGTCTGTACCTGTACTGTTTTTAGTCTTTAACGTAACTGAGTAACTACCCGGCTTTGTAAAGCGTACTTTTACGTCATTACCCATATGCTTAATCTTTGCGCCAGGTATTATCCATTCGACATCATCAGGATCATTGTCACTGGTGTTTGTAATGGTGATTTCTTCATTAAGCCTAACAATGCGCTTATCAAATTCAAATGACGCTAAAGGAAGATCGGTGGCAGCAAACAAGCCTATATCGGCTACTTGTAAATAGCTATCACCCCATTGTGTTGTTCCCTGTTGCTTTAACTCAAAGCGTACGTGTTTCACATGCTGGCTATTTGCCACTGTATAAGTTTTGGTTTGTGCTCTAGAATCAAAGCTTTGCTCTGTTTGATTGTCTAAAATAAGCCAATTTTTTCCATCAACAGAGCCTTTCACTTGCCAATGTTTAGGGTCTCGAGCAGGGGCATCCCCTGCTGATGTTAAAGAATATTGATGAATTTGGAATGCGTCTTCAAAGTCAACTTGCACCCAAGCTTGGGACTTATCAGACAAAAACTTACTGTGAATTGAACTATCAAACAATTGCTTAACGGATTCGTTCTCAACAAAAGCAGGATGTTGCGCTTGTACAGTAAATGACTCTTTATCTGTAATATCATAAAGGACAATATCTTTTGCGACTGCCGCCTGCGAACACACTGCAGCTAAAAGCATTATCAAGTTATTTTTTTTTAACATAATCACATTCTTTAAGTTTCTAAATGAGACACACAATATTGGAACGTTCCATAAAAGCAAGTGTTTTGCGTTAAAAACGCACACCTTTTATAATTTCCTAATAACACATACCGCTTTTAGAACATCTAAACTTCTGAAAATTATATCAATATCTATCTCGAGCTCACATCAAGATTTTTTCATAATTAGAAACAGCTTTGCCGCACCTGAAGCTTGATGCTAATGTTAGGTCAGAGCTTTTATTGCATGGAAACTCAATATGAAAAGTGCCCCACTCGCCACAAATGAGAAGTTACGCATAAAAACCTTAGAAAGGTATGAAGTACTTGATACAGAAGCTGAACAGTGCTTTGACGATATCACCAAATTGGCATCTGTCATTTGTAACACACCTATTTCATTAGTCAGCCTAGTTGATAGCAATCGGCAGTGGTTTAAATCTAAGGTTGGCCTTGATGCAGATGAGACCAGCCGAGAAATCGCATTTTGCTCCCATGCAATTTTAGAAGAGCACGTTTTCGAAATTGAAGATGCACGAAATGACGAGCGTTTCTTTGATAACCCTCTGGTAACCGACGGGCCAAAAATTCGTTTTTATGCAGGCGCTCCTTTACGTGCTCCAAATGGCGAAGCAATAGGCACACTTTGTGCGATAAGTGACGAGCCACAGAAATTGACAAACGAGCAACGCTTAGCACTTCAAACACTCGCTAAACAAGTTATTGCTCAATTAGAACTGCGTTTAAAAGTAAAACAGTTGAAAGAGTCAAACCGTGCTAAAGATGAGTTCTTATCAACAATAAGTCATGAACTTCGTACTCCGCTCAATGCTATTACTGGTTTTAGCGAAATTTTAAAGAGCTCTGTTGAAATAAAAGCGCTACCAGAAGAACAGCATGAATATATAGAAAACATTGAGTTCAGTAGCCACCAGCTCCTAGAAATAGTCAACTCAGTGCTTGACTTAGAAAAAATTGATGCGGGAAAAATGGAGCTAAAGCCACAACCAGTTAGCCTTGATAGGTTATTTCAAAGCATCATGAGCATGATGGGAAGTAAAGCACAGCAGGGTAAAATAGAACTTAATTGCGATATCGATAGTGCTTTTGCTAAGCGTTTCTTTGATGTTGATAAAACAAAATTAACGCAAATCATCGTAAATATAATTGGCAATGCCATTAAATTCACCCCACTAAAAAAGCAGGTTAATATTCGCTTTTATCTTAATAAAGATAAATTACATATCGAAGTTGCCGATCAAGGAATTGGAATTAGCAAAACCGACCAAACTCTGCTGTTTGATAAATTCAAACAAGTCGGTATGCAAAGAAAAGAAGGCACAGGTTTGGGTCTATGTATTTCTAAAGGGTTAGTCGAACTAATGAATGGCAAAATTCAGTTATCGAGTACGTTAGGTAAAGGCACATTAGTTTCAATATCACTGCCTGTTGACGAATGCGAGCAATGTAATGAACCTGAGCCGATCGAAGCAAAGAGCTTTGAAAAACTACACATTTGTGTTGTCGAAGACAACCCGCTTAATCAGATGCTAATTAAGGCGATGTTACAACAACTTGGTGGACAATATACGATTTTTGAAACTGCTGAGGCGTTATTTGAAATGCCGAGTTTAAACACATTTGATATCTTTTTACTTGATATTAATTTACCTGGAATGTCTGGTGTACAAGCATTAGAAAAGCTCAAAACATTACAATGCAAACAGCCCAAAGTTGCAGTGACCGCGGATATTTTTCAAGAAAAAGAGCTTGGTTCACTTTTTGATTCTGTTATTACAAAACCCTATAAAAAGTCAGACTTAATTGATGTTTTAAATGAGCTTGTTTCCCCCTCCCCATCTTAATAAATAATGAGGAAAGAGAATCAAACTAGGTTTTTAGCCAATTAATTCAATCTAAATTTTTCAAGCAATTTAACTAGCTCTTTAGATTCACCCGCCAATTTTCCTGCTGCCCCTTCAGCACTTTTCGTGTCTTGAAGGGATTTACGACTGGCTTCGTCGATTTTGGTAATTTCTTTTGCCATATCCGCAGCTACTACAGTTTGCTCTTCGGTTGCAGTGGCGATTGACTGGATCATGGTCGCTATTTCTTGCGCACCATCTACGATTTCACCAAGCGACGTACCAGCTTCTTTCGCTAATGCAACACTATTATTAACCTGCTCAACGCTGACACTCATTGCTGCCACTGCCGCATTGGTTTCATCTTGAATTGCTTGCACAGTAGAAGCAACTTCTCCAGTCGCTTTGGTAGTGCGTTCAGCTAACGTCCTCACTTCATCGGCAACTACTGCAAACCCCCTGCCTTGTTCACCCGCCCGCGCAGCTTCAATTGCAGCATTTAATGCTAATAAATTGGTTTGTTCAGCAATACTTCCTATCACACCTATCACATCACCTATCTGTGCGCTTAATTCTCCTAAACTAGTTACTGTATCAGCCGTTTTTTGAACCTCTTGTGCCGCATGTTCAATTTCACTCACTGTGTGATTTACCATGCCTCCACCTTTATTTGCTAAGTCACGCGCAAGTTCAGCGTTACTTGAGGCATCTTGTGCTTGTCTTGCAACTTCAGCGACTGTAGAGCTCATCTGTTCAATAGCTGTGGCAATAAGCGCAGATTGCTCAGAACTATTTTGACTGAGCGTGGCAATACTCATATTGATTTGTGCAATCTCAGTCGAGGATAAATCAACATTTTTTGCAACTTTATCTATACTTCTCAGTAGTGTACTCAGTGCTGACACCATTTCGTTTGAAGCACTTGCTAAACCGTCAATCTCATCTTTGTGATTGTGATCCATTGGCTTCAATGACAAGTTTCCGCTTGCTGTTTCTTTAGAGACATATAGCACTTGGTTGATCCTGTCAGATATTGAACGACCTAAAGAAAAAGCAATAATACCGCTGACAATGGCAGCTATTGTGGTGATCACAAACAAAGTGGTCATCATCGTCTGCATGCCTTCAACTAAGTAAGACATGGCATTTTCGGCATCGGTTTTTTCTTCATTGGCCGACACATCCAGAATGTCTTCCAGCTGTTCGTACAACTTAATTTCCATCTCATGCACTGACTTTATAGCTTTCGCTTTTCCTAGTGGGTCAAAGTCAGAAAATACTTTTTGGGCCGCATCGTAGATTTCATTATGAAGTGTTTGAATTCTATTTAAATTCACCACTTCTTGTGGTTTTCTCTCAAGAGGTCTGAGTAATTCCAGAAAGTTAAGGAAAGTTTTAGAGTCTTTCTCAAAGGCGTCTTGTTCTTCGACTTCACCTATCATATATTCTGTCAGAGCAGCTAACATATCGCCTTTCTCGTCGAGTATCTCTAAATAATACCTTACCCCGGGTAAATCATCGTTTACAGCTTCTCTAATATCTGTTGTTTTGAGGGCGTCGTTGAATTCTTCTTCTTTTAGTCTATCTAATAGATCTTCAAGCTCTTGGCCCGGCCCATTTTCAATTTCGTCAACAAATTGATAGGCCCAACGCTCAACATCCGGTTTATAAACACTAAATACTTCTTGCTCAGCTCTGGATTTATAGGTATTAAGAATTTCTTCGATTTTGGCCATTTTTTCTCTATCTGACTGCTTAGCTGACTCTAATGGCCTCAGCTTTACAAAAAACTCATTAAACTCTTTATAATCATCATAAAAATCATTTTTCTTTTGTTCCTGACCCGCTGTGTAATCGAGCAAAGAAGCATGCATATCACCTATTTCATCCATTAATTGTAAATAATAGATTGCCCCTGGCACATCGTCCGTTTTAACTTCTGTAGCAACTTCTGAGAGTTCACTTACACGTAGCCATGTAATTGCACTTGAAATCACCATTAATGCCACTACGGCTCCAAAAGAAAGGTAAAGTCTTTGACCAAGCTTCATATAGAATGCACCTAAAATTGAAAGGCTAGAATTAAAGCTTAGAACAATTTTTTTACATTAGACGGAAAAACGGATTAGATTTAATTTATTTTCTCTATCGCAACAATTTCTGAACGATTCATGGTCACTTTGTAGCGCTCTAACTGCTTGACCGAGTCTTGTCTGTTTGTGGTGTATTTTAAAACTAGATTTATCTGATAACGACGCTCAACTCCTTGCCCTGACACTTTATTACCATCGTGGCTATAAAGTTTTCCCGCGCCTTTCTTTAAATAACGCGCAAATGAGCTTAAATTAAAAGTAATTCGCTGCTGAATTTCTTCGTAGCCAGGAATAAACTCTTGCTGCTTAACTTCGTTTTTACTGCAAAAGTGCAGAAGAGTTGCTGATTGCTTGTTTTGCTGACGACGCTTTTGCAGCAAGGCGTCGACATCTTCTGGAAGCTCTTTACTTTTTATTAATTCGAACCACACGGTTTGTCGAGCAACGACTTTATCATCCACCGAGTTTTTAAAAATATTGCGCCACTTAGGCCGACCATGCTGAATTTTTCGCCAAGCCCATTGGGTGATTTCGTCTTTAAAGGTTTCACGCAGGCCATAAATGACACCTAATAAAGCAATCAGGGCGATGGTGATCTCTTGAAAATTTGAACGAGCATTTAAAACCAAATACATCACAAAGGCCATGATCACCCCAGTTACTAAACCGCGCACTAAACGTTTCAAATTTAAGTTTAAATCTTGCGTCTTCTTTTTGAACACCACGCCATGTTCAATCAATCGTTGTAAAAGCCGCATTTTATTGGTGATCCTGTTTGGATCTTCAAGTGTCACTTGTGAATTGTAATTGTGCTTTTCTCTATAAGCAGTTTCTTCTTTACAAAACGATAAAATATCATTTCTTTCACTGCTAAATTCACTGGATTTTGGGCCTTTTGCTAAGAGTTTTAAAAATGCCTGTTCGCTGTGCCAACTTAAATAGTTATCGGCATTCTGAAAATAAGGCTTTAATGTTTGCTCTGGTGGCTTGTAACGACGCAGTTTCTTTAATAACTTTTTAGCTTGTTCAACTAGCTCACCGGCAACGGGATAAAACTCATCGGCTTGCTTTAGTTTTAAGGTGGCTTTTATATCCGCATCGAGTGCAATGCGAATTTGATATGAGAAAAGATTTAAATTCACTCTGTAGTCGCTTTTTTCCCCTTTATTTTGACTGATATATCGGCTTCGAACTAAGGGTAGGTGAAGTTGTTCAGAGTAATAAGCGCAGTGCGTTTTAATGTGGGCGTTAAAAAAATCGACTTCATTGAATGTATCTTTATTAATTCCCATATCGGTCGGGATAGAAAAATAAAGGTCAAGCTGGCTGGCTTCTTTTGGGAGTAACTGAGTAACCAGTTTAAAAGACAAGCTTTCATCAGGGCTTAATTTGGTTTTGGTCATATAATAAACGGCCCTCTTATTGCTGCACACGGTTACATTTAGATATACCACATATCAGTAACTTACACTGTTCTATTTTATTGTTTTTGTGCATTCACCGCTTCTAAATAGCGGCTTTCAATAAACTTCTTCTCTTTTACGAGATGCTTAATTTTATGTTTTGCCTGCTCTAAATCTTTTTGCAACGCTGCTACTTCAGCCGGTGACACATCGCCATCGGTTTGTAACGAGAGCTGATCAATTAACTGGTTTTGTTCTTCAATTTGGCGCTTGTAATTATTCAACATAGTTGCCATTTCAGACTCACTTTGACTCGCTGGCGCCATAGGCTCGCTGATCCATTCTTCTTTTTGCGCTCTCAATGCGATCACTTCATTTTGCAATTTCTGATTGCTGCTTTGCAGATCTTCAAAAGAAGAGGTTTGTATTTCTAACTCAGTTTTTGCCACGTTTAATTTTTTAGCAGAGACATCTAAGTCTCCTTTTAACTTGCGGATCAGCTTATGAGAGCGGCTTAATTTCTTATTTAGATCATTAATCGAAGCCTGCTCTTCCTTGGTGATGTGATCTGCTGTTGAAGCACGAATTTGTGCCAATTGCTGCTCTAGTGCCACTTGTACCTGCACTAATTCAGAAATCGTTTTACTATGTTGATCAGAAAAGCGACTGGCTCGCTCAACGGAATCTCTACACAATGCAACAAGTGCTTCGTTATCAGCTCCCCCCTGTCCTCGCCCAGTCATTGATACTGCAAACTTTCTGAACTCTCTCAATATAAGTAACAAAATATAAAACCAAGCAGCCAAAATCAGTAGCCCAAAATTTAGGGCTATATATTGATAGGCTTCTAGGGGAAAATTAAACGTCACATTGTCAGCCTCACAAGTATCCATATGACAAGTTTAGTTTTAATCAGAAATTCTGCCTATACTGAATAAAACTAATCTAATCAAGGGCACTATGTGAAGGTACTGGTTGTCGATGACAGTTTAGCAACACGAGAAATCATCAAGCGTACTTTGCAACAGTTTGAGTATCGCAAGCTGTTTGTTCGCTGTGCACAGAGTGTGCCCGAAGCTATGCAATTATTAGATAGCTGGCAGCCTGATATTGTGTTGACCGATTGGTATATGCCTGAACAAACCGGGCTTGAGCTACTCGAAGGTATTCGACGTAATGACAGCCAGCTACCCGTTGGGGTGATTTCTACCATAGATGAAAAAGAGAAAATACTTGAAGCTGAAAGTGCGGGCTGTAGTTTTTTCTTATCAAAGCCCTTTACCGATGCACAGTTACATTCTCAGCTACAACCAATCGTTGAAACGCTAGAACAACAAGAATTTCTAACCGAGCAAGCTGTACCTTTAAAAGAGGGTTTACCCTTACCAAAAACGGAGCAACTTGAACGGTTAATGAAAAAGAATATCAGCGAAGATCTGATTCTAAGAGCAATCAGGTCACAACAGTTCGATGAATCAAAGCTTCCGAGTGTAATGGCTGTTTACGCTGAGCGTTCTACCCAAAAAATACGGGTGATCATGGTATTAGATATTTATGCTGTGTGTGTTTTAGCCAGTAGCTGTCAGATTATTGATAAAGCAGAGGCACTAAAAGCAATACATCACAACGAAGTACATCCAGATATTATGCAGGCCTGTAAAGAAGCCTTAGACAAAACCGCGTATGCATTTTTAGATAACCAAAGCCGTATGAGTTTGTTTGTAAGAAGCTGTAAGTTCGTTTCAAAGTCTCACCCTAAAATTGAACAAATTTATAATTATCCGCTTGATAGTCGCATTGATTTAAGTTGTGAACGCGAAGGCATGGCGCAAGGTAAGATGCTGATTGTGGGCGTTTAATATCATTGCTCCCACAATCAGCCATTATAAAATAAGATTAAACTAAATATTATTAATATTATCTAAGTAAGTTTCTGCCTGATTAAGTACCTCAGCCCTTTGCTCATCGGTTTTCTTAAGCCAGTTTTTAAATACCATGGCTGTACGAGGATTGTTGCCTAGCTTTTCTTGGTTTCGATGCATAAAGTGCCAATATAGTGAATTTAACGGACATGCATTACTCCCTACTGTTTCTGTCACTTTGTAAGCACAACTAGAGCAGTAGTCGCTCATCTTTTTTACATAGTTTCCGCTTGCCGCATACGCTTTGGAGCCGACAATCCCTCCATCAGCAAACTGACTCATGCCACGGGTGTTTGGCATTTCAACCCATTCAATGGCATCGATATACATACCCAAATACCAGGCATCAACTTCATCGGGGTGAATACCTGCAATCAAACAAAAATTACCAGTGATCATTAATCGCTGAATATGATGTGCATAGGCGTAATCAAGTGATTGGCGAATTGCATGATGTTGGCAATTCATTTTGGTGTTCGCATCCCAAAACCAACTAGGTAGCGCACGCGTTGTTTCTAAGTGATTCAAAGTGGCGTAGTTAGGCATATTTGCCCAGTAAACGCCTCTAACAAATTCTCGCCAGCCGAGTATTTGCCTAACAAAGCCTTCAATTTGCGCCAAATTGATTTTGCCATTTGATTGTCGATAGTAATGAATTGCGGTATCAACCACCTGCTTGGGCGACAAAATCTTACTGTTTAGAGCGAATGAAATACGACTGTGATACAAGCTCCAGCCTATGTCTTCACATAAACCTTCACTTAAGCCTTCTGGTAACCCTTTAAGCTGTCCCGTCATGGCATCTTGAAAGCGGCCAAAGTGTGGTAAACAGACTTCACAAAAAAAGTTCAGAAGCTCAACAGACTGCTTGCGGTTTATGGGCCAGAGTAAAGTGTTATCACCTTTGCCCATGGTTTTTATATTGTGCCGTGCGATCCGCTCGTTGATTTCACTGACATCATTGGCAAATAACAGAGGTTGAGGCACATTACCTAAATCTTGTTTTTTAAGCTTCTCTCGATTGTCTTTGTCGTAATTCCATTGCCCACCTTCAGGCTCGCCATTTCGCATTAAAATATCGAAACGTGCACGCATCGTGCGATAAAAGTGCTCTAACCTGTGTTTTTTGTTGGCTTTAAAGTATTGCCCTAACTCTTGGTCACTTACGTAAAAGTGCTCAGCCTCAAAGCCTATGGTTTTGATTTCTAGGCTTTGGCAAAACTCGCTGATTTGAGTGCGAAGCCTAGCTTCATCTGCAAGCTGATATTCAAATTGCTGAATACCGAACTTTTGAATTAAGTGCGATAACAGCTCAGGCAAGCTTTTATACTCTGCAGTATCGTCCAAGGTTAGGTGCAAAACATGAAATCCTGCTTGCTTTAAGCCTGCTGCAAACCCTTGCATAGCCGCAAAAAAAGCCTGTACTTTTTGGATGTGATGCACCGTGTAAGTAGCTTCTTGATGTAACTCGGCGATGACATACAACACAGACTCATTTTTATCTTGATACCAGCTATGACTGGCATTGAGTTGATCACCTAAAACTAATCTGAGTGTTTGATACTGATTGTTCATACCAACTCCTTATCTTGTTTGCCTTTATTGCCCGCACAGCGTTTAGAGCAATACTTCACATTTTCCCAATCTCGCTGCCACTTTTTACGCCATGTAAAAGGTCGCTCACACACTGGGCATAGTTTGGTAGGTAATTGGCTTTTCTTCATATTACTTTTCATATATTTTTTGATCGGGCCTTACATGGCGGGCGAGTAAGTGACTGACTTGAGCACGAACTTCGGGGCGCTTGCGCCATTTCCACAATAAGTCTTGGGCTGCTTTGTAGCTTTTTGATACATCAACAATGGGGTCAGGGTATTTTTTGCCAAGTTCAACGCCATACATAAGTTGCTCCATTGGCGAAAGCTGCCAAGGCTCATGTACGAGTGGCGCTGGAATATTGGCAAGCTCAGGCAACCAACGTTTTACGAACTCACCGTCTGGGTCTTTTTCAAGGCCTTGTTTGACTGGGCTATAAATACGTATGGTATTAAAACCCGTTACCCCAGCCTGCATCTGCATTTGGCTGTAATGAATACCCGGTTCAAAATCTAAGAAGAGACTGGCCAAATAAGGGGCACCATCGCGCCAATCCACTTCGAGATGATGGCATAAGAAACTTACTAACATCGCCCGCATTCTAAAGTTGATATACCCGGTTGCAATTAAACAGCGCATGCACGCATCAACCATGGGCACTCCGGTTTTACCTTGTTGCCACGCAGCAAGACGCTCGGCTGCGAGTGCTTTATCTGCGCGCGGTAAATGTGTATAGCCCAAATTAACTGGTTCAAACTCCATCGAACTTTGACTTTCGAATTTTTGGATAAAATGACAGTGCCAATGCAATCTAGAGGTAAAAGCAACTAGGCTTCTGCGCCAACCTTTTTTTTGCCAGTTTTGTAACACCGCCTGATACGCTTGCCTTAAACTGATATTTCCCCACGCTAAATAGGGAGAGAGCCTAGAACAATGAATTTGGCTCAATATCGGGCTCGAAACACTGTAAGCATATGCTTGGCCACGTGTATCAAAAAAGGAATCCAAAACCTCTTTGGCAGCTTTTTCACCACCTTGTTGGTATTCTCCTGCTTCTAAAAACCATTCTGGGTGCTCGTCAATTGCCGCCTTTTTTACTCTGTCTGAAAATTCATTTTCAACACACCAATTAACTGCATCTAGGTCAACATCAGCAGTTGGGGCACGCATGACTTTTTGCCAATACTCGTCCCAGGTTTTGCGATGTGTTAGCCCTCTAATTACGGCGCCATATGGGGTTTCATGCCAAGTAATGCCAGCATTTTCGCAGCAAGATGCAATCAACTTATCTCGCTCAAAAGTGTTGTTTAAGCCTATTTCTTGATAAGAGTAGAGCCCAGCAATACTGTATTTATCATGAAGCTCTGCAAAAGTGTGCTGAACGTCTTTAAAACTGATATAGAGCGCACCTTGGGGCACGCGTGCAGCTATGTCTTTTAAAGACGACAAGACAAACTGCCAGTGCCTTGGTTTGTAATGCGGATCATGAAGCTGAATGGGCTCAAAGCAATACACCAACAAAACAGCATGACCTGACTGGGCGGCTTTAAGTAAAGGTTCGTGATCAGTGAGCCGTAAGTCTCGTTTTAACCAAACGACTGAAATCGCCATAAACTATAGTGCACGCGTGTCAACAGGCCAATCAGCGGCATCCACCGAGTCCAGCGGTTGAAAATCTTGCTTACCAAGCCAATGATTTACAAATACATCATGAGGGTCATATTGCGTATGCTGTTTTTCGATATTGAAGTGACGACCACCTCGGGGATCTGCACCCACACCAGCAATGTACTGCCAGTTGCCCCAGTTAGATGCCACATCATAATCGAGTAATTGTCGCTGAAAATAAGCCGCACCATAACGCCAATCAAGACAGAGCTCGTTTACTAAACAGCTAGCCACGATTTGTCTACCTCGGTTAGACATAAACCCAGTCTGATTTAGTTGCTTCATACATGCATTGACCAGTGGGTAAGGAGTTTCGCCTTCACACCATTTTTTAAATCGTTCGGGGAAAAAGCTCGTTAATGGCTTGCTATTCGCTTGTCCTTTAAATGAAAACAGGCTTTCACCTTGATACAGGGCTAACCACTGAAAGTACTCGCGCCATAACAACTCAAATTTAATCCAATAAGTTGATTCATTCTCTATGACATTAGATTCATATTGCTCAACCGCATGCCAAACTTGCCTAGGTGACAAACTGCCTTGCGCAAGATAAGGGCTAAATTTAGTAGACAGCTGCCAGCCATCGAGTTCGTTGCGAGTTTCTTTATAAGTACTTGGTGCAGTTGAATCGAAGTAACTTTTTAAGTGTGCTGACGCTGCATGCTCACCACCTTGAAATAGTGACTCGGTAAAGTCTTCATCACTTAGCCCTTCACTTTGTAAAATGTCACCAATCACCTGCTCTGTACTCATAAAATCTAATGCAGTTTTAGTCGCTGGCGGAAACAGCTCATTCAGTGTTAAGGGCTCGGCAATCTCAGAAGTTTTTTGTTTTTCGACAAAACGGCGATATTTTGAAAAGCTATCAAGGTAGGCGGGATGACTTAAAATTTCCGTGTCATGCCAGAGTGTATGTTGCCAAGCACTATGCAGCCTAACGGAGGTGTTCTGCTCAATCTCTTTGAGCCATTGCCTTTCATACACACCAACTTGATGCGCTACAGCTAAGGTATTGACTTGTAGCTTCTCACATAAATTGCTTATAGCAGTAACAGGGTTGCCTTTGAGAAGTATTAAGTTGTGCCCTCTGGCGGCTAGTTGAAGTGCCAAATTTGAGATTGCTTGCAAAGTAAAAACGAGACGCCGTTTGCCCATTGCTCGTTGCTGAAAGTTGTTCGCTTTGAAATCTGACTCATTCAATACATAAACAAACGACATTTCATCTGAAAAATCACACACATTATTTAGTAATAGATTATCTTGTAACCTTAAGTCGTGAGTGAACCAATACAGCGTGTTTATCTTTAGCAAAATATTTTTCCAGTAGAAATAGGCACCTAGTTTAATTACGTTTAGTTCAACTCATAAGTTCACAATCAGAACGAAATTAGGACGAATAATGAAAACTATGATTAGCTGCGATGTGCATGATTACTTTGAGATTGTCTGTATGAGGAAAAGTCAGATCACCATCACATTACACTCAGGTCAAAAAATATCAGGCGAAGCAAGTAATATAATCGCGGATAACAAAAGAGAAGAGCAGCTAACCATTATTAATGAAGGGCTTATCACTGCAATAAAGTTAATAGATATTGCTAAATTAGAAGCTCATGATAATCTTGTACCCGAACATAACTTCATTACAAATATAAGTTCACCAGAGAAGTAATTAATTTAGCTAAGTAATTAGCTAAG
>NZ_PPSW01000002.1 GCF_005876835.1 Pseudoalteromonas phenolica
TTGTCATTAACCCTTTGCACGTAAAGTATTTCCTGGTGACTATAGCGTTTTGGAACCACCTGATCCCATGCCGAACTCAGAAGTGAAACGAAACAGCGTCGATGATAGTGTGGGTCTCCCATGTGAAAGTAGAACATCGCCAGCACCTATTTAAAGAAATAAGAATACAAACAAATTCAAAGAATTTGCTTGGTGACCATAGCGTTTTGGAACCACCTGATTCCATGCCGAACTCAGAAGTGAAACGAAACAGCGTCGATGATAGTGTGGGTCTCCCATGTGAAAGTAGAACATTGCTAAGCGCCAAATTTTAACCCCAACTCAAATGAGTTGGGGTTTTTTCGTTTTCAGCCTTAAAAATTAAATATCAAATTATCATTCACTTTTCATATAAACATAGTGATAATCCCACCTCACAAACCGCGAGCAAAATTAAAAGGTCACAATGAACTATATTCCCCTTAATGAATTCAAAAAGGCTTGGGTGTTTAGGCATCAAGACTTGGAAATTGCCCCGACTGATCTTGAAAAGATTAAACTAATGTCTCCGACACGTTCAGCAGTACTTTGGTCTACCATGGTTAGTCGTGAAAAAGATCATCCAGACTTCTTCACAGAAAATGAATGGGCTGGGCAAGCAAGTTCATGGCAAGAGAATTTGAACTGGGAAAAAGACTGGGAGGCAGGTTTAGAAGAGCTACCAGAGGCCATAAATGAATTTCTAAAGTGGGAAAACAATACAACGGTCTATTTTTGCTTAAATAGAGACTGTGTGATTGAAACTCAGTTTGATGTTTTCAAACGCTGTTGGCAAAACTTTATGTTCCTTACCGATGGTTGTTTATTACTTGGTAAAAAGCGCGATACAGTTGCACAGTTCTTAGAAAATGGTGATGTTAAACTGGGTAATAAACCTAAGGGCTAGCAGTAATACGTTGCACATGCTATAAAAACTGCAGTAACCAAAGAAGGGGATGGTAGTGCAGAGTGTGCAACAAGCTCAGCTATGGAACGATGAAAAAGAGCGGTTAATGTTTGCTGAGCTGGTTAATGTTTTCTACGCCAGAGAAATTCCAGCGCTTGCTGCTGTTCATAATGACCAGAAACTACGTAAATCATTAGCCAGTTTACCCTTCTATGTTGAACGCGCTGCACGGCATATAGTGCAAGGTGATATTCCGCTAGAGTTAGATTCACAAAATGGTGGTTGGCTTGCACCTCAGAAAAAGCTACCCTCTCAAGATCTAGAGCAAAACGCTTCATTTTATAAAAAACATGCTAAAACAGGATTAGTAATTCCTGTGCTAAAAGAGCATACGGGTTATCAGTCTTTGACCTTAGACTGTATTGATCAAGTTGACAAAAATAGTTTTCATAGCAACTTAAGTGGATGGTTTTTCTTTTCTGGGGCCTCCCAATCCAACCCTAATCTACAAGTGCTAAAGCCAAGCAAACAGGTCATGACAGCAGCTTGTTGTGGTCATCAATGGCAATTTAATAAAGCAGTGCCTCCTAGAAGGCTTAGTTTGCGCGAGATGCTATTAGCCAGTATGATCAATTGGAAAAATGTTCGTTCTATAAAACGTAATGTTTGATTAATTTGTTATTGGGAAGTGCAGTTTTGCGTATATTTCAGTTTCTACTTTTTAGCCTTGCGCTATTTCTTCAGTATAAATTTTGGTTTGGCCATAATGGTATGCAAGATTATACGCGCTTGAAAAGTGTTGTAGACACGCATGAGATAGCGAATGATAAATTAATTAAACGAAATAAGCTATTAAAAGCAGATATTGACGATCTTAAACTTGGTTTAGAAGGCGTTGAAGAAAGAGCAAGACATGAGCTTGGTATGATCAAGCCAAATGAAACCTTCATTAGAGTCTTACCGAATAAATAACATGAATAATTCTCCTATTATTGCTGCTGTTGTACCAGCTGCAGGTGTTGGCAGCCGTATGCAAGCTGAGATCCCAAAGCAGTATTTAAAAATAAATAATAAGTCTATTTTAGAGCACACAGTGGATAAACTCAGCTCTATGAGTGAGCTTAGCACCATCATGTTAGCGATTAATCCTGAAGATACGCTATTTAATTCTCAACAGTTTAGTACGACCAAAGTGAAAACTACTGAAGGTGGTAAAGAGCGAGCAGATTCAGTTTTAAATGCACTAAATGCACTTGAGACGCTAAACCCTGATTGGGTTTTGGTACACGATGCTGCAAGACCAATAGTGCAAATCGAAGATATACAAAGGTTGATTGCTAGCTGCTTTGAAAATCAAGAAGGCGGTATACTTGCAGCTAAGGTCAAAGACACCATTAAACGTGGTCAGCAGTATAGCGAAGAGACCGTACCTCGTGCCGAATTATGGCAGGCACTTACACCTCAGTTATTTCCCTATCAGGCGCTAAAAGATGCTCTGAAGACTTGTTTATCTGAATCAAAACTTATTACGGATGAAGCTTCAGCTATGGAGCTACAAGGTAAGCCAGTGTTACTCGTTGAAGGTCGCAGTGATAATATTAAAATTACCACGCCAGAAGATTTACGCTTAGCCGCGTTTTTACTAAAAGAGCAGGAAGAAGAAAATGATTAGAATTGGTCACGGTTTTGATGTGCATAAATTCGGTGGTGAAGGCCCGTTAACGATCTGCGGCGAGAAAATTCCTTTTCAGCAAGGCTTTATTGCACACTCAGATGGTGATGTTGCCATTCATGCTTTATGTGATGCTTTGCTCGGTGCAATGGCACTTGGCGACATTGGCAAACACTTCCCAGATACGTCTGCTGAGTTTGAAAATATAGATAGTCGTATTTTGCTCAGACAAGTGATGGAACAGGTTACAGAGCTTGGTTATAGGCTAGGTAACTGCGATGTCACTATTGTTGCGCAAGCCCCAAAGATGCGACCGCATATTGATAACATGCGTACCAACATTGCTGCTGATTGCCAAGCAGAACTGACCCAGGTGAATGTGAAAGCTACAACGACAGAAAAACTGGGTTTCGAAGGCCGAAAAGAAGGTATTTCAGCCCATGCAGTTGTGTTATTGGTTAAAGCATAATGGAATTGCATTATCTGTATGGCAAGCCTGAAGCTGTCGCTGACTTTAAAAGTCAGCCAGAAGACTTCATTGTTGATGAAATACTTGATATCGAACTGACCGGCGAAGGTGAACATGTCTGTTTGCATATTATTAAAAAGCAGATAAACACGTTAGATGTCGCTAAAAAAATCGCAAAACAAGCTGGAACACATGTAAAAAATGTCAGCTATGCGGGACTCAAAGATCGCCACGGTGTTTGCAGTCAGTGGTTTAGTGTCCCTGTTCCTATCAAGAAAGACGTTGATTTTACCGAACTAAACGATGACTTTATTTTTGTTGCTCAGCAAAAGCGCCATAATCGAAAACTAAGAACAGGCTGTCACTCAGGTAATCGCTTTACGATCACACTAAGAAACATCGATAAGCCATTAGATATTTTGTCACGTATTAATGCAGTACGTCAGGGCGTGCCAAACTATTTTGGTGAACAACGCTTTGGCCATGATGGTCACAATCTTACTATGGCTGAGCGCATGTTTGCGGGTGAACATATTCGCGACAGAAAATTACGTAGTATTGTTATTTCTGCTGCGCGCTCGCACATATTCAATCAACTTGTGAGTATGCGAGTAGAAGAACATGGCTTAGCTAAGACCTGGCATAGAGAAATCTTTATGCTAGAAGGCTCTAATGCGTTCTTTGAAGATGATATCAGCGATGAGAACATAGCAAGGTTAACCTCTGGAGACATTTGTTTATCGGCGCCTCTGGTCGGTAAAGGTGAAAAAGGGTTAATTGCGCAAGAAAAAGAGTTTCTTGAAGCCTTTAGTGCTTGGCATCATGGTCTTGCCGAATTAGGATTAAAAAATGAGCGCCGCGCTCTAAGATTGATCCCCATAGATTTAGAAGTGAAAACCTTGTCATCAGACAGTATCGAATTACGCTTTGCATTACCTAAAGGGACATTCGCCACAGCAGTACTTAGAGAGCTTGTTAATTACGTTGATGTGAATAAAAGCGCATTTGCAAATAAGGAAGAACGATGAAGATTTTACTCAGTAACGACGATGGAGTTCATGCAAAAGGGATCTCTGTATTGTATGAAGCCTTGAGCAAAATTGCCGATGTGACCGTTATTGCCCCAGACAGAAACTGTAGTGGCGCAAGTAACTCTTTGACTTTGTTAAATCCATTGCGTGCAACACAATTAGAAAATGGTTTTTACTCAGTTAATGGCACGCCGACAGATTGCGTTCATCTTGGTGTAAACCAGCTTTTAGATGAAGAGCCTGACCTAGTTGTGGCAGGTATTAACAACGGGGCTAACTTGGGTGATGATACACTTTATTCAGGTACTGTAGCAGCAGCCACAGAAGGGCGTCATTTAGGGTTGCCAGCAATTGCAGTTTCTCTTTGCTCAAAAAAAGAAGCCCATTACGAAACCGCAGCTGAAGTGGCGGTGCAAATAATTAAACAATTAAGCTCCCATCCGCTTCCTAAAGATCAAATTATCAATATTAATGTGCCAGATATTCCTTTAGCAGAGTTAAAAGGGGTTAAGGTAACGCGTTTAGGCGCACGTCATAAAGCCGACACCATGACTGAACAAATTGATCCTTGGGGGCGAAGTGTTTTTTGGTATGGCTCACTTGGCTCTGAAAGTGATGCAGGCGAAGGCACTGACTTCTATGCTGTAAATCAGGGCTATGCTGCAGTGACACCACTTAAGGTTGATATGACAGCGCATGAGAGTATCGATGCAATGTCTTCTTGGCTGGAAGGAGCTAACTAAGTGCTTGGCAACTATGCCCGTAGTGCAGATGCTTTAGCTGAGCAATTAAAAGCATCGGGAGTACAAGATAAAAAGGTGCTACAGGTAATCAAAGATACCCCTCGACACCTTTTTATCGATGACGTGTTAAAACACAAAGCCTATGAAAATACCGCATTGCCAATTGGTAATGGACAAACTATTTCTCAGCCTTTTATTGTTGCAAAGATGACAGAAATTTTGCGACAAGTTGGCGTCAAAGGTAAGGTGCTCGAGATAGGCACAGGCTCTGGCTACCAAAGTGCGGTGTTAGCACAAGTGTTCGAACAGGTGTTCAGCGTTGAGCGAATTAAATCACTGCAGTGGCAAGCAAAGCGACGTTTACATCAACTAGATTTATACAATGTCTCCATGAAACATGGTGATGGTTGGCAAGGTTGGCAAACGAAAGGGCCATTTTCTGGGATTATTGTCACGGCAGCGGCAAAATCACTACCTCAAGCTTTACTTGAACAACTCGAAGACGATGGCGCTTTATTGCTTCCCATAGGTGAAGAAGAACAAGTATTAACGCTTGTGGTGCGAAAAGGCGAGCAATTTATAGAGCATAAAATGGCACCAGTACGCTTTGTCCCGTTAATAGCGGGAGAAATTTCACTATGACCTTGCCTAACCTCTTCTTATCTTGTTATTTTTAATAAGTTAATCGTCAACTTTACTGGGTAAATGAATGCAAGCAGTGAACATGTTCATTATTTTGTTACTAATTGTGTTCATTGCAGGATGCTCATCAACGCACACACCTGCCCCCGTCACTTCTTTGACTTATGCTGATTCATTATCATCAAGAAAAATCATCATCAGAAACAATCGGTACACGGTGCAAAAAGGCGATACGCTGTTTGCCATTGCTTTTACCGCTAACAGGGACGTGCGTACGATTGCAGCCCTAAATAATATCAAACCACCATACACAATTTTTCCAGGTCAAAAGTTAGTACTAGCTAAACCTAAAACGCGCAATAAAAAAAGCACTCCACGCAAAGTTGTTAAAACAGAGACTATTGATAAGAAACAAAAAAATAACAACTTGGTAAAAAAAGATCTTGCGAAGCCAAAACAACGGGAGTATGTTCAAAAACAAGCCACTCAAAAAGTAAACACAGCAGCATCGAAAAAGAATGGCAAAATTGATTGGCAATGGCCGGCTCAAGGGCAAATAACCAAGCGCTTTTCTAACAAAGAGCAAGGTTATAAAGGCTTGCAGATCAAAAACAAATTAGGAACATCAGTAAGTGCGGCAGCAGCAGGGACAGTCGTATACGCAGGAAGCGCGTTGAGAGGGTATGGTAATTTAATCATCCTGAAACACAGTGATGATTACCTAAGTGCCTATGCTCACAACGATCGACTACTTGTTCGGGAGCAGCAAAAAGTTAAAGCTGGGCAGAAAATTGCCGAAATGGGAAATACGGATGCAACGCAAACGGCTTTGAGGTTTGAGATTCGCTTTAAAGGCCAAGCGGTAAATCCAAAGAAGTACTTACCCTGAATGCTTTTATTACTGACTGTATGATGGATTAATACCACTCACTCTCTTGGGAGGATGATATGGCTCAAACAGCAAAGAAAGAGACTAAGAAACTAGTTACTGCAGAAGCTGAAGTTGAAGAAGCAGTAATAGATGACGAAAAAATGGAACTTTTGGAAGATGTCGAAACGGAAGATGATGTTTTTGCAAAAGAAGAAACCGTTAAGAATTTAGATGCAACCCAGTTGTATTTAGGCGAAATTGGTTTTTCCCCTCTATTAAGTGCCGAAGAAGAAGTTTATTTCGCGCGTAAAGCACTTAAAGGCTGTGAGGCTTCTCGCAAACGCATGATCGAAAGTAACTTGAGATTAGTGGTTAAAATTGCCCGTCGCTACAATAATCGTGGCCTTGCACTTCTTGATCTAATAGAAGAAGGTAATTTGGGCTTGATCAGAGCGGTTGAAAAATTTGACCCAGAACGTGGCTTTCGCTTTTCAACTTATGCAACGTGGTGGATAAGACAAACCATCGAACGTGCGATTATGAATCAGACTCGTACGATTCGCCTTCCAATTCATGTTGTTAAAGAACTTAACGTATACCTTAGAACTGCGCGTGAACTGACACAAAAGTTAGATCATGAGCCTACCGCTGAAGAAATTGCAGAATGTCTTGATCGCCCAGTTGAAGACGTCACTAAAATGCTTCGCCTAAACGAAAAAATCACCTCTGTTGATACGCCAATAGGCGGTGAGAATGATAAAGCGTTACTAGATATTATTGCTGATGAAAAGGGTCATGGCCCTGAGAATGAAGTACAAAGTAATGATATCAATAAGCACATTGTGGATTGGCTTGGTGAGCTAAACCCTAAACAACGTGAAGTGTTAGCAAGACGTTTTGGTTTACTTGGATATGAACCTTCAACATTAGAAGATGTAGGCAGAGAAATTGGTTTAACACGCGAGCGTGTAAGACAAATTCAAGTTGAAGCCCTTAGACGTTTAAAAGATATTCTGCAGCATGAAGGTTTAAATATTGATAGCTTATTCGAGCAGCAATAAGCTTAATTTAATAATAAAAAACCACTTCAATTGAAGTGGTTTTTTATTATTTATAATTGACTGATTAATTGAGTAAGCCTTTTAATTTATAGAGTATCTCATGTGCCTGGCGTGGAGTCAGATCATCAGGGTCAATTTGCGCAAGTTGTAGTTCAACTTCAGACTCTTGCATAACCGGCTCTAATGGTAACTGACCTTGTGAGTGAGCGGTTGGCTTTTGTTCATCAATCACACTTTCATGTTGCTCAAGGCGTTTTAACTTTTCTTTCGCCATGGCTAGAACAGGTTTTGGTACACCCGCGAGTCCTGCAACTTGCAAACCAAAGCTTTTACTCGCAGCACCATCTAAGACCGTGTGCTTAAAGGCAATGGTATCATTGTGTTCTACCGCATCTAAATGCACGTTTACAAGCCCTGTCTGTTGTTCTGCAAGCTCCGTTAGCTCAAAGTAATGAGTCGCAAAGAGGGTTTTAGCATTGAGCTTGCTTGCTAGGTAATCAGCGGTTGCATAGGCCAAAGATAAACCATCGTAGGTGCTGGTACCACGGCCGATTTCATCCATTAACACCAATGAGTTCTCGGTCGCATTGTTAAGTATCGTGGCGGTCTCGGTCATTTCTACCATGAAGGTTGAACGACCTGAAGCAAGATCATCACTCGCGCCAATACGTGTAAAGATACGGTCAATGTGGCCGATACGCGCTTCACTTGCTGGTACATAAGAGCCAATGTGTGCCATTAAAGTGATAAGCGCAGTTTGACGCATATAAGTCGATTTACCACCCATGTTAGGACCTGTAATGATCAACATTTTACGTTGTTCATTGAGTTTTACAGGGTTGGCAATGAATGGCTCTTGGCTAACATGTTCAACAACTGGGTGACGACCATCAATGATGTCGATGCCACTCTCTAGCGTTAACTCAGGTTTGCAGTAGTCGAGCGTTTGTGCACGCTCAGCTAACGTATTTAATACGTCTAAGTCAGCGAGTGCTGCAGACATTAATTGTAGTTGCTCTAGGTAAGGCGCAATATATTCGAATAACTGCTCGTACAATTGTTTTTCAAGTGCAAGGGCTTTGCTCTGGCTGCCTAATACTTTGTCTTCATGTTCTTTCAGTTCAGGAATGATATAACGTTCATTATTTTTAAGCGTTTGGCGACGAATATATTCAGGTGGCACAAGGTGAGAGTTCGCGCGGCTGATTTCGATGTAAAAGCCATGCACCTTGTTGTAGCCAATCTTAAGTGTGCTGATCCCAGTACGTTCACGCTCACGTACTTCTAACTTCTCAAGAATATCTGTGGCACCTTGGCTCAGTGCTCGCCACTCATCAAGTTCAGCGTTATAACCAGTCGCAATTACACCGCCATCGCGGATCAGTACGGGCGGATTATCAATAATCGCTTGCTCTAAGAGTGACTGTAGCTTAGGTAATACAGGAGATTGATCACAAATCAACTTTATACGTGGATCAGCTGCCTCATTGAGTAAAGCATGCAGCGGTGCAAGGGCTTGTAAAGCACCGCGCAAACGCGTTAAATCGCGAGGACGGGCAGTGCATAGTGCAAGGCGCGCCACTACACGCTCAATATCACCAATATGTCTTAAGCTGTCATAGAGCTCCATACAAATTTGGCTGTTGAGCAAGCTGGCAATGGCATTTAGTCGGGCATTTAATTCATTGCGATCACGAACTGGTGTATGAATACGGCGCTTTAATAAACGCGAGCCCATTGGTGTCGCGGTTTTATCTAATACTTGCGCTAGGGTGTTTTCGAGCCCACCTGATAGGTTGACTGTCAGCTCTAAGTTTTTACGCGTTGCCGCATCTAATATCACTGCATGTTCGTTTTTCTCAAGGGTAATGGCACGAATATGTGGCAGAGCAATGCGTTGTGTATCTTTAACATATTGCATCACACAGCCAGCAGCGATTAATCCTGTATGCGCTTTTTCAACGCCAAAGCCGATTAGATCTTGTGTACCAAACTGCTGGCAAAGCAAATGTTTAGCAGTATCTAAATCAAACTCCCAATCAGGACGACGACGACCGCCTTTGACTTGCTCAAGTAAAAATAGATTTTGGAATGACTCAGGGTAAAGTAATTCAGCGGGTTGCAAACGCTGTAGCGTCGAAACCAATGCTTCATCGGTGTTTAATTCAACAATGTTAAAACGGCCTGAGTTGATATCAAGATAAGCGACGCCATATTGGCCTTGTTTATTTTGATAAATGCTGGCAAGTAAGTTGTCTTGTCGCTCTTGCAATAAAGCTTCATCACTGACTGTTCCCGGTGTGACAATACGCACCACTTTTCGCTCAACAGGCCCTTTGCTTGTAGCAGGATCGCCAACTTGCTCACAAATCGCCACTGACTCTCCCATTTGCACTAGGCGAGCAAGATAATTCTCTACCGCATGATAAGGTACACCGGCCATTGGAATAGGGGCGCCGCCCGCTTTACCACGATGAGTTTGTGAAATATCGAGTAGTTGTGCGGCACGAATCGCATCATCAAAGAACAGTTCATAAAAGTCACCCATGCGATAAAACAGTAAAATGTCTTGATGATCTGCTTTGATCCGCAGATATTGCTGCATCATGGGAGTTTGTTGTTTTATAGTATGTTCTGAATATAAATCTATCGACATGCAATGACCTAAAAGGATAATGATGGAGCTACAGCAACAAGTGAGTACTCTAGCGTCAAAGTTGGGCGCTATTTTAGCTGATAAACGACTGACGATCACTACCGCTGAATCATGTACAGGTGGAGGGGTTAGTTATGCCCTCACCGACACGTCAGGCAGTTCACGATATATTGACCGCTGTTTTGTCACCTACAGTAATGAAGCTAAGCAGGCATTGCTAGGTGTCACTGAGAGTACCCTACAAACCTATGGGGCTGTGAGTGAACAAACAGTGCTAGAAATGTGTGCTGGCGCTGCGAAAGCTGCCAATGCAGACCTTGCTATTGCAATTTCGGGAGTCGCTGGGCCTACAGGGGGCAGTGATGAAAAACCGGTAGGTACTGTATGGTTTGGCCTATTTTTGTCGGGAAAACAGCATACCTATCATTGTGTTTTTACTGGAAATAGAGCTGAAATTAGAGAGCAAGCTGTTGTTTTTTCTTTAGAAAAATCAATTGAGCTATTAAATTCATAAAAATATGCTTGATACTGTAATTTCATACAGTATACTTACTGGCATTACGCAAGATTGGAGAAGCAAATGAACGACAATAAACAAAAGGCACTAGATGCCGCGTTATCACAAATTGAACGCCAATTTGGTAAAGGTTCAATCATGAAACTAGGTGATAGCCAAGCGTTAGATATTGAAGCAATTTCTACGGGCTCACTAGGTATTGATATCGCATTAGGCATAGGTGGTTTACCAACTGGTCGTATTGTCGAGATTTATGGTCCTGAATCATCAGGTAAAACAACGCTTACTCTTCAAGTTATTGCAGAAGCGCAAAAGCAAGGTAAAACATGTGCGTTCGTAGATGCGGAACACGCACTTGATCCTGTATACGCAGAAAAACTAGGCGTTAACGTTGATGACTTACTTGTTTCTCAACCAGATACTGGTGAGCAAGCATTAGAAATCTGTGACATGCTAGTTCGTTCAGGTGCGGTAGATGTGGTTATTGTTGACTCGGTAGCAGCACTAACACCTAAAGCTGAAATTGAAGGTGATATGGGTGATACACACGTTGGTTTACAAGCACGTCTAATGTCACAAGCTTTGCGTAAGTTAACAGCCAATATCAAGCGCTCAAATACCTTGTGTATTTTCATCAACCAAATCCGTATGAAGATTGGTGTGATGTTTGGTAACCCTGAAACAACGACAGGTGGTAACGCACTTAAGTTCTACTCATCGGTTCGTATTGATATTCGTCGTATTGGTTCGGTTAAAGATGGTGACGAGGTTGTTGGTAACGAAACTCGCGTTAAAGTTGTTAAAAACAAGGTTGCACCGCCATTTAAACAAGCTGAGTTTATCATCATGTATGGTCAAGGTATCTCTAAAGAAGGTGAGTTAATTGACCTAGGTGTGAAGCACAAACTGGTTGAAAAATCAGGTGCATGGTACAGCTACAACGGCAGCAAAGTTGGTCAAGGTAAGTCTAACTCAATTAAATTCCTGAAAGAGAACGTTGAGATCGCTAACGAGATTGAAGGTAAGCTAAGAGATATGCTTTTACTTCAAGCGACTATCGAGCCTGAAGAAGGCGAAGATAAAGGTTTAGCGGAAGGCGCAGAGCTTTAACCACAACTAAATTCAGAATATTAAACAACATCTCAAAGCCTGCTTAGCAGGCTTTTTTTGTTTTTATCCTTATTGATTTTTCTTACCAGAGGTTGCGATTGGATATGTCATAACTAAGCAACAGTAAAGAAAAGTGCATAGGTAAACATCTATTCAGATTAAAGAAATTTAAAATTGGTGGTTTATCTTTTTTATAATCCCTTTAAACTTATAGTGTTTCTTATTTATAAATAAGGTTACCGTAAGTCTATGAAAGTACACCTTGGTCGTCGCGCATTTTCAGCTATGGAACTACATACTTTGTTCCATGGATATATTTACGGTGATGAAAAGCAAAAGCGTGAACAACCAAAGCATTGGCACTTCTGGTTGCCTCTGATTGCTTACTATACAGGTGCTTATAGCGATGAAATTGGCAATTTAACCCTTGATGATGTGGTAAAAATAGAGGGCGTGCATTGTTTAAAATTTGCGACACACCAGAAAATTCAATCCAGAGTGGTACCCATTCATACTGCACTATGGCAGGCAGGATTAGAACCGTATCTAGAGTTTGTAAAAAGCCAAAACGAGCAACGTTTGCTGTTTGACCTGCCAGCTAAAACAGGACGTTACAGCGAAAAAGTGCGTATTTGGTTTTCTGGTGAAGGTAAGCGTTTAGGGTATTTACAAAAGTGCGATATTCCAAGTATCGACCAGCAAGGTCACAAAACATCTGTGAGTAGCTTACGTTTGAATTTCGAGCAGCAAACTCGCATTTCAGCCATTCAACACTTAAACAAACCTGCATTTCATTATTTATTAGGTCTAAAAGATAATGCTCTATTAAAAGAACCTACCCCACAGTTGTTAAAAAAGATCATTGCACCCGTGCGCGTGATCAATTCATCTGTGCATTGGCAGCGCTTTTTAGAAAGGCATTGATTTCTGTCTATATGTTAGTTGACATGTTTTAGTGATTGTCGGACTAAAGCCGCGACCAGAAGGTGAAAAGGGAGCTTTTTGGTGAAGGTTGCCATTCATAGCGGCATGATTTAAAAGTTGTCGGGCTAAAGCCGCGACCTACAGGTGAAAAGAGAGCTTTTGGTGTAGGTTGTCATTTATGGCGACAATTTATTTAGCAATCAGGCCATAGCTAACTCTGATTTACCACCTAGCCAGCGAGCGACCAGTGGCTTGACGATATCAGGCTGTTGCTGCATCAATGTAAAAGCCAGTGCGCGAACTTTTGGTAACAAGTGCTTGTCACGATTTAAGTCGGCCACTTTAAACTCAGCTAAACCAGTTTGTTTAGTACCAAGTACTTCACCTGGGCCGCGAATTTCTAAATCCCGCTCTGCAATTACAAAACCATCATTACTGTCTCTCAGAACGCCTAAACGCTTTTGCGCAGTGATAGACAGTGGCGCATGATAAAGTAGTAGACAATGTGATGCGATGGCACCACGGCCAACACGCCCTCTTAGCTGGTGGAGTTGGGCTAATCCTAAGCGTTCAGGGTTTTCGATAATGATTAAACTGGCATTGGGGACGTCGACTCCAACTTCAATCACGGTTGTCGCAACTAACACATGATATTCACCAGCTTTAAAAGCTGCCATGATCTCTTGCTTTTCTTGTGGCTTCATTCGGCCATGCACTAGGGCTATTTTTAATTCTGGCAGTAATTCTTTTAATTGCGCAGCGGTGTCTTCTGCGGCTTGGCACTGTAAAACTTCAGATTCATCGATAAGCGTACAGACCCAATAAACTTGGCGCTGATCTTCTATACAGGCACTTTTCACCCTTTGTATAACTTGCTCGCGACGTGTATCTGGCACCGCTACTGTGGTGATTGGCATGCGCCCCGGAGGCAGTTCATCAATGACCGACGTTTCTAAGTCTGCATAGGCGGTCATAGCTAACGTACGCGGAATAGGCGTGGCAGTCATGACTAACTGGTGCGGGTAGCAGTTATTAAATTTACCCTTTTCTCTGAGCGCTAAGCGTTGGTGTACGCCAAAACGATGCTGCTCATCAATGATGATCAATGCTAGGTTATGAAATTCGACTTGTTCTTGGAATAGCGCATGGGTGCCGATCACCATCTGGGCTTTGCCCGAAGCGATACTTTCGAGTACTTGTGTGCGCTCTTTTCCTTTGGTTTTGCCGCCTAACCAAGCGGTTTCTATACCTAAGCTGCTGAACCAATTTTTAAAACTAATGCCATGCTGTTCAGATAAAATCTCAGTTGGGGCCATTAATGCAACCTGATAACCCTTTGCAATGACAGTCAAAGCACTAAGCGCGGCAACTAAGGTTTTACCAGAGCCCACATCCCCCTGAACTAAACGCATCATGGGGTAGGGCTGTTGCAAGTCTTGTTTAATTTCTGCCACGACGCGGTTTTGCGCATTGGTTGGACTAAACGGTAGCTGAACTAAAAATTCGGGTTCGAGTTTATTCGTCGGTGGTAAGGATACCGCTTGCACCGCCTGACCTTTTTGGCGCAACTGCAATAAACTGAGGTTTTGCGCTAACAGTTCTTCAAACGCCAAACGTTGCTGTGCGGGATGCTCACCTAATTCGAGTAAGCTCAAGTCGGTATCTTGAGGTGGTCGATGAAGTTGTAATACAGCGTCTTTTAAACTCAGTTGATTAGGGCGATATTGCTGCGGTAAATATTCTTCTAAATCATATTTATCTAGTAAGTCGAGTGCTTTGTTGGCAATACTCCGAATGCTCAGCTGCTTTAGGCCTTCAGTTGTCGGATAAACCGCGGTTAAGGTTGCGAGGTTCGGATCTTGTGGCTCAGTTGGGCAACTGCGAATGTTGTATTCTGGGTGTGCCATTTCTAGCCCTGCACGTCCTCGTCTTACCTCACCGAAACATCGGATGATCTTGCCGGGTGACATGGCATTCTTTTGTGCAGCATTAAAGTTAAAGAAGCGCAGCGTAAGTCTACCGGTCCCATCGTTAACGTGACAAACCAACATGCGACGTTTACCGAAAGTAATATCACTGTGCTCAATTTCAGCTTCAATACTGACATGAGTATGCGGTATTAATTCATTAATCGTATAAGTGCGTGCGCGGTCTTCGTAGCGAAGTGGTAAATGAAATAGCATGTCTTGCACAGAAGCAATGCCTAATTTAGCTAAACGTTCGGCAACTTTAGGCCCAACACCTTTGAGCTCAGTGATTGGGTAGTTGGCTAAATTAGGACTCGACATACTATTCCTTAATGACTCTTATTTGACTACTTTTGCTTGAACTTAAGCGTGTTCCAAAACGCTTCATCTGCGACAATTTCACCTTCATCATCGAGTGCAGGGTAAGGTAAGCCTTTCTCCACACAGCGATTCGCAATAATAGGATGGCAGCCTTCAAACAGGAGTTTGTGTTTAATCTCAGCATCTAACATATCGTTGCGATCGTAAAGGCCTGCTTCTTCACGCTGTCTTTGTGCTTCATATAAAATCAGTGCTGCAGCCACCGATACATTGAGTGATTGCACCATACCAGCCATTGGAATAACAATGTGCTTATCGGCATGGGCAAGTGCTTTGTCTGAGATACCTAGACGTTCTTGACCCACGATCACAGCAGTCGGCTTGGTATAATCAATTTCGCGAAAATCAACGGCTTCATCGCTGAGGTTGGTTGCTAACAATTGAATGCCAGGGTTTTGTTCACGGATTGCAGCAACTGCCTGATCAATATCATCATGCATATGGGTCTCAACCCAGTTTTTGCTGCCGCCAGAGGTGTTGTTGGTTAAACGACGCTGTTCTTGTGGCCATACAGCATGCACATGGTGGCAGCCTACAGCGTCAGCTGTGCGCACAATGGCAGATAAATTATGATGCTTATGCACTTCATCTAAACATACCGTTAAGTCGGTTTGGCGTCTGTCTAAAACCTGCTTTACGCGATGAAAACGTTTATTGTCCACGGTTACTACTCTAATTCTCAAAATTGTGTCGATTATACGCGGTTATCGCGCTTAGGGCATTACTTCACGGCAAATTGGGTTTTGTAGTGAAATCAGTGTTTCTGTTGATTGAATGGCTTCTATGGTTTGTATTTTATTGATCAGCACGTCTTGTAGGTGATCGATAGAACGTGCCATGACTTTAATAAAAATACTGTAGTTGCCTGTGGTGTAATACGCTTCTACAACTTCGTTAAAGCCTCTTAGCTGCTCAATGGTGCTCGGGTAGTCACCCGCATGTTTTAGGTTAACCCCAATAAAACAGCACACGTCATAACCCAGTTGCTTGGGCTCTATGGTGACTCGTGTACCAAGGATGATCCCCGCTTGCTTCATCTTCTCAACTCGAACGTGAATAGTTCCCGAACTCACAGCAAATCGTTTTGCTAATTCGGCATAAGGTGTACGCGCATTATCCATTAATGCGTGCAAAATGGATTTATCGAGATTATCGATCTGATAATTTTCCATGCTTTTAAAGGCTCATAATTTAATAATCATTAAAATTTACCTTAAATTTTTAATGAAAAATATAGCATAAAGCTATTTTTGTTATTGGATCTTGTTTTTATATTCGAATTTGTTGACGATGGATTTAACAGCACAGAGCGAGTTGGGTTGAGTATATCGATTCGCTTAACTAAAAAGTTGAGTGTTATTGCGAAGCGGTATACCCGCCTGTGTCATCGAATATTGGGAATGAGGAACCAAATATGAAAACAAGTTATCTACAAACACAAAAACAGATCAGTGCCGTGAAACGCTTTTTCTCGGAGCAACTAGAAAGCCAGCTTGGCTTGTTGGAAGTTCAAGCACCTATTTTGGCTAAAGTTGGCGACGGTATTCAAGATAACTTGAGCGGCACAGAAAAAGCGGTTTCGGTGAAGGTAAAAACATTACCAGAAGCGAGCTTTGAAGTGGTGCATTCACTGGCAAAATGGAAGCGCAAAACTTTAGGCGACCATGGTTTTGCTGTCGGTGAGGGATTATACACACACATGAAAGCGCTGCGTCCTGATGAAGATAAGCTATCGCCAATCCACTCTGTCTTTGTTGACCAGTGGGATTGGGAAAAAATCATCTGCGCTGACAGTGAGCGTTCTCTAACAAAGCTTCAGTCTACAGTTGAAACATTATTTTCAGCCATTAAAGCAACTGAGCAAAAGGTGGCAAGCGAGTTTGGTTTAACGCCATTCTTACCTGAAAAAATTACTTTTGTGCACAGTGAAGAATTACGCCAAATGTATCCTGACTTTACTGCTAAGCAACGCGAAAAAGCCATTGCTCAAGAGTATGGTGCGGTATTTTTAATTGGCATTGGCGGTGCATTAGGTGACGGTGAAATTCATGATGTGCGTGCCCCGGACTATGATGACTGGTCTACAGCGACTTGTGATAAATATCAGGGTTTAAACGGCGATATTCTGGTTTGGAACCCAGTGCTTGAAGATGCATTTGAAATTTCGTCTATGGGCATTCGTGTTTGCCCTGAGTCGTTAAAACGCCAATTAGCGATCACTTCAGATGATGTACGTTTAGAGCAAGATTGGCATCAGCAGTTGGTCGCGGGAGAGATGCCGCAAACCATAGGCGGTGGTATTGGGCAGTCGCGCTTAGTGATGTTAATGCTACAAAAACAACATATTGCACAAGTGCAAGTTGGCGTGTGGGGCGATGAATTAAAGCAGCAAGTTGAAGGAGTGTTGTAGGCGCTGTTTTACTCCGCGCTTTTTTTCTTCGGTAGCACCGACTTTATGTCGGGTAAATTCTAGGCTAAAAGTAACGAGTTAGCGAGTTGAATTATAGGCGCAGGCTTATCCTGCGCTTTTTTGTGTATGACATAAAGTCGGTGCCTACGGGCTTAGAATATATTTAAGAGTCTATTTAGAGTTAATTTGGCCGTCGTTATGACTACATGTTTTAAAGATTGTCGGGCTAAAGCCGTGACCTAAAAGTGTAAAAGGGTCATTTGGTACGTCTTTATTTATGAAAATAAGTTTTATGAACCACCTAACAAAAAAAATGGAGTTTAAAACTCAATCTTTACTTCATTATCGACGAGTTTGGCTGTGCAAGGAGGGTACTGTCTCTGTGTTTTATAAACGCGATCGAAGATATGTATCTCGACGTCACTGTTTAAGGCTTTATTAACCGTTAATTGGGTGTTGTCGAGTAAGTCATGTAAGTGGTGATCTAACTCGCTGAGCTGCTTTTCTAGTTGTTCAGCTTGTTGACAATAATGTTGCTGGGTTGCCAAAATCTTTTGCATGATTGTTTTTTTCTTATCTTGATCTTTTAAATGGTCTGCCTTTTCAACGGCTTGTTGCAGTGTGTTTAACTGTTCGTCAACACTAGAGAGCTCTTTGACGCATTCATCTGTTTTAGCCGTTAAAGACATCCCGCTGCGCGCCAAGAAAATATTCATTTTGGTACCTGATGACGTACCAATCTCGCCAGCAATGACTTTCTGTGCATCAATGATTTCACCACCGATTAACTTACCGTTAGGTTTGTCACCATCGCCAATGATAATAGAATCAAATGCTTTTAGGTCACAGTGGTTGCTTTGCTTGTGTACAGTAATGTTATTTGCTTCAAGGTAAGCATATTGGCCATGAGAAATCTCAATATCGCCACCGGCAACTAATTTGCAGGTCAGTCCTTCATCGTTATGTTGGTGATCAAGGTGGCCTATCACTGCTTGTTTAACTTCTATGTTACCTTTAGTTTGTATTTCGGCTGATTCTACGCTGCCAAGAATAGTGACATCACCTTTGGCGATGATTTTCATACCTGGTGCGACGCTTTTGCTGACGATCACACTGCCATCAAATTCAATGTGACCACTTTTAACACTGACTTCATCAATCGTGAAAACATCATCGACCCTTAAGCCGTTATTGATTTCGCTCGGGCAACCCGACAGTGTTGCAATCAGTTGTAGAGGGTTTTTACTCGAGATTTCGGTGCCTTCACCGGCTGTTAGCTGAAAAGTATCACCTGGTTTGGCCGGTAAGGTCTCTCCTAAAACGTTAAAGCCATCAGTGCCATTTGTTGCGGGAATTTGTGTTGCTAATAATGTACTTTTTTCGACACTTGCTAAAGCGCCAAAGTCGCGCATGTCGACGCTACCATCTTCACGAAGTTTAGGTTGCTTTAAACGTTGTTTTAACGTGCATACATGAAGTTTTAACGTCGCAGCCTCGCCGTTGATTGGCATTCTTCCCTGTGCAAGCATTTCTGAAACTTCATCTCCAGGCTGAGCTAGATGTTGCTTCTTAAGCAAATTCTCAAGGTAGACATTCTTGAAACCACGGGTAACACCAGCGGCAATCAGTGCTTTTTTAGCCTCTTCGAGTGAAGTGGCCTTACCGCCATAGGCGACTGTAATTGTACCAATTGCTTGCATTTTATCTTCACAGACATCGACTTTAAATGTGGCGTCATGCTTAATGGCGACCGCTAAAATCTTTTCTGTTTGATCGCCTTTAAAATACGCTTTAATACTCTCGTGATCGACTTCACATTGCGCAAACGGCGACTGTTTTAAGGCATCAAGAATAAAGCCTTCGCTCGGAGGCGCGGCTTGAGCGATGTCCATTAAAATTTTGCCATTATGTGCAAGTTTAAACACGTTATCCACCTTATAAAGCGAAAACCTAATACTTTTGGTTAGTTAAATTTGTTTTAACTACCTCCAGATTGCTTAAAAGTAAGACATTAGTCAAGTGTGTAAGATCAAAGGTTTGGGTGATAGCTAAAGTCGCAAGCAGGGAGGAAAATGAAGCCGGGGGGAAAGTAAAACTGTGAGCACAATGAAGATGTCATGCCCACATTCAAAGTGATTACAACGTGAAGCTAAGCTGTAAACCAGCGCCTATGTCATTCTCACCAGATGTTTGTGCCATTAAGTCTAAGCGTACAACGCCAAATGGGCTTAATCCAAAGCCAACACTGTAGCTGTCTTCTTTATCACCATTGAAATCGTGACGGTAACCAGCACGAATTTGTACCCAGTCAAACGCATTTAACTCTAAACCAAGACGTGCGAATTGGCTTTCTTCAGTTAGGTTTGAATGTTGAGGTGCGGTTAAATCAACATCAGCAGCAAGGGTAACGATGTCACCGTTGTAAGAGATACCAGCAATATACTCAGGCCCAACTTTGTAAGAAGGCGTGATACCTTGGCTTGTTACAGAGTCGTAGTCATTTTCGATGAGGTTTTTAGCCACGAAACCCACTGTAACTCTTTCAGTTAGCTCTGTTGCTAAACCAATGTCAAAGTTAAAATTATTTTCAGTTTTTGTGTAGTCATTGGCATCAAAGTCGTCTTCGTCAAAGTCATTCACTTTTGATACGTAGTTGAATGAATCAACTTGTTGGAACTTTGGCGTGATACTCCAATAAACCTGTTTATCAGACAATGTGAATTGGTTGGCATAAGCAAAACCGATTTCACTGATTGCAGCACCCACAACTTGCATACGTGAATTTAGCTCTTCTAGCTCTTCAGGCGTTTGTGCATTTGCAATTACATTTACATCATCACCAGAAATAAATAGGTTTGCGTTTGCATCAATATCAGTGTTTGCATAAAGCGCAAAACCACCAATACGGCTTGGAGATGCAAGAGCTAATGCTAGATTTGCTTCAATATTAATACCACCATTTAACATTTCTAAATCAGATGATAGTTGTTTACGTGCTCTATCTAGCTGCTCAACGGTAACATTACCACCAGACTCAGCTTGTTCTAATAAGTCTGAAAGCGCGTCAAAGCTATCTTGGAAAGTATCGATATGGTCACGCAACTCTTGCTCGTCACGAACAAATACGTTGGCAGAAGGTAAGATTAAGCCGAAATCATCAGTATCATCTGAGTGACGGTTGATTAGAGCAGGGTTGATTAATACAGAAGATAAGTAGTCAGCAGAAGCGACACCTACATTACCCATACCTTGTGAACGAGTATCAGCAGCCGACACTGCCGCAGAAGTTGCACTTGCAATAAGTGCTAAAGCAATACGTTTTTTCATCTATGAAAACCTTGTTGTATTGAGAGCAGAAAAGTTACGCGTATTCTAGCAGCTTCATCGGTGTCGCATAAAAACTTTCAGTTAAAAAAATATGAAAGATTAATTGATATCAACTTTCTTAATAATAGAGAGTAGGTAGCTCAGGAATGAACACAAGACATGGGGGACGGGTTAAGTTTAGCTTTCGATTTACGAATTAAAAGTTGGCGGGTTTTCGAGAGTAAAGTTAGCGAGGGAAAGGCTTGCGGGTGAATTTGTAGGCGCTGGTTTACCCAGCGCTTTTATCCACTATAGCGAAAGTTTTTAGGCTCGAACGCGAGGCAAAGGACGTCGAGCCGGGGGGCTTCATGGATGAATGATTGGCAGTGCCTATCTCATAGTAACAAACTCTTCAGAACCCGTTGGGTGTATCGCCACTACAGAATCAAAATCTGCTTTTGTTGCGCCCATCTTCATTGCCACAGCAAAACCTTGGATCATTTCGTCAACCGCAAAACCAATACCGTGTAAACCGACGATTTTCTCATCTTCACCTGCACAAACAAGTTTCATTTTACAAGGCTGGCGGTGCTGCGTCACAGCGGTATACATAGCTGCAAACGTAGATGTGTACACTTTTACCTGCTCTTCACCATATTGCTCAATAGCTTGAGGTTCAGTTAAACCAATTGTGCCGATTGGCGGGTGACTGAATACCACGGTAGGTACTAGTTCATAATCCATTTTGGCATTAGGCAATTCTGGGTTAAATAAACGCTCAGCCAACATACGACCAGCTTTGACGGCTACAGGCGTCAGTTCAATACCGCCTTCCATAATGTCGCCCAGTGCATAGATCCCCGGTACAGAGGTGTTTTGGTATTCATCGGTTTTAATAAAACCACGCTCATTGGTTTCAACATCAGTAGCTTGTAGATTAATTAAATCAGTCACGGGCTCACGACCAATCGCCCAAATAACTTGGTCAACCGTATGAGTGTCGCCATTTTCTAAATGCAAGGTCACAGAGCCATCAGTTTCTTTTGTCAGCGCTTTTGGTGTGGCGTTGGTATGAAGTGTAGGGCCTTCTTTTTCCATCACTTCAGTGAGTGTTTCAACAACTAAAGGGTCGAAGCTACGAAGTGGTGCATGTTTACGAACAAATAGGTGGGTCTCAGTACCTAGGCTGCTTAGCACACCAGCAAGCTCTACAGCAATGTAACCTGCGCCAATTACAGCAACGCGACGTGGCTGCTCATCTAATTCGAAAAAGCCGTTTGAGTCGATACCGTACTCGGCGCCTGGAATATTCGGAACAGAAGGGCGACCACCTACTGCTATAGAGATATGATCAGCAGTATAATGCTCACCGTTCACTTCGATGGTTTTGTTATCAACGAATTTAGCAAAGCCGTTGATCACGGTGACGCCGTTTTTTGCTAAATAACCTTCGTAGCCTTTATGAATACGGCCAATATAGGCTTCGCGGCTTTCAACTAACTTAGCCCAATCGAAGTTTTTAAGTTCAACATCAAAGCCGTAATCTGGTGCGTAAAGCTTAATTGCTTCAGCGACTTGTGCACCGTGCCACATCACTTTTTTTGGTACACAACCCACATTTACACAAGTACCGCCCATGTGTTTAGCTTCAATTAAAGCGACTTTTGCGCCACGCATTGCCGCACGGTTAGCCGATGCAATACCACCGCTACCACCACCAATGGCAATATAATCAAAATGTTGAGCCATAAAAACTCCTTAAAAATTGGTTTTATGTTCTAAGCTTTCAGTAATAGAAAGGCGAAGTATCAAGAATATTTCAGTCTAACTTGTAATTGCGGCATTTGCCCCAATTTCAATGCTAATACGGTAAATATATGACGAAAGCGCATATTTTATAAGAACAGATTAAAGGAAAGAGCATTTATGAGTAACCCACTGATCGGTCTTGAAGGTTTGCCTCCATTTTCGAAAATTCAACCAGAGCATGTAGTGTCAGCATTAAAAGCTGCAATTGAACATTGTCGTAAAACCATCGACGAAGTATTGGCACAACAAGCATTCACTTGGCAAGGGCTGGTAGTGCCACTTGAAGAGGCGGATGACAAGCTTTCTCGTATGTGGTCGCCAGTATCGCATATGCACTCAGTAGTTAACTCTGAAGATTTACGCAAAGCCTATGATGAGTGTTTACCGCTTATTTCAGAATACTCAACCTATGTGGGTCAGCATCAAGGTTTATATGAAGCCTATAAAGCGTTAAAAGACTCAGAAGAATTTGTATCACTGAGCATTGCTCAGCAGACCTCAATTAATAATGCGCTACGTGATTTCACTTTGTCGGGTATCGCTTTAGATAGTGATAAACAAAAGCGTTATGGCGAAATTTCAGCGCGCCTATCAGAGCTTGCGGCAAAGTTTGGTAATAATGTCATGGATGCAACGCAAGCATGGCAAAAGCATATTACAGATGAAAGCGAACTTGCGGGATTGCCTGAGTCGGCAATTGCGTTAGCGGCGCATACGGCACAAAGCAAAGAACTTGAAGGCTGGGTGTTTACTTTAGATATACCGTCTTACCTTCCTGTGATGACTTACGCTGATAACCGCGAGTTACGTGAAAAAATGTATCGCGCATTTAGTACTCGCGCCTCAGAACAAGGCCCGAATGCGGGTGAGTTTGATAACTCTGAGATCATGGCTGAAGAGCTAAAGTTACGTCATGAATTAGCACATCTACTAGGTTTTGACAGCTTTGCAGATAAATCATTGGCAACAAAAATGGCCGAGAGTCCGGCGCAGGTTTTTGAGTTTTTAAATGATTTAGCGGCTAAGTCTAAACCACAAGCTGAACAAGAGTTAAAAGAGCTACAAGCATTTGCTGAGTCTGAATATCAAATGACAGATTTACAAGCCTGGGATTACGGTTACTTTGGTGAGAAGTTAAAGCAAGCTAAGTATGCCATTTCAGACGAACAGTTACGTCCATACTTCCCGGCAGATACAGTATTAAAAGGCTTGTTCACCACAGTTAATAAGCTATTTGGCATTAAAGTTACTGAGCTTTTTGATTTTGATACTTATCATGAAGATGTTCGTTTCTTTGCTGTGCACGATAAAAACGATGAACTTCGTGGTCACTTCTACCTAGATTTGTATGCGCGCGAGCACAAACGCGGTGGTGCGTGGATGGATGACTGTATGGGTCGTAAAATTCGCGCCAATGGTAAGTTGCAAACACCGGTGGCGTATTTAGTATGTAACTTCAATAAAGCTGTTGGCGACAAGCCGGCCTTGTTCACCCACAACGAGGTGACCACTTTATTCCACGAGTTCGGTCATGGCATTCACCACATGTTGACGCAAATCGACGCTTCAGCGGTGGCGGGTATTAATGGGGTGGCGTGGGATGCTGTAGAGCTACCAAGTCAATTTTTAGAAAACTGGTGCTACGAAGAAGAGGCGCTGAGCTTTATCTCGGGTCACTTTGAAACTGGTGAGTCATTGCCTAAAGAGTTACTTGATAAATTATTGGCTGCTAAAAACTTCCAATCAGCAATGCAGATGCTTCGTCAGTTAGAGTTTAGTTTATTCGACTTCCACATTCATGCTGATTATAAGGCCGAAGAAGATTGTCAAATTCAGTCTATTTTAAATGAAGTACGTAAGCGTACAGCCGTGGTTAAAGCACCTGAGTTTAACCGTTTCCAACATGGCTTTAGTCATATTTTCGCAGGTGGCTATAGCGCGGGTTATTACTCTTACAAATGGGCAGAAGTTTTATCGGCAGACGCATTCTCTCGTTTTGAAGAAGAGGGCGTGTTTAACTCACAAACTGGACAAGACTTTATGCAGAATATTCTAGAAAAAGGTGGTTCAGAAGCGCCAATGGAATTGTTCAAACGCTTTAGAGGACGAGAGCCGCAAGTGGATGCGTTGCTTCGTCACAGTGGAATAGCGTAAAATTTTGTAGCGTGGGGTATACCTTGCGCTTGTTTAGACCTTTTGTAGGCGGTGACTTTATGTCACGCATGATTTTAAAAGCGCGGGGTAAACCAGCGCCTACAAACCAACAGGTTGAGTATCCCATTGCAGTTGCTAAAATTGCTCATTTCACCTTGCGCAAAAGTAACCTTGCTTCGCAACGTATATTTTGCACGATAAGTCGGTGCTACCGAAATCACTAGCGCGGGGTAACCTGCTAACTAAAAATTGCATAATAATTACTCAGAGTTTGATGTAGTTATAAAAATAAAAGCGTCTTCGGGCGCTTTTATGCTTTTTGGGGTTCGCAAAATTATCATCTCCAGCTATGCTATTTAAAGACATGATTTATTAAGGGAAATGGTATGAGCAGACTGGTGCTGGCTATCGATGACGACAAGTTAGTGCATAAGATCATCGAAGACGCGTTGGCTGAAAGCTGTAAATTGATCCGAGCTAAAAATGGTGATGAAGGATTGCGGTTAGCCCTTAAATATCAACCCGATATTATTCTTCTTGATGTAGAAATGCCTGGCATGAACGGCTTTGAAGTATGTGAAAAGCTAAAAAAAGCGTCACAAACCAAAGAAATTCCAGTGATGTTTCTTTCTTCTCGCACAGATATCTCTGAGCGTATGCGTGGTTATAACTCTGGTGCTGCAGACTACATAGTAAAACCTTTTAACCGAGAAGAGTTGCTTGCCAGAATCAATGTACTTGATGACTATCGCCAAGTGTCTCAGCGTCTTAAACAAGATATGGAGCAAGCGCAGATAACTGCTGAAATCGCCATGACAGACTCCGGCGATATGGGTCGGATTATGCGCTATGTTGGTCAGTCGTATCACGCCCATGATCTAGAAAGTTTGTCGAGTTTTTTCTTCGAGTTCTTTGTGCCTTTACAGCTAGAAGTCGCGGTCGCATTTTGGCATCAACAAGGTGAGGTGTTTAAATCTGCTGAAGGTGCTATTCAGCCTATTGAGCAAGAACTATTAGAGCAAAATCGTGAAGGTAGTCGTTTTGTCGACTTTGGTCGTCGTACCATTATTAACTACCCTAAAGTCTCTTTGCTGATCAAAAATATGCCGACCGAAGATCCTGGTATGTACGGTCGTTACAAAGACTTGCTGCCACATATTTTGGAGGCGACGAATGCCAAAATTCAAGATATGGAAGAGAGTGAGCAAGCAATCGAGCAAGTAGCGCACATAGGTCAGGTATGTGATGACATAGCACAACAATTGGTATTTTTAGATATGCATCACAGCACGCAATCTGAAAACTTTGAGCAGTTATTGCAGTCTGCACAAATCGAAAATACAGAGCAACTAAAAGCATTTTCACAACATTTTGCTTTTATGAACGAAGAGATTGATGTCATCAAACAAAAACTCGCTTTGATCACTGAAACGCGAGAAGCACTGCATACCAGTCTTAATAAGTTGAGTCAGCCTTGGAGTGAAGATCAAGTTGCCTCTCAAGATGATATTGAGCTTTTCTAACCCGCTTCTATTAATTAAGTATTATTGAAGGTTGGTATAAATAAACGTTTCAACGTTATAATGGGCAAGCTGTTCTATAAGGAGTTTGCCCTTGCTAATCCATACCCCCTATCCTGAAAATCGTCCTTATCTTGATGAAATCGAAAAACGCTTTGAATTAGCCAAATGGGCCGAGCAGTGTAATGCCAATGATGTGCCAAATAAAAGCTTGTTTAAGTTGCAATTTGATGAGCATGGATTGCAGTTATTCAAAAGTGATGAACCAAAATTAGGTGCCATTCGAGTTGACTTTGTAACTGGAGCCAGTGCACACCGACGCAAATTTGGCGGTGGCAAAGGTCAAGCAATTGCTAAAGCTGTGGGGCTAAATAAAGGTGCGATACCGCATGTACTTGATGCGACTGCAGGTTTAGGTCGAGATGCCTTTGTATTAGCTGCGCTAGGTTGCAAAGTGACCATGCATGAACGTCACCCTGTGGTTGCAGCATTACTTTATGATGGTCTTCAGCGCGCTTACCAAGATAATGAAATAGGTGAGTGGATGAAGGCGCAAGTGGATATGGCGTTTGGTTCTAGCCATGACTTATTAAATAGCACAGAAGTTAAACCTGATGTGGTTTATCTTGATCCTATGTTTCCACATAGAGAAAAGTCGGCACTGGTGAAAAAAGAAATGCGTGTGTTCCAATCTTTAGTGGGAGACGATCACGATGCAGATGCATTACTATCCTTTGCTATGCAATTGGCGAGTAAACGCGTTGCTGTGAAACGCCCTGACTACGCGCCATTCCTCGATGAGCAAAAGCCGAGTATGCAAATCACCACTAAGAAAAACCGTTTTGATGTATACGTAAAAGCAGCAATGAAATAGAGTTTTCATTCTATATAGGGATAAGTAAAAAGTATGCTTTTTACTTAGTTCGCTCTCTTGTTGAACAAATTACATCAAACTGTCATAAAAGGGTAATACGCTAGCGCCGAAATTTGAAACAAAGGGGGTGTTATGCGTGTTTCTGCTTTTACTCGATGGCTAGCAATTTTGCTAACGTCGGCAAGTTTATTTTTAGCTGGCGTGTTGTTTTGGGCGTCGAATTTATTAAATACACTAGATCAGCAGAACACAGGATATAACCAACTCAAAAATACTGTGCTGGTGGAGCTATCAGGTAGCATTGAAAGCTATCTTAGCAGCGGAGATAGTCAGTATTTGACAGAGTCTTCAGACATTATCAACAAGCTCAAACAAGCCTATATTGGTCAATTACCTGATGAATTAGCTGCGACCATGGGCAATAAGCTAGATGCATTAGATGCTGATATTAACGGAAAGTATCGTGCGATTGGTAAATTGTCTGGCAATGAAATGGCACTACTCGATAATGCCCTGAGACAAATGAGTGGTTCAGCATCATCTTTAATTAGTTATGCATCTAAAGCAGATGACAGCCCTGTCAAAAAACAATATTACGAGTTAGCGTCTGATTACTTCCAAGCTGTAAACCAACTGAGTATTTTTACCTATCACTTATCAATTAACCCGGATGCAAATACGCAAACGAGCCTACAAAACACTATTTCGACTTTGCAATCTATCGCCAATAAAATCGAGCGTTTAGAAAACCTAGGGGTTATGAGTGAAGTCGATGAAGATGCATTGTTTTTTGGCGAAGAAGTAGAAGACTTAGCCGATGAAATCAAATCAGAGCTTTCTAGTTGGGCGAATCGTTTTGGTAAAGACGTACAAAACACCTTTGCGCAATCACAATCAAGACAAGCGGGTACAAAAGCACTTCGAGCAGATATTCAGACGATTATCGATATTGTGCTATCGGCTGAAAGTGACTTAAAAGTTAGCCAAGACGATTTAAAATTGAATGTTTTGGTTTTATTCAGTGTGGCAATCGGGTTGTTAATTTTACTTGCTGCAGGTGTTTACTTTGTGCAGCTAAACCAAGTGCTTAATCCATTGCGACAACTCAGAGATGGTTTTGCTGATTTGATCAATTCAAATGAAATGAAACAAATTCATAGTAAAAACCCAGATACGGAAGTGGGTGAGATAGCCGGTTACTTTAATCAGCTCATTCAGCGTCAACAACTCGAAGCACAAGAGCGCCAAGAAATGCTGACATTAGTAAATGAGTTTATGGCCCAGATGAGCGAAAGCCTGTCACAGATCAGTCAGCAATCTGAGAACACTTATAATCAAGTCGAGCAAACTCAGGGGCTATTGCACAATATTAGAGATTTAGGCGAGCAAGCCAACGATATTAATACTCAGGTATCTGATAATGCCAATAGTACCTTTGAAGCCATGTCACACAGTGTGCAATTTGCCGATGCCATGCTAGAGGCGAGCTCTTCAACAGAGCAGCGTGTAGAGCAAGGGCAAGATAGCTTAAATGAATTATTAAAGGGGGTTTCAGACGTAGGTACTGTGGTTGAAATGATCCGTACCATTGCGGAGCAAACTAATTTATTAGCATTAAATGCAGCCATAGAATCGGCGCGAGCGGGTGAGCATGGCCGTGGGTTTGCCGTTGTTGCCGATGAAGTGAGAAAGCTAGCGCAACAAACGCAAGATTCATTGTCTGACATTCATCAGCAGTTAAACACCTTGGGTGAAAACTCTAAGAAAGTATCTGAGCAAATGGGCGCGTTATCACAAGATGCGCAAGCGCAGACTGAACATGCGCAAGAGTTAAAACGTAATTCTGAAGGGGTTGCAGAAAGTGCGCAAACCGCTAACCAAGTAGCGAGCCATGCTATGGAGCTTGCTCAACAGCAAAGTGGTTTGGTGGATGATTTCAGTCAAGCTATGTTGAGTATGAAAGACCAAGTAAATAGTTCGAGCCAGCAAGTGAGTGAGATCCAGTCGAAGTTACAGCAACAAATGTTACAAGTGAGGCAAAGTCTCGGTTTGTCATAAAAAAGCGCGATGTAAAATCGCGCCTACAATCTGACTGTGTGGTAGGTCGGGGCTTTACCCGACAAAAGCAGCTCAGAGCAAAAAAATTCTGTCGCCATAAATGACGACCTACATCGTACATATTAATTTGAACTGTAGGTCTTGGCTTTAGCCTGACAAAAGCAGCTCAGAGCAAAACCCTTGTCGCCATAAATGACGACCTACATGTACATATTAATTTGACCTGTAGGTCGCGGCTTTAGCCCGAAAAAAAGCTGCTCAGAGCTAGATATTGTCGTAATAAATGATGATCTATACCAACTGTATTTTATTCAGCACCACTCCAGATTTTTGCATGGTCTTTTCTATTTGCTCAATGGTCATAGGGTCACGACTCACGCCAGATTGAAACCAATTAAGTGTTTGCGCGCTATGTCTGAGTTTAGGCGTGTTATTCAATACACTATGTAAGTAGTTTTCAGCGAATAATTGATGGCTTGTAATATCATTTGAGATAGCCAGCATACCCGGGTGGACATGATGCATGTGTACACCTGATTCAGGAGAATGCGCAATAAATCGTGAGGCATTGTAAGCGAGTAAACGTACCTTATTTGAGATGGTTTCTTGTATGTCGCGCATCGCAAATAAGTCATCAAGCCGATTACGATATTTCTCTACAGACTGTGATTCAAATAAAACGTTAGCTAATCCATTTTGCGGGGAATGTATCACTCCCTTTTTATCAGTAAGCTGATCTAAAAATAGAATATGATCGGCTTGCCTTGCCTGCGCCAGTACTTTTAAATCTGGTAATGCTTTGGGCATAGTCAGAGTCGACCAGTCACGATTATTAGCAACATTTACAAGTTGCGCTTTATGAAACTGCTTATCTGTTTTAGGATCTGCAATTGCTTTAAGCAGTGGCGAATTACTCGCTAGCCCCTCTGGCGCACGATAGGCAATAGTAATGCGTTTTCTGTTGACGCCTTTTGATTGCAAGCGTGTTAAACAAGCGCTTACTAACTTATGATCAACACTATAGGGGAATGCTTTTTCATTCACTTGCCCTAAGATAATGAGTACTTTATCTGTTTCAGATTGTTTGAAATTAAGTGCACTCGTTAACTGGTTGAAGAGCATGTTAGTTTGTGCTTGCTCCAATAGCCCTGCATTTTTTAATTGTGCGGTGGCAACCGCGCCATTGTGATTGTTAAACACGTTGTCGAGTGCAAAGCTGGGCATACTGCTGGCTAACAATCCCATTCCTGCACCGGTGCCTTTTAAGAAAGCACGTCTTGATAGTCCTTTGTTATTTGATGGTTCCATAATATTTAAACCTTTTCGTAAATACTGAGATATTCCGGCAGCATAGTATTTTCTTCGAGCGGAATAACCTTATGCACTTTGTAGCCATAGACCGCCATTTCTCTATGCCATGCGTCTAAAGATTGCAGTCTATTTCTTTGCGTTTGCGCGCTCAGCCACGAGCGGCCATGTAGCAAGTTTTGCCAGTCATTAAATACCGAGACCAGATGTTTTTGTGCGGTATGTTGCACGTCGAATATCGGCATTATTAACTTGCCACCAGAGGGCATGTGCTGCTTTATATTGAGCATCATGTGAGTAAACTCATTGCTTGAATAGCTGTGAGGGCCATTATAAATAGCGGCTAATTCAGCCTTAGGTGCATTTATATGACTTGCTTGAGTGAATAGCTCTATTGGATGAATCACGCCAGTGAAATCTGCTCGTGGCAATGGTGTATATTGCTCGCTTAAGGTGTGCGTCATGGTATAAGTTGCACCATTAAAAAATGGCAAGTGATTGATTGGATCAAACTCACTATTGGGCAGGCCAAAGCTGATATACCCAGAGAAACGTTGATGCTGAATTAACTCTGCCAAATATTGGCTGAAGCGCACTTGCTGATCTTGCAAACGATGCATATTAAGCAACTGTATATTGAGGTTACTGCTGGCTAAAATAGCCGACAAACGTTGGTATATCAGCGCTTCATCTTGCATATTTACCACACACTTTAATGCTTGAGTGTGTATTTCAGCATCTTGATATAAGTGCAGTTGCTTTGCTAATAACGCCTTTAAGTCATTAAATAAATACTTATTTAAATACAACGCATGGTAGCTATTTGATTCATTGAGCAAGGCCCTTATCCAAGGCGAAGCAAACGTATCAAGGCTAGTTAATCCGGCAGCAGCAAAACCGCTTTTTAAAAAAGCGCGTCGCGACAATGTCATCCTTTTACCCTTGTGTTAACGTGGCCGGTATGATGTTTTACCGGCCGGTTTTGATTAAATACCTAAAAAGGCACGGTTTTCAGCTGGGAGATCTTTCATTGGGATCTGTGCTGCAATCACACAAGGTTGATCATCGCGGGCATGTGCATGCTGCAGTGCACCGAGTAGATCTTCATAGGTATTGACTCGAAGGCCAATGCCGCCGTTGTATACATGCGGCATATTTTCGTACTTCCAACCATTGAGCATCACGTAATCTAACGGTGCTTTACCAGGCTCAGTAAAGAACGAACCGTCAATTAAGAACTGCTCTATAGCATATGAGCCATTATCAACAATGACAATAATGGCTGGGATATTGTTTTGTACAAACGATGAGAATGCCTGTGACACCATTTGGAATCCACCGTCACCAGTCACAATAAGCGGTCGTTTACCCGTTGCAAAATAACTACCAATGGCGGCGGGAGTGCCCTGACCAATTGAAAGCCAAATCGGGTTAGCTAAGAAGCACTGTGTATCGGTCACAGGTATATCCGCGCCTGGGAAGCTTGCCAAACAGGTATCTAAACTAATGTAATATGGCGCATGGGTAGTATTTAAGAAATCCCCGATGGCAGCAAAAATTCCATCATGCCCCAAAGTGCCTGAATATGGATCGCTGGCAAATTTGCTTTGCCATTGCTCTCGGCGTTGCTGATAACTTAATCCGGCGACACTGGGTACGGTGTTACCTTGTGAGTTAAGGGGTGGCAACGTATTAATGGCTTCTATTGCTGCGCCCAAAGAGAGTTTTGGCAATACATGACTGCCTACCATGGCTTTATTAAATGCCACACGGATCAGCTTTTCTTTCAGTGAGATAACCATATAACGGTGATCAATGCCAAACAAGCAACCAAGTGCAATCACACAGTCAGATGATTCAACACCCTGTGTTATGGTTGAAGGAGCTAAATCACTGTCATACACACCGCAAAACAGAGGGTGTGATTCACTTACTAAAGACTTAGACAGCAAGGTGGTATAGAAAGGCAGTCCCTGAGATTCAACAAATTGCATTGCCTCATCAATTAGACCAAATCTAACTAGTTCAGCTCCTAATAACACCACAGGCTTTTGAGCATGCGCTAGCCTGTCTTCGAGGGCACGGACAAACTGTTGTTTACCCGCAGTGTGGCGTTTTGCAGAGTAACTTAAGTTAGCAGAGAAGTGACCAATCGGCTTTTTCCACAAATCTTGAGGGATCTCGATATAGACAGGACCAGATTGCTCTAACGCAGTGATCAGCAAAGCATCTATTCTATCTGCAGCACCGTCTAATTCACGGATCTCTTCTGCGGCGAGCGTCAGCTCTTTGAACACGTGTAAATCGGTTTTACCAAACCCCGTTGAGTGCGAGAATAACACATCGTATTCGGCCTCAAGGCTTAAGTCTTTATCGGTTGGACCGCCGTTGATCACCGCCAGAGGCACGCGCTCTGTTAATGCACTGGCAATGCCGTTGGCCATACTTAACGTACCAACACCATACGCAACTGAAACAGCACCTAAGGCGCCTTGTCGGCCATATCCGTCGGCGGCATAACCTGCTTCAAGTTCATTAACGGTATTGATGAAGTGCATGTCAGGATCGGCAACTAAGCTGTCGATAAAATCTGAACATGATGTACCCGGCACACCAAAAACATGGTGACACCCTAATTGTTTAAGTCTGAGTGTAATAAACTCAGCGACTGTATAAGACATGATATTTCCTTATTACCAAAACTTATCTTTGGCTTACTACTTTAATAGGTAAAAAATTTAAGCGTGTTTGTGAATGTATTGCACGGCCTCAAGCGCTGAGACTAACGCGCCTTGGATCCAAGAGTGATAGACAGAGCAATGCTCACCCGCGAAGCATAAGCGCTGCTCAGGTTCACGCATGAGTGCATAATAATCTTGATGATCTCTGGGGTTGAAAAAAGCATAGGCACCTGCGGAGTGAGTATGGTTACTCCAGCTCCATCGCAAGACACTTAAAATGTCATCACGTGTGATATAGGGGTGTACTTTTTTCAGCTCGGTATAAATCAGCTCTTTAAGCTCGAAGTTATTGAGCGTATCAACACGACGTGCGTGTTGCCCCCAGGTATAAGAGGCGAGTAGGTAACTTGCCGAGTTTGATACCAAAGTATCTTTGGCGATTGCATTATCGGCTGGATACCAAGTGTGTCCTAGGCCGACATCATAGATGGTGCTACCACCATAGATCCCTTCTTTAAGCTCCCAAAAACGATTTTTTGTTCTGATCAACACTTTAGTGGCTGAATCATAGTGCACTTGTGCAAATGCGCGCGCTTTCTTTGGGTTTATGCTGTTATGAAAGTCGATTTTGCCCAATACACCAAAAGGCAGCGTACAAATCGCATAATCAGATTCTATCGTGTGTTTGTTTCTATCTCTGGACTGGTAACACACAGATACTTTATCGGCTTGATTGTTAATATCGACGACTTTGGCACCCGCCAGAAAATTAACCTTACCCGAGATCTTTTGATAAAGACGTTGTGCGAGTAAATCTGTACCGCCGACGATTTCGTCAAAACCTTCAAACCAAACTCGCTCAAGTTGCTCGCGCAAGTGCTCTGAAAAAGCAGTATGTAGCAAGGTTGAAACCCCATAAATTGACGAGACATACTCCAGGGCTTCTGAGCTTAATCCCGCTTGTTTAAAGGCATCTTTTAGCGACATAGCATCGAGCGTTTTCAGTCTGTCAGTACTTAATTCTTTGTCATATAGGGACTGTTTTTCTTTATCCGATAAAGCATTGAGTACTTCAGTGACGGCAAGATCCCACATATCATCTACGCTCATGTTGCGCTCTTTAGGGGTCAGATCGAAGGCCTGTTTTAAGCGTTCGAAGCCTGCAGCACTCCGAGCGACTTTTTGGCCGCGGATCATCGCGTGGGCTCTGGCATTATCCTGTACAAATGGTCTTAACTTTAAGCCCATTTCAGCGATGTAATGACGTGATAGCTGATGATGTGTTGGAATACGCATTGCGCCTAATTCGGCATAAAGCGTATCAGATTCTCGTAAGGTTCTGACACGACCACCGATATGGCCAGGATCAGCCTCAATGATGGTCACTTTTGCACCGAGTCTTAGTAACTCGTAGGCGCTGGTTAATCCCGCAATACCACCACCCACAATAGTAACAGAAGGCGTTTTAGGTAAACTGTGGGCAGCAAGTGCCCTGACACTTTTCAATAGCGCCATAGGCTTGCCGCTATGGGCAAGAGTATTATTCATCATTAAAAAGTCCTTTTAACGATTGATTAAGTTTATTTTAAAATTAAAGTGTTAACGCTGATTTAATCGCATCTGCCAAAGCCACAGGTTGCGTGATCATAGGCAAATGACCAGACGTAATACTGTAGGTTTTTGTCGCACCTATAGATTGAGCAATCTTTTGTTGTGTCGCATAAGAGATGATTTTATCTTCTTTCGCAAACACATAGGCTTTTGGAATTGTGTCTAACTTAGTTTTTTTTAAGTACACTTTGCCTTCGCCCGTGACAGCAGGTTCATCGACAGATTGTGACCAAACTTTTGCCTTAAGAGGCTGAGATTGGGTGTTGGTAAATGACGCAACATATTCAGCTTGGTTGGTGATTTTCATCCAGCCGTCTTCATAGGTGACCCCTTTGAAATAGTTATCTTCATCGTCTTTGTTTAGCAGTGCAAAAGGTTTAGCGCCTTCGATAGGCGCAACGGCACTGACATAGATTAAGTTACTGATCTCAGCCTTATTGCATGATGCGAGCGCTTCGTGAGCAACCGCGCCACCTTGACTGTGCATAACCCAAACTTGAGGCTGTGGTAGCGCATTAGTTCGCTCACACAGTGCCTTTGCCGCGTGGTTTAAGGTAATGCTTGATGGCGTAACAGTATTATCACGACCGGGTAAATCTAGAATATGTGATGTAACGTGTGCACTTTCAAGTTCAGTTGCAACAGGCTGCCAAGCAGAGCCTCGCAAATGTGCGCCATGAATAAATACCACAGTGGTAGCAGTTTGCTCAGCGCTTAGAGCGACTGCAGAAAGCGGTGTTGAGTTTGAAGAAATACTATTACAGGCCACTAAACTGGCTGTGGCACAAAAAGCGATAAAGGTATTTTTTAACTTCATCCTAAGTCCTTCCTAATTCTGTAAGTAAAAAACGCGGGCATCTTAGCAATAAAAAATACGAAAAATAACAGTATAAAAAATAGGGACTTTTGCTTTTTAACTGCGTTAATCGAAAAAACTCAAAAATCATTTAGAGTTGCCGAAAAAGTTAAGAATTTTTATGCTAAACAGCAGGTTAACTATTCTATAAGCATGTGGGGTGAGGGCATTATACTTTTGTCGAATAAAAATAATTATTGTTTCTTATAGTTGAACGGACTGTTTTATTTTTACTCAAAGAGGCCTGCAATAATGTAAATATTGCGAGAGTAAGTGCGCAGTTATGATTATTTATTATCTGTCAAATTAACTTTTAGCATTATCCAACTATTGAAATATGCAGTCTTAATGTGTTTTCTTATTGGGTACTGTTGAGGGGAGTTAAATAGTTTTTTTATAAAATAATTTATTTTAAATTTCCATTAGGCGGTATCTGAACGCAACTTTCAGTCTATTGCACACCGCAGGTATCTTTGCGTCTAATTTAGTTAAGTGTTTATTTTGACTGTTGCTTGAATTGACTTGGTGTTAATTGAGTATGTTTTTTGAATGCACTATAAAACGCTGATTTAGAATTAAAGCCTACTTGCATGGCAATATCTAAAACCGTTAGTTCTGACTCTAATAGCAGCTTTTGTGCAGCCACAATGCGTTTATGATTCACATAATCAAAAAAGTGAGTCGCTAAGGTTTCATTTAGTGTTTGCGAAATATAGTTAGGCGACGTGTGGATGTGTTTGGCAAGTTTTGGTAAAGAGAGGTTTGCATCTAAATAAAGCTGCTCCGAGGTCATCGCATTCTCTATTTTCTGTGCGATGCTTTCTGCCATCTTAGCAGTGAGTGCAGAGCGTTTATATTTCTCAGAAGAAACATTTTCAGATTGTTTAACTTGGCTGTTTTCATTATCCACAGCTAGAGACGCTTGATGTTCAAAATCGACCGACTCGGTAGAGAATAGCTCTTCAAAGCCTGGTTTTTGTCTCAACCCCCAAGTAGCAACAAAGCAAACCTTAATGAGCAAAACAAATTGAAAGATATCTTGTGTAAATTCACTGGCGATAAACAAATTATCGAGTAATAAATTGATTGCAGCGAAAGCCCAAGCAACGCCTACAAACAGCAGTAAACCACTAAGCCACCTGATCTCTTTAGTTTCGGTCGAAGCAAATACCTGTTTCAATTGGTTTCTATAGTGCTGTAGACGCTTGATGATTTTAATCAGATAAAACGCCGACTGTGCAATCCAGCCCAAAACCAGCACAAAAGTAGTAATCAGCAATCCGTAGATAAAGTTTCTAAACAGCACTGGTGTCTGTTCGAGTATCGCCATGTCACCCTTACCAAGTAGATTGTAATGAATCTCAGCGGGTAGCAAAAAGGTGATAAGGCTAATCAATAACCCAAGCCCAGGTAGAACTAAATGCCGTGCATCGGCTTTTTCAAATCGCCAAGGTGCATTGTGTGTTAAGCCTTTTACATATAGCCAAAAGCAGGGCGCGATCAGTAATAAAGCGGGTAATGCCAGCGTTAAGGTTGAAAGCTGTAAAGCGGGCGCGAGTGTTTTTAAACTTGTCTGGCAAATGACAATCGCGATGCCAATAAAACTCAAAGCGAGCGGAAAGTAAGTGTGGTTTTTGTCGGCCCGAACAACCAGTAAGTTTGCGCTAAAGAATAACACGCTCAAAGTCGCAATATTAATTGCCAGTAAATTTAAATCAGTGGCTGGCATATAGTAATCCTTTTTTATCCTTACTTTACAGTTGGTTAGTTTTATTCTTATAGTGTTCTATTGGTTAGGCGAAGTTTAAAAATGGTCTTAATCAATAGGCCAGAACGACACACTAGCATTGATATTACAAGATTGTCTTAAGCAAAACGACAAACAAGGCAATGTTATGAACTTAATCACTGCAAATAAAAATAAACGAGACTCACAGCTAGTAGACCCAAACTGTCAGGCTGCGTCATCATCAGGTAATCACAAAAAAAATCCAAGTAATTGGAAAGTAGTCAGCCTGTTATTCTTTTTAATTGGCCTGCCCGCTATACCTGCAATTTTTATTGTCGCACTGGTGTTACTCGGCCCAGATGCAATCGCTGAGGCATCAAGTTTGATTAATGCCCGTTATTTTGAACTCCCAGCTGCAATTTTGGTGCATGGTGTAAGCGGTATTGTTTTCTTCTTTTCATTACCCACTCAGTTCTCAACTCGATTACGCATAACTCGACCTAAGATGCACAGAGTAATGGGGCGTTTGGCCGTTGTGTCTGCGTGCTTAATGGCAGTATCTGGCGTGTGGATGCAGCTAGTATTTTCACCAACAGACTTAGGTACGCGTTTTATATCCTTGGTGATTGTCGCTATCGCCATTTGTGTCAGTTTCAGTATCGCCATTGCTTTTGCCATGAAGAAAAACATCGCCGCCCACAAGGTATGGATGACACGCGCTGTTGCAGTCACCTTAGCTGTAGTGACACCATTATTTTTAGAAGTAATTTTAAGTTTGTTTATTAATGCTGGTAGCCCGATGGGTGAGCTTGCGATTAGCATATTACACGACTATGACCGTTTAATTGGGTTAGTTTTAAATGTACTGATAGTAGAGGTGTGTATGGCTTTTTCTAGAAATGTTTAATTACTCTCTAAGACTAGTGTGCTTTTCTACCTGAAGAGGATTTCTCTTCTACCTTTGATTTACGATTAATGCACTTTTTGGTAAATTGGCGCTCAGTTTGCTATTAGTAATTTTGAATCTGAATTAATGAAAGTCCCAGAGATTTACAAAAACAATAAGTTGTATCTTGTTAAATTTAAGTTTTTGATATGTTTGATAAAGACCTGCATATCAGTTAGCTGTTTTCTACAATGTAAAAAAGCTAGTAAAAGGATTGCTTAGGTGGTTGTTAAAAATAAATTAAAGGCTGTAGACTTCTTCTGTGGAGGCGGAGGCATGAGCTATGGAATGCAGCTTGCTGGCATCGAAGTCCTTGCTGGGATTGATTTTGAAATAACATGTAAAGAAACTTACCTTGCAAATATAAAAGGTGCGCAATTCTTAAATTATGATGTTTTTGAGTTATCAGAGGCTGAATTAGAGCATAAACTTGAAATTAACAAATTTGATGATGATTTAGTCTTCATTGGCTGTAGCCCCTGTCAATATTGGAGTTTAATAAATACTGATAAAAAAAAGTCAGAAAAGTCTAAGAGTTTACTTAGTGAATTTGAAAGATTTGTTCAGTATTTCTCGCCTGGTTATGTAGTTGTTGAAAATGTGCCTGGTGTTTTAAATCGAAGGGAAGAGAGTGGACTGGGTGAGTTTATTGATTGGTTAGTGGATAACGATTATGTTGTGCATTATGAAGTTCATAATACGAGTGAGTATGGTGTACCGCAAAATCGTAGGCGTTTTACGTTAATTGCTAACCGAGTTAATGAGCTTGAATTATCACCTATTAAATCTTCTAAACTATTAACTGTCGCTGATGTAATTGGTGAAAAGAATGGATTTCCAAAAGTTCAGGCGGGTCATCAAGATAAAACACCTTTTAGGCATTCTGTAGCAAGGCTTAAAGATGTGACTCTAAGAAGGTTGAAAAAAGTTAAGAAAGACGGTGGTAATCGTTTGGGCTTTGCTAATGACCCTGAATTACAATTACCGTGTTTTGTAGGTAAAGATTCATCTTTTAAAGATACCTTTGGTCGACTTTGGTGGAACAAGCCAGCTCCAACGATAACTACAAAATTTTTTAGTGTTTCAAACGGTCGATTTGTTCACCCTGAAGAGAATAGAGCACTATCTTTAAGAGAAGGGGCTACACTTCAGTCTTTTCCTAAAAGTTATATTTTTCATGGTAGAACGAATGAAATAATAGCCCGCCAGATAGGTAATGCAGTTCCTCCTGAATATTCTAGAAGAATTGCGCAAGCTATAATTAATAGCCGAAATAGCATTACATAAATTCAGAAAAATAAAATTAAAATAAAATAAAATAAAATAAAATAAAATAAATATTCTGAAGCCTAAGTTAAACAAGGAGAAAGGGGTTTATGGCTCAAATAAGAACTAAAGCAAGAGCTTTAGATATGCTTGGTAGACAGCAAATTGCAGGTATTCCTACCGCGTTAAGTGAGCTTTTCAAAAACGCTCATGATGCCTATTCAGATAATGTAGAAGTTGATTATGTAAGAAAAAAGAAACTTCTACTTCTTCGAGATGACGGATTAGGAATGACTCGGGCTGAGTTTGAGGAACGTTGGCTTACTATAGGTACGGATAGTAAATTTATAGATGAAAATAGTATTTCTCAGCCAGTTACTCACACTGCAAAAACATTACGACCTATCATGGGGGAAAAGGGAATAGGTCGTCTTTCTATTGCAGCAATTGGCCCTCAGGTATTAGTACTGACAAGAGCTGTCCGGGATGATAAACACCATAAGTTAGTTGCTAGTTTTATAAATTGGACCCTTTTCTCATACCCAGCTCTAGATTTATCAGATATCGATATACCTCTAATAGAAATTGAATTAGGGGAAATGCTAACAAAAGAGCAACTTTCAACTTTGATTAATCAAGCAAAGGATAATGTAAAGTCTTTAGCGCATAAAATCTCTCAAGAAAAAATTGACTATGTCTTAAACCAAATTGATTCTTTCGATTTTGAACCTGAACTTTGGTACACGAGCTTAAAGCAGCTAGATCTAAAAATAGATAAAGAAATACAAGAGCATAATCCAAATGCTAAACCGCGAAAATTACACCTAGATAAGGATGGTTCAGGTACGCATTTTATTATTTCACCAGTTGATGAAATTTTAAATGAAGAAGTTGAAGGTGATGATTTCAACTCAAAGGCAACAGATAGAGCTTCACGATTAGAGAAAGCATTACTTGGTTTTACTAATACAATGGATGTAAACAGTAACCCTCCGATCTTTGCTCGTTTTAGAGATCACAAACTAGACGGAGAAGTGATAGACAGGATTAGTGAATCAACTTTTTTTACTCCAAAAGAGTTTGAACAGTCGGACCACCATATTAAAGGACGGTTCAATGAGTTTGGACAATTTTCTGGGACCATAAAGGTGTATGGTCAAGAAGAAAGGGAATATGTATTGTCTTGGCCTGAAAGTAAAAACAAACCTGTTTTATGTGGTGAATTTGAACTTAATTTAGCAGTAATAATGGGTACTGCTAGGGAGTCAAAGGTTCCGCCAAACGTATTTAATGATATTTATCAAAAAACTAATAAAATTGGTGGGCTTTATATTTACAGGGATGGGATAAGAGTGTTGCCTTATGGTGACTCTGATTTCGACTTTTTGGGTTTTGAGCAAAGGCGAAGTAAAAGTGCAAAAGAGTATTTTTTCTCATATAGACGGATGTTAGGTTGTGTTGAAATTACTAAGCAAGTAAATAGTGCTTTACATGAAAAAGCAGGCCGTGAAGGTTTTATTGAAAATAAAGCTTACAAGCAATTTAGAGCTATATTAATTCACTTTTTCATTCAGTTAGCAAAAGATGTTTTTAATGAAAAAGGTGATTTATCAGACCAGTTTATAGAAATGCGTAGTCGTCAACAAGATTCATTCGACTTATTAAAAAAGAGAAATAATTTAAAGTCAGTGAAAAAGAAGCATTTGGAAGAGCAGTTACAAAAGTTTTTTATAAAGTATGACGATGACTATTGGTTAAATAATTTATCTCAATTAAAAGAAAAAGTTCAAAGTAGATTTGAAAACTTTGAAGAAGAAGAGCAGTCAACGGATGATTTTATTTTTGAAGTACAGCGTCTTTTATTAGAAGGTTTAAAGCCCTTAAAGAGTAATTTAAAAATTACCTTTCCCTCAGGCGTAGGCTTTGGTAAAGCACTCACAGATTCTTGTGATTTATATCAAGTAAAAAAGCGTGAGATTGAAAACGAAATAAATATTTTTGAAAAGGATATTGAAAAGCGTCTAGTAGAATTTGAAGACCAATTTGGTAATAGAACTGGAATGAGGCTTCGGTTTAGTGACTCCTTAGAAAACCAAGTTGAATATCAAAGCAAACAATTAAATGAAGTATATTCGAAAGCGAATAAGGTTTTATCAGAATTAGAGTCATGGACTAAAAGTGAGATTAATAAAAATAGGGCTTTAGCTAGAAGTGAAATTGAGCAAGCCAAGCATGATTTTTCATCAGTTAGTTTTAATAGTAAAACATCAGATGAGCTATATGAATTAAAAGCTTCTTTAGAACATAGAATTCAAACAGCAGCAGAATTAGTACTTGAAAGAGTAGAAGGTATTGCAAACCAGCTATCAACAATTAAAGAAGGTAATGAAGAAAATATAGTCTCATCGAACAAGCTTACAGAAATACTTGAATCTGAATATGAGCATTTAAAAGAAGTTAATGAACAAAACTCTGAAATGGTGCACTTGGGGATGGCTATAGGAATTATTCACCATGAGTTTACCAGTAATGTTCTAGGCATAAGGAAAGCTCTTTTTAGTTTGGCTCCGTGGGCAAGGCAGAATGATAAATTAAAAGAGATTTATGACGATCTAAGAATTGGTTTTGATCATTTAGATGGATACTTAAAACTCTTTACTCCATTAACTAAGCGATTAGCCAGAAAGAAGATCATGATTACAGGAGTTGCTGCCTCTGAATTTGTTACAAGCGTTTTCGGAGACCGCTTAGAGAGTGAAGAAATTGACTTAGTTATTACTGATAAGTTTTTAGAGCAAAGAATCTTTGGCTTTACTTCAACAATCTACCCGGCATTGATTAACTTAATTGACAATGCAGTTTATTGGCTTGGCAAATCGAATGGTGAAAAAGTATTAACTTTAGATGCCAGTGAAACAGGTTTTATTATCCAAGACACTGGACCAGGTATACCAACCATTGATCAGGAAAATGTGTTCGAATTTGCATTCTCTCGTAAAGTGGGTGGCCGAGGGGTAGGGCTATATGTTGTTAAGAAAACATTAGAAGATGAGGGTTTTAGTATTACCCTTGCCCCATATAGCCCAAATACAGGAGCTAAATTCACCATCTCACCAATTCAAGAAAAAGAATAATTTATAGGGAAATGTATAAGATGTCTCAAACCGAATTTTTTAAACAATCGCAAAAAATTACAAGTCGCTTTTTACAAACAGTAGTTGCCGTTGATGATAACCTGAAATTTTCCAATAGAGCTACAGCATCTACAGATGAAGAATTAAAAGTACCTGAAGAGGGATTATTTGGTGATTTTGGAGGTGCTGAAAATAAGCCAAGCAGGCCTTTGTCACATGAACTTCATTACCAAGAACTTTCACATGAATTTGCAGAATTAGGTATTGTTTGTGGCGGTTTTAAGCCTGTAATTGATGATACTAATGCATCATTAGATGCAGTTGTAACTAGCTCTAAAAATGCAGACATAACAATTTTAGATTGGCAAATGAAGAGTACAGGAGATGACGGAGATTTTGCTGTAAAAACGATAGAGTGTTTAGCTGAAAGTGATATCTCTGAGTTTGGTAGGACACGGTTAATTTGTATATATACAGCAGAAGCAAAGGAAAAAGTTGAACAAGTTTTAATTAATAGATTAGAAAACCTTAACCCCAGACAAAAAGATAAAAGCATATATTTCGAAGCTCCTTATTTAAGTCACTGGAAAGTTGAGGTAGTAAGTAAAGTAGTCAGAGAGAAGCAACTTTGTGATGAGCTTATTAAGTCATTTACTGAATTAACTGCAGGACTTTTATCAAATGCAGCCTTAGCTTCTATAGCCTCTATAAGAGATAATACCCATAACTTGCTTCATCGATTTAATAATTCGCTAGATTCGGCTTATCTTTCTCACGTTCTAGGACTAATATCCTCGCCGAAGATGAGAGAACAAGCCCATGACGTGGCTTTTGACTATGCAGTTGATTTGATCTCAGAAGAACTTAAATCAGAATTACAAATAAACGACTTTGTAAAGAAAAGTTTATCATCAAAAGCCCTTCAGAGTTGGCCGAGTTTCGTAGCAGAAGATGAAGATGAAAGCTGTTTTGTCATCGAGCTTGGCAGCAAAGAGACGTATAACCTTAATGCGAAGAATTTAGAAAGCTTACTAATTGGTAACAATTTATCAAAAACATTAGAAGAAATCGGTGTCGCCCAAGGAAAAAGAATAATTCAGACAACTAATAAGATAAAAAGAAAACTAGCTAAAGAAAGTGACGAGGGTAATATTGATCCAATTTTGAATGAAAGCAATGCATTAACAGTTAAAGAAAAAATGGAGAAGCCAGCAAGGCGATTCGAAGATTCAGCTATTCAGCTTTCGTTCAAAGAGCAATCAGAAAAGCCGAGTTTAGATTTATGTGCTATTGAAAGTACAAGACGTTGTATATCTTCGCAACCGGTCAAGCCACCATCACTAAAACAAGGCACAGTCATTAAAAGCTTATCGGACAATGCTTATTATGTTTGTGTTCAGCCAGTTTGTGATAGTGTGAGACTTAGGTGCAGTACTAGCTTTACATTTTTAAAAGTCAGAGAAGCAGATGGAAATAATAATCTCACTCATGTTTTGAGAAGTGATCTAGATAGCCACCTAAAATTAAGCATTTCTTGTAAGGCTACCACAATAAGGACATTTAACTTTATGCCAGATAGCAACACAAAAACAGTGATAGGCTCATCTGAAAATGGTAAACATGTATATAAAGAAGATTCATCGGAAGAGGGGTTTGAGTGGTGTGGTGAGTTGAAACAACCCGTAGCTCAATCTATTGTCAATTCGTTAGCAGCCCAGTTGTCAAGAGTAGGCCTTGATACATTTGAATGGCTTAGACATAGGCAGATGAATTAAGCCTTACATTAAGTAAAAAAAAGCCCAGCAATGCTGGGTTTTTTGTTAATTTGGGTACAGGTTTGACTGAGTCAATATATTATTCAATATTCTGAATTTGCTCGCGCATTTGCTCAATTAACACTTTAAGTTCAACCGCTGCATTGGTGATCTCAGTATTGATTGATTTTGACGCTAGGGTGTTTGATTCACGGTTGAACTCTTGCATCATAAAGTCTAAGCGACGGCCACAAGCGCCACCTTTCTTTAGGATTTTGTTTGTTTCTTTCACGTGAGACTTTAAACGGTCTAGCTCTTCAGCGACGTCTTGTTTTTGCGCAAGGTAAATAAGTTCTTGCTCAAGGCGGCCTTCGTCGATGTCTGTTTTAAGTTCATCTAAACGGCTGGTTAGTTTGTCGCGCTGCCATTTAGCCACTTCTGGCATATGACCTTCAACAATCGCTACTTGCTCGATGATGGCATCAAGACGTGTCGTGATCATGGCTTCAAGATTTTCACCTTCACTTGCGCGCGCGGCTTTGAAATCTTCAACCAGTAAATCAAAACCAGCAAGCAGCTCGCTGTTTACTGTGTCTAAATCGATTTCTTCGGCTTCCATCACGCCCGGCCAACGTAAAATATCAACTGGGTTAATGGTGCTTACTGCTTGGTCGCCATTGCTTTGCGACTGAACCCATTGGGCACTTTTAATTAACTGTTGTGCCAGAGTCTCGTTGATAGACAATTCGCCAACATGGGCTGGGTTGGCTGCAAACTTTAAGAATACTTCAACCTTGCCGCGTTGTAGGTGCTTGCGAAGGCGTTCGCGTATTACCGGCTCCATACCGCGAAATTGTTCAGGTGCTCGGATAAAGGTTTCTAGGTAACGCTGATTAACTGAGCGGATTTCCCAAACCCCTGTGCCCCATTCACCTTTAACTTCTCGGCGTGCGTAGGCGGTCATACTGTGGATCATGTAAAGATTCCTAAAATCATAAAATTAAAACCGATGGCATTATAGCCACAGGGCTGGTCAGTTTGAAGTGCAATTTCTGCCCAGTCACAAAATCATCATTTTTGTTGAGAGTAAGTTATAGCTCGAATTAACACAAATGTCCGTGGCAAGATAGCGCATGACCCTTTATAATATTGAAAATTTTGAATATAGGGGAACGTGGATGCGTCCAAGTGAAAGAACAGCAAATCAAATTAGGCCTGTGACCTTTACCCGTAACTATACTATGCACGCCGAAGGCTCAGTGCTGGTTGAGTTCGGAAACACAAAAGTACTTTGTACAGCAACGGTTGAAGCCGGTGTACCTCGCTTTATGAAAGGCCAAGGTAAAGGTTGGATCACAGCTGAATACGGTATGTTGCCACGTTCTACTCATACGCGTAATAACCGCGAAGCTGCGAAAGGCAAGCAAGGCGGCCGCACAATGGAAATTCAACGCTTAATCGCGCGCGCGCTTCGTGCTGCGGTTGATTTAAAAGCGCTTGGCGAAAACACCATTACAATCGATTGTGATGTGCTTCAGGCTGACGGTGGTACGCGTACGGCGTCTATCAGCGGTGCATGTGTGGCATTGGTTGATGCGCTGACTAACATGCGTGCAAAAGGCATGATCAACAATAACCCGCTGAAGTTTATGATTGCAGCAATTTCTGTGGGTGTTTACAAAGGCCAAGCGATTTCTGACCTTGAATACCTAGAAGATTCAGAAGCTGAAACTGACATGAATGTGATCATGACAGAAACAGGCAAGCTGATTGAAGTACAAGGCACTGCAGAGGGCGAACCGTTCTCATTTGAAGAATTAGATGAGCTGTTAGGTTTAGCGAAGCATTCAATTCGCGAAATCATCGATATTCAAAAACAAGCATTGGCATAATTTAAGTAGGGTTAAGTTGACATGAAAGCATATCAAAAAGAGTTTATTGAATTTGCTCTAGAGAAGCAGGTATTAAAGTTTGGTGAGTTCACTTTAAAATCTGGCCGTACTAGCCCTTATTTCTTTAACGCGGGTCTGTTTAACACTGGCCGTGACTTGGCGCGCTTAGGTCGTTTTTATGCAGCAGCACTTGAAGATGCAGGCATTGAATACGACTTACTATTTGGCCCTGCGTACAAAGGTATTCCAATTGCAACAACGACAGCAGTTGCACTGGCTGATCACTACAACAAAGACGTACCGTATTGCTTTAACCGTAAAGAAGCAAAAACCCACGGTGAAGGCGGTAGCTTAGTAGGTTCTCCACTTGAAGGTCGTATCATGTTAGTTGATGACGTGATCACAGCGGGTACTGCAATTCGTGAATCAATGGAAATCATTGCTGCGGCAGGTGCTGATCTTTCAGGTGTTTTAATTGCCCTAGACCGTCAGGAAAAAGGTAAAGCCGAATTATCTGCAATTCAAGAAGTTGAACGTGACTTTGGTACACAAGTGGTATCAATCGTGAAACTTGCTGACCTAATTACTTACCTAGAAGAGCAAGGCTCAATGGGCGAGCATTTAGAAGCAGTTAAGGCCTACCGCGACCAGTACGGCGTTTAAATATCCGTCATATTTTGCTACTTACGGGTGTTGGCTGCATATATAAAACCCAATCACATAGTAAAACTATGCTCATGATTTTTATATATTTGCCGCCTACGTACGTAACAAAATCTATAGGATATTGATGGCGGTTATCTTTCGCTGCGTACATGCGTTGGCTGCTCTCATTGCGGCCAATAACATAGTAAAACTATGCTCATGGCACTCATTCGATTGCCGCCTTCGTACACAGCGAAATCTATAGGGGTTACTCGTTACTTTTACTAAGTACGAGTGTTGGCTTCATACATGCACAATCCCTAGCTGCAAAAGTAGGTACAAATATAAGATAGAAGATGCCAGTCTAAGACTGGCATTTTTTTTATTCATTTTGCCCACATTAAGTTTAAATAAAGTAATATGGCAAACCATATATTCTTCACCCAAGGTCTTGGTTTATGAGCAACAACAATAATAAACACATTCATATTTTAGGTATTTGCGGCACATTTATGGGCGGCATTGCAGCCATTGCTCAGTCTTTGGGTTATAAAGTGACAGGCTCAGACCAAAACGTTTATCCGCCCATGAGCACTCAGCTTGAAGAATTGGGTATTGAGCTCACTCAAGGTTACGATCCTAAACAGCTAGACCCTGCGCCAGATATGGTGGTGATTGGTAATGCCATGAGCCGTGGTAATGCATGCGTTGAGTATGTGTTAGAGAAAGGCTTAAATTACACTTCAGGCCCTGAGTGGCTGAAAAATCATTTACTGCGTGACAGTTGGGTGCTAGCAGTGGCGGGCACGCATGGTAAAACCACGACGGCGAGTATGTTGGCTTGGGTGTTAGAATACGCAGGTTTGCGCCCTGGTTTTTTAATTGGTGGCATAGTGCAAAACTTTGGGGTGTCGGCACGGGTCAGTGATACGCCGTTTTTTGTGATTGAAGCAGACGAATACGACACGGCCTTTTTTGATAAGCGCAGTAAGTTTGTACATTACCTGCCACGTACGCTGATCATGAACAATCTAGAGTTTGATCATGCGGATATCTTTGCGGATCTCAACGCCATTCAAACACAGTTCCATCATCTTATTCGTACTTTACCCGGTAAAGGCAAAGCCATTTATCCGGCGGGTGATGCGCCTATACAAGAGGTGGTTGAGCGCGGTTTCTGGAGTGAACAAGAAACGTTAAAAGGCGATTGGGATTATCAATTACTCTCAGCTGACGGCTCGCAGTTTGAAGTGCTTTTACACGGTGAAGTACAAGGAGTTGTGACGTGGGACGCAATTGGTGAGCACAATGTGAAAAATGCCATGATGACCATTGCTGCAGCACGTCATGTGGGCATTCCAGTTGAGGTGTCGATTGATGCCTTAGCTGAGTTTATATCACCAAAACGCCGCATGGAGTTGATCGGTGAAGTAGCAGGTATTCGTATTTACGACGACTTTGCACATCACCCAACTGCAATTAAAACCACTTTGGCAGGCTTAAAAGCCAAAGTAGGCGGTGATGAGGTCGTTGCTATTTTAGAGCCTCGTTCTAACACCATGAAAATGGGCGTACACAAACAAACCTTGTTGGCGTCACTTGAACAGGCTGATAAAGCGTATTTATTCGAACCTGAAGGGTTAGATTGGTCGCTGAAGGCCCAAGCCCAAGAAGCAGGGCGAGAGTGCGATAGCACGATTGAGTCTATTATTGAGAAGGTGTGTGCAAACGCACAGGCAGGCCAGCATATTCTTATCATGAGTAATGGTGGTTTTGCGGGTATCCATCAAAAATTATTGGCAGCGTTGCAGGCTAAATTTAGCTAGGTTGCCAACGTCGAGCTTAAAGGTTTAAAAATGAAACAGTATAAAGAGGCCATTACACTGGCTTTTAGTGGCGCATCGGGCGCACCCTATGGTCTTCGTCTACTCGAAGTGCTGGTGGCAATGAACTACCAAGTTTATGTGCTTATTTCGAGCGCTGCGCGTGTGGTGCTTGATACCGAGTCAAATATAAAGTTGTCTGGCAATGAGCAAAAATGCACTGAGCAGTTAAGTGAATTAGTAAAAGCTGGGCCTGAGCAAGTAAAAGTATTTGGTAAAGACAACTGGTTTAGTCCGGTGGCTTCTGGTTCAGCGGCACCGAAAAAAATGGTGGTTTGCCCATGTAGTGCAGGTTCTGTATCGGCGATTGCGGTAGGCGCATCAGATAACCTATTAGAACGTGCGGCTGATGTAGTGATTAAAGAGCGTGGGCAACTGATTTTAGTGCCACGCGAAACGCCATTTAGCTCAATTCACTTAGAAAATATGCACAAGCTGAGTCAGATGGGCGTGACCATTATGCCTGCTGCACCGGGTTTTTATCATAAACCTGAATCGATCGACGACCTTGTCGACTTTATGGTGGCGCGAATTTTAGACCATCTCAATATCGAACATACACTCACTAAACGTTGGGGTTATGGAGACCACAAATAACATGACCATCGCATTAAATATTCAAGGCTTACGCAAAGTCTATAAAAATGGCGTCGAGGCGGTAAAAGGCATCGACTTGCAAGTAGAGCAGGGCGATTTTTTTGCGCTGCTTGGCCCTAATGGTGCAGGTAAATCAACCACCATTGGCGTCATCTCATCATTGGTAAATAAAACCGCAGGCACAGTTGAAGTTTTTGGTCATTCAATTGATACAAAACTTGAAGACGCGAAACAAGAACTAGGTCTTGTGCCGCAAGAGTTTAACTTTTCTCAGTTCGAAACTCTGAACCAAATTTTAGTGAACCAAGCGGGTTACTATGGTGTGCCACGTAAGCTTGCCCATGAGCGTGCCGAGAAATATTTAAAAAAGCTGGGTCTGTTCGATAAGAAAGACAAGCAAGCGCGTACGCTTTCGGGTGGTATGAAACGTCGCTTGATGATTGCGCGCGCATTAATGCACGAACCTAAGTTGCTTATTTTAGATGAGCCAACCGCGGGTGTAGACATTGAACTACGTCGCTCAATGTGGGATTTCTTAAGGGAAATCAATGAACAAGGGGTAACTATTATTCTGACAACTCACTACCTTGAAGAGGCGGAGCTATTGTGTAAAAACATCGCCATCATCGACCAAGGTGCGATTGTTGAAAACACCACGATTAAAGCTTTACTTGCTAAGTTAGACAAAGAAACCTTTGTGCTCGACTTACAGTCACCTGTGAAGCCCGTCACCTTAGAGGGTTATGAGTTCGTCATGACTGATGACCACACATTAGAGGTTGAAGTGGCAAAATCTCAGGGGTTAAACGAGGTGTTTTCACAGTTATCAGCGCATGGTAATACTGTACTGAGTATGCGAAATAAAGCCAACCGATTAGAAGAATTGTTTGTAAGTTTACTAGAGCAGGGGCGTGAAGCATGAGTTTAAGTCGTTATTCAGTCGCGTTAAAAAGCATTTGGATCAAAGAGTGCATCCGCTTTTTACGTATTTGGGTGCAAACCTTAGTGCCACCTGCGATCACTATGACCTTATATTTTGTGATCTTCGGTAGTTTAATCGGCTCTCGTATTGGCGAAATGGGCGGTTTTAGCTATATGGAGTTTATTGTACCGGGTCTGATTATGATGTCGGTGATCACCAACTCCTATTCAAATGTGGCATCAAGCTTCTATTCAACTAAATTCCAAAAGAGCATTGAAGAGCTGTTAGTGGCGCCCGTGCCAAATTACATTATTGTGCTTGGTTACATGGGCGGCGGTATGGCTCGTGGCATGCTAGTAGGTTTAATCGTCACAATTGTGTCTTTGTTTTTCGTTGATATTCAAATTCATAATGTGTTTGTGATCATTGCCACTGTGGTACTGACATCGGCAGTATTCGCCTTAGGTGGTCTCATCAACGCTGTGTATGCAAACAGCTTTGACGACATCAGTATTATTCCAACGTTTGTCCTGACGCCACTGACATACTTAGGTGGTGTATTCTACTCTATCACGCTGTTGCCTGAGTTTTGGCAAGGTGTGTCGCAAGCAAATCCGATCATTTATATGGTGAATGCATTTAGATTTGGCTTTTTAGGTGTGTCTGATGTCAGCATTTACACCTCATTTGCGGTATTATTAGTGCTAATTACTGGTTTATTTATTACGGCACTGACATTAATTCGCCGTGGAATAGGGTTACGTCACTGATGAGTGAAGCAAATTCGAGAAGCATTGTTTCAAACCAACTTGGGCTACATGAAAAGCTCGATGAAATAGTACAAAAGCACCTAGTGGCAGAATTTAAAAAGCCCATTGCCGAACATACGCAAAAAGCGTTTGATGAGGTCAATGAAAAGGTTCAAGCTTTTAATGGGCCTTTGATTTTAGATTCATGCTGCGGGGTAGGTGAAAGCACTGCCAACTTAGCTAAGCTGCACCCTGATGCCTTGGTGATTGGTATCGATAAGTCGTCGCACCGCTTAGATAAACATGATGTGGAATATAAGCAAACTGAATCAGGGCACTATATTTTAGTTCAGGCTGATTTAAACGACTTTTGGCGCCTTGCGCTAGAAGCAGGTTGGCAGCCAACGCATCATTACTTGTTATACCCAAACCCTTGGCCTAAAGCTAAGCACATCGGCAGGCGTTGGCATGGTGCACCCGTCTTCCCATTTATTGTGAAACTAGGCGGTATTTTAGAAGTACGCTCTAATTGGGATATTTACGTTAAAGAATTTGCACGAGCACTTGAACTAGCAGGCCACTCAGTTGCGGTTGAAGCTTATGAGAGTGACTCGGCTATTACACCGTTCGAGCGTAAATACTGGGCAAGCGGGCAATCGAGTACGCGTTTGCAATTAGACTTAACGCACTAAAATATAGTTTGTCTTCAAACTCATCAAAAAAGGGCTATCTAGCCCTTTTTTACATTGAGGCCCAAAGGTCTATGCACTCGCCTGATATGTCGCATGCTCTTCGGGGCATTTGATATGTGGCGTAGCCTTGCCAATATAGCTCCCTTGTAAGTAAGTGACACCAGCAGCACAGAGAAGTTTGTGCTGTACTTCGGTTTCTACATTACCGACGATCAGGTGCATTTCTCTGTCTTTACATAAACGAACTAAATGCTCGATAAAAGACAGTACTTGTTCATCACTTTCTAGGTGCGTTGAAATAGCGTCATCGAGCTTGATAGCATCAATGCTGAGTTTCATCACTCTGCTAACAGTAAGCAAGCCACTGCTCACTGAGTTCACCAAAATTTTCACGCCTTTACTCTTTAATATATTGATGGCAACCGCCATGGCATTAAAGTTATCGAGTATGTCTTGTTCATCAAGTTCAAAGGTGATTAAGCTTGGTTGCGGGTACCGACGCAGTTCTTGAGAGATAAAGTCAATTAATTGTGGGTCAGAGGCATCTTGATAGCTCAGAGCAATTGACCAAGCAGTGCGCGATTTTCTAAATCGGGTCACACATTGAGAAAAGATATGTCGTGTGAGTTGCCCTTCCATGCGGGACTGTTTCACCACCTCAGAAAAAGCGTTGTCGGTAATGATACCGCCTTGCTCATCGAGTACACGGGCATTACATAAATACTGACATATATTGCCATGGTTCGGCGCGCAGCGCGGAGTAAAATAAACAACCACACGATTTTGAGAAAAGGCATCGTTAAGTGTTTTAGCCATCGCTAGGCGAGCATGCTGTAACTGCTTTGCTTCATGCTTATCAATGCTGTAAATACACACTAACTCTTTTTGCTGAACCGCTTGTCGACAAGCAACATAGGCGTTTTCTAACAGTAAAGACTTATTGCCTTCTGCTATGCCTGCATTAAGCTGAACATAAAGGTGAGGCCGATTTAATACGGGGGAGCTGGCTGGAAACTGTTGTACCAAATTACTTAAAAAGTGCTCGCCACGTTCGCTGTCACAAAATAACACTAACTTTGATGTTGCGAGTCGGTAAACATACACAGAGTTAGACTGAGTAGCAAAGTAACCCATTACTTTGTTCATGACCTGATCGCCCACATTCGCCCCGTAAAAACTGACGATATTTTCTAGTTCATGTATTTCTACAATGGCAAGACTTAAGTGCTCACTTTTGTGTTGTTTAATGTCATGCTCAAGGGCAATGCGATTACCAAAACCTGTACGTGGATCTGTGGTGAGTGATTTTCGATATAGGATAAAGTAAAAGCTAGCCACCAAAACTGCAATTAAAAAGAAAAAGCTACCACTGAGAATAGCACGCGTAACGCTGGCATTGAGCTGCGCTTGCACAGAATCCATAGTTATGTCAGCACCGACTAGGTAAGTTTTACCTGTATTGCTTATATATGGCACAAGAATTGTTTTAAATCGCCCCCATTGGTCTTCTGAAATCTCAAATACAGGCTCAGTAGAGCGAAAAGCACTTTTGTTTGTGACTGTTGCTTCAGGGTAAGGGTCTAAAAAGCGAGTAAGCATGTTAGCTTGAACATCTTCTTTGGTGTAGCTTGATGAAGTAAAAAGTACAAAAGGCTGCTCATATACCATGCTATAGACGTACTCGACATTGAGCGTATCAGCCAAAAGCGAAAGTTGTTTGCTTAAACGTTGGTATTGTTCAGGTTGAATTGCAGCTAAATCATCATGATATTGTTCGCCAATCAAAAGCTGTGCACTTTTAGCTGCATGTAGTAAGCGTTCATCAATATCACTAATAATGGCTGTACGTGTTGTTTCGTAGGTGTAATAAACGTAACCCACTAAGCAAGTTAGAAATATAAAGAAGCCTGCAAAGAGAATATTTGCTGGCGAGGTCCTTCTGATCATTGTTAGTCCTTATTCTAAAAAGCAAAAAAGCTTTGAAGAGTGATCATTATTTTTCCAAATATTAGGCAAATATCTGACTTAAGTCCACTTCAAGATTGCGTCTTTTACACTAGTATAGAAAGCGCGTTTAAGTTTTATAGGCGCAAAACGAGACTTTAATGAAAACTTAAAGTACAGTTAGCGGTTTAGTCATATAAGAATTATAAGGCCAATGAGGATATTTACGTCCATCGTTGGTTTGTTTAACTAGGTAGAAACATGGGTCCTAAGCGTTGTGCTGTAGCTTCTGATGAAACTTTAATGCGTATATTTACGGTGCCGGAAGCGCCAGATTCAACTTTAAGCAAGATTGAACTGGAAATCTCCAATAATTTGGTGGGCTTTTTAAACGAGAATATTGCTGCAATTGAAAAACCTTTGCACGAAGTGGAAAAAGATTTTCAGTCGGCTGCTATTCCAGAACAGCCTATGTTTGTATCTGACTATGCTCAAGATATTATGGAACAGCTGGTTGCGCATTCAGTGCATACGGCTTCCCCGAGCTTTATTGGGCATATGACATCAGCTTTGCCGCATTTTGTTTTACCCTTGTCAAAACTCATGGTGGGGTTAAATCAGAACCTAGTAAAAATCGAAACCTCGAAAGCATTTACACCATTAGAGCGTCAAGTGTTGGGTATGATGCACCACCTTGCTTATGGTGCGGATGAGTCTTTCTATAGCAAATGGATGCACAGTGCAAAAACGTCGTTAGGTGCGTTTTGTTCAGGTGGAACCGTTGCCAATATTACTGCACTTTGGATCGCCCGAAATCGCTTATTAAAACCACAAGGTGACTTTAAAGGCATTAATAGCCAAGGTCTGGTTGCAGCTATGATGCATTATGGCTACAAAGGCTTGGCGGTTTTAGTGTCTGAACGAGGTCACTACTCACTGGGTAAAGCCGCTGATGTTCTAGGTATTGGCCGCGACAATTTTATTGCCGTTAAGACCAGTGATAATAACAAAGTTGATGTTCAGGCCATGCGTGAGAAAGCGTTAGAGCTTGAAGCGCAAGGCATTAAGGTCATGGCATTAGTGGGGGTTGCTGGCACAACGGAGACAGGTAACATCGACCCATTATATGAGATGGCTGATCTAGCTCAAGAGCTAAACTGTCACTTCCATGTTGATGCAGCTTGGGGTGGCGCCACCTTATTGTCGAGCAATGCGCGTCCATTATTAGCAGGCATTGAGCGTGCGGATTCAATTACCATTGACGCGCACAAACAAATGTATGTGCCTATGGGCGCAGGTATGGTGCTGTTTAAAGATCCGCATGCCACAGATGCCATCGAACATCACGCTGAATATATTCTTCGTAAGGGCTCTAAAGATTTAGGGAGTCATACGCTAGAGGGAAGCCGTCCAGGCATGGCGATGCTGGTGCATGCCTGTTTACGTGTGATTGGTCGTAAAGGCTATGAAATGTTGATCGATAAGGGCATTGCGAAAGCAAAGTACTTTGCCGAGCTTATCAAACAAGATGAAGATTTTGAGTTGGTTTCAGAGCCTGAGCTATGTTTGTTAACTTACCGTTATGTACCTAAGGCAATTAAGCAGGCAATCGCCAATGCGAATGAAGACGAGAAAATCGACATTTATGCTGCATTAAACCGATTCACGGCAAGCATGCAAAAGCGTCAGCGTGAAGCTGGGCGCTCATTTGTCTCTCGTACACGCCTTACACCAGCACAATATGATAATCAGCCTACGGTTGTTTTCAGAGTGGTATTAGCCAACCCATTAACCTCTGAAGCTATGCTTAAAGAAATTCTAGACGAGCAAAAGCAATTAGCGCAAACAGATCCTATCTTTAAAAAGTACTTAGCTAAGTATATTTAACTTTATATAACGGAATACTACTTATAAATTAAAGCCAACTGAACAAGTTGGCTTTTTTTTGTGCTGTTCAAATAGTATGCTTAGTTTAAGCGATTTTTAACCTACTTCTAAACATGCAGTATTTAAAAACAATCATTTATGTCGACTCAGTTGAAGAGGCGTTAGATTTTTACTATCAAGCTTTTGGTTTTGCGACTACAGCGCTGACAGAAGCGGCTGATTATGGTGAATTAGATACAGGTATGGTGACGCTTGGCTTTGCCTCACACCCTTTGGCACAAGCGCAGTTTAAGCAAAGTTATATTCGTAGCCACCCAAAGCAGCCCGCACTGGGGTTTGAATTATGTATTGAGTGTGAAAATGTGATTGAGAGTTATGATAAAGCGGTTGAAGCCGGCGCGGAGCCACTGATGCCGCCAATTCACAGAGGAGAGCACACACAAGCTTATGTGCGTGCTATCGAAGGAACTTTGATTGCGTTAGTCACACAAAGCGCGTGCTAAGCCAGTAGGCTCGATTTCTACACACACGTTCTCATCGTTCCAGTTTAAGCCAAATAGTGCTTGGTCTTCGTTTAAATCTTCAACCCACTCGTCTAGTAACTCGTCAAGGTCGATAGCCATAGGTGAGTATGTTTGCCACTCGTCTTTACATTGTGCTTTTGCTTTTTCTTCACTGTCCCATAGCAAAAGGACATCCGCATTTTCAAACTGGTTTGACTCGCAAACAACGACGCCACCATCTTCTGCGCCTAAAGCCCAAACTTGCGCTCCAAGGCGGGCTTGCTCAACAAATGTGACTAATTCTGATTCAATTTCGATTTCGCTCATCATCTTATCCTGTTTAAGCTATCAAGAATGTCTAGGATCAGTTTGTGCTACACCAGGCAAATTACTTTGTACTTGATGAAATGCCACCAAAGCTGCAAAGTCTTGCAAATTATAGAGATCACGAAACAAGATCCAATCTAGCAGGCAGTATAAACTGATCTTGAGATAACTGCTTTCTAAAAACGCTTCTTTCACACATTGTTCATTTAAATAGGCTAAAAGTGCTGCAATACGTTCATATTGAAGGTTGAAGAATAGTTTGTTTTCAGAGGTATCAAAGCCTGAACGATGGCAAAGTAACAATTCAATTAATGAATCATTACAAGCGTCGACCTGCACTAGTTGGTTTGCTTGCCACCAAGTCATTTCAGGTACCTGATGTTGTTCAGTTAAATAACGCATGATTAAGCCTGAGTCCGCGATGTTTAGCTCGCCATCAGTTAAAAATGGGATTTTACGGGTAGGATTGTGCTCAACCATGATTTGTCGATCTGCTTGCGCAAATATATCTAGGCAAGTGTAAGGTAAATCAAATTGATGATACTTGGCAAACATACGAATGCGGCGTGCGTAGGGAGAGGTGTCAGAACCATATAAGTGCATAAATCGGCTCCTATCTTTTATGCTTATTGAAAAAATACCTTTGAAATAGGTATAAAAAAAGCCGCTAAAGCGGCTTTAGAATATATTGATGTTTATTCAGTTCGGCTTGTTACTTCTAGTAAATGGTAACCAAACTGAGTTTGCACTGGGCCTTGTACTTGATTAACCGGTGCAGAGAAAACCACTTTATCGAATTCTGGCACCATCATACCTGGTCCAAATTCGCCTAGCTCACCACCATCTTGGCCTGACGGACAGCTTGAGTGTTTTTTTGCAAGTTCTGCGAAATCTGCACCTTGCTCTATTTCTGATTTCAATTCTAAGCAAAGTACTTCGCTTTCAACTAAAATGTGTCTTGCACTGGCAACTGTCATATATTCTCCATAATTCTAAGTCTGAGCAATATTTACTCATAGTTTATTCTAGTATAGATAGAATTTTTTCTCGCGCAACGGTTATAGTGAATTTTCAATTGCTTGAGTTAAATTTGCCGAAAGCGGCTTAGTTCGGCTGTTAAAGCGTTGCACCGTTTTTCTGTCTGCTGAAACAAGGTATTTATAGAAGTTCCACTTTGGTGAACTTGTCTCTGCATTTAAGTGCTTAAAAATAGGGTTTGCATCATCACCACGAACCGCTGTGGTTGAGAGCATTGTGAATGTTACCCCGTAATTTACGTAACAGACTTCTGCGGTATCTGCTTCATCGTTTTCTTCTTGAAAGAAGTCATCGCTAGGAAAACCAATTATTACTAGGCCTTTGTCTTTATACTTTTGGTGCAGAGCTTCAAGTTCTTCAAATTGGCCTGTAAAACCACAATTACTAGCCGTATTCACAATTAGTAGGGGTTTATCTTTAAATTCGCAAAAATTTACTGACTCCTCAGAGTGTAGTTTTCGCATTGTGACATTCGTGAAGTCATCGCAGCTATTTGCCTGCACTGGTGTTGTTAGCAGCGCATAGCACAAAATCATTAAACTTAATAAATACTTACACATATGTTTTCCCATTTTTTATTTGACTAGTTTAAGATACGAATTCTTCGTTTACCACGATCATTGTAGAGTAAAAGTAATGAATATTCGCTATGCACAAGCATCTGATTTAGAGGCGATAGTTGCCATTTACAACGAAACCATTGCCAGCCGTATGGTGACAGCTGACACCGAGCCCGTGACTGTTGATTCTCGAATGGCTTGGTTTGAAAGTCATAATAAGCGCTCGCCTATTTTTGTTTATTGCGATGGTGAAGATGTGCTTGGGTGGTTAAGTTATAAAGACTTTTATGGGCGACCGGCTTACCAGAACTGTAAAGAAATTAGTATTTATATTACTCACAAAGCACGTGGTCAGGGGTTAGGCAAAAAGCTGCTCGAATTTGCTGAAGAACATGGTCGAGAAATAGGTTTGAAAGTATTACTTGGTTTTGTATTTTCGCATAACACTCCAAGTATTAAGTTATTTAAACAGCATAGCTATACTGTATGGGGTGAGTTTCCTCAAGTGGCAGAAATGGATGATCAGACTTATAGTTTGACTATTCTAGGGAAGCATTTGTGATTGCTATGCCAGTCCTCTTAATTAAGCGATTATTTTGAAGCGAAGAAAATTTTAACGAAGTTAGCGTTAGTTTTAGTCCTTCTAAATAATTGAGGATTGGTATTAAAAGTAATCACTGATTTGCTCAAGTGTGAGTTTATCTTGTCAACAGACTTTAGTTTGGCAAGGAAATAGAATGTAAGAATAAGCTATGTCTAATAAAATACTGATAATTGACAGCAATAGTGTACTGGCTATGCGTCTCAAAGTGCTATTTGAGTTACTGGGTGGTGAGGTAGAACATATTCACTATCGCATGCTAAATGACGCTTTTGATTATAACCAATACGGTGTTGTTGCCATTGCGCATGGTATTCCCAGTGAATATTTAGATAGTCTATCTGTTCTTCGCGCACACCCTAAATTAATATTACTCGCCCCTAAGCCTGACAATACAGAGCACCTACAGGTTTTTAGCCAGTTTAACCGTGCTTTACCCAATGGTATTGTGATTTACCCTTTCTTTGCCAATAAAGAAATTACTAACTTATTAGAGCGTGTTTTAGAGATAGGAATTGATTCTCGACTGGTATTACCAAAAGTGTTGTTAGTCGATCACTATCATGAGCGGCTTGAATCTCTGGCTACTAGCCTACGAGGCGCTCAACTTCAAGTGTTAACAGCACATTGTAAAGAGGAAGCCCTTGAGCTTGCCAAAAGTAATGATATTGACTTGCTGATCAGTGATTTTAATTTAGAGCAAGGTACAGGGCTTGAGGTATTTAATGCGCTCAAAACGGTGTATCCACATTGTCGATGCCTGTTATTTACATCTCGAGCAAATCAAGTTGATATGATGGAAGCCATTCGTCAAGGCGTTGAAGATGTACTGATCAAACCATTTGACGAGAGTGAGCTACTGCAATCTTTGCACAAATTATGGCAAACCGAACTGCTCAAACGTCATAACCAAGAGCTGGTTGAGCGACTACAAGATACTGTTGATGCCTTAATTGAAAGAGATAGTTTACTTCGGGTTATCTATAAACATACACCTGACCCAATTATGTTGTTCTCTCGAAATGGCAAAATCATCGAAGCGAATGATGCTTGTGGTGAACTATTAAAGCTCTCTCCTGAAGATTTACCGGAACATTCGATCTTCGAGCTATTTGATACAGAGACTGCGGTAGGCCTTAAAACGGCGATCCAAGGCGTGGGCGCTCATAGACATTTTGATTTTGAGTTATTACTGCCTAGAGAAAGCGGCGCGGTGCCACTCATGGGCACTTTTACTGAAATTGACCATCATGGTGAAATGGCATTTGCAGTGATACTAAAAAATGTGACGCAGCTTAAGAAAAAGCAACAATTGCTAGAAGAGGCGAAAGAAGTCTTAGAAGTTGAAGTACAGGCGCGTACTGCACAGTTACAAAAAGCAAAAGATGATGCTGAAGCGGCTAACCAAAGTAAATCAGAGTTTTTAGCCAATATGTCACATGAGCTTCGTACACCTATGCATTCTATTTTAAGTTTTGCACGCTTTGGGTTGGATAAGTTAGGCGCTGGAGAAACCCCTGTCGATAAATTAAAAAAATATTTATCGCGAATAGAAACCAGTGGTGAGCGTTTGCTTTTACTACTCAATAATTTGTTAGACCTGTCAAAGCTCGATGCGGGCCATTTTCCATTTAACCCAAGTAATCATGATTTAATGGCGATCATTAAAACAGGTATTGAAGATGTCGCAGGCTCAGCGATGGAGAAGAATATTCAAATTCGAGTCAATTCTCCAGTAGATAAATTGCCGCTGTTTTGTGACCAAGAACAACTTAATCAGGTGATGCGAAACCTGCTAGGAAACGCACTTAAATTTAGCACGAAAGACAGTGAGATAGGTGTTGCGATTACCTTAGTTGAAGAAAAGGTCAATATTGCAATCAGTGACAGTGGTGTCGGTATTCCTGAAGACGAGCTAGAGCAGGTCTTTTCTAAGTTTGTGCAAAGTAGTAAAACCAATAGTGGTGCAGGTGGAACTGGGCTCGGTTTAGCGATTTGTAAGGAGTTTATACTACTACATAAGGGTTATATTTGCGCTAAGAACAATAATAATGGCGGTGCAACTGTGATGATTGAGTTACCATTAAAGAAACAAAACGAATTAATGGTTTAGCAAACTTGTTAAACCAAGACTATAACTATTCTATAGGTATCAAGAAAAGGAATAGATCATGGCATTGCAAAGAATTTTAGCTGTTGATGACGAGCCGTTTAATTTAGAGATCATAGAAGAAATCTTAGAAGACTTGGACTTACAATTGGTGACTGCAGAAAGCGGACCGGAATGTTTAGAAGTATTAGAATCGTTTTCCCCTCAAGTCGTTTTACTTGATGTAAGTATGCCGGGTATGGATGGTTACGAAGTTTGTCGTCAAATAAAAGCAAACCCAGCCACTAAAGATATTGTCGTTATGTTTGTGTCTGCTCGAGGTTCAGTTGAAGAGCGTATGGAAGGTTATTCCGTAGGTGCCGAAGACTATATTGTTAAGCCTTTTGCTCATGGTGAATTAAAAAGCAAACTCAGTAATTTGGGTCAGATTTTACTTGAAAAAGAAAGTCTGGAACAACAAGTTGAAGATGCAACAAGCACTGCATTTAGCGCCATGGCGACCAGTAGTGAAATGGGGCAAATTGTTAATTACATCGAGCAAATCGGTCAAATAGACGATGTCTCTGAATTAGCACAAGCCTTGATCAGTTGTCTTTCAAGTTTTGGTTTGAATTGTAATATGGAGTTAAGAATTGACGACGATAGGCAGCATTTTGCGTCATCAGGTTTATGTTCTCCGATTGTGCTGGAACTTTTCGAGATCCTCAAATCAAAAGGCCGACTGCATGAGTTCCAAAACCGTATTCTGGTAAATTACGAAAATCTCAGCCTATTGATTTTGAATATGCCTGAAGACGATGAAGAAAAGCATGGTCGTATTCGCGATCATATTTGCTTTATCGTGAGTGTGACTGAGCAGCAACTATTGTCAATTTTGACACGCAGGGAGTTACAGGAACAGCAGCAAAACCTTTCAGAAGTGATTTCTATGGTGCACAGTAAGTTCACTGGATTAATGTCCCTGCTAGACGATAATCGCAAGCACAATGAAGAAGTGTTTCGTTCATTACAAGAGCAGTTTGAGAACCGGATCCCGACAATGGGGTTAGACGAAGACCAAGAAGTGTTTATCTTCACTAATGTTGATGAGGCAATTCAAAACTCTGTTGCGCGTGAAGAGTCAATCACTAGAGTCAGAACAGCCTTTGCCGAAATCGAAGCGGATCTATCGTTAATTAATAAAAAATAGTAGTGGCAACTACTATTTGTTATACCAATCTTCTTAATTAAGCGATCTATTTTGAGGCAAGAAAAATTTTCGGTAACGAGGCGAAAATTTTGCTATTTAGTTGTTCTAAATAAGAAATTTTCAACGAAGTTAGCGTCAGTTTTAGTCCCTCAAAATGATTGAGTATTATTGAGGATTGGTATTAAGCATCGCGTGGCAGTCCCTTTTCAATAATGCGGATCAAGCGCGATTGCTTTCTATCTTCATTGCACTGTTTTTGTCTTTGTTGCTCTAAGGCCCATTGAATGTGCTCTTTGACTAAATCACTACTTTGATGAAACGCGGATTCTAAAGCCTCTACGATGGTTTGATTAAATGGTGCATTACCCAGACCAACTGCCAGATTTCTCTGCCAACGTTCGAAACCAATTCGGCGAATTGGACTGCCTTCGGTATTTTTCAAGAATATATCTTCTGTCCAACTAAACAAAGTCAGTAGCTCTTGATCTTTGAGGTTTTTACGTGGCGCAAAATCATCTTCTTGAGTAAGTTGCCCGAAACGATTCCAAGGGCAAACAAGCTGACAGTCATCACATCCATATACGCGATTACCAAGTAGAGTGCGATATTGTTCAGGAATGGGGCCCTGCAACTCGATGGTTAAATACGAAATACACTTTCTAGCATCAACAACATAGGGCTCAACAATGGCACCAGTAGGACACAATGTTAAACAGGCGGTGCATTTCCCACAGCCTTCTTCGCTATTAGGCTCATCAATAGGAAGGGGTAAGTCGACAAATAACTCCCCTAAAAAAAACCATGACCCAGCTTGTTTATTGATTAACAAGCTGTTTTTACCACGCCATCCAAGGCCTGCTTTTTCTGCGAGTTGGCGTTCTAATACTGGCGCTGAATCAACAAAAGGGCGAAAGCCAAACTGTCCAACTTCCTGTTCAATTTTTTGTCCAAGCTTCTTCAGTTTATTACGGATCACTTTATGGTAATCACGACCTAGCGCATAGCGGCTAATATAGGCGGTTTCTTTATTTCCAAGCGCCTTTGCAAAGCTCGCTTCAGGTGGCAGATAATTCATTTTTACACTGATGATCCGCTGAGTGCCCGGGACAAGTTCAGCGGGTCTTGCCCGTTTCATTCCATGGGCGGCCATGTAACTCATTTCGCCATGATAGCCATTATCTAACCAGCGCTGCAGTTGAGCTTCGTGTTCTCTCAGATCAATGTCAGTGATCCCAACGTCGGCAAAGCCAAATTCTTTACCCCATTGCTTAATTTTTGCAGCAAGTTCAATATAATCAATCTTAGTGGCAGTCACGGAATCATAATCTTGGAAGCTAAATACACCGCTAATTTACCACAATACGCATACCTCGCCCAACAGGTACAAGCGTATGAAGCACAAGCTGCGCAAAAAATGGGGCTGTCGTTATGGCAATTAATGCAACGAGCTGGTGAGGCGTTATTCAGTTGGTTCGACGCCGAGTTTGTTGATGCTGAACGAATCTTGATCCTAGCCGGAAAAGGCAATAATGCGGGGGACGCCTACTTGTTGGCCGCGCATTTACAACAAACGGGGCGGCAGGTTGTCGTTTACAGTGTGTTTCCTACTAGTTTATTGCAAGGTGATGCGTTAAAAGCCTACCAACACGCTAAATTATGTGAAGTTGAATTCAGTGCAGGTTGGCCTCAGCAACAAACATTTGATGTGATTGTGGATGGCATATTTGGCACAGGGTTCAAAGGTGATCTAAGTGCTCCGCTTGTTTCTATTTTTGCTCAATGTGAAAAAAGCACCGCAATTAAAGTAAGCATTGATGTGCCAAGTGGTGTTAATGCCAATTCATCAGTGGTTGCTATTGGGGCTTTTAGAGCTGATGTTACGTTGACCTTTATTGCTTTGAAGCAAGGCTTATTAACGGGAAAAGCGACGGCACATTGTGGCCGACTTTATTTAGCCGAATTGGGAGTTGCAGAAGCGTTTGCAACGCTTGTTAAGCCTAGTGCCACTTACCTCAATCAAGGTGAACACCTTGCGAACAGTCCTGCAAGAGCTATAGATACATACAAAAACCAATGTGGTCATGTGTTATTAATCGGTGGCGGGAAGGGGATGGCCGGTGCCATACGGCTGGCAGCAGAGGCCTGTTTACGAACAGGTGCCGGCCTTGTCAGTGTCGCAACGCATCCAGATAATGTTGCCATGGTACTACAAGGGCGTTATGAGCTAATGGTTCATGGTGTTGAAAATAAAGCTGATTTATTGGCACTTATGGATAAAGCTGATGTCTTAGTGATAGGGCCAGGGCTTGGACAATCTAGTTGGGCAAAGGAGTTGTTTGATACTGCCATAGAGTTTAATGATGAAATGGTGATAGATGCCGATGGCTTAAATTTACTGGCAAAGCGGCCCAAAAAATTACCAAGGTGCGTTATTACACCCCATGAAGGAGAGGCAAGGCGATTATTAGGTGAGCATTGCAATATGTCTGCTCGCTTTGAAGTGGCGAAACTACTCCATGAAGAATATATGGTGTCAGTAGTATTAAAGGGGCCGGGCAGTTTGATATATGATGCAAACTGCACAGCAATTAACCGCTCAGGAACACCAGCTATGGCCAGTGCTGGGATGGGAGACGTTTTATCTGGTATGATTGCTGCTTTAATTGCACAAGGGTTAGCCCTAAATACAGCTGCACAACTCGCGGTGTATATTCACGGATTAGCAGCACAGATAGCTGCTAAAGACGGTGAAAAGGGGTTACTAGCCAGTGATTTATTCGTTTATATTCGACGTTTATTAGGATAAACATGCGTAATACGTTTACTTTATTGTTAGAGGATGAAACTGCAACTGTGAATATGGGGGGCAGGCTTGCTCAGGTTGTTCAACAAGGCGCGGTGATTTTTTTACATGGTGATCTAGGGGCAGGAAAAACCACTTTAACACGCGGCATTGTGCAGGGCTTAGGTCATACAGGTAAGGTTAAAAGTCCAACTTATACCCTAGTTGAGCCATATGAATTCGCGAATTGTTCGGTATATCATTTTGATTTATATCGTTTGGGGGACCCTGAAGAGTTAGAGTATATGGGGATCCGAGATTATTTTGCACCCACAGCGATTTGCGTGATTGAATGGCCTGAAAAGGGTCATGGGTTTATTCCGACTCCTGATTTAAACATTACTATGCAGTACCAAAGGGAGCAAAGACAGATCAGTATTGAAGCTGAGTCTGAACGAGGTATTGCAATACTAAACACACTACAAAACGATGAACAGTCTAAGAATAATTAAAATAATACAGTTAAGTCTCATCTTTTGCCTGTTACTGAGTGTATCAGCATGGGCAAAAAATAGCATCGAAGGGGTTCGGGTGTGGCCTTCACCTGAGAGTACCCGCGTTGTGCTTGATATGTCAGCCAAACCTGAATTTAGCTATTTTATGCTAAAAAACCCGCTTCGCTTAGTGGTTGATTTAGAAAACACAAAAAAGCATAACAAGCTGCCGGCAATTCCTAAAGAGCATCGTGTGATGTCTAAATTGCGTTACAGCAAACCCAAAAATACCAAAAGTACGCGTTTGGTATTTGACTTAACGCGTACTGCTCGGCCAGTCATTTTTGCGTTGGCACCTACAGGGCCATATAAAGATCGATTAGTGATAGATTTATATGGCAAGCAAAAAAGCCTAGAAGCGAACGATACTAAGAAAAAACGAGAACGGGTGACTGATCGAGACATTATTGTTGCGATTGATGCCGGTCACGGTGGCGAAGACCCAGGTTCAATTGGCCCTTCAGGGACCTATGAAAAAAATATAACGCTCCCGATTGCGAAACGGCTGGCGAGGATGATTGATGCAGAACCGGGTATGCAAGCGAGGCTCACTCGCACTGGAGACTACTTTCTAAAGCTCAATACACGTACTTCAAAAGCAAGACAAAAACGTGCTGACTTTTTTGTGTCTATTCATGCCGACGCATTTACTCGACCAGAACCTAACGGCACCTCTGTATGGGTATTATCTTTAAGACGCGCGCAGTCAGAAACTGGTAAATGGCTAGAAGACCGAGAAAAGCACTCTCAATTACTAGGTGGTGCTGCTGATTTGATTAAAGACACGGCAAATGAGCGCTATCTAGCAAAAGCCTTATTAGATATGTCGATGGACCACTCCATGAAAACGGGTTTTACCGTTGCCGAAGAAGTGGTAAGAGAGCTGAAGAAAGTCTCTAAATTGCATAAGAAAACGCCTCAGTCTGCTAATTTTGGAGTTCTAAAGTCACCTGATATACCGTCTATTTTGGTTGAAACAGGATTTATCTCAAATCCAAAAGAAGAAAAAATGCTTAAAACGGCACGTCACCAAGAGCGACTTGCTCGTGCAGTTTTTAAAGCTATTCGTGCTCACTACCAAAAGAACCCACCTGATGATTCATTATTTGCCCGCTTGAAAGAAAATAAACCTATGCAACATAAAGTAAAGCGAGGCGAGTCGTTAAGCTTGTTAGCACAGCGTTATGGCACCACTGTATCGGCGCTGAAAAAGGCCAATAAACTCAGTAAAAATACCTTGTACATTGGCCAAGTATTAAAAATTCCTAAAGTGTAGACTAGCATGAGCATTGAAATTTTACCTGCCCGTTTAGCAAACCAAATTGCTGCGGGTGAAGTGGTTGAAAGGCCTGCTTCTGTTGTTAAAGAGTTAGTCGAAAATAGTATTGATGCAGGAGCAAACCGCATCACTATCGATATTGAACGCGGCGGTCATAAGCTGATCCGGATTCGTGATAATGGTCGGGGTATTGTCAAAGATGAACTCACTTTGGCACTCTCTCGTCATGCGACCAGCAAATTGAAAAGTTTAGATGATCTCGAATGCATCTCATCTTTGGGGTTTCGTGGTGAAGCTTTAGCATCAATCAGCTCGGTTTCGCGTCTTACTTTAAGTTCAAAGCCCGCAGAGCAAGAAACAGCTTGGCAAGCATTTGCAGAGGGAAGAGACATGGCTGTGCAAGTGCAGCCGACTGCTCACCCCAATGGCACCACCATCGAAGTTAAAGATTTATTTTTTAACACCCCAGCTCGACGTAAATTTTTACGCACTGAAAAAACCGAATTTAGTCATATTGATGAGCTGGTGAAACGCATTGCGTTAAGTCGTTTTGATGTGGCAATTACTCTGACTCACAACAAAAAAGTGGTTCGTCAATATCGTGCTAGAACGCCAGAGCAGGGTACTGACAGAGTTGCACAAGTGGCAGGTAAAGCATTTGCAACCGACGCAGCATATATCGAATCCGGTGCTGAAGGCCTAAAATTATACGGTTGGGTACTACCGTGTGGAGATAATGGCAACTCACAATATACCTATGTAAATGGTCGTATGATGCGAGATAAACTCATTTTGCACGCGATACGCCAAGCATTTGAAGAGCAGATGGGACAAATAGAATTGCCCGGCTTTGTGATTTATCTCAAATTGGACCCAAGACAAGTTGATGTGAATGTACATCCGGCCAAGCATGAAGTGCGATTTCATCAAGCACGTTTAGTTCACGATTTTATTGTGCAAGCTGTGAAACAAGCGGTATTTATGCCAGAGCAAAGCAGTTTGAATACAGATACACAACCAGATTATGTCGAAGATGCTCAGCAGCAGAACTATCGCTCAGAGCTGACCTCAGCATCAGAGCCTCTTGTATCAGTTCCTTCAGGGTTTGATTTTACACCCAAACCTAGCCAGTTTTCATCAAGTGCCGGGCAAAGTAATAGGGCGAACTCAACTTCATACTCTGGGGGGCGTGCAACTGTAAACCAGAATATGACTGAGCAAACTCAGCATCAATATAATGCCAATGAGTTTTACCAAGCATTGACGCCGGAAGCTCAAACATCAGCATCTTCAGAGGCTTCTTCACTCGAAGACAATATAGCAAATACAGTTGGTGCAGAAGTCGATATGATGCCTTTATCAGAGGGCATGCTGTTTGTTAAAAAGCAAAATCATATTCTGTTAAGCCATTATAAGTATGCTCTATTACCTCTTTGGCTAGCTGATATTGAGCAAGATGCGGCATTGACTGGTAAAGCTTTATTGTTACCTGTTCGCGTTAATTTAGACTCTGTAAATAAGCAAGCGCTCGAGAAAAACCAATCTTGGCTTACTTTGCTTGGATTTGATATTCAGTTTTTTGAAAAATACATTATGGTTAAAAAACTGCCAATCAATGTGTATAGCATAGATGTGGCTGAGCTAATCAATCGTACGTTAGAGTGTTGTAATAAAGAATTTAGTGATATTCATCATTGGCTTGAGTGGTTGTATGAGCAAACACCGAGTAGCTATTTTGTCAGTGATAGCTTTGCAAATTTACAAATAAAAATACAAAACAATACACAATGTCTTTCAGCAATACAGGCAAAAGCAGTTAAACTAGACAGTAATATGTTTAAAATAATTTTAGAACAAGGCGCACAGTGAGTAAGTTACCTGTCATTACCCTAATGGGGCCAACCGCCGCTGGTAAAACAGCACTGGCAATTGAGTTATGTCAGCATTTAGACACAGAAATTATCAGTGTCGATTCTGCGCTGGTGTATAAAGGGATGGACATTGGTACCGCGAAACCCAATGCGCAAGAACTGGCACAAGCGCCACATAAATTGATTGATCTCATCGATCCCAAAGAGAGTTATTCGGTTGCAGAATTTAGACGTGATGCTATTGAATGTATCGATGCGCTGCACGCGAAAGGTAAAGTGCCCATTTTAGTCGGCGGCACCATGATGTATTTTAAGGGGCTAATAGAAGGCCTATCACCTTTGCCTGAAGCAGATGACAAAGTTCGTGCCCAGTTAGAAAAAGAAGCCAATGAGTTTGGTTGGCCTGCACTTCATGGACTTTTAGCCGAAGTTGACCCAGAAGCCGCAGCGAAGATCAGCGAAAATGATTCTCAGCGAATTAATCGTGCATTAGAGGTGTATCGTTTAACAGGTAAAACCATGACAGAGTTGCAGCTACAAAAGCAGCCTGAATTACCTTATACGTTTCATCAATTCGCCATCGCCCCTTCTGACCGTAAAGTCTTACATGACAGAATCGAAAAAAGATTTAAAATAATGGTAGATCAGGGGTTTAAAAATGAAGTTTTGGCCCTATATCAGCGAGACGACCTACATTTAGATTTACCGTCGATACGTTGTGTTGGATATCGACAAATGTGGGAACACTTAGCCGGCGAATACGATCACGATGAAATGTTATTTAAAGGAGTCGCAGCAACGAGACAACTCGCAAAGCGACAATTAACTTGGTTGAGGGGATGGCCAAATGTGACTTGGTTAGAGACAGATTCGCAAGAAAACTTGCAACGTGTTCTAACTTCGCTAAGCTATTAGTAGTTGATAAATCAAGCTGTTCGAGTTTTATCAACAAAGAAAATATAATAACACCTAAAACGAAGGATAAGACAATGGCAAAAGGCCAATCTTTACAAGACCCATTTTTGAATGTATTACGTCGTGAACGCATTCCTGTTTCAATTTTTTTAGTTAACGGCATCAAATTACAAGGTAAGATCCAATCATTCGATCAATTCGTAATCTTACTTGAAAATACAGTGAACCAAATGGTTTACAAACACGCTATCTCAACGGTTGTGCCTGCTAGAGCAGTAAATTTCCAATCTGCACAAGGCGGTGATAACACAGATAATTCTGGTAGCGAAGAAGGTAATTATTAATTTTTTAGGAGCGTAATGCTTGTTTGACCGTTATGAAGCCGGCGAACAGGCAATCTTAGTTCATATCGACTTTCAAAACGAAGGTGATCGAGAAGATCTCAGAGAGTTAGAAATGTTGGTATCTTCTGCTGGTGTTAGAAGTTTGGCGGTTGTGCAAGGCAGTCGCCAAGCACCACATGCCAAACTGTTTGTCGGAACTGGTAAAGCAGAAGAAATCGCTGAGATTGTCAAAATCCACAATGCAGATGTCATCATCTTTAATCACCAACTCAGCCCCTCTCAAGAAAGAAACCTAGAGAGTATCTGTAAATGTCGTGTATTAGACAGAACGACACTGATTTTAGATATTTTTGCCCAGCGAGCACGTACTCACGAAGGTAAGCTACAAGTTGAGCTCGCTCAGCTTAGGCATATTTCAACTCGCCTGATCCGTGGTTGGACCCACTTAGAACGTCAAAAAGGCGGGATTGGCTTACGAGGCCCAGGTGAAACTCAGCTTGAAACCGATCGTCGTTTATTAAGAGACCGTATAAAAAGTATACGTAAAAGGCTAGAAAAAGTCGCCACGGTTCGAGAGCAGGGCAGACGTGCGCGTAGTCGAAATGAAGTACCTACCGTGTCTCTAGTGGGTTACACCAATGCGGGTAAGTCTAGCTTATTTAATTTCGTTACTGATGCTGAGGTTTATGCGGCAGATCAGCTCTTTGCAACACTTGACCCAACGCTTAGAAAGTTAGAAATAGACGACATTGGCCCAGTCATTTTTGCTGATACTGTAGGGTTCATAAGGCATTTACCTCACGATTTAGTAGCTGCGTTTAAAGCGACACTGACAGAAACCCGTGAGGCAGATCTACAATTGCATGTGATAGATGTTGCTGACAATAGAAGAAAAGAGAACATAGAAGAGGTACAATCGGTTCTTAAAGAGATTGAAGCAGATGAAATTCCTCAGCTTTTAGTCTATAACAAGATTGATCTCTTAGAAGATATTAAGCCAAGAATTGATTTTAACGACGAAGGTGTGCCAATTCGAGTGTGGCTGTCAGCACAGACTGGCGAAGGCACTGAATTATTATTAGAGGCGATCTCTAAGCTACTGGCAAAGAAAGTGTTTGCTCACACACTTTGCGTGCCACCTGCGTCAGGCAAATTACGTGGTTCGCTGTTTAATTTAAATGGCGTAAAACAAGAAAATTATGATGAGCAAGGTAATTGGTTGCTTGATGTGCGTATCCCACAAGTTGATTGGGAAAGATTGAAAAAAGAACAAGGTGCAAATATCGAGCAGTTCATCGTTTCAGATTAAACAAAGACTGTTACGATTTTCTTCGCATAAAGATATAAGTCATGCGAGATATTTGTTAGATTTAACTTAATTCATTTTAGATAACAATGGAGTATAGCTATGGCCTGGAATGAGCCGGGTAAGAATGGCAATGATAACGATCCGTGGAAAAACCGCGGTGGTAAAGATCAAGGCCCACCCGATCTTGACGAAGTATTCCGTAAATTCGGCGATAAGTTTGGCGGTATTTTTGGCGGCAAACCTGGTGGTAGTAACGGTGGTTTAGGCGGTGCAGGTATTACCTTTGTATTGTTAATTGCTATCGTTGTTTGGGCTCTAAGTGGTATTTATACCGTGAAAGAAGCCGAGCGAGGCATTGTATTACAGTTTGGTAAATTCGACCGAATTGCTGAGCCAGGCTTACGTTGGAAGGCAACGTTTATTGAACAAGTGATCCCAATCGACATCGAAGCGGTTCGTTCATTATCTGCGTCAGGTTTCATGCTGACTGAAGACGAAAACGTAGTGAGTGTTGAGTTCGAAGTTCAGTATCGTGTTGTAGACCCAACACTATATCGCTTTAGCGTGACAGATGCAGATCACAGCTTACAGCAAGCGCTTGATAGTGCACTTCGTTATGTTGTTGGTCATTCACGCATGGACCAAGTATTAACAACAGGTCGTGAAGTCGTTCGTCAACGCACATGGGACGAGTTAAATAAGATTATCGAACCATACAATCTTGGTTTAATCGTAACTGACGTGAACTTTAAAGATTCTCGTCCACCGGCTGAAGTAAAAGATGCGTTCGATGATGCGATTGCTGCACAAGAAGATGAAGAGCGTTTCATTCGAGAAGCAGAAGCATACGAAAGAGAAATCGAGCCGCGTGCACGTGGTCAAGTTACTCGTATGACGCAAGAAGCTGAAGGTTACAAAGAGCGTATTATCCTTGAAGCACAGGGTGAAGTAGCACGATTCGAGCAGCTTTTACCTGAGTATCAAGCTGCGAAAGAAGTTACTCGTCAGCGTCTTTACATCGATATGATGGAAGAAGTATTAGGCAGTAGTAGTAAAGTGTTGGTTGATGTCAAAGGTGGTAACAACATGATGTATTTACCGCTTGATAAGATCATGCAGCGCAGTGGTCAACAAGGCGCGATGACACTACCAAATGCGAACGATCTAAATCAATTACGCCAAACTCTAGGCCAGCAGTCACGTAATAACAGTACGGTGAATAGCGCTAGAGACCGTTTTTCAAATGACAGATATAACAACAGTGGGAGATAAGCGTTATGAGAAATTTTAGTTCTATCCTCTTGATTGTTGCCGTATTGATGTCATTTTCATCGGTGTTTGTTGTTAAAGAAGGTCAACGTGCAATTGTTTTACTATTCAGTAAGGTGCAAAAAGACAGTGAAGATACAGCAGTTGTATACGGCCCAGGTCTTCATTTCAAAGTGCCTTTCTTTAGTCAAGTAAAGCAGCTTGATGCGCGTATTCAAACGCTTGACGGTGCACCAGATCGTTTCGTAACGAGTGAGAAAAAAGACTTAATCGTTGATTCGTTTGTTAAATGGCGAGTGAACGATTTCAGTGCTTACTACCTGCGTGCGCGTGGTGATAAGCAATATGCTGAAACACTACTTAAGCAAAAAGTGAATAACGGTCTGAGAACTAACTTTGGTAACCGTACAATCAAAGAGATTGTATCTGGTGAGCGTAGTGAGTTAATGGCAGAAGCATTGGTGCAAGCATCTGAGAGTGCGACTGAGTTAGGTATTGAGGTGTTAGACGTTCGTGTAAAACAAATTAACCTACCTAATGAAGTCAGTGAATCAATCTTCCGTCGTATGCGTGCTGAGCGTACTGCGGTAGCTAAAGAGCACCGCTCTGAAGGTCAAGAGAAAGCTGAAACAATTCGTGCAGAAGTGGATCGTCGTGTGACGGTTATGCTTGCTGATGCTGAGCGTAATGCGCGAAGCGTACGAGGTGAAGGCGATGCAACAGCGGCTAAGATCTACGCTGATGCATACAATAAAGACGCGGAATTCTTCGGTTTCGTTCGTTCTTTAGAAGCGTATAAGAAAACCTTCAATAACAAAGGCGATGTTATGGTGTTATCACCAGACAGCGAGTTCTTTGACTATATGAAGGATGCGAAAGGCGCGAAGTAATTAAATAGCGCTCGTATTTCTTAATTAAAAAGCCCTGATTTTTTCAGGGCTTTTTTGTTGCATTTCAAAACATTGTTTTATTCGCGTCCATAGTACAGAAAAAATACCACTTTTACGGTTATCTTCGTTGTCATTTTCTGGTAAAATCCTCGCCTAATTTTTTCTAAGTGATATTGCAATGGGTAAAAACGTCGTTGTACTAGGCACCCAATGGGGTGACGAAGGTAAAGGTAAAGTAGTTGATCTACTAACAGATAAAGCTTCTCTTGTTGTGCGTTATCAAGGTGGCCACAACGCGGGTCATACTTTGGTGATCAATGGTGAGAAAACAGTTCTACATTTAATCCCGTCAGGTATTTTACGTGACAACGTTAAGTGTGTAATTGGTAATGGTGTAGTACTAGCACCTGACGCGTTAATGAAAGAAGTGGGTATGCTTGAAGAGCGTGGCGTACCAGTTCGTGAACGTCTACTTATCAGTGAAGCATGTCCTCTGATCTTGCCTTACCACGTAGCATTAGACCAAGCGCGTGAGTTAGCGCGTGGTGAAAAAGCGATTGGTACAACTGGTCGTGGTATCGGTCCTGCATATGAAGATAAAGTGGCTCGCCGCGGTCTTCGTGTTGGTGATCTATTCAACCCAGAGCTGTTTGCTGCAAAACTTAAAGAAATTCTTGAGTACCATAACTTCACATTAGTTAACTACTACAAAGTAGACCCAGTTGACTTCCAGAAGACTTATGACGATGCAATGGCTGTTGCTGATATCTTAAAAGCAATGGTTGTAGATGTAACTGAGCTACTTGACCAAACACGTGAAGCTGGCGACAACATCTTATTTGAAGGTGCTCAAGGTACACTTCTTGATATCGACCACGGTACATACCCATATGTAACGTCGTCAAACACAACAGCAGGTGGTGTTGCGACGGGTGCAGGTTTTGGTCCACTTAACCTAGATTACGTACTTGGTATCGTTAAAGCTTACACGACGCGTGTAGGTTCAGGTCCTTTCCCTACAGAGCTTTACGATGGTCTTGATAAGCAAGACCCAGTAGGTAAGCACTTAGGTGACAAAGGTCATGAGTTCGGTGCGACTACAGGTCGTTTACGCCGTACTGGTTGGTTTGATGCTGTTGCAATGCGTCGCGCAGTACAGATCAACTCAATTTCAGGCTTCTGTTTAACTAAACTAGACGTACTTGATGGTGTTGAAACGATCAAGATCTGTACTGGTTACCAGTTAGAAGATGGCACAGTAACAAACGTTACACCACTTGCAGCTGAAGGCTACGAGAAAGTAACTCCTGTTTATGAAGAAATGCCAGGTTGGTCTGAAAATACATTCGGTGCAACGTCAGTAGAGCAGCTTCCTGAAGCGGCTATCAACTACATCAAGCGTATCGAAGAAATCACAGGCGTACCAGTAGATATCATCTCTACAGGTCCTGACCGTATCGAAACAATGATTGTTCGTAACCCATTTGGTGCGTAATTCAATCTTGTTTAAAAAAAAGCTGCTGCGGCAGCTTTTTTTGTGCCTGAATCTTTTCGCGCTGTTTAAATTTGGTATATTTATTGAATGATCTGAGTGTCATTTATGTGGGTGAGTGTTTATGTTTCAAAAGCGTCATTTAATCGGCTTACTATTAGCCAGTATCAGTCAATTCTCTTTTGCACAGCCGGAAGAGTTAAAAGCAGTGCCGCTTTACACCCAAGCTGAATTAATTGAGTTAATTAAAAAGAACCAGCATTTAAAACGAGTCAAAGACGATGAGTGTCAGCTTGTGCAAGATATCGAAGCGCGTGCAGAAACCATGGCGTTGCCCTCGTATCAATTTTTGTATGGTGATATGTTGGCCTATGCTGTGTGTGTAGAGCACGACGTTGAGCTTGGCCTATATTATATGAAACAAGCTGCAGAGCAGGGCTTAGCGTCCGCACTGGAGCAGTTAGGCAGATATTACGATGTGGGGCAGCTTGTTCAAGCTGATAAGGCAATGGCCATTACTTATTTGCGTGAAGCTGCAGCGCAAGGAGATTTAAAAGCGCAAATGCGTTTAGTGCGCTTATTCAATGAAGGTCATGGCAGCCCAAGAGATTATGAAGACGCGTATCGATGGCTATTTCACTCAGTGGTAGCTGACAAAAAAGTTCACAAGAAGATAGAAGTGGCATTGGCAGATCTCGCTAGGAAGATGCCTGCGAGCGTGGTTCGCAGGGCAAGGTTACCAATGTAAAATTGGTAACCAGACTCAATTTACTGTTAACTCACAGCCTCAGATTCATTTTGCAAGTATGAATCTTTCAGTACGCTCATTTTGGGTGGCTGCAGGGCAACAATTTTATCTCCTTCTTTTGGCACATACTTTTGTTCACTCACAAACGGGCGAATTTCAATTTGCTCATCATCTTTGGCATTTTCTTCGATAATGAATAAGGGCAAAGCTTCTTTGTTTACCTCTTGATATTTTTGCCAATTGAACTCTTCTGTAAGCTTAGTTACGCTGATCTTACCGCCTTTCGAAATCAGGCTACTGAGTTTTGCAAAGCTACCTTGTTCACCAAATAAAATTTGGCGGGATAAAAAAGTCGCACTGTCTTTGTTTGCTTTTGCATGGTTGGTTGAAGAGCGCAGTGAAAATACACTCTGTTCATTCAATAAATGAGAAAAATACTGTACACCTAGCGCATTATGATGACGGTTAGGAGAAAGAGCTAGTACCTTATTGAGTTGCGTCATGGGTAAATAACGTTCAGCATGCTCGGATTGTGGGTTGCCATAATAGCATTGTAGGCCGTCCATACGTGCCATTTTACAGTTTTCCCAAGCCGGGTCTGATAAATGCACGCTGATATTTTGGTCTTGCAAACCTTTACCTATGGCACGTGCAACATGGTTAGCGCCAATTATCAGCAGAGTATTGGGACTCGGTTGTCGGACACCTAAAAACTTAGCGAAAGGGGTGGCAGTTAAGCTTTGAAGTACCACGGTGACTATGATGACAGTGAAGATCAGCGGCACGATTTTTTCGGCATCTGGAATACCTTTTTCAATCATACTTAACGCAAAAACAGAGCCTACTGCAGCGGCAACTATCCCTCGTGGAGCAATCCATGATAACAGCAACCGAGATTTAAATGATAAATCAGAATTAAACGTTGATACTGCAATACAAATAGGGCGGGCAACGAAAAGCACGATAGCGATAAAGATCACGGTATTCAAACCAAGTAACATTATATCGCTAACTTCTAGTCTTGCTGCCAAGAGAATAAATAGACTAGAGATTAAGATCATCGATAAATCTTCTTTAAACTCTAATACAGAGTCAATTTCCAAATCGTCTTGGTTGCCCAGCCAAATACCAAACACTGTCACTGCCAATAAGCCTGACTCATGGCTTAAATGGTTTGAAAGTGTAAAACTGAAAAGTACGAGCGCTAAAATACCAAACTTATGTAATTCGTAAGGCAGCCACTCTTTTCTGATCAATAAAGTAGTGAGCCAACCACTGATTATGCCTATCCCTAGTCCAACCCCGAGTGTAGAGAATAAGGCCCACATGGTGTGGCCAAATACCTCGCCACTGCCAACTAGACTGACAGCTTCAAAGACTAATACTGCGAATAATGCGCCGATAGGATCGATCACTATGCCTTCCCACCTCAATACACGGTCTATGTCTTGGTTTGGTCGCATGGCATTAAGCATAGGTGCAATGACTGTTGGGCCTGTTACAACCAGCACTGCGCCTAAAATAGCCGCGACACGCCAATCTAGCTGTAAAATATAATAACCAGCAAAAGCAATAATGATAAAGGTCGCGAGCATACCTATTGAGCAGAGGTTACGAACAATTTTACCTATACCTTTTAATTCTCGAAAATGTAAGGTCAGTGCGCCTTCAAAAAGAATAATAGCAACGGATAAAGACACGACGGGGAAGAGTAAATCACCCAGTAAAAGATCTGGGTCGAGTTGACCAGTAACTGGACCAAGTAATAAGCCAACTAATAAAAGAAATAGAATAGCAGGAACTTTAAATATCCAAGCTAACCATTGCGCAAAGACTGAAAAAACGGCAATTCCAGCAATATAAATAGCTGACATGCACTCTCCTATCATATAGACATACGTTAATATGACTTTCTAGTTAATGTAATACCACTCCTAAACATAAAAAAATTTTTAAAAGGAGCGTTATAAAACAAATATATAAAGATTTATAAAGTAATTGTCAGATGATTTTTATGACTTAAGGCAGTTCTGTGCTAACCAGCATAAAACGACAAAGTCATTTAGTTAAACATAGACCTGATTAGGAGAATATGTACTTAAAATGAAGAAATAATGAAAGGTGGAAAGTGGTGGAGCTAAGCAGGATCGAACTGCTGACCTCCTGCGTGCAAGGCAGGCGCTCTCCCAGCTGAGCTATAGCCCCACATT
>NZ_PPSW01000020.1 GCF_005876835.1 Pseudoalteromonas phenolica
TTACTCGCTTACTCGCTTACTCACTTACTCGACAAATAAAAAAGCCGTGCATTGCACGGCTTTAAGTTCAGTTTACTTTATAAATTAAGAACCACCAGTACCAGTTACTGGTTTCTCTGTAGCTACACAGTTAGCAACAGGGATTTCTAGTGCAACTTCAGTAGCGCTTGCAGTGAATGAAACCGCTTCTGTTAGTGCATTGTTGGCAGTCGTGTTTGCAGCGCGTGCAGTGTAATCGCCAGCAACTAGGTTATTGTATACAGCTGTACCGTCATTACCTGTACGAATTGAACCTACACGAGAACCGTCTTGGAATAAATAAACAGTTGTAGCAGATGCTGCGCGACCTTGTTGATCTGCGCCTTCCACATTACAAACAAGTTCAGTTTTGAATGGTTGTGCAAATGTTTCTACAGGCTCTTCATTAACAAGAACAACTGTCTTGCCATCTAGCTCACATACATCATCAAGTTTTAAGCGTGTCGCAGTGCCGTCAACTGGGTTATTTTCATCACCCTTAACACCATCAATGATGTTTGCACCATTTTCTAAGAACTGTAAGAAAACAGGGAATGCAGGTGGGCTAAGAATTGTTGATTTGTCGAAGAAGAACGAGTCACGAGCACGCTTTAGCTTACGATAACCGTTAGTTTGAGACTCAACTAGTAGAGAGAACGGTGTGCTGTTTTGTACTTCATTTTCGCCACCGTATACGATATCAAATTCAACGCGGCCGTTAGTACCACATTGACCACGGTTAGGCTCACGCCAGTTGAAGAAATCAAGGTTCCAGTAAGATAAGTGAGTTACTTGTACTGCAACGTTGAAAATACTGTCATTACCTTCAACTTTTTGTGCAACACCATAGCTTTCAAAGCTCCATTGCGCTTCATCTGCGTCATAACTCCAAACAGGAATAATGTCGCCTTCTTTAACTGTACGTGAAGCAACAGTACCGCCTTCAACAGTTACACAAGCACCTTTTCTGAAGTAAGCTGAGTCAGTCGCTTTGGTTGAGTCAGTAGCAAAATCTGCAACTGTTTTTTGGTCAAGGTCAGTTGTACCATAGTTCATTGGACAAGCATTCGCAGTGTTTGCGTCTACAGTCATTTTTACTTCGATACTGTTTTTCTTACCATCAGTTTCACCAAAGTTCTTAACTTTGTTACCTTCAGCATCTGTTAATTCGATTGCAACAAAACCAGCTGTAGTAAATGCACCGGCTTGAGCTACTTCTTCAGCGTTATCTGCATTGCTAGCTGGTACTGGTACTTCCAGATCTAAACCACCTGGGAAAACGTCAAGTGTCGAGCTTTCGCGTGCTTGATCCGCAGCATCACCGTTGTCGTTTGCTTCAGTTACTGAACTTGCTTCATTGTTGAAGTAAGCAACTGTAAGTTCAGGTGCGCTCGTTAGTGGCTGAAGCTCACCTTCTGAGTCACGGAAAAGCATCTGGCTACCACTAGGGATAACAACTTCAACACCACCTTTGTCGTCTGTTTCTGCCTCAGCTTCAATTTCTTTTGCCAGTGTAATAGGTTGTGGGTTACCGTCAGCATCAGTTACTGTGATTGCACCAGTCTCTTCATCAAATGCTAGTGTCTCACCTTCTTTAACCAGCTCTGCAACTGCTTTTGATTCAGCTGCTACTTTCACTGGAGTGTCTGCAGAAGAAGTTCTAGGAACAAGTCTAACCGTAGCAGATTCGTCAGTATTGTCAGATGAAAGAGTAAACGTTGTACTATTATTGATGAAGCCATCCGCAGTGAAATTAACAGTAACTGTAACAGCATCTGTTACGTCAGCAACTGCTGCAGAGAAAATACCAGTACCGGCATTCAGTGTTAGCTCTTCAGCAGCAAGCTCGCTACCGTCTAAAGATACAACTTTATCAGCACCTTTAGTTATTTTTACAGTTACTGGCGCTTCAGCCGTACCAAGTGCTGCACCACTTAAATCTTCAACTGAAACAGTGAAAGCAGCTGCTTGTTTTTCTGCAACCGCACCATCAGGAAGCTCACCCACAACAACCGTATCTGGCTCTTCTGGTACAGGTGGCTTAATGTCGATGTTGTTGTCATTGTCACTGAAACAGCCTGCTAGGCCTAGAGTAACACCCATTGCTAGGGCAAGTTTGGTTAAATTAAACTTTTTGTTTCCCATGATTTTTACCTTTTCCTTTAATTTCAAGTAAACTGAGAGTGCACTAATTATGTTGCAGATATAAGATCACCTTGCCCCGCAATGCAAATTAGTAACTAGAGAATAATAGCTCATTATTTATTCGTCAAGCTGCTGAATGATACTTTATTAAAAGTTCATATACAAATTTAGACGCTTAATTTTTTTATTAAAATCAGTCCCTTTTTTCAGGGCTAGTATAAAGCGATATAACAATTAATTTACTAAGTAAATTTGACGCTTTTAACAGTTTTTCAGCAAGCAAAACTGTCGACAAAGTCGTCGAGTGCATCTATCTCTACTGGCTTCAAGCCATCTGGCGTTCTGATTATCAGACCTTTATCTACTAATTCGGTTACAACACGGCGATAAGCGCGCTCTGTGGTGGCGAAGCGTTCGGCTTCTGCGTTTACTGTACTGTAAGCTCTAAGAAGGGTAGGGTTGCTGTTTTCTGCGCGCATTAAACAGTCTTTAGCAATGTTGTAGCTAAGCGGAAGTAATAGCTTATCTAAATTTACTTTTTGGTTTTCAATGAACTTTGCCGCGATGGTTTGTGCGGTGTATAAGCTGAGCTCAGGTTGGTCGAGTAATAATTGTCGCCAATGTTTCAGTTCAATTAAATTGTATTGCACTTCATTTAAGCAGGTAACCGTGTATGTACAAGGGTGATTGTTGAGCGCTTCAATTTCGCCAATTAAGGTGTTATTACAGTCAAGCTGACCGAGCAATAATCGTCTACCATTACCTACATCGTAACTAAAAGACACGGTACCGCTTCTGACCAGAATTAATTTGCTTAATGGTTCATCTTGGTGAATCAGTACATCTTTCTTTGTGTGTACAAAAGTGTTACCCGCAAATTGCAGTAATTGTTCAACGAGATTGGCAGAAAAGTGGTATTGGAACATCTAAAAGGCTCTTAGGACAATTGTCCTAGTTAATCACATGTTGCGAAGATAGCATGACTTATGCCTTATGCTAAGTGGTTATTGAGTTTTTACCTTAATTTTTGCAGCCGAGGCATTTCAATAAAATTTGATGTGGCACTTTTTGATTAAGAATGAAATTTGTTGGAGTGAACGATGAGTTGGGAATATTTAGGGTATTTGGCGTCGGTTTTTTTAGTCTTATCTTTAATGATGACTAACGTAACTAAATTACGTTGGTTAAATTTAACTGGGTGTATTTGCTTCACCATTTATGGCGTGATGATCCAAGCGTGGCCTGTGGCGTTTACCAATGCTTTATTAGCGATAGTGAATATTTATCATTTAATTAAGTTAGTAAAAGAGCGTAAGCAATAACTCTTATCAGCAAAGCTGAGAGGCCTTAGCGTCAACAAAACATGCTAAGGCCATTATTAAAATACCGCGCTAATTACTTTTTCTCAAAACGCTTTTCACCTGCTATCCAAGTCTGCTCTACGCCAATCTTGAATATTTCATTTTCAGGCACTGTAAAATAATCTCTGTCGATTAAAATAAAGTCTGCCCATTTGCCTTTTTCTAAACTGCCAAGCTTATATTCTTGGAATGCCGCATAAGCTGCATCCAGGGTAAAAGAGGTTAATGCCTGTTCTCGAGATAGTTTCTCATTTTTACGCCAGCCATTTTCAGGTGTTTGTTGCTTCGACATCCGCGTTACAGCGGAATAAAGTCCGTCGAACGGGTTTGCAAGTTCAACTGGGAAGTCAGAACCTGAGGCAACTTTACTACCTTGCTTGAGGAAAGTTTGCCACGCGTAAGCACCTTGTAATTGCTCGGAGCTTAGGCGCTTTTCTGCCATATGCATATCAGAGGTGGCATGCACAGGCTGCATAGATGGAATAATATCGAGTTGCTTAAAGCGAGGAATATCATCAGGGTGTACAATTTGTGCATGCTCAATACGGTTACGTAGCAACTTACCGCCGACAGTCTTAAATTGGCTTTCATAGCTGTCTAAAACAATGCGGTTTGCTCTGTCACCAATGGCATGTGTGTGCGCGCTATAACCATGTTTAAAGGTTTTGCTCATTAAGGCTTCGAGTTCAGGTTTATTTTCAAGCATAAGGCCTTTGTGGTTTTTTCTGTCTCTATAATCTTTGATGAGTGCGGCACCGCGGCTTCCAAGTGCGCCATCGGCATAAATTTTTACGCTGCGAATACTTAAAAAATCATTTTGTTTTTTGATGACTCCGGCATCTAGCATGTCATCAAGTTTTGGGCTGCTTGCTGAGAGCATGGCATAAATACGAAATGGCAGTTTGTTTTGCTCTGCTAAATCTTGATACAAGCGCCAGGTATCATAGTCAATACCTGCATCGTGTGCTGAAGTAATACCTAAGCTAAGTAGATGCTTTGATGCGGCAAATAAGGCGCGCTGCTTTTGTTCAATTGATTGTTTTGGAATATGTTTTAAAACCAAGTTTTCTGCTTTATCGATGAAGATACCTGAAGGCTTGCCTGTAACTTGAATTATTTCACCGCCATCTGGTGATTGCGTTGCTTGGGTAATGCCTGCTAGTTGCATGGCTTTACTGTTGACCCAAATAGCATGGCCGTCAACGCGAGTGAGCACAACCGGTCTGTCGCTTACGAACTTGTCTAAATCGGCAGCGGTTGGAAAGGATTTGTTTTCCCATAAAGTTTGATCCCAGCCTCGGCCAACTAACCATCTATCTGGATTGCTTTTGGCATAAGCTTGCAGCTTTTTGCCAGCGGCTTCTGCAGAAGGAATACCCCTTAAATCGAGTCTTTGTAGGTTATTACCCAGACCAATAATATGGCCGTGAGCGTCAATCAAGCCTGGTAGTAAGGTTTTGCCTTCTCCATCAATAGCCTCAGCTTGAGGAAATTGTTTGATTGTGTCTTTGTCACCATACTTAACGACTTTACCATCTTTAAAAACGAGGGTAGAAAAGCGTTCGATTTTGCCATCAAGTGTCGGCGTGTAGCCGTTGACGTTATGAATTAAGGTTGTATGTGCTGTGCTTATTGCGCTGAAGCACATACCTATGATGAGCGTGAGAGGTTTTATCATTGTCTTTCTTCTTATCTGTTGATTTCAGTTTTTTAGTAATAGCGAAGAATATTTAATTCCATCGTGCCCTTTATATCAAGCGTGTTAAAGTCTTGCGTCATTCTTGCGGTGAGCGGTTTCTCTTGTCACTATACCTGTATATACATAGTTTTTAAGCTGTTTTAGTCTAGTTTTGAAGGAATGTAATGCATCTATTTATGGTTTATTTGGGTGGCCGAATTGCGGGCTGCCATATTGAAATGCACGATATACGCTTTGTGATAGGTGAAAATATAGAAGCATGTTTTGATAAGTTAAAATCACAGTGGGTGGGTGATAAAAGTAAAGTGCATATGGACAGCTATGTGGCAGTAAAATATGTCGATGGCCATGAAATCACCCTCAGTGAAACGCCGTCATTACAAAGAGAAAAGTTATTCTTTGTGAATATGGGCGCGTATCGAGCAGATAGTTTAGCCGAGCAACATGAGTTTATGCTGTGTGTGGCTGTAAGTCCTGAAGAGGCAAAACAAAAAGCGAAATCTAAACTATTACAGGGCATGTCGCACCGACATAAAGATGACTTGTACGATGTTGATGATTGCTTTGCGGTGGATCTATTCGATACCGGATACAATATTCATCTTACCCCAAGCGAGAAAACACAACAGCTTGTACCTGATTGGTTTGGCTATCACGTTTTATAAATAATCTCGAAGAGCAAGCAATTCCAAGTTAGTCGTCTTGCTCTTTTTCTTCTGCTTTAAAAGCCATTTTGATGGCAATGATCACAACCGCAAACATCACAAAGGGCAGTGCCGCTAAACTGTATTCAATGATGTGGCTATCTTGATAGTTGGGTTGCAAAATAAAATGACCGCCAACACAAAGCAAAATGCTGATAAAAAGCAGTGGCAGCATCATTAGTTCTTTTTTCTTTGAATGTTTCTTCATATCTACTCTTTCATTTGTATTCTATCGCTTTGCGCTGTTTGGCTATTGTGCAAGTACTTAAAAAAGCCGCTTTGATCTTTAACATAAAGATTAAATAAAAAGCGGTAATTATCTGCAATATTTAAGCTCTGCGCATATTAGCATTGACTCTGAAATGAATAAATTTAACTTGTGCAAAAAATTGGCTCTGATATAACCAAAGAGGTATTCATTGGGGGAGTTATGAACAAAAAGTTGGTTGTGGTAAAGCTGGGAACAAGTGTGTTAACAGCAGGCAAGTTGCACCTAAATAAACGAAGAATGGTTGATATTGTGCGACAGTGTGTTGAGCTAAGAGAAAACGGCTATAAAGTGGTTATCGTATCGAGCGGTGCCGTTGCGGCTGGGCGCAGTCAACTTCCCACACCCATAGGTAACTCAGTCAGTGAAAAGCAAATGCTCGCTGCAATTGGTCAAGGTCAACTTATTCATCAGTGGCAATCGCTGTTTGGCCTTTATGATGTGCCCGTTGCACAAATGCTTTTGACCCGAGCCGATGTAGAGCACAGAGAACGCTACCTGACTGCGAAAGATACTTTAACGCAGATTTTAAAGCATGATGTTATTCCTATCTTTAATGAAAACGATGCGGTGGCAACGGCAGAAATAAAAGTGGGCGATAATGATAATTTATCGGCGCTGGTGGCGATATTAGCCAACGCTGATAAGCTTGTTTTACTCACCGACCAAGTTGGTTTGTTTACCGCAGATCCTCGCTCTAATCCTGATGCCGAGTTGATCACGCAAATTAGTGAAATTGACGATAGCGTAAAATCTTTAGCCGGAGATTCAGGGACATCGCTCGGCACCGGTGGTATGGGGACCAAATTACAAGCCGCGCAAATTGCGCAGCGTGCAGGTATTGAAACCATTATTGCAAAAGGCTCGGAGGCGAATATCTTAGTCGACGTGTTAAATGGCGAAGCGCCAAGCACGCGAGTATTAAAGTTTGATGCCCCGCTTGAAGGCCGTAAAAAATGGCTGCTAAGTGGTCCAAAATCCACAGGTACCATTATTTGTGATTTAGGTGCTGTAGAGGCTTTAACTTGCCAAGGGGCGAGTTTATTAGCCAAGGGAATTGCATCAATAAAAGGCGATTTTACTCGCGGTGATTTAGTCACGTTAAGTGATAGTGATGGCAAGGTGTTCGCAAAAGGGTTAAGTGCGTTCGATAACCAAGAGCTTGAGCAAATTAAGGGACTGCACAGTCAAGATATAGCTAAACAGCTTGGCTTTGGGCTTTCTAATGTCGTTATTCATCGTGATGATTTAGTGCTACTCACTTCTTAAACTAGCGTCTTTTACTAAGTCTACACTTACAGACTTAATTAATAGAGCTGGAAATAAAGCAAAGCTGTTTTATATGCTTGTTGAGCTTGTTAATTTCTTATCAAGCTCTTTTTCAACGGGCATTTATTAAGCTAGCTTGAAAGTTTGGGCATTTAGTGTGATGCCATCTACACTTTAGTAAAGTCAATTTAGTCCAAGTATCTATGCAAACATCAAACTGTGGTTACGGGTTAGTTAAGCAGCTGGTTTCTCAAAAAAAAGAGAATGACCTTAAACAGTGCTTTAGTTTAATTTTACAAGACCTTTTAAGTGACCGCTTTGATGCTTATTTCTTCAGTAAAAAATGTTGCCACATAAAAGCGCAAATAGAGTTTCAATTTACCGTTCATGCTTCCGGGGTAATGCACCAAGAAGAGTATGACGCGTATTTAAAGTTGTTTAAAAATGCCATTCATGATTTACCTGATCATATTAAGTTATTAAAACAGCCGACCCGCACACTATTTTTTGCTAAAACAGATATTCATCCTTTGGGTGGTTTAATCATCACCAATAAAGCACATAAAGAGGGTAAAGTACTACTGACAGATAAAGAAGAAGGGCTTATTTTACATTTGCTTGATGTCTACTTCTTACAGATGCAACTGTTACATAATAGCTCCATTGACCCCTTATCCCAGCTTTTGAATAGACAGAGCTTTGAGCAAAAACTTACAGAAATAATGCATAGTGAGGGTCGTTATCAGCAAAAAAAAATAGACCAAGAACAGCATTGGTTTTTGGCCATTCTTGATATTGATCACTTCAAACAGGTCAATGATACTTTTGGTCATGTAATCGGTGATGAAGTGATAGTACTCGTATCGCAACTTTTGAAATCACATTTTCGTTTTGATGACTTGTTATTCCGCTATGGTGGTGAAGAGTTTGCCATTTTATTTATGACAGATAATGCTGATCAAGCATGGAAAGTTTTAGATAGGGCGAGGGAGTTAGTGGCGAATACGCGTTTCCCACAAGTAGCAAATGTGACTATGAGTATTGGTTTTATTCAAGTAGGTGATGACTATCAATTGTCTGAATTAGTGAATAAAGCCGATATGGCACTGTATCATGCAAAAGATAACGGTCGCAATCAGGTTAGCGATTATCAGCAGCTTAACATTGTGCAACAAGCCGTGTCGGGCAGTGATATAGAATTGTTTTAATTTGTGATACACTCCGCGGGATTTTTAAGCGTTGGAGTTATTATGAAATTTGTTCGTTGGTTTATAGGCCGTATCATTCTTCTTTTAAATTTTATTTTCACGCCTAGAAGTAAAAAACGTGAGGCGCAAGCGCAGCAACAGCTTGATGCAAAAACTCAGAACTTTAAGCTTTATCAATTTGAGGCATGCCCATTTTGTGTAAAGGTTCGCCGTGCGATTAAGCGTGAAGGCTTAAAAGTCGAAACGCGCGATGCAAAAAACAACGAAAATTACCGTCAAGAACTGGCTGAGCAAGGCGGCAAAGTGAAAGTGCCTTGTTTACGTATCGAAGAGCAAGGTAAAGTGACTTGGATGTATGAGTCAAATGATATTGTTACGTTTTTACAAGACTTAGATAAAGCAGCTTAAAAGCAGAAAACTCTAGGTAAATTTTTGTCGAATAATGGCGGTTGTGCTAGCATACTCGCCATTATTTTATTGTCTGATCAATTAAGAGAAATCACATGACTATCCGTACTCGTGTTGCTCCATCACCAACGGGTGATCCGCACTTAGGCACAGCTTATATTGCCCTTTTTAATTACTGTTTTGCTAAACAACAAGGCGGTGAGTTTGTTCTTCGTATTGAAGATACAGACCAAGTGCGTAGCACGCCTGAGTCAGAGCAAGCGATTATGGATAGCCTGCGTTGGTTAGGCCTTAATTGGGATCATGGTCCTGATGTGGGCGGTGAGTTTGGCCCATACCGTCAGTCTGAGCGCAGCGACTTATACAAACAATTTGCGCAGCAGTTAGTTGATGAAGGTAAAGCGTTTTATTGCTTCGCAACTGCTGAAGAACTAGACGAGATGCGTGAACAGCAAATGGCTGAAGGCCTTCGTCCCAAATATGATGGTCGCGGTCTGTTATTAAGCGAAGATGAAATAAAGGCGAACCTTGAAGCGGGTAAGCCTTATGTAATTCGTATGAAGATCCCAACTGAGGGTAGCTTCAAGTTTAACGACTACCTACGTGGCGAGATTGAGATCCCGTGGGAAAACGTAGACATGCAAGTGCTACTTAAAGCGGATGGTTTCCCAACTTATTTCTTAGCGAACGTTGTTGACGATCACCATATGCAGATCAGTCATATCTTCCGTGGTGAAGAGTGGATCAACTCAGCGCCTAAGCTATTAAAGCTTTATGAAGATTTTGGTTGGGAAGCGCCAGTACTTGGCCATTTACCGTTACTTCGTAATCCAGATAAATCTAAGTTATCTAAGCGTAAGAATCCTACGTCTATCAATTACTACAAAGAAATGGGCTTTTTACCAGAAGCACTGCTTAACTATCTAGGTCGTATGGGCTGGTCAATGCCAGATGAGCGTGAAAAGTTCACTCTTGCTGAGATGATCGAGCACTTCGACATGAAGCGTGTATCGCTTGGTGGGCCAATCTTTGATATCGACAAGCTAAACTGGTTAAACGGTCTTTGGATCCGCGAAAACCTATCAGACGAAGAGCTTATTCAGCGCTTTGTTGATTGGAAGTTTAACGGTGACACACTATCTCGCATTTTACCACAGGCTAAAACACGTATTAACAAGCTATCAGATTTAGTTGACCTAGCGGGTCACTTTGTTGGTGGTATTCCAGAATATGATCCGGCACTATTAACATCGGGTAAAGCAGACGAAGACGTTGTACGTCAGGCACTACAGTTCTTTATCTGGGAACTTGAAGCGCTTCGTAGCTGGACAAAAGATGAGATCTTCGCAATTGCAAAAGCAGTAGCGACTCACCACGAATTAAAAATCAAAGATTTCTTAGAGCCAATCTTTGTTGCTATCACAGGTAAAACTTCTTCAACGTCGGTTGTAGATGCAATGGAAATTTTAGGCTCTGACCTGTCTCGTGCACGTTTACGTGTGGCACTTGAGCACATTGGTGTGTCTAAAAAGCAAGCTAAGAAATTAGAAAAAGCATATCGCGACTATCCAAAAGCTTAAACTAAATGATTCATATCGACTTAAAAGCCACTTTATTTCAAAGTGGCTTTTTTATTGGTGCATTTTTGCCAATTTCACAACAGATACGACCTCTCTAACAATTTATTCTGCTAATATAGCCCGTCCTTAAAGTTGTGGAACTAGATGTATGTTAACGCCTTACTACCAACAAGATGCTGAATTTGTCACGATCACACGTGAGCAGGGTAGCCAATTCGCTAAAAAAGTAGCAGATGACTTTAACCCATTACATGATGCAGATGCGAAGAAGTTTTGTGTGCCAGGTGATTTATTATTTTCATTGGTATTATCGCGCTATGGTGTAAGTGAGAACATGTACTTCAAATTTGAAGGCATGGTTGACGAAACGTCACAACTTCAATTCCCTGAAGCGGCTGATGAGTTTGCTGTAACATCAAACGAAAAAGTGATGTTATCGGTCAAACGTGATGGTGAAACAAGCCAATGCCCAACTTTAATTGAAAGCTTAACAAAGAATTATGTGGCTTTCTCAGGCACAACTTTCCCACATATGATAGTACCTGTGATGGGTGAAAAAGAGGTGATGATCAACCCTGCACGCCCTATGGTAATTTATGAATCAATGGCGATACATTTTGATGATATCAATGTAAAGTCAGTTGAATTAGAAACGGATACACCTGAGTTCGAATACGAAGGTAAGCGCGGTAAAATCATTCTTAAATTTAACTTCATCAGTGAAGGTAAAAAAGTCGGTCGTGGCGAAAAGCACATGCTAGTGTCGGGTATTAAAGCCTATGACCAACAGGCAATCGATGATTTGATTGCTTATTACAATGAGCGTAAAGCGACGCTTTAACAGCATTTGTAAGTAATACCACCACAAAGCGCGCCTCAGGCGCGTTTTTGTTATACTCCACGCAGTTTAACTCTTTGTTGTGATATTTATGTCTTTTTCTTCTTTTTCTTTGGCACCGGCCATTCATTCAGCTCTTGAAACACTTGGATTTGAAAAACCAACTGATATTCAATCGCAGACTATTCCCCTTGCGCTTACAGGCAAAGACATCATCGCGACTGCGCAGACTGGTACAGGCAAAACAGCCGCGTTTATGTTACCAATTCTGAATAATCTGTTGCGCGATGACACACAGCTTGGTCAAGTTAGGGCGCTGGTTTTGGCGCCAACGCGCGAGCTTGCACAACAAGTTGCTGAGAATACCCAGCAATATGCAGTTAATACTGAATTGAAAGTGGTGTGTCTGTATGGCGGAGCAAATATAGGTCCTCAAGAAAAGCGATTAAAAGCAGGCGTTGATATTGCTATTGCAACGCCTGGGCGTTTACTCGATCATTTAATTAAAGGCACTTTGTCACTCAGCCAACTTGAACATTTGGTTTTTGATGAAGCCGATAGAATGCTAGATATGGGCTTTATTGGTGAGATAAAACGCATTATGCGTCATGTGCCAGACTCACGACAAACCATGCTGTTTTCTGCAACCTTAGATGAAAGTGTTGAGAAGCTGGCTAGCCGTTGGTTATCAGATCCTAAGCGTGTAGGCATAGAGCAGCAAAACACCACTGTTGAGGCGATTGAACAAACCTTTTATGCAATAGACGAAGAGAAGAAAGCTGCTGTCATTGCTTATTTAATTGGTAAGAATAACTGGCAGCAAGTACTAGTATTTACACGCACTAAAGCGCAGGCTGATAGCCTTGTGAAAGAGCTTATCAAAGATGGTTTGCCGAGCAGTGCAATTCATGGCGATAAATCACAAGGCGCTCGAGATAAGGGGTTAACGCAGTTTAAAGAAGGTAAAGTACGTGTGCTTGTTGCCACTGACGTTGCGGCGCGTGGTATAGACATCAGCACATTAGATTATGTGATTAACGCTCAGTTACCTTATGTGGCTGAAGATTATATTCACCGAATTGGTCGTACAGGTCGAGCTGGGCGCTCTGGTAAAGCTATTAGCTTAGTCAGTCAAGATGAGCAGTGGCTACTTGAAGAGCTTGAAGTGTTATTAGATGAGCGACTAACCCCACAATGGCTAAGTGGTTTTGAACCTGATTTGACCCGAGAGGTCAAAGATAACCGTAAGAACACTAATAAAGCACGCAAAGACAGAGATAAAAAACGAGTGCTTGGGCAGCGTAAACGCAGAAGAAGGTAGCCTAGCGTATTGGTATAAAACAGGAGTTTTTATGAATGTACTGATTATAATTGGCAGTTTAGTTATCAGCTTATTGATTTTGATCCCACTGTTAGAGCGTTATCAGGAAAGCTTAGGGCTACACAAAATGCAAAAGTATAGTAAATATATTTTGCCTTTAGTGATGGTGTCTTTGGTGATTAAACTGATTTATATGCTCTGGCATGGTAATTAACCTGTTAAAAATAGTCACAATAAAATAGCCACAAAAAAGCCCGCAGTTTAAAACTAGCGGGCTCTTTTATACCTGACGGCTTACTCCGAACGCTGCTTGATGAAGTCTTGCATGAACATCATTGCATCGGTGTAGTAATCGTCTAATTTGTCTCTGAAACTAATTAGCTCATCAATGTTTAATTCGCGGTCTTTACATGCTTGTTCGAATTGAATCGCGATTTCAGCCACTTGCATTGCACCCACGGTCTTTGAAATCGATTTGAGCTGGTGGCAGTCTGAGATGATCTTTTCTTGTTCACGAGTCATGACATTGGCAAAAATATCACGGATCAACTCACTACTTTGTTCAAGGTACATTCTGAAGAAACGCAGTTTTTTCGCTTCATCGTGATTGACGTATTTATCAAACATATCAATATCGACTACAGCGAGTGTTGCTATATCGACTTGCGGCTCTTCAATACTTTCTTCAGCAGGTAAATCATCTTCGGTAGTAGCCTGAATATCTGGCTCAACCTCGCTTGATTCTGGCTCTATAGCTTTTACTTCATTAGGAGTATCAACTTCTATCGTATCTTCAACTAGCACTTTAATTTCAGGTACCGCATGCTCTTGAGTGCTTACTGGGTTAAGTGCATCTTGCGAAGTTCCTTCTGGTGCTAAACCAAAGCTTGGTGTTGGAATAGTATCATCAGAAGCCTGGGTTGCAGGTGTAGCTTCCCAACTTGATTCTAATGAAATGCTACTTAAAGAGCCGGTTAAAGCGCTTGCCTGGGAAGGAATTGCAGAACCAACCTGTTCAGTTTCTTCAGTTAAAGTATCTGTTATCGCAGTTTCTGTTTTATCTTCAGAAGAGATTGAAGCAGTTTCATCAATATCATTGAGGTTTTGCCAATCAATATTGTTTTGGTTATCTACTTCAATATTATCGATATTGATCTCATGCTCAAGCTCATCAACTTGTGCGTTGCTGGCATGATCTTTCCACTCTAAATCACTGTCACTTTCGCTAAATTGGCTCAGGTCTAAAGTCTCTTCAGATGGAGAGTGTGAAGAAGGTGTAGATGATGTTTCTTCTTGCCATTCTAAATTATCGGCTTCGTGAGACTGTAATGATAAATCAAGGTCATAGTTATCTTCATGAGTGGTTGTCGATTTTGTCTCTTCTGTCTCAGGCTCTTGCCATGCTAAATGAGCGTTATCTGTTTCTGTTAAAGCATCGATATCTATAGTATGAACATCATCTTCTATTGCAGCTTGCGATAGTTTAGGTCGTTCTTCAGACCAGTTTATATCAGAATCAAAAGCTGTACTTACATCAGGTGTATCTGTTTTAGATATCTCAGCTTTTGGCTCATGATCAACTACGTTTTCAAATTGCGAGCTTTCGTTCTTTGCTTGTTGAGTGCTAGAAATAGAAAGTTCGTCAGATGTTTCTTTATTTTCATCAGATAAAGTTGAGTCATCCTCGCTACTTTCTTGAGAAGCTGACATTTGAATATGTTTTTCAGGCTGCCATTTTGCAAGTGTTGCCTCTAATACATTTAATTCAATCGGCTTGGTAATGTAGTCATTCATACCCGTTGCAATACAACGCTCTTTCTCACCCTTCAAAGCGTTGGCCGTTACCGCAATAATATAGGGTTGAGCTTTAATATCGTGGCTCTTTTCTGCTTCATCACGAATGGCTTTAACCATGTCATAACCTGACATCTTCGGCATATGTAAATCGGTCAGAATGATCGGATAGTGGTTTTTCTTCCACATTGCTAACCCTTCTTCCCCATTTTCAGCGACTTCAACGCCATAGCCAAGTAAGTGAAGTTGGTCAGTCAATACTTGTTGGTTTAACACATTATCTTCAGCTAATAGTACAAGTTTATTCTCTGCGCGTGCTTTATCGACATTTAAGAAGTTATTAAAAGAGGTCGCTTTCTTTAATTGCTTAGGTTTATGTAAACCAGCAGCAACCATTACCGATGTCATAAAGCTGCTCTTACATAATGGTGCCGCATTCAAATAGAAAATATTAGCGTGATTAAGCGCAGACTCGTCCATGGTGCTTAATACAATAACTTGCTGTTTATTTTGTTCTAGAGAATAAAGCAGAGAGCGTAACTGGTCATTCACTGGTGCCATGCCGTCTAAGCCATCAAGCACCCAAATTAAATTTGGTGTGTGCTGGAATTCTTCAGCTTCATCGATTGAGTCAATGGCGTAAGTATTCGCGCCCATAAATGAAAGGTAACGACAAAGAATTGCTTTACGAGCGGGGTTATCAGTGAGCACAACAACCGGTTTCTGTGCTAGCACGGCTTTGTTAGCATATTCAACTTTGCCGTCGGTACTAAATGGTAATTCGACCACAAATTCACTGCCCATCCCCAAATCACTGGTGACATTAATTGAGCCCAGCATGAGCTCAATTAGGCTTTTACAAATGGAAAGGCCTAATCCGGTACCACCATATTCACGGGTGATCGAGTTTTCAGCTTGAATAAACGGATTAAAGATCTCACGCAACTGCAATTGCGTCATGCCTTTACCGTTATCTGTCACAGAGAACCGTAATGTGTAATGTTCAGAGGTATTTTGTGCAACTTCTACTGCGACTTTTACAAAGCCTTGTCGGTTTTCGTCTGTGGTTGTGAACTTTATGGCATTACTACACAGGTTATATAAAACCTGACGAACACGAATATTGTCGCCAATTAGGTTTTTAGGAATATCTGGGGCGATTGCCAGTTGTAAGTCGAGTTTACGTTTTTTAGCCACAGAAGATAAAACGCGTGCCACTTCTTCAATGGTATCGGTAACAGAAAAAGCGGTGTTATCTATTTGTAGCTTGCCGGCTTCAATTTTAGAGAAGTCTAGAATATCGTCCAAAATACCCAGCAAAGAGAAAGCTGAATCACGAATGATGGTACTGAGGCGATGTTGTGCACCATCTAAGTCTGTTTGGCGTAACAAATCAATTGTACCAATAACACCATTCATAGGTGTTCTGATCTCATGACTCATAGTCGCTAAGAAGGTCGTTTTGGCTTCGTTAGCACGTTCGGCGTTCATAGTCGCCTTTTCAAGCGCCAGTGTTCTAGCTTGTACTTCTGTTTCTAAGCTAGTTTGAAGCTGCTTGAGCTCTTTTTCAGAAGTTTGATTATTGTCTATCGAAGTCTGCACTTGTTGTAGTACATCATTAATAGATTGAGCTACTTCGTCAAAACCAAATCCTAAGTTGCTATCAATGAACCTTTTATAATCTTGCTCTTCTGTCACCTTTTTAAGTTCTGATTTTAGCTTTTGCTTGTCAGTCGCAAGCTGTTGAGCGAGACGGCGTTGTGCAAAAAGTGCGAAACCAAATGCCATCAATAAAGCCAGTGCAAATAAACCATATGCGATATTGCTTGTGTTGTTGCTGGTTTTTACTTTGTGCTGTATAACCAATTCGCCAACATATTGTCCATCAAGCTTTAAAGGTTGATGAACAGTTAGCGTGTTGCCAACTTTAAATTGCTTCACTTGTGAAATTGGTGCAATTGCAGTTTCGTTACTTTGGAAGATGAGAGCTGGCTCTGCCATACCCGTCATACTATATAAATAATATTGGGTATTAGGATCAGCCTCTGAAATACCAGCCAGTAACATCTTAACCTGACTGAACCCTTGTTTCATCATAGTATTTGCAAGTGGTTCAGAAAGCTGTTGTGCTTGATTGGCAAAATCAATTTGTGGTGCTTGTTGTGATTTAGGAAGAAAGTACGCGGCTGCAGCACAAATAGAGCCAACAGTTAATATACTTGTTAGCACCAGAGGTAAAAAGCCTGATAGTTTTATATTCTCAGAGTTTGGCATTGATAAGGTCCGATTTAACTGCTCTAGAATTTGATTATTATTGGTTTATTAAGTACCCAATCGTAACATTGTCTTGTTATTAAAGCTCGCCGTTTTTAAGCATTTTCCATTCAACCTTTAAGCATGGTTATCTCTTTTTAGTGATGTAGTTTTGAGCAATTAAGGCACTGTTTGTACAAACTTTGCTATTGGTGGTTGAAAACTAAGCAAGCAAACGTTGCTTTTAAAAAAAGGGTTGACTTGAAGGGGCAAAACTCGTTTAATACGCCGCACGCCCAGATGGTTGCCAAGTTTAATCGTTTAGGTGATGTGTTTGCCCAGATAGCTCAGTCGGTAGAGCAGAGGATTGAAAATCCTCGTGTCGGTGGTTCGATTCCGCCTCTGGGCACCACTTATTTTCGGTGTTGCCGACTTAGCTCAGTTGGTAGAGCAACTGACTTGTAATCAGTAGGTCATCCGTTCGACTCGGATAGTCGGCACCATATTCTCGCTAAGAAGTAAAACTAAGCCTAAATTCATGAAGAATTTGCCCAGATAGCTCAGTCGGTAGAGCAGAGGATTGAAAATCCTCGTGTCGGTGGTTCGATTCCGCCTCTGGGCACCACTTATTTTCGGTGTTGCCGACTTAGCTCAGTTGGTAGAGCAACTGACTTGTAATCAGTAGGTCATCCGTTCGACTCGGATAGTCGGCACCATTTTCTCGCTAAGAAGTAAAACTAAGCCTAAATTCATGAAGAATTTGCCCAGATAGCTCAGTCGGTAGAGCTTTCGGGAATAGTATTGAAAATCCATTAGGGTGTTTAGTACAAAATATATTTTGCCCAGATAGCTCAGTCG
>NZ_PPSW01000021.1 GCF_005876835.1 Pseudoalteromonas phenolica
GCCGCTGACATAGGTCGCATTCTTTGTGGTACTGCCCACGGTAATGGCAATGCTTGGTGTGCCACTGGTGGTATTGACCGTCACATTTTCACTGGTATTAACGGTGAATTCTAGATTTTCTCCGGCAACATATGTGTCATTACTTGGCACTCCTACGCTAGAGACGGTTGGTGCAGTCGTATCAACGCCAGTACCATTAAGGTTTATTGTGTAAGTGCCTTCGTCACTATCTGTATTGTTAATTGTAGCAGTGCCTGATTTACTTCCAGTGCTCACTGGGGAAAAAGCAACTACAAATGTACAACTGCTCGTATTGTTTTTGTTTAAGGTTTGACTAGGTGATGAACATCCTCTTGAAGATAGAGTGAAACCATCACTAGATGTCACTGCAATAGAATTAATCGTTAAATCTGCCCCGCCCGTCTCTTCTATGGTGAAAGTTTTAGTTGAAGAAGCGCCAACTTCAATATTACCAAAGTTAATAGTCCCGCTATTACTAACATCGCTACCGCCCTCTTTTATATTAATCTCAGGATTGCTTTGACTAGGACATGTTGCCGCATTGTAATACTGACCGTTGAACGTCGAAGTACACTCAGTACGAGATATAGATGTAGTACACTGATTATTATCTCCACGGCGACATGATCCGAGAGCAAACCGCTTATTGGTGCCCTTGGCTAGAATCGTCTCAGTTTTTTGAACCGACTTATTGGTTAGCAACCCCTGTTGTTGTAAAAACTTTAGCGTGTCTTGTTTTGTTTTTTGTCTGACGAGGTGGTTAAAGTCAACGTCAACCTTTTGATCTGGTTTTTTAGGTATTTTTACTGTCACCAGTGAAGCTGCAATACTATTTGTTTTTTCTGCGGCTGTAGGTTTTTTTATACTCTCAGAGGAGCTTTGTTGAATCGCACTTTCAACATTTGCATACGTAGGTGCGCCCACAATAACCGCAGGGATAACCGTTGCGAGTAGCGTTTTATTAACGGGTATATCAAAGAGCATGAGCTAATTCCTCAGAGAAATAAAATAAATGGCTAGCGATGGCTTGAGCGCTTTCAACTAAATACGGTGAGCCATAGGGGATCACCGCAATGTCATAAATTTGTGTCACTTCACCATCAAAATGTAGGTGGGCTATCTGTTCACCAGTGGCCTTGTTTAAAATCCAGATCCCACAAATAGAATTTTCAGCGCCAATACTTTTATCGATGGGCAACTGATAGTCTGTTGCAGGTAACTGACGTTTTACCTCAGATTTTCTGATTGCACTGGTTCCAACTATGAGTAAATCATCTAGCACTTTTATGGCTCGTGTAAAACCAGGTAGCGTGGCTATCACTTCATTATTTCTTGTTTGCAAATTAAAACGATTAATACTGCCGTGACCCGAATCGCAGAAGTAAACATAACCGTCGTCATATTTTGGCGAATGGGGTAACGTGAGCTGGTCGAGTAGAATTTCATTACTCTTAGTATCTATCAAAGTACCAGTTGCACCATCACGCCATGACTCTTTCGAATCATCTTTACCAAAGGTTGTGACAAACCGAGGGACACCATCTTTCATTGCCATACCATTTAAATGGCAACGATTTTCTGGGGCTATTTTACTTATGAACTCAGGTTTCCAACGAGCGACAAAGCCAAAGGTCGCATCAATCGTTGATAAGCAAGAAAAAGAAGAGTTAACAGCCCAAAGGCCCTGATTACCCCAAGCAATATCATGAACATTTATGACCCCAGTTACCAAACTGAACCGCTCACAATATAAGGCGTCGCTTCGTTTAATTCCCTGTACTTGAGCAATGACATCTTGCTGTAATGCATCATCTATTTGCATTTTTTTAGGCAAGCGCTTTGTTGAGTCTAAATAACCGTTGTCAATGCTATTTTTTGCAGGCTCATTGAGAATAAAATCATGTACACCATTGTAGCTAGAAAGTGTGATCCTTTGAGCATCGGCATAGAGCCCCATAGGTTTATTAACTGACTTCACTTCGCAGTGTAATTGCCCATTACTACCGGAGAGAAGAAAGACTGCATTACTCTGATAGCTACTCACTAAAAGAGAAATATTGAGTGCAGACAAAATGCCCGCAAAATTGTCTGATGCTTTACTAGAGTAGTCTAGATACAAATCATTTTCAGATAATTTATTCTCATTTACTGCCATTGAAAATACATCCTTATTTTGAGCGCTCTATTTAGTTTATGTGATTATTAATAAGTTGCTGTCGTAACTCTGACTTTTGTAAACCGCATTGCAGGCTTTTTGCTAAAAAGCCTGTAAAAAATGCTGCCGAGGCTGAAGTGCTAGATGCTGTAATGTATCCAGTTTCATGAATCGACATATGACTAGAAGGAACAAATAAATCTACACAGGGGCCGTAGTTACTGAAAGTACTTAGTTTTTTTTCGCTATTAATGGACCCTATTGTCAGTACTTCAGGTATAAGACTTAGCTTATTAGCTAAACACGCATCTTTAGACCCGTTACCAGCAGCTGTTACAATAAAGACAGTGTTTTCTTGAGCGTGCCAATCTTTTATAAAAGATACGAGTAAGTCACTTTTAAACTCCATTAACCAACTACAATTTACAATGTCTGCATGCATCATTCTGGCGACTGAAAAGCCTAAAATCACAGAAGAAAGTTTACTGCTTGCTTGTTCTATGGCGATAATTTCACTTGCAGGCGCGATACCTTCTTCGCCAGTTGAAAAATTTTTAGCAAGGATCACTCCGGCCATTGCCGTACCATGCCCTATGCGTTTATTTGGAATATCACGAATTTCAATCAAGTTATCAGCATCATAATGCAGTAAAACATGTGTATCTCTAAAAGCTACATGTCTAAAGTCAAAACCATTATCTATCAGAGCGACTCTTACGGAATGAAGTGGCTCTTGGCACTGATTTGGAGAAGGTAAATCGAGCATTGGTAAAGCATTATTTTGTGTGCTTGATGCTGGCTTGTTAACTTGGCCGAATTCCTTTTTTATGTAATGGTCAGGCTGGACTTGGTCGACGCCTTCAATCGCTTCAAGTTGATTGATCATTTCCTGTAAATTATTAGAAGATGTCTTGATTAAAACTATCTCATTATTGCTCATTGTGGCAATTGTATTGAATGAGTCAACACCTATAACTTGGCTCAGCTGTGTCTTAGCAAAAGGCTTAACAAGAGCAAGCAAGTCACCTGTTACAATAAACTGAAGACCTAAATTGCTTGAATAGTGATTTGGCTGCCCTTCTAAAGCAGAAAGTTGGACTTTATGATTTGAATTCTTGAAAGTTATCGCCTGTTGCTTTTCATTTTCGACTAGCTGGCAAGCAGACAAAAAAATCACTACAAGGCAGCAAATAAGTAAACGCATGTATTACCCAAACCCAAAAAGGAAAAATAAAATATTCATATCTAACTATGTTATATCAAGACGATTAGTGTAAAAACGACTTAAATCAAATAACTGTAAAAAGCTCCTATCACCATAATAGGAGCTTATTACAGTTAGTTTCGAGATGGATAAATACCAGACAACGCAATGCAAAAGTTAAGTGTCAAGTATGGTTGTGTATTATTATGAGGCATACTTGAACCTGTACTCGAAATAGCATGTTCACTCATTGAAAAATTCGCTGGTGTCGAAGGAGTTGAACTAAATACATTTTGCCTACTTATTGTCCCATCACCATCTGAGTCACTCCTGTAAAGGCCGCCAAGCGTTTGCGCAGACCCATCAGCAGAGTCACCAGGTGCAGAAACGTATACTTGACCATGACTGTGACTAGGTAGTTGGTCAACTGTTAATGACACTTCACTCGAGCCTTCTCTCTCTCCAATGTAGTGATAACTTAACCCTGGGCCACTCTCTTGACCTCCCCCTACATGAAGTGGTGCTCTGCCTGATAGGTTTGGAACCGCAAAAGTACTTCTTCCGTCTCCACCATGATAATTTGAAAGAATACTGTAGAGCGCTTGATATTGGTAAATCTGTAATAGTGCTCCAGTACAACGCGCCCATTCTCTCGGTGCAAAATAAAACCCAAAGCCTTGAATTTGTCCTATAAAAGGATTCGCCATAGTCTTTTCCTTAATAAGGGTTGAATATTAATTAATTGATTAATTTCTAGATGGATAAATACCAGTCAAGCAAATTTGAAAGTTCACAGCTGAATAAGGCATCATATTTGGGTGAGATTCATTTTTTCCAGTTGACCCCACCTGACCACTGGCCATGGCAAAAACATTATTAAATGGCTGTGTCTCATAAAAGGTACCGTTCTCGTTAGATACATTCGCAAGTATAGAGTTAACTGGAGAGATACTATTAGCTTGACCACTTGAAGCCTGAAGACGATGAGTATGTACGGGCATATCGACTTCTCTCAACGGGACAGACTCTGAGCCTATTTGCATTCCTATTTGTCGACTTGATAGACCGGGTCCTTGACCTCTTCCCATAGGAATACGTCCCCTCATCTCTGGCAACGCAAAAGTATTGATACCATTCCCTCCATAAGTAGTACCAAGGAGAGAAAAGAGAGCTTGCTGGTCCGCAATTCCTATAATTTGCCCGTTACATAACGCCCAATTATGAATTGAGAAAGTCCCACCAAACATAATAATTTCACCAGTAAAGTTTTCAGACATAGTTATTCTCCTTAATTTCTAGCTGGATACTCGCCAATTAATGCTATGGCAAAATTAATAACCATACTTGGCTGAATATTAGTATGAGCTTGATTACCACCTGATGATGTTGGTAACCCATTTTCGTTAAGCATTCTCAATTCATTAGTCGATAGATTAGATCTATATAGTGGTGAAGCAGCTTCTGATAAATTTCTAGATTTAATCTGAGCGAAAGTATTGTTATCTCCACGAGGTTTGTCTGCGTCCAAATTGTCACAACCTAACGTATGACTATGAGACGGCATTTGCTGAATAGTAAGAACAACACTTTCGTGGCCTCCAAACTGACCCATTTGGAAATTTGTTTGACCATAAGGGTAGAGAAGTTCGCCTTGTGAAACTGGCACTCTACCCCTAAGATCAGGTACATTAAACTGTTCGTTACCGTCACCGCCAAATTGAACGCCTAACAATGAAAATAATGCATTGTTGCTATTAATTGGAAGAACCTGTCCATCACATAATGCATAGTTAACGGGTGCCCAGCCAAAGCCAAATTGAACTATTTGACCTAAAAATGGGTTTGCCATATGTATTTTCCTTATAAAAATTGCATCTTAAATTAAGAAGTTTTCAATGCTTTCTCTTCAGCTCTTAACTTTTTATCAAAGTTAAAGCAAAATTCGAGCTCTGTTTCACTATTAGGACTGCTAAATAGATCATAAATACCCAGCTCGTTTAAATTAACTCTGTAATAACCTTGAGTTAAAACAACATCTTGTTTGGGACAAACATCTAAGTAAATTACAAATGACTCCCAACGCTTGCCCTCTGTTTTACCAATAACAACCTCATCAATTTGTGCTTTAAATGACTGATTGTTTGTCAACGACGTGATTTCAATCGTATTCCCTTCCATTGGCTTAAGTGACTCTAAACTTAACTTAATTAAGCTTTGTGCGAAGTTGATATCACCAATTTCTTGCTGTTCGTTTTCAGGCATGATTTGTCCTTAATTTAATTTTAAATTTTTAAGCGCTTTAACAACCATTCGAAAGCGTTTCGATATTATGATTTAAGCTTGCACACCAATTTAACAATTACAAATATATAATTGCAGATTAGTTAGAAAACTTGAATATTTAATACATTACACCGCATTACACGACATTCCATACAATCACCATTTTCAGAGTCTGCATTTAACAAAAACACAAATGAGGGAGTGAAGAAGAAAATAAAACTAAATCACTGATTTTAATTAACTAAACAAAAATAAAACTAGTAAAAACCCGTTGTTTTTTAGACTCTATTTATAAGCTTAAAAAGTAATTTAAGGGCCTTTTTTTAGCAAAATCCTATGTATTGCTATTACCTGAAAAGCAGACTAGCATATAAAAACTTCAATAATTAACCGGTCTTAAAGTGAATAGTTAAGGAAAATATTTATGCTCAATAACGCCATGCAAGGTGGGTTAGTTATCCGCCCATCTAATGATAGAGACAAGCCTTTTCTAATGAATTTGTATAATAGTACCCGTGACGACCTTAAACATGTGGACGCGAGTCACGATTTCATTGAAGAATTAATTGAGATGCAATTTAAAGCGCAATTCGAAGGCTACGGGGAGCAATTTCCTAATGCATTTTACTTTGTCATTGAGAAGCAACAAGAAAAGATTGGCAGAATAGCGGTTGATTTCGGCAACAATGAAGTTCGGATCATAGATATCTCATTTATCAAAGTAGCCCAAAATAAAGGCTACGGCAGCATCGTCATTAATGCGTTAAAATCAGCTGCAGAACAAAACAAAGTACCGCTCACTTTAACCGTGCTTCATTCGAATATTTCTGCAATAAACCTATACCAGAAACTGGGTTTTAAGATTGTTGATAATAAATTACCACACGCGTTGATGATGTGGTTGCCTGAGTCAAAAACTGCCAGAGTTACGGTAAATTCATCACATTTCGAATTATCAAACTGATGTAAAAATACTAAAAGGAATATATTCATGACAGTATCAAGTAGACGACAATTCCTAAAAGCAGCTGCAGCAGCAAGCGCTTTAACAACACTTTCTCATGCAAGCGCAAATACTATTATTTCGCCAACGACCCGTTTTGTAAGCCAAGAAAACGATTACCATACTCCTCCGAAAGGCAAGCGCATCATCCCTGTCATTATTTTTGCTCGTTTCACTCCTGAAACTACAAACCCAACCTTTGGACATGCACGTAAAAGCGAAATCACCTGGCAATTTTCTACTGAAAATGATTTTAGCGAAGTTGTTTCTGAAGGCACTATGATTCATTTAGGTGAAAAATCATTCTCACTAGATGTTAGTTTAGAGGAGGTCCCTTCTGGAACAACAATTTATGCAAGATTTTTATATAAAGGATGCTTTTTAGAGTCTCAAACTGAACTACAAAGTACCGATTATAGCTACTCTTTAAAACCAAATAAAATCATCAAGACCTCACTGATAAACCTCAGAAAGAAAAAGACTGACGTCATCTTAGAAACTAATTTAAAAGCACAATCAATGGCTTAAACCTATCGTGAGCTTTAAAAAGAAAGCCCTAATTTATAGGTGCTTTCTTTGAGTTTAAAGATTTTCACCTCGATATTCTTACTTATAAGTTTATTAATTAAAGGTTTGCTATGCCTGCTATTTCGTATGCCTTCTTAGGAATAAAGTTTAATCCTACAAAATTAAAACAAGACCTTACTAAGCTGTTAGATGAACAGTTTTGGGTCGAACATGTCAATTTAAACGCTCATAAAGGCGGCTGGCAAGTCAGGCCATTAAGGTGCAAATCTGAATTAATTAACACATCACCAGTACTTCAAGCCTTTAGTATTGAGGGCTCTGAGGCATATCAAAACTTGCCAGTTTTGGATTCAGCAGTTGAGTTCAAAAGAGCATTATCTAAACTCAAATGCAAAATTAAGTCTGTCAGGCTTATGCGTTTAGACCCTGGCTGCCACATAACACCACATAGGGATAAAGGCTTGAGCTTAGAGCAAGGCGAGGCTCGTATTCATATTCCAATTCATACTTCTGAAAATCTAAAGTTCCTTGTTGACGGACAAATTGTTCCAATGTCTGCTGGTGAGTATTGGTATATTAATGCTGATCAGATCCACGAAGTACAAAATTTAGGGTCCGAGAGTCGAATTAACCTTGTTGTTGACTGCGAGGTATCTGACTGGTTAAGAGATAAAGTATATAAACACAGCTTCGAAAATATCAACGAAAAATTAGATTTTAAAACCCAAACAGAACTGCTCATTCAAAAAGTACTTAAAGTTGAGAGAAACGGACTGTATCAATATGCTTCTGAAATTCAGTCTTGGGTTAAGCAAATAAGCGCTTTAACTGGATTGGGAGAGCCTGTTGAATCTGGTTGTGCTCAAGGTACTCTCACTAAATACGGTAAAGCTTGTTCAACCATTACTGCTATGCGATGTGCGCAAGAGTTTATGCGCACAATGCAATTTTGGCGCGGAACATATGAAGCTATTAGCTATCAACTTCAAAACCATAAGACAATAAACATACTATATGCAGGTACAGGCCCATTTGGCACGATTTTATTGCCGATTTTACATTTATTTCCTGACAGTAGGGTAAGGGTGCACTTACTGGATATTCATCTAGAATCTATTTCATATCTCAAAAAAGTAATTGAATACCTTAATCTCGGCAAATTCATTGAGGCTATAGAATGCGTAGATGCAACGAAATGGTCATCAACATTAAAGTTTGATGTATTAATATCCGAGACAATGAAAGCAATGCTAGAACAAGAGCCACAGGTAGAAATATTTACTCACCTGGAGCCATTATTAAATCATGAAGGTAGTTTAATCCCTCAAGAAATCGTACTTAGTGCCTCATTGACCCAAAGTAAAAATTTTAGTGAAAATTATTATTTAGGTGAAATCGCCACCTTGAGTAGAGAGTCAGTAAAAAGAATCCAGTCAGAAGGTATGGATGCTTTATCTCGCAGAATAAAAATGCCCGAGACAAGTGAACGCTTTAAAGCTCTTGAGCTGAATACCGTCGTGAAGATATTCGGGAAACATAGCTTGGATAAAAATGAATGCAGCCTAAATTTACCTAAACTTCATTATCTAAAAGCCAGAGCAAACTCGTTCATGACTTTTAAATATCATAAAATAGCCTATCCAAAATTCGATTTTGAATATGTAGCAGTGCAATGTGATTCTGAACTACCTCTTATTAGTAGAGAAGATTCTAGGGTAATGGATACACCAGGTTTGGCAAGATATTGGCACAAGAATTTTAAGGCTTGTTCAGGAAAGACGCTCAAAGAACTTGAAACTGAATTTGATGCAGATAGACAATTATTCGAACAGCTAGGTATAAATATTTTCTCTGCGCTCGCTTTTATCCAGGGTAACAAAGCGAGTTTAGAAGAGTTTGAAAACTGGTTAGATGAACAAATTGCTGTGAATAATTAAAACCACCTAGCTATCAAACTCGGTTGTTTTATCTATTCTTTAGGCACCAAATCAAAATGCAGATAAGCCGCATTTGACGCAATACGCCCTCTTGGTGTGCGCTGAATAAAACCTTGTTGAATCAAGAAAGGTTCGATGACATCTTCAATGGTTTCGCGCTCTTCACCAATGGCCGCAGCGATATTATCTAGTCCGACTGGGCCACCAGCAAATTTTTCAATGAGTGCAAGTAGATACTTTCTGTCCATATAGTCGAAGCCACATTTATCAACATCGACCATATCAAGGGCTTGTTTGGCAATATCTTGGCTGACTTTACCGTCGCCCTTTACTTGAGCAAAGTCTCTTACACGACGAAGTAAGCGGTTGGCGATACGCGGTGTGCCGCGTGAACGACGAGCTACTTCATCAGCTCCTTCTGGGCTGATGGCTAAGTCTAAATAATAGGCCGAGCGCGAAATAATGGTCGCCAAGTCTGCGGCTGAGTAAAACTCTAAGCGCTGTACAATACCAAAGCGGTCACGCAGTGGCGAGGTTAACGACCCTGCTCGGGTGGTGGCACCGATAAGTGTGAATGGTGGCAGATCTAGTTTAATCGAACGTGCAGCTGGGCCTTCGCCTATCATGATATCAAGCTGATAGTCTTCCATTGCTGGGTAAAGAATTTCTTCTACCTGTGGACTCAAACGGTGAATTTCGTCAATAAACAGCACATCGCCTTCTTCTAGATTGGTAAGCAATGCGGCCAAGTCACCGGCTTTTTCAAGTACAGGGCCCGAAGTCGTTTTAATATTCACTTCAAGCTCGTTTGCGACAATATTGGCAAGGGTTGTTTTACCAAGCCCTGGTGGGCCGAAAATCAGTAGATGATCGAGTGCTTCTTGACGAGATCGAGCAGCCTCAATAAAAATTTCCATCTGTTTTTTTACATGGGGCTGGCCTGTGTAGTCGTCTAATAATTTTGGACGAATGGCTCTGTCTATTACTTCTTCGTTGCCTTGAACACTTGGCTCAATCAGTCTATCAGCTTCAATCATAAGGGTTATTACATCATAGATTTAAGCGCTTCTTTTATCAGCGCTTCGGTATTCATATCTGGCTGGCTTACTGCCTTCACCGCTTTTTGTGCTTGCGCTAGTTTATAGCCTAATGCGAGTAATGCAGCAACTGCATCATCGGCTGGATTATTGGCAACCGTCGGATCTTCTTGTGGCGCAATAACTGCGTTATCGCTAAATGGCGTAAGTAAATCATTGCCAAAGTCTTTTAAACGATCTTTCATTTCTAGCACTAAACGTTCAGCGGTTTTCTTACCCACACCCGGAATTTTCACCAAAGTGGTGGCATCTTCGTTATTCACACAGTGGATGAATTGCTCAGCTGACATACCCGATAGAATCGCTAAACCGAGTTTTGGACCTACACCATTGGCTTTTATGAGCTCTCGAAATAAAGCGCGTTCTTTTTTATGATTAAAACCAAATAACAACTGGGCGTCTTCTCGTACCACAAAATGCGTGTAAATCGCTGCTTGCTCGCCAACATTAGGTAACTCATAGAAACAGGTCATTGGCATTTGAACTTCGTAACCTACCCCATTTACATCAAGTAAAATCTCCGGTGGTTGTTTTTCTAATAGTGTGCCGCTTAGTCTTCCAATCATGTTTATTGCCTTAATCTTCGACGAACCGTTTTACTGGCGTTACCAGCTAAACGAATTAAATTTTGCTCAGAATGTGCATGACAAATGGCAATGGCTAATGCATCTGCGGCATCGGCTTGCGGTGTGCCTGGTAACTTCAAGATACGTTTCACCATTTCTTGAACTTGCTCTTTTTTAGCGCCACCTGTGCCTACAACAGCTTGTTTGACTTGCCTAGCTGAATATTCATAAACAGGAACATCTTGCATAGTTGCAGCAACAATTGCTGCGCCTCGGGCTTGTCCTAGTTTTAATGCGGAGTCTGGATTATGTGCCATAAACACTTGCTCTATACCAAAGCTTTGCGGGTTGAATTGCTCCACCAGCTGGGTGACACCTTGGAAGATCATTTTTAATCGGGTCGGAAAATCATGCTCACCCACTTTAATACAACCACTGCCTAGGTAGGTAAACTTACTTCCTTGATGATCAATCACGCCGTACCCAGTAAACCTTGAACCGGGATCTATGCCTAAAATTACTGCCAAAGCACATTCTCATTTATTTTTTTGGCATAATGCCAAAATACTGTATGAATTACCAGTTATTCATTATCTCTTTGCAACGCTGGCAAAGTTACTGTTGCGATTGCACCTTGATCAAGGTGATTCTCTAATTGTAATTGTCCGTCATGGTTAAGCATTATCTGCCTGCTTAATGCTAAGCCCAAGCCTGTGCCTTGCTGTTTAGTGGTATAAAAAGGCACAAATAAATTATCAAAATTGGCGATCCCTTGTCCAAAGTCTCGGATGCTAATTTTCAACATGTCATCACTTGCTTCAAGGTTTAACTCAATACCTTGCTGGTTATTTGCTGCATTAGTTTCAATGGCATTTTTTATCAGGTTGATGAGCACTTGCTGAAGTTGTTTTTTATCAACATTCAGCACTAACTGTGAGGCAGCTTTTGGCCAATTTTCGCTATAAGTAAATTCACAATCAAATAAAGGTAAAATAGGATCAAATAAACTTTGTACGGTGACAGCTGATTTACTCGGCTTTGGTAATTGAGCCAATTCTCGGTAACTGGTAATAAAAGCCTGCAAAGAACTTGCCCGCTCGGAAATTATCTCTAGCCCTTGCTGAAACTGTGGTTGCTTCTCAAATTCACATTGTTGAATTTTCTTATTGAGACTACGACTGATTGTCGCAATTGGCGTGAGGGAATTATTAAGTTCGTGACTTAACACTCGCAATAAGTCTTGCCATGCTTGCTGCTTTCTCTCATCGAGTATTTGTTCGGCTTTTATTAGTAGTAGCAGCGTATGTGGGGTGCCTGCGCTTAGATACTTATCTTTAAATACAAAATACTCGCCTTGTAACTGCGTAGTGTTTAACGTTACAACTGCTGAATTTTTCTCAGTGAGTGATTTCATCCAACTGAAATCTTGAAGTGAACAAACTTCTAACTCTTGACCTAAAAATAACTGGGTATGTGCGGCATGATTTGCCATCACGATATTTTGCTCATTGTCGTAAGCAAAACACATGGCTTGAACCTGATCTAAAATTTTATCGATCAGTATCTGCTTTTCAGATACTTGGCGACTCTTTGCTTGTAAGTTATCTGCGAGCGTATTGATTAGTTTCAACAGTGGCGCGATGGCGGCATCTTGCTGTAAGTTTCCACGCATTGTGTAATCTTCTTCAATCAAAGCCGCCAATAAGTTACTAATAAGCTGTTGTTGTTTGTCTATGTTATTTCGTGTGGCGTAGGCCACATAAAATAACCCTAGCAAGGCGATGATGCTGAAGAATGCCAACAAATAGGTGTTGAGCCCTACATAAAGTAAACTAAAAAACGCCACTAAAATGGCAGGCAGCGACAAACCCAATAATAACCGAGTCTGTTGCTGTTTATGATCAACCGCTTTCATTTTGGAGCGCTTAAAAAATTGCATGCTATTGCGCTTCGTATTTTGCTAAACGACGGTAATAACCACTGCGACTGAGACCCAAAGATTTGGCTGTTTCGGTGACATTCCCTGCAAAGTGTTTAAGTCTTTGCTCCATTGCCTGAAATTCTATTTCATCTAAGGTTAAATTGGCTTGGGTGGTAATACTGTCTTCTGGCATCGATGTCAGTGCATTTTGCTGAGTGAGATTACTGGTTACGTTGAGATTCAGGCTCTCAGCTGTGATATTTGTGTCACTTAAAACAGTGCACGCTCTATACAATGACTTAACTCTCTTAAATTGCCCGGCCAGTGATATGCGAGCAATGCAGATTTAGCACACTCAGACAAACAAACATCGTTTTTGCCGTAATGCTTACTGTGCTTCGCAACAAAGTAATTTGCCAATGGCACAATGTCGTCTTTACGCGCTTTCAACGCAGGCATGTGCAAGGTAACCGTATTTAAACGATAAAATAAATCTTGTCGAAATGACCCTGCTTGAATGGCACATTCAAGATCGGTATTGGTCGCAGACACTAATCTTACATCAGCATGTTGGGTTTTGCTTGAACCCACAGGCTCAAATTGTTTTTCTTCGAGTACACGTAGCAATTTTGCCTGCTGAGCAAGCGGAATATTACCTATTTCGTCTAAAAATAATGTGCCCTGCTGCGCCATTTGAAAGCGCCCTGCGCGGTTTTGTTTGGCATCTGTAAACGCGCCCTTTACGTGACCAAATAACTCACTTTCAAATAAACTTTCTACAATCGCGCCCATATTTGCACTACAAAAGGGCCCTGAAGCTCGCTTTGAAAACTGATGAATTTTACTTGCAAGTAAACTTTTACCTGTGCCGTTTTCACCTGTGATCAAAATGTTCATATCACTTTTTGCTAAACTTTGTGCCTGTTTGAGCAGTTGCTGCATCACTGCTGATTCTGCAATGAGATCGTCATGTTGAAGATATAGGTCTTGTTTCAGTTGACTATTTTCGTCTTGCGCAAGTTCGAGCTGTTGCTCTCGCTCGGCCAGTTTAATTTGGGTTTGAATGGTATTAATGAGTGCGTCGTCTTGCCACGGTTTTTGCACAAAGTCTTTCGCACCGGCCTTCAATGCTGCAACCGCGATATCTATAGTCGCCCAGCCTGTCATGGCAATAATCGGCGGCAATTTATCGGCCAACAATTCATTTATTTGCTGAATAAATTCAATACCTTCACTGCCTGATGTGGTATCACGATGGAAATTCATATCCAGCATGACGAGATCAAAGTTATGTTGCGTTAATTGGGTTTTAGCTGCTTCCAGAGACGTTACCCCTTGCACATCAAAACCATGATCATCTAGTAAAAACTGTAGGCTGGCGATGATATTAATATCATCGTCAGCCACTAAAATGTTTGCCATTATTATTGTTATTCCTTACTCATAGCGAAGTACCTGGCTTGGCTCCAATACTACCGCATTTCTGGTTGGAAAATAAATGGCAAGTAACACCGCGCTGGCAACTAGCACTGTTACGACACACGCAAGTATCGGATAAATGTAAGCCGGTACTAGCTGCTCTGTAAAATTATGAAACAAATAAGCAATCAAGACAAAAAGTAGTAAGGCTAAGCCACTCCCCAGTACCAACAATTTACTACCTTGTTTTACTAATAAACTGACTATCGCTCTATCTGTGGCACCGACAGCGCGGCGGACGCCAATTTCGTTATAGCGTTGGAAAACTGTACCCGCACTCAAGCCATAAATACCTGTTAATGCTAAGAACAACGCGAAGAAAGCACATCCAAAAGTAATAAAGAACGCTGTTTTGGCCATTTTGTGCAGCATGCCAAAGTCATCTTCTTTCGATCTGAAATAGCCAGGATCAGACGCTGGATCTAATCGATAAAATACATGATAAAAATCGGTCTGAGCTTGTTGGCTATCTCCAAAGTGCTTTAATGTCACTCTTAAAGGCACGACTTCACCTTGTAACGCCGATGTATAAATTTCGTCTTCTTTATCAAGTGAAGCAAATAGAGACGATGCATTCATTCTATTTGTCACAACTCCCACAATTGTGTGTGTCTCTTTTCCTGATTTAAGTTCAACGTCTATTTGCTCCCCAAGCGGGCTGGCATTCGGCCAGTATCGTTTTGCCATTGAATCTGAGATCACAGTTGTTCGCATGGCATTGCGATGATCTTGTTCGTCAAGGTGACGACCTTCTAGCAAATATGGTCCGTAGCTTTGTGTGTTTCCAATCAACTCAATCACATCTACTTGTGGTTTGTCCTGATCTCTTTCAATGATTTGTCCCGCTGGGTAGACAGGCTTTTTACCCAAATAGACACTGAGAGAAACATCGCTGATACTATCTTGCTGTTCAAGTTCAGCTTTTAGTAACTGATAGTAAGTAAGTTTTTGTTCTGCAGAGGTATATCGCTTTTCATCTAACGTTAAATTCACATCTAAACTATTCTTGAAGTCGACGCCCATATCCATATTAATAATAGTTTGAGATAAAAACGCTGATAACCCGCCAATGAGCATTAGAGTAGAAATTAAAAAGATTTGTGCAGTCAATAATACCTTAGAAAGTCGGCCCGCTTTTTTACCTTGAGCCCCACGCGTACCATCTCGTAAAGTGGCATTCACATCTTGTGTTGCTGCTTTATACGCAGGTAAGAAACAAGCAAAGAAAAGGGTCACTAATGCAAACACCAAGGCTGCGAATAAGGTGTCAGTATCCATTCCCCAATGCCACCAGAATGCAAGGTTATCAGCCATATGACTTTGTAAAACGATTTCTGTATAACTCAGTGCAGCTCCTGCTAATAAAACCGCTAACACAGAACCAAGAATGGTTAAAATGCTCCCCTCCCACATTAACTGAGAAATTAAACGTTTTGTGGGGGCACCTAACGCAGCACGGATCGCTGTCTCTTTATTTTTCTCTAACGCTCTAGCAAGCAATAAGTTACCAACATTGATACAAGCGAGTAATAATATGCACAGTGCAACACCATTGATAAAGGTAAAAACAATACCACCCGCACCATTTACTTGCGCACTCGGAAACGATGTAATCGCAACTGTTCTTGGCTCATAGTCACGGCCCAGTGCTTGCTGCTTCTGAGCATAAAACCCTTTTAACAAGCTAGAAAATTCAGTTTCGGCTTGCTCGACAGACGTGCCTTTATTTAAACGACCGTAGGCACTAAGCCACTCATCGTTGCTCATTTGTGGCTGCCTATACTGCAAAGATAAAGGCTGCCAAGCTCTACCTGCGACTGGAAACGCAAAACCTTCAGGCATAACGCCTATAACCGTCGTTAATTGATTGTTGAGATTAATAATTTGACCAACTATGTCTTGCTGACCATTAAAAGTGCTCTGCCAAATAACATAACTTAACACCACCACAGGCTCTGCACCGACCTGGTAGTCTTCAGCTTGTAGTGTACGTCCCATTAATGGTTGAACTTTTGCAAACTCAAAGAAGTTACTATCCACTTTTTCTAAACTAAGTCGTTTCGATGTTTGTTCAAATAATATATGCCCAAATGTTGATACATAACGACCTATCTGCGCGAAACTGGTTTGTGATTCGATTAGATTCGCGGTTTCCCAAGCCGGCATAGGATCTAAGTCTGCATCTTCTTGTGATTGAGAAGAAATATGTAAAATGGTATCACCTTCGGGTAAAGGTAAATCTTTGTATAGCACTGAATTCAAAAATGAAAAACTATACAAGCTGACAAATAGCCCGCCAATAAGCACCAGCAGCGTCAAGGCTGAGAATTTAGGCGCCTGAAGTAATTGTCTGAGTGCATACTTAATATCAAGCCACATACTGTGCTCCTTACGCTGGTACTTTTTCGACGGAATGAAGCATGACATCATTGACTAATGTGCCATCAAGAATACTAACTTGTCGCTGCGCCATCTGAGCACTGCGAGGGTCGTGCGTCACCATGCAAATCGTGCTGCCATCTCGATGTAACTGGTCAAATAACGTCATCACTTTTTCTGCATTTTGACTGTCTAAGTTACCTGTTGGCTCATCGGCAAAGATAATTTTAGGATCGTTCACCAAAGCTCTTGCAACGGCCACTCTTTGCTGTTGACCACCAGACAGCTGAGAAGGAAAGTGATTCGCACGATGTTGCATACCAACACGTTCCAATACTTCATCCACCTTACTTTGCATCAAGCTCTTAGAGACATCATTTTGGTAAGTCAGCGGCAACATGATGTTTTCACTGATTGTGAGACTAGAAATTAAGTTAAAAGACTGAAAAACAAAGCCGATGTCATAACAACGGATCTTAGCCCGTTTATCTCGACTAAAACCCGTGACATCCTGACCATTAAATAAATATTGTCCGCTAGTTGCGGTGTCGAGTAAACCTAAAATAGACAACAAGGTAGATTTACCACAGCCAGAAGGGCCAGACAGGGAAACATACTCACCTTGTGCTATTTCAAGATTAATATTACTTAACGCATGGGTTTCGATGTCTTCAGTTAAAAATGATTTATTGATGTTACTTAAACTTAATAATGACATGAGAGATCCTTTTTAAACCTATTGATATTATTGTATTTTGACACTGCTATGAGATGCCCATGCGCTGGTGTCAGAGATAATAATTTGATCGCCTGGCTTAAGACCAGAGAGAATTTGAATATATTTGGCAGTACTGGTGCCAAGTTTGACTTCATGTTTTTGTGCAAACGCACCGTCACTGGTCGTTTTGAACAGATCTACCGTACGATTTTTTGGTGCAAATGCAGGGCGTTTTACATAAAGCGTGTTTTTGATGTTTGTCACTTCAATGTAACCATCAATATTGAGATCTGAGCGCGCTTCCTTAGGCAGTTCAGAGATAATTCCCACCTCCACTGCCACTAGACCATTTTCAGATAGCGGTGAAATACGCTGCACTTCACCAGAGAGTTTATTAAAGCGGGTATCAATGGTAACGGGTTGACCCATCACAACGTCTTTTACTTGTATTTCTTGAATGTTTATCTCAGCAAATAGTGAACCTGGATCTATTACTAAGGCTGCATTTTCACCGCTATTAAGTTGCTGACCAAGTTCAATCGGGAGCTTTTGAACTATGCCAGAGATACCCGCTGTGATCGTTAAGCCACTTACCTGCTGCTGTGCTTTTCTGAGGTTATTTTCAACCTGCTCAAGACGTGCTTGTCTTGCTAATTCGCTAGCTTGATAGTTTTTTTGCATTTTATCAGCACGTTTTATTTGTGCCTGCCAGCGAGCGTACTGTTGCTTAACAGCAAGTTGAGTGCGTTTAAAATCTAATGCAGACAATGAGCCTTTGCCCTGATCTAGTAACGATTGCTCTGCATCAAGTTTTAGTTTTGAGCTTTTGTAATTAAACTCAGCTTCCATAACAGCATTTTCAAGATCAAGTTGCTGAGCTTGTTGTGCTACAGCGGCCGCGTTATTTTCAGCCTTAATGGCTTTAAGTTCCCATTGAATTTTCTCTAGTTCACTCAGCAGTTCGACATTTTCTAACTCCGCAATTTTTTGACCTTGCACTACACTGTCTCCAGGCTTTGCAAGTAACTGTTGAACTCTGCCTCTAGATTGCGCTGCACTCCATTGCAGTGATTTTGGCTTTAAAACCCCAGAGCCCCTTACTTCAATTTTGAAGTCTCCGTGCTGTACGTTAGCCATTTGTAATTTATCTCGTGTGACAAAATAAGAAGCATCGCCTAAAAACTGCTTTGATAGGTAAATCGCTAGGGCGATCAAAGATATAACTGGTAAGTACCAATATCGCTTAATTGCAGGTTTTGGTTGTGAGGTTCTCTTCGTATCCATAGCTGACTCCAATAGTTGAACTGGGTAACTTAAATCAACTATCGAGCCAAGATTTAATCTATTGTTATTTAATGATTTTTATATTTTTCAGGTTGGAGATGATACAATATTGTGTCGAAACTGAAACAGCTTACAAAATAAAAGTGTCTCAATTTTGAGACACTTTTATATCATTCAAGTTGTTTTTAAGCTGTGACTTCTTGATGATCATGAATAATTTCGAAGATTTCTTTAAATGAATGCGCTGTTTGAAGAATATTAACTGGAATATGTAACGCCCTAGCAATGTCACTGGCTGAGATCATGCCTCTTAAGTTACCTTTTTCATCAACCAATAAAATGTGTTGATGACCTAACCCTCTTAGCGTTTCGAGTACATCGCCTATTTTAGAGTTTTCTACCATTGAATAAGGCATCGCACGCAGATCTGATTTTTTTGTCATTAAATCTTCAACAGTCAGATCATTGCGAGACTGGTTGCGTTTTTGCGCCACAGTCAGCACTTTTCTACCCGTCAAATCACGAGAATTAATAACGCCTAAAAAAGTATCGTCATGGTCTATTACTAACTTAGACCTAACATGACCATTTACCATCATGAATAAAGCATGATCAACATCTACGTCTTTTAAAATAACTTGCGGCGTTCGTCGGGTAAAATCTGTCACTATCTTAAGGGCACTACTCTTAAGATCTAGTTTTTCAGAGTCGAAATGATCGCAGAATTGATACACTCCTTTTAACTCAACTGTGTCTATTTTTTTAAATTCACCCATCTTATTACCTCTCAGAACCACTTTTAACTTCATTGCAATAATAAAAATATGGTTCAGTAAGCTCGAATGTGCAAGCTGGTGTAAGTGACTGTAATCGCATATTACAAAAAAAAGGCTTAGACTTGATTTGGGTTAATACAATTTGAACTTTTCAAAATTCATTATTCGTTCAATGTGTGCATTAACAAGTTAAATCATATTGTGCTGAACAACTGGAAAGTTTAGTATCAGCCGATTGTTTCAACGGAAAATTTTTGGTTTTAATTAAGAAAAGGAAGCATGTATGGCTTATCTCATTGATGAACAAAAGCTTGAAAAGGTCTATCTAAAAAGCTACCACACCATTGGGCGGTTTAAATATAACGTTGATACGCTTATCAATTCGCCTGAAATCTCTCGTCATCACGCAATTATCGAACATACCCAAGGTAACTGGTTAATTCGAGATGTGAGCACCAATGGTATTTGGATCAATGATAAGAAAATAAGCAAAAACCTCCCTTATCAATTATGTTTAAACGATAAAATTGATTTTGCGGCACCTGGTCGCAGCTCTTTTGTTGTCGGCGATCTAAGCACTGATTGCCAATTCTTGGTGTCTCAGTCTGACAGCAATAAAGTGATTGAAATAAAAGATCAGTTATTATTGCCAAACGAGCAAGAAGCTACGCATATCGCATACTTTGATAGCATGCTTAATTACTGGTTTTTAGAAGACTTATTCACAAATGACAGGCAAGTTTTGATTGATGGAGGACTGATCAGTATTTTTAATGATCAGTGGCAATTTTACTGCTCAAGCCCGTCGACCATTACCAAGCAACTTAAAAACGAAATAGCACAAAATATTGAATATGCTTTATCTTTTAACGTGAGTTTAGATGAAGAAAACACGCAGCTTACATTAAATATTGCGAGCAAAACATTCGATTTAGGGACGCGTTCACATCATTATCTGTTATTACTACTAGCACGCACCCGTATTCTTGATAAACAAGCAGGTTTAGAGCCTGAATTACAAGGTTGGATGTATAGAGAAGAGCTTGCTAAAGCGCTAGGCATCCAAATGAATCATATGAATATCATGGTTCACCGAGCCAAAAAGCAGTTAGCAGATGCTTGTATGGAAGTCTGTCCTGAATTTGCTTATATGCTTGAGTCAGAAAATGGTAAGGTCAGACTTAACTGTAATGACATTACCATTGTTAAAGGCAGTAAACTTGAGACCCGCATCTCTATCTAGAGCAAGTCTCTAAGTTTCATCAAATTGCTAATTTCTATAGGGGCCTGCATGTTCAATTATGCGGGCTTCTAAGCTTTTAAGTAGGCCAAGTTTAAATAGTAACTCAACAACGACGAATAATGGCCCTACTAGTAAGCCAATTAAATCATCAACAAATGCTGGTTTTTTGCCTTCATAATAGTGCCCGATGAATTGAATTATCCAACCTACAACAAACAGCCCCGCAAATAAACCATAGAAACTCGCAGTTTGCGTGCTCATGCTTTCAAAAATACTGTCTACCCCCCAAAGCCCTAATAAATATAGGCCACTCATGAGTAGGCCTAATTTAATATCTAGGGCTAAGTAAAACAGTATGGCGAGTATCGCAATAAGCAATGCAGGGGTGAACAGAAGGCTGTTGACTGACATTAAAGGAAAATACAATAAACCCATTACCGCAAATACAATCAGCGGCACGCCCACAAAGTGGGTTAAAATATTGCGCTCATCACGATGGTAAAGCGCATATTTGATTAAGTGTTGGTCTAATTTTTTCATTTTAGTTCTACTTATAAATAGAGTTATAACACTAAATTAAAACCACAATTTTCACCCCATTGTCAATTTATACCAATCCTTTTAATTAAGCGAACTATTTTGAGGCAAGGAAAACTTGTCGGTAACTAGGCGAAAATTTTGCTATTTAGTTGTTCTAAATAAGAAATTTCTAACAAAGTTAGCGTCAGTTTTAGTCCCTAAAAATGATTGAGTATTATTGAGGATTGGTATTAAAGGGCTAACTTGTCTGCAATCTTTGCCTTAAACCTGAACAACGTTGCAACTGTCTAGACATTGAAAGAGTTAATACCGACATCTGTGCCACCAGCTCAAATTTTTGTTTTGCTCGCGTGATCCCAGTATAAACCAACTGTCGGTTGATCCCTGAATGCGCTCTTTGCATTGGTGGCAACAACATGGCGGTATGCGCAAACTCAGAGCCCTGAGATTTGTGTATGGTCATGGCATACACTTTCTCGTGCCTAGGTAGTCTATTCGGATAGAAATCTCGAACATGGCCTTGCTCATCAACAAACACGGCTTTTAAACTCGCCGAAGCTGAATTATTCGACTGATAGTTCACTAAAACCCCAATATCACCATTGAATAAATTAAGCTGATAGTCGTTTTGGGTGATCATAATTGGCAAGCCCGCATATTGGCGCTGAGTTAAATCAATTAAACCACTTTGATGCAGTCTTTGTTCAATACGTTGATTCAGTGCGTTTACCCCGTAAGGGCCTTCTTTCACCGCAGCAAGTAACTGGTACTGACTAAAAGCATGATGCACTGCTTGCACGTCCTCGGCATTCAAAATGGGTTTACTTTGAATAAGGCGTAAGTAGTTTTGGTAATGCCCTGCTGCTCTGTCGATTAACGCATGATAGGCATCGTTACTAAAGTCATACAATTCTAAATCTTCAAAGCCACGCTGAATAGTCTGCTGTAAATGCTTCTGATCGTTATTGTTTACAGCTTGTGCCAACTGACCAATACCGCTTTGAGTATTAAATCTATGGCTTCGCTGTAAAAAAGCGATGTTATCAGAGAGTAAAAAGTGACTCGGCTTCTCGTGTAATTTTGTCGCATTACTAAAACAAATTTGATTGAGTGCGTTTACGCAGTTTTGTGAGTAATGGGGCTGCTCACCCAAATTTAAATGCTCACATAAGTCCCCTAGCACATTACCGGTATCGACTGAGGCCAATTGGTCTTTGTCACCAAGTAAGACTAGGCGAGCATGAGATGGCAACGCTTTAACTAATTTGCTTAACAAGGGTAAATCTATCATCGACGCTTCATCGACAATAAGTAGGTCTAAGTGCAACGGGTTCTGCTCGTTATGCCTAAAGTGATGAGTATGCGGCACAACCCCCAATAAGCGGTGTATGGTTTGCGCTTGCTCAGGCAACAAATCAAACAACTCGCCATCTATCATGCCGCTTTCGATCAACTTTTTCTTTGCACCTATCATCGACTCTGTTAAACGCGCTGCGGCTTTACCGGTTGGCGCAACCAGCTTAATACTCAGTGGTGCACTGCGATACAGCGACTGTAAAATTGCCAACAACTTAGTAACTGTGGTGGTTTTACCTGTGCCAGGGCCACCGGTGATCACACAAAAACGATTTAATGCAGCCATCGCACACGCCACTTTTTGCCAATCAATATCATCTTGATCATCAAAAAAGTGATTAAGTAACTCAGTGAGTGTGTCTAAGTTCAAGGTCACTTTGTTATCATTCAATGCTTGAAAAGCTTCAGCAAGGCTCGCCTCGTAATCAAAGTAACGGGCTAAATATAAATTATTGTTCAGTAACCTCATTGGTTTATCGTCACCCACTGCTGCGTGTGACGCTAACACTTTTATCGCGGCTTGTTTGTCTTCAGACCAAGGTGCGGTTAACACATTTTCGCCTTGTAATTTTACTGGTAGCGAAAATGGGTTTTGCCAGTCTATCTGCTCTAACTCCAAGCAGCTATGTTGTTGCCTTTGCGCTCTAAGTAGCAGCAAGATTAAATAAAATGCATCATCAATTTTGGAATCATTGAGTAATTCCGCCAGCGCAATATCGCTGTGCAGCAGTTTTTCTTGCTCGATTAAAAGCCCGATAAAGCTTTTATGATCAAAAGAAGCTGTGAATGCCGGTTGAGCAAATAAATCGGTTTGTTCCATTATGCTGCTCCTTGTAAAAATAAGGCATCTAACTGTTCAAGTTCACTGAGTGATAGCTGTTTAAAGAACACTCCTTCTCCGTCGCCCATGGCGCGTAAGAAAACATAATAGACGCCACCTAAATGGTGCTCTGGCTGATAGTTAGGTAAGCGTGCTTTAAGTAAGCGATGTAATGCCACGGTATAAATCATATATTGCAGATGATATTGGTGTGCGTTCATGGCTTGCACTAGGTTATCGCTGGCATAGTCGCTCGGTGCATCGCCTAAATAGTTCGATTTGTAATCAAGAATGTAATACTTGCCTTGGTGCTCGAAGATTAAATCTATAAAGCCTTTTAGTAGCCCTTTGACATTATCAAATTTAAGATTACTCGGATGCTGAGTGACGTTTGAGACAATATTATTCAGCGTCACTTGATCTAATGGCGCAAGAGGTAAATTAAACTCCATCTCCACTAAACGCTGCGCAGGCGTTATGTCTTTAAGCGCTAAGTTACTATCAAGTTTGCATGCCAGACACGCTGACACCCAATGCTTGACTGGCACTTGCCATTTCTCTTCAAAACCGAATTTATCCAGCGTTTGTTTTACTGCTTCTTCTAATGTCAGGTTCGGTGCTTGCGGTGTTTCTGGCTCGCTAAAATCAATTAATTCAAAAATTTCGTGTAAACAGCTACCCGCTTTGGCTCCTTTTGGAAAGGTGTAAGCATCTAGGGTTTCTTGGCTTTCTGCCAATGGTAGGTCAAGCAAGTGGTTTTCATCAATTGCCCCTAACGGTCTGTCATCATGATCTTGATGATAGGTTAACTGGCTAAAGCTAGTTGCTCGCCAATCTCGTTCTATATTCGCTGACACCGCTTTTACAGCGCAATCAATCATCTCCGCTTGTTGAGCTGGTGTGTAACTTTCGCTTGGCAAACCATTAATATCAAAATAAGCGACCTGTAAATTCGCATCACTTGTACAAAGTGCGTCAAGTCGCGCGTGCCATTGTTCTGCAGAGGTCATTAAATCTGGAGCAAAAAGCACGTAGCCTAGGGCTGTGCGAGTGATACCCGGCTTTTTACTGCGCCCTTCGGCTAAGTTATACATGCCCACATCGCAGTGGTGTACAGCGCGTGTAAGGGCCACATACAACAGACGAATATCTTCAGCTAAACGCTCTTTTTCAGCCAGTTGCATAGCGTCATCGGATTTAGATAAGTCATACACCAGAGTGTCGTCTTTATGATAAATCGCTTCGCTCGCTTCACGATAGCCGCTGGCAAACGGTAGATACACTATTGGGTATTCCAATCCTTTTGAGGCGTGCATGGTGATGATTTTAACTAGGTTCTCATCACTTTCTAAGCGCACTTGTGCGGTATCGCTTAACGACTCGGTATATTGCTTTTCATACCAACGTAAAACCCGCTGCGTGCCTTCGAGTTCAATTTGCTTATGTTGTAAGAGCTCTGCAAGGTGGCGGTAGTCCGTTAACCAACGCTCTACGTGATGGCCTTTTTGCTGCCAAAGTAAAGGTAGGTCGTTCTCAACCAACAACTGCTCAAGCATGGCCATTACGCCCTTTTTGTACCACAAGGCTTTTAGCTTAGAAAACTGTAACAAGTACTCCTGCCACGTTTTATGCGTTACATTATTTTGAGCTGCTTGAAGGCTGTCTGTCTCGTTTTGCAATGCAAAAATTTGCTGGTAATTCAGACCAAATAAATCACTGGCTAATACACCTCTTAGCAAGGCTTCATCATACGGGCCATGTAAAACCATCAAAAATTGCATCAAGGCTTGGCTGACTGGCTGCTGGAAGACACTTTCTCTAGCAAGATAAACACTGTCGATGCCTTTATTGGTTAGAGCACGTTTTATCAAAGCCGCTTCATTTCTGTCTCGTACTAAGAAGCAAATATCTCCTGCCGCCACAGGTGTGCCTGCGATTGTAGCAGCCCCCTGCTGCGCTTGATTCAAAAGCGTTGCAGTTTTACTCGCATAAAGCTCTGCCAACGCTGGATGCGCCACGCCCTTACTGGTGACCTCAGAGGCATCTTTTAAAACGCTAAAACACAATGGTGCTGCTGGCTCATTGCTTAGCTCAAAGCCTTCGCCGGGCTTTTTGCCATTTGCAGCCACGGCTTCAAACGGAATGTCTTTGTTATAGATAAAGCTATTTTCATTTTGTTTGAAAATACTGTTAACCGCATCGACCACGCCTTTTGCTGAGCGAAAGTTTGTTGCGAGCGTGTATTGATGTGTTTCTTGCACCTGCTTTTTGGCATGAATATAGGTGAAAATATCTGCCCCCCTAAACCCATAAATCGCTTGCTTTGGATCGCCTATCATAGTCAACGTGGTCGCTTCGCGCGTGCCGTAAATCGATTGAAAAATACCATATTGAATGGGATCGGTATCTTGGAATTCATCGATCATCGCCATTGGGAAAAGCGTGGCAATTTTCTCAGCTAAAAGCTCACCTTGTTCAGCAGTCAGTGCAGCATGCAACTGAGTAAGCAAATCATCAGGCGTTAAAACACCCTGCTTTCGTTTTTGTTTTTCTAATAAGGATGCAACTTGCTTCGCCGCTTGTTGCACTATGGCCAGCGGTAACCCTTCTTGTAACTTTTGGTGTAGTGCAAACATCTCAGAAAACGATTTAAGCAAAGGATGCGACATCGGCGCTTGCCCTTTCTTGTAATACTGGCTGTCTGACAGCGTTTCTTCACTCCACAAGTTGAATGAGTGCTTCGCAGAGCCAAATTCAAAATACCAATTATCAGATTGGCAATAGTCAATTAAAGCCGCAATATTTGCTACTCGCCCTGGCGCTTTGTTTTTCGCAAGGCCCGAATTATCTAATGCAGTAAAGAAGTCGCTAGCTAACAGCGCACTTTTAAATGTTTGTGCTTGTTGCTGGTATTGCGCTTTAGTGGCCAGTACATCATCTAAGTCATAACTTGGTGTTATAGTGATATTACCCTTACTCAGCAGTTTACTCACTTTACTATTGAGAGATTGCGGGTTTGGCACATGCTCTAATATAGTCTGTGTTGTATCAGTATCGAGCGGGTAAATAAAACTGCGCCAGTAGTCTTTCACTGCTTGGTCGATTAAGTCTGCACTGTCGAGCACAAATGTTTGGTTAAAACCCATGTTCGACTCAAACGCATGCTGCTTCAGCATTTTCTGGCAGAAACCGTGAATGGTGTAAATCGCGGCTTCATCCATCGACTTGGCTGCAGCATCGAGTAACGTAAAAGCCTGTTTTTTGTCTTTGACGTCTTTTAACACTCGAAGAATGAGGTCGTCTTTTGATTCTTTGCCGAGTAACACATCGCGCGCTTCGACAATTCGTTTTCTTACTCGGTCTCTGATCTCAGCCGTTGCCGCATCAGTAAATGTTACTACTAAGATTTGCTCAACGTTTAAAGGCGTACTCTCTTGCTCAGGTAAAGTCAAACCCAGTAAGCAACGTAAATACAAGCCCGTAATGGTATAAGTTTTACCCGTCCCTGCACTGGCTTCAATTAGGTTTTGCCCAACCAAAGGCATGACTGTTGGATCAAGCATTTGCATATTTTTCTTCCTTCGCAAGGTCAATCAGTTTGCCAAATAACGATTTACTTAAGCTGACAAATTCAGCATCAAAATCAAATAGATTTTTAAAATCGAGCGCCACGTAAGGGTTTTCGCTGTCGCCCATGCCGATATATTGGCCACCGTTAAATTTATTGGCCGCTTTATTGATGTCTTCCGTGAGCGCATATTCATAACTAGATGCAACAAAGAAAGGTTGCGGACTGCTCATAAGCGAAATGTAAAAATTGACCCATTTCTGTAGCTCGGTTTTTGCCTCTTCTGCCTCTAACGGCGCAAAGCTAACTTGCTCGTCTAAACCATAAACAGAAGTCGTGACCGATTGCTCCATACAATTCGCTGCACAGTGGTAAATAAACGCTCTAACTTTGTCTTTGGCCTTAATACTGGCTGGGCGATAAAAGATTTGTTGCGACGTAAAGAGTTTATCGAGCCACCCTTGTAGTTTTATTACACCGCAGTCGATATCAATTTCAACTGGCTCTGAAGGTGATATGAGTGTTGTTTTTAAACGCTCAGCTAGGGGTGTGATCCTTTGCTGTAATTGACCAAGTTGCACTTTACCCACTTCGGCTTGTGGCAAGTCGCCTCGTTGTAAAAGTTGCTCAGGCGCTTTTTCTGAATCATTCAGAGAGTCTGTTAGTAATTCATCTAGATATTGATAGCGAGACAAAGCATCGAGAGCAAATGGTTCATCGTCGTCAATCACTTCTTCCGCATTGTATAAACGCACACCCACACGTTGCTGATAAAACGCTGCTTGAGGGTTTAAAACGGCTCGGATTAACTGATTAATATCTACTTCATGATCTGTTGTATCAAACAGACTTGGCAGGCCTTCGTTAAAACTTGTGTTGTTTCCATTGCTCGAAGGCTCTTTAGTAGCCTTTGTAATCAACCAAGTGGGATTAAAGCTTTGTTGATCGCTCTCAATATAATTTAAAGTAGAGAATGGCTGCAGTGTGGCTTGGTTTAATAAGTGCGTAGAAGGTTTACAAGCTTTGCCTTCGATATAAAAACAACGGTCAATGTAGTCAATAAGTTCGCTGACCAAAATTGACGGTACTTGCGGCTCGTTGTTGTAGCATGAGCGCCCCACGTAACTGAGTAAGAGTTGTTTTCGCGCACTCAATAATGCTTCTAAAAATAGATACCTGTCATCGAGTTTACGCGAACGGTCACCTTTTTTACGCTGACTTTGCGATACAAGGTCAAAGCCTATCGGCTGAACACTTCGCGGATAGTCACCGTCGTTCAAGCCAAGTAGACAAACGACTTTGAACGGCACAGCACGCATTGGCATTAGTGTACAGAAGTTAACAGCGCCCACAAGAAAACGTTGCCCGACTCCTTTCTGTGCGACCCCTTGTTTGACCCAATAACTGATGATTTCGGGGCTTACCGCTTCAAGCATATCTTTATTGTCAAAGTGGGTCTGTAAAGTTTCAATCACTTTATTGAGCACTTGCAGATCCCAGCTTTGATCTGAATCTGGATGATAAAACGTTTTTATCAGTGATTTGAGCTGTTCAGCTTTAACATCAAGGGAGCTTTGTTCACTCAAAATATTCTTGTGACTGATCAAATCATCAATAAAGTGGATCAGTTTACTGAGCGACTCTGTGGCCATGCCCTCAACTTGATCGCTTGGGAAAATGCCTTCAAATGCCAGAGACTCATCGCTCATAGCAATGCCAAGCAATAAACGATTTAAGCCCTGCAGCCAGGTATTTAGCTGCATTTTAGGTAGTTCATGCTCAGCTTTATGATCTGCGTTGATGCCCCAGCGTACCCCAACTTCTTCAAGCCAAAATCTGAACTGCTCAAATTCATCTTCACTACACTGATATTGTTTCGCAATTGGCTCAACAGCAAATAAATCCAAGATATCTGATACGCCAAAGCGGCTAAAAGGTAAATCAACTAAAGACAAGAAAGAATTGATTACGGGCTTTTCTTGATCAATGGCTAAATCTGCCAATGAGTAAGGTATATAACGCTCTGCGGTTGCGCCGCCAAATACTGCCTCAATGTAAGGGCTGTATTTAGCCACGTCCGGCATCATAACTATAAAGTCTTTCGGCGTAAGGTTTGGGTCTTCATGCATCAGTGCCAAGATATGGTCATGTAAACGCTCAATTTCACGAAGTGGCGTATGACAGTCTTGAAACACAATGGAGTTATCATCTTCTTTGATGGACAATTGACCCTCTTGGTTTATAAACCATTGCGTGTCTTTAACTAGGGTTTTGCCTTTAAAAGATAAATCGAAAATTTCTTTTTGTACTTTGCCCAGTAAGTTATCGCTAAAATCTTCGACAAACCCGTCTATCCATGATGCGTCCAATTGCAGCAGCTGTTCAAAGTAATCTCGACCTAACTTACCCCATGCCGATAAAAGGGGATTACCAATTTGAAAATATTCTCCTGATTGCGCTTCGAGTTCTGGATATTTCACAAATTTAGCAGCAATTTTAGCCTGCGTTTTTTCGTCAACCACATCGCCCCAGTAATGTTCACTCGGATTGAACAAGAACAGCAACACATTGGTTTTCTGAGCTAGCGCTTGGAAAATCTCAAGCTGACTACTTGGAATGGCTGACAGACCAAATAAACTTATTCTCTCAGGTAACTGCTCTACAGAGGCTTCAGCTAAGGCTTCGAGTAACATGCCATGCATGTTGGCACGGTGATAAGGGCTCTGTCCTAAATCTTCAGTTAAAGAAACAAGCTTTCGCCATAAATCGGGCTGCCAAGGGGCAATAGAAACATCCACATCCGGCAATTCATCCATGCCTGACTCCCATGTGTCTAACCACTCAGGACGATACATTAAATATTGGTCGAATACATCCGCAACTTTTTCACATAAAGCAAAGCGCTTTTTACCAGCTTCATCATCTTCTAAATAGCGCTTTAAGGGCTCATATACAGGTAATGCGAGTTGCTCTGGCAACAACGTCATCAGCTTCCAAGTTAAGTTCGCTTTATTAAAAGGCGACTCTTTTGGTACTTGTGGTAGAAAGGTTTGATACAGCTGCCAAATAAAGCTGGAAGGCAATGGAAAATCAAGTTGCGCTGCCAAACCTGAATGCTGGCTCACACCCAATTTTAACCATTGCGACATACCCGGTGACTGAACAAGAATAATTTCTTTACTAAAAATACTGTCTAAAGGCGCTGTGTCTAATACTTTATGGAGCTGCGATTGCAACGCCTCCATGCGATTTGACTGAATAATATGTAACATGATGACAAGCCTCTGCGTTCCAGTGCATGTTGAATACAAGGTAAATATAACACAGGGCTGAGTGTAATTTATTTATGAAAAACAATATAGTGACAGGGATCTAGTAAACAATATTTATCTAGATAAAATTAAACCCCATAACAAGTTATGGGGTTTAATCATTAAAAAACTGATACGAATTTAGTCTTTAAAATAAGTCTATATCGTTACTTTCATCACTATTTTTTTCATCAATCAGTTGATCGTCTATTAGTTGCTCAAAGAAACACAACTTATCTCGGCCATTTTCTTTTGCGTAATAAAGCGCTTTATCAGCTTGTTCTAAAACCGTTATAGGAAAGTCATAAGGGCTGATCCTGGACATACCTATACTCACCGTCATGGTTTTAACAAATGGGAAATGAGTTTGTCTGATTAGCTCCATAAACTGATCAATTTTAGCTTTCATTGCATCAAAGTCACATGGCTCAAAGACTAAAACAAACTCTTCACCACCGAAACGGAATATCAAATCACTGGAGCGAAAGTATTGACGCATTTTTTGCGCTAGCAATAATAAAACTTCATCACCACATACATGGCCATAGTTGTCATTAACTTTTTTGAAATGATCAATATCTACCATGGCAAGCCATGAAGTCGCACCTAAAGTTCTTTTTCGATTTTCATTTGGAAAGCTTGACTTGTGATGGTCTATTAATTGTTTTTCTAACAGCTGCTTTAGCTTCTTTTCAAACGTTTGTCGGTTGAGAAGGCCAGTTAACTTATCTCGTTCATTTTCGTGCAAGATACTTAAATAATTTTCAAAAATACGGCAAAAAGCATTCAATAAGACCTGATCTGAGCTGCTTAACCCCTTACTCACAATTGCAAGTGCGCCAATTGGTTTCTCTTGCAACGTAATAGGCAACCAGCGTCGCTCTGTACCATCCGCAGATTGAACAGTGATGATACATGCAGATTGTAAACAAGAAACCAGCTCTGATGGCGGCTCTTGAACTACGTCTCTGTCTTCCCAAAGAAAGTCATCATGTGGTAGTACTTTTAAACATAAACTGCGTTCAATTACCAACTTCCCCTGAACTTGCAGATCTTTATAAATACCAACTTCTTCACATCCAATAAACTCTTGAATAGTAGAAATCAAACTATATTCAAGAGAATCTACATCTCTAGTTTTGGTTATTTTTATGACTGAGTTAAGTAGCTCTTCTTGCATAATACTTCCAATCGATCATCGACTAGTACGAAACAACCTAAATATGTCAATTAGTTAGCAAGTATTCGCTCAACGACATTTAAGTTAATTTAAAATATGGAAGTTATTCTAATCGAAAGCCATTAAGATAGGAATAAAGAATTTAAAACTTGTACCAAAGTAAGGAAATAAAACAGAATTTAAATAGAAAGGAAATGGCGGAGAGGGAGGGATTCGAACCCTCGATAGGGGTTAGCCTATACACGAGTTCCAGTCGTGCGCCTTCAGCCACTCAGCCACCTCTCCACTGCGCCTAAGCGCGAAGCTATACTAAGTAAAGCACCACACTTAAGCAAGCTTTTTTGCCAATATGCTGAGCTAACTGCTTAACATATCGGCAAATTTGATTACTTCTTCAAGTTCGAAGAGAAATCTAACATACGATTTAGAGAGCGTAGCGCCCCTTCACGTAAGTCCATATCAACAAACACTTCTTTACCTTCAGGGCTCACAAGAGCTTCTTCGATTGCTTTAAGGCCGTTCATCGCCATCCAAGGACAGTGAGCACAGCTTTTACACGTTGCACCTTCACCGGCTGTTGGCGCCTCAAAGAATTCTTTCTCAGGGCATAGCTGTTGCATTTTGTAAAAAATACCGCGATCAGTTGCAACGATGAACTTTTGATTATCCATCTCTTGTGCTGCTTTAATTAGCTGGCTTGTTGAACCTACTGCATCAGCAAGATCAACGATTTCTGCTGGTGATTCAGGGTGAACTAACACAGCTGCATCTGGATGAAGCGCTTTCATATCTTTTAGCGCTTTCGTTTTAAACTCATCGTGAACGATACATGCGCCGTTCCACATAATCATATCAGCGCCTGTTTTCTTCTGAATGTATGAACCTAGATGCTTATCAGGACCCCAAATGATTTTTTCACCTTCAGAGTCTAGGTGTTCAACAATTTCTAAAGCACAAGAAGACGTTACGATCCAATCTGCACGAGCTTTTACAGCGGTAGATGTATTCGCGTAAACCACAACTTTTCGATCAGGGTGTTGATCACAAAACTTTGAGAACTCATCAATTGGACAACCCACATCGAGTGAGCAGGTTGCGGCAAGTGTTGGCATAACAACGGTTTTGTTCGGCGTTAAGATCTTAGCCGTTTCACCCATGAAGCGAACACCCGCTACGATGATAATGTCTTTATCTTCTTGATTTGCACCAAAACGTGCCATCTCTAAAGAATCAGCAACACAGCCGCCCGTTTCTTCAGCTAATGCTTGAATTTCAGGATCAGTATAATAATGCGCAACTAATACGGCATTTTTATCTACTAAAAGTTGTTTAATTCGTGCTTTATATTCAGCTTTTTCGGCGTCGTTAAGTGGCGCCGGCTTTGGAGGAAAGATGTAATCCTCTGGCATGATTTGTTCTGCTAAACTCATTTCTCGACCATCAGTGCACATTGCAAAATTGATGCGAATTATACGTAATTGCTGAGCAGAATCCTAGTCTGTGACGACAATAGTAAGGGATTATTAAGGTTTAATGAATTAAAGATATTAGGTGCATGGTGGGTCATGATGGACTTGAACCATCGACCAATGGATTAAAAGTCCACTGCTCTACCAACTGAGCTAATGACCCATACAGATAGGGATGAAGAATTTTGAGATGGTGGGTCATGATGGACTTGAACCATCGACCAATGGATTAAAAGTCCACTGCTCTACCAACTGAGCTAATGACCCGCTCAAAGGATATCGATATTTAAAGTAAGTGGTGGGTCATGATGGACTTGAACCATCGACCAATGGATTAAAAGTCCACTGCTCTACCAACTGAGCTAATGACCCGCTCTAGGGTTCTCGACACTTTAAATAAGTGGTGGGTCATGATGGACTTGAACCATCGACCAATGGATTAAAAGTCCACTGCTCTACCAACTGAGCTAATGACCCGCTCGAGGATATCAGATACTTTAAATAGTGGTGGGTCATGATGGACTTGAACCATCGACCAATGGATTAAAAGTCCACTGCTCTACCAACTGAGCTAATGACCCGCTCTGGATATCAATCTTACTAAGTAGTGGTGGGTCATGATGGACTTGAACCATCGACCAATGGATTAAAAGTCCACTGCTCTACCAACTGAGCTAATGACCCGCTCATGCGATATCAGTCTAATTAAGAAGTGGTGGGTCATGATGGACTTGAACCATCGACCAATGGATTAAAAGTCCACTGCTCTACCAACTGAGCTAATGACCCGCTCGGGGATATCTTACACTTATTTAAAAGTGGTGGGTCATGATGGACTTGAACCATCGACCAATGGATTAAAAGTCCACTGCTCTACCAACTGAGCTAATGACCCGCTCGGATATCTATTCTTAATTAAGTATTGGTGGGTCATGATGGACTTGAACCATCGACCAATGGATTAAAAGTCCACTGCTCTACCAACTGAGCTAATGACCCGCAAGGATATCAAAACTTAATAAGTGGTGGGTCATGATGGACTTGAACCATCGACCAATGGATTAAAAGTCCACTGCTCTACCAACTGAGCTAATGACCCACTTAGTGCAACAAGTGATTTGAATCAATCGCCTGCTGCGGGCGCTTATAATACTTATTTAAAAAATGAGTGCAACTGAAATGCGTAGTTTTTTTCAGTTTTTACGTCTAAGCGCCTAATTTTAAACCATACTGACAAAATATTATGCCATTACATCTTACCAAGACGTTCTGTGGCCAATTTTGCAGCAGTCGTACTTGGGTATTCTTTAATTAGAGTATTTAACAACTCTTTGGCTTTTTCAAAGTTGTTTTCTTTTTGGAAGATAATACCAAGCTTTAATAAAGCATCAGGACGTTTATTTGAATTCGGATAATTACTCACAACATCTTGGAAGTGAATTCGCGCTTGTGCGTCGTTATTCTTTATTGAAAATAACTGTCCTAACCAATAGTGTGCATTTGGCATATATACAGAATTAGGGAAAGCGGTTAAAAAATTTTGTAATTCTGGAATAGCGGCATCATAACGCTTATCCTTCATGATCAAAGCAACCGCTCGGTCATAGGCTTCGTTTTCTGATAAATCGCTGCTGATCGCTTGTGAGCTATCAACCACGATATCGGAAGATGTCGTCGCACTTGATTGCTCATAAACTTTAGACACACGATTTTCAATTTCTTGATATAGCTCTCGTTGTCTTTGTAACACTTTTTCAAGTTTGTAACTTTGCTCTTCTGTCACACCTCTTACTTGAGAGACTTCATCTTGCAACAAATTAAGTTGTTGCTGGAGTTCGACTTGTAGCAAGTTACGCGTTTTCATCATGCTTTCTAGCTGAGCTAAACGCTGTTCAATTGTTTGGGTTGAATTTGCAGCCTCAGATACAGGAGCGGGAGCAGCCCATACATGGGTGCTCCCGCTCATCATTATGGCTGCCAAAATATATTTCGGCTTCATAATCACTCTTTCAAATTAGTAAACTAAAACCGCACGACGGTTTTTAGCAAAAGCTTCTTCAGTGCGAGACTTAACCATTGGTTTCTCTTCACCGTAGCTCACTACAGAGATTTGGCTGTCAGAAACACCTAGGCTTTGTAGATATTTAGCAACTGACTTACCACGGCTTTCACCTAGTGCAATGTTGTATTCTGGCGTGCCACGTTCATCAGCATGGCCTTCGATTAGTACTTTAACGCTTGGGTTTTTTACTAAGAAATCAGCGTGTGCTTGAAGTAACTCAGCATACTGACCACGGATACTTGATTTATCGAAGTCGAAGTATACGATTTGCTCTTGACGAAGCGCTTCATATTTCTGTTGTAGTTTCTCAGCTGCAGCTTGCTCTGGTGTTAAAGTGTTAACTTCTACATTGCTACCAGATTGTGATGCGTTAGCACCATTATTTTGATTTGCAGCACTTTCGTCAACGCTTGAAGATGAGCTACATGCTGCAAGTGTCATTACTGGTAAAGCGACCAATAAAGCTTTTAAGGTTTTGTTAAGTTGCATCGAGTATATTCCTATATCAAAAATTTATACCAGTAAAACTACTGTAAAAAAGGTGACCATGCTGGTGCCTTAACCTGTCCATCAGTAACAGGTAGACGCGCTTTGAATCTGCCGTCCATCGAAACCAGAGCTAATACCTGCTTGTTATTGTACAAGGTACTATACATAATCATAGAGCCATTCGGCGCAATACTTGGTGACTCGTCTAAACGAGTACGCGTTAGCACCTGGAATAACCCTGAATTTAATTCTTTTTTCGCAATATGGTACTTTCCTAATGTTCTATTCACCATAACAAGTTGCTTGCCATCTGGTGTAATTGAACCCGCTAAGTTCATATCGCCATCAAAGGTAGCACGCTTAGATCTACCAGTTTGTAAATTTAACTTATATATCTGAGCATTACCACCCCTTTCCGATGTATAGACAATTTCTTTGCCATTCGGGTGCCAAGATGGTTCAGTATCTATACTTCTGTGCTTTGTTAAGCGCGTTTCTTTTCGCGTTTTTAAGTCTAATAGGTAAACCTCAGTTGCACCACCTGCGTCTTTAGAAAGTACAATAAGTAACTTTGTACCATCAGGAGAAAACTGTGGCGCACCATTTATACCCGGATAGCTAGTTATGATATCTCGCTTACCCGTATATAGGTCTTGCATAACGATTTGAGATTGACGGTTTTCAAAAGTGACATAAGCCAGTTTGGTACCATCTGGTGACCAAGCAGGTGACATTAATGGCTCATTTGAACGAAGCAATACTTGCTCGTTATAGCCGTCATAATCCGCCACAACTAGTTGGTATGGCTTATCTGTGTTTTCTCGCACAATGACATAAGCAATTTTAGTTCTAAACGCCCCTTTTTCACCTGTTAGTGATTCATAAACTACATCACTGATTTGGTGCGAATAGCTTCTGAAACCCGCTTCATTAATGATCGACTGACGAGATTCTTGGATATGGTCCTGACTTTTCATTAACTGACCATTGGTCATCATACGCGTTTCACCACCTGTGATTTGCGCTCTGATCACATCAATTAACTCATACTTAACCAAGTAACGATCACCAGGTTGTTGAGTGATAGAACCAACTAAGACTGCTTCAACGCCTTTAGATACCCATGCATCATAGTCAATGTCTTCATCTGTAGAAGGCATTTGAGGCAAATCAGCAAATGAAAGCGGTTTAAATTTACCACTACGTGTTAAGTCAGCAGCAATAACATCGCTTAATTGCATAGGTAACTCACCTATACCTTCGAATTTAAACGGAACGATGGCAATAGGTCTCGCACTGTCTACCCCTTCGGTAATGACAATTTCAAGAGCCGCAAAAGCATAATTTTGAATAGATAAAACTAAGCAAACTAATAATACTTTGAATCGCTTGAGCATAGTTTTCCTTATAGTTCTGGTTTAATTGTTAAGTTGATGTTCTTGAGTTGTTCAAACACATCTTTATCTTTGGAAACAGGTAAGGTATCCGCTAAACGAATAGCCCTTAGTGCGGCATCACAAACAAGTTTGTCTCCCCCTAAAGGTTTTACACTTGTTACTAAGCCATTAAAAGCAAGTCGAATATTTACGCGACACTCTTTACCTCTCATCGCTTCATCGGTCAATAAGTTTGACTGAATACGTTGTGAAATGAGTGCCTGAAATTTTTCAACTTCGCCCATTACTTGCTGCTTTCTTAATTTATTTCGAGCAGCTTGCTCTTGTGCTAATTGCTCTTGAAGTAGCTGTTCTTCAAGTGCTTTCAAGCGAGCCTTTTCAGCTTCTTCTGCTCTGCGTTTTTCATCTTCTTCACGTTTTTTACGTGCAATTTCAGCCTTGCGTAACGCATCTTCTTCGGCTTTTCGCTTATCAGAAGCAGCCTTAGCGGCTTTTTCTGCTGCGAGCTTTTCAGCGCGCGCTTTTTCAGCATCCGCTCTTTGCTTCTCTTCAATCTTCTTGGCTTTTTTTGCTTGAGCTTCAGCTTTGCGCTTTTCTTCTAGCTTAGCTAACCTTTGCTGCTCCAATTTTCTGATTCGACGCGCTTCAGCTTCTCGTTCTTTTCTGGCTTGTTGTGCACGTTTTTCGAGTTCTCTGATACGCTTTTCTTCAGCACGTTTTTTATTGTCTTCTTGCTGCTTGAGTTCAGCAATTTTTTGCTCAACTAGTTTCTGGTCAACCGATACAGCAGAGACAACTTGCTCTTCTTGTTTCTCAACAACTGGATCTAGCTGAACCTGCATGACTGTAGGTGTCGGCATTTCAAAATTTGCCGTTGCAAACAAAAAACCACCTAGAGCAATGTGAAGTAGAAACGATTTAACAAATCCACTGGTTAATGATTCCATGACTACTCCTCAAAAGACTTGGTCATTAACCCTACTGACGGCACGCCTGCATTTTTCAAGAAATCCATTAGTAGAAGCACTTCTTGATAAGACACACGACCCGAGCCTTTTATTAAAACGGGGGTTTCAGGATTTTGCTGAAGTTTAAGTTTAATCACAGCAGCAACCTCAACTGCATCCATCGGCGCCTCAGGATCAGTGCCTACACTCACGTAATAGCGACCTTCAGCATCAATACTGGCTATAATAGGTGGTGCTTCTTTTGTTTCTACCAGATCAGATTCTGACATCTTAGGCAAATCTACTTTTACACCATGAGTAATCAGTGGCGCTGTCGCCATAAAAATAATGAGAAGTACCAACATAACATCGATGTACGGTACCACGTTTATTTCTGCAACCGGACGTCGTTTTTTACGTAAGTACATATTACTTTGCCTCTACCGAATTTGCAGCTTGACGATGAAGGATATTCGCAAACTCTTCCATAAAGTTAATGTAATGACTTTCTAGCTTTTCAACATTCTTTGCAAAACGGTTATACGCCATAACAGCAGGAATAGCAGCGAATAAACCAATCGCTGTCGCGATAAGTGCTTCGGCAATACCTGGGGCAACCATTTGTAATGTTGCTTGCTGGACCTCACCTAATGCAATAAATGCATTCATAATACCCCATACAGTGCCAAATAAGCCGATGTAAGGACTGATTGAACCTACTGTCGCCAAAAATGAAAGGCTTGATTCTAGTTTTTCGACTTCTCTTGATAGTGCCACGCGCATTGAACGATGCGTCCCCTCAATAACAAGGCCTGTGCTTTGATTCGAGCTTTTCTTTTGTCTTGCAAATTCTTTAAAGCCAGACACAAACAATGCTTCTAAACCTGCTGGGCTACCTGTGCGTGCACTAATTTCGTTGTACAACTTACTGAGTTCCATACCTGACCAAAATTTTTGTTCGAATTTTTTAGTATCATGCATGGCTTTTGAAATAATTGACTTGCGCTGAAAAATAATTGCCCAAGAAGCTATCGACATACCCACTAACGTCAACATAACCAATTGAACTAATAAACTTGCTTTTAATATAAGATCAACGAAATTTAGACCCGATTCCACCTTGTTATACTCCTAAAATAGTTGTGTTTGGGCATTCAGCGCCATTAGCTTATTCATCGACAATGTCACAAGCCAATAGTTCATTTAGTTTACCCAGACATTACAGCCCTGACAATCTGATTACTACGAATTGAAGTGAATTAACGACAAACTGTTTAAATAGCATTCTTATCTTACTAACTTACTGGATTCCTTTCTCAAATTTGATGCTTGCTGTTCAAAAACCACTTTAAAATTTACCTTTATGTTGTCGTCAAAGTTTTAATTATGCGTAAATAAAAGTTATTCAGCCGAAATAAAAGCTCCATAATAAAATAGCAAAATGAATAGGCGCTTATTTATGAGAAGATAATGCATAAATCGGAGCACTTATTCAAAATAAATGAATAAACCCTCAAAACCCTATTGGTAATACCAATTTCCAACAATAAAACTAATTACAAAAAACTTGTTCAAAATATATCTTTTACTTTTAAATCATGCAAATAACAAATTTCATGTAGGCTTTTATTAGAGTGAAGAACAAATAAAAACCCCGTCGCATTAGATTTTCTTATCTGAAACATATAAATTTTCTAGTTTGATAACAAATCATAGAACTCGTATTATATCTCTCGTTCCAGTAAGACAACTTACCGAAACAGTTTTTAGTAATATGATTTCTGATTGTCGTATTGCTTTTTAGATACAACTTTATGTATTTAATGTTCCCTTATTACTTCCTTCAACTTGTTGTTTTGCCCGCTTTTTTAGCGGGCTTTTTTTTGCCCATTTTTTATTGAAGCAAAATTCAGACAAAAAAAAGCCCGAACATCAGTTCGAGCTCATGGTATTTAATGAAAGTAGATTAAGCTTCTTCGCTTTCATCTCTGTATTTGTCAGCAGTTTCTTTAATCAACGGCTGTAATTCACCCTTTTGGAACATTTCTAAAATAATGTCACAACCACCGATTAACTCACCTTCAACCCAAAGCTGAGGGAAAGTCGGCCAGTTCGCATAGTGAGGTAACTCAGCACGAATATCTGGGTTTAGAAGAATATCAACATAAGCAAACTGTTCACCACAAGCCATTAGTGCCTGAGACGCTTGTGAAGAAAAACCACAGTTAGGCAGTTTAGGTGAGCCTTTCATGTATAAAATGATTGGGTTTTCAGAAATTTGTTGCTTAATTTTATCAATGGTTTCCATTTATTAACCTCTATGTGACGATGCGTAGCCATGAAAAATCGAATTCGTTGCGTGGTAAAACACGCATTTTTGGCAAATAAAACAAATAGTCTCTAACTACGCCATTGCTGTTTGCCTAAACTTGAGTAAAATACTCAGGAATTATAGTATCACTATAAAGTTAATTCGTATAGAAATCTGGACCTCAGTAGTCTATGTTTCAGTCGTAATTAGCAAAATACATAACAAATGGAGATAACCATGGCTTTTGAACTACCGTCATTACCTTATGCAATCGATGCGCTAGAACCACATATTTCTAAAGAAACTTTAGAATTTCACCACGGTAAGCACCACAACACTTATGTAGTGAAATTAAATGGTTTAGTTGAAGGTACTGACTTTGCAGATAAAACTCTTGAAGAAGTAGTACGCAGCTCTGAAGGCGGCGTTTTCAATAACGCAGCACAAATCTGGAACCACACTTTCTACTGGCACAGCCTTTCACCAAATGCAGGTGGCGAGCCAACAGGTAAAGTTGCTGAATTAATTAATGCGAAATGGGGCTCATTCGCAGCATTCCAAGAAGCTTTTAACGATAAAGCAGTAAACAACTTCGGTTCAAGCTGGACTTGGTTAGTACAACTAGCTGACGGTTCACTAGATATCGTAAATACTTCAAATGCAGCAACACCACTAACAGAAGAAGGTGTAACGCCTATCCTAACTGTTGACCTTTGGGAACACGCTTATTATATCGATTACCGCAATGTTCGTCCTGAATACCTAAAAGGTTTCTGGGCACTAGTTAACTGGGAATTTGCTAACAGCAACCTGGCTTAATATCTCTTTAATTGCAGATAATTGAATAAAGGCGTCTATGTACGCCTTTTTTTATACTTCCCTCTTTGCCATTCATCAATTAAATATCTGGATTTTTTAGGCAATTTCCTAATTTCATGTCTAAGCTTTAAATATACCTTTTACTATTAAATAGTTTCTCATTCTAAGCTCACACAGGTTATTTGGAGGTCGTTATGACAATATTCGAACATTATCAAGCCAGATATGAAGCTTCCCAAGAAGAAGAATATTCAATCGCTGAATTTCTAGAAATCTGTAAGAACGATAAATCGGCGTATGCAAGTGCAGCAGAACGGTTACTCATGGCTATTGGTGAGCCTGAGATGGTTGATACTTCGACAGATGCAAGGTTGAGCAGATTATTTTCAAATCGCGTCATTGCGCGCTACCCTGCTTTTAACGAATTTTATGGAATGGAAGAAGCCATTGAACAAATCGTTTCATATCTGAAACATGCTGCGCAAGGTTTGGAAGAATGTAAACAAGTACTATATCTTCTCGGTCCGGTTGGTGGTGGTAAATCGTCGATTGCAGAAAAACTCAAATATCTAATGCAGCAAGTTCCTATTTATGCCATTAAAGGGTCTCCAGTTAACGACCACCCCCTCTCTTTGTTTAATCCTGTAGAAGATGCAAACTTACTAGAGAAAGAATATGGTATTAAGCCTCGTTATTTAAAAACAATCATGTCTCCTTGGGCGACTAAGCGCTTACATGAGTTTGGTGGAGACATCACTCAATTCAAAGTCGTTAAACGCTATCCGTCTATTTTAGATCAGGTTGCGATTGCGAAAACTGAACCTGGTGATGAAAACAACCAAGATATCTCTGCGTTAGTGGGGAAAGTAGATATTCGAAAACTTGAACATTACGCACAAAACGATCCAGATGCTTATGCATATTCTGGCTCATTGTGTTTAGCAAACCAAGGCCTTATGGAGTTTGTTGAAATGTTCAAAGCACCAATTAAAGTGCTTCACCCTCTATTAACTGCAACCCAAGAAGGCAACTACAACGGTACAGAAGGGATTTCCGCGCTTCCATACAACGGCATGATATTAGCGCACTCGAATGAGTCTGAATGGCAAAGTTTTAAAAACAATAAAAATAATGAGGCATTTTTAGATCGTGTATACATCGTAAAAGTGCCATATTGCTTGAGAGTATCTGAAGAAGTCAAAATTTATCAAAAGCTATTAGATAATAGCGAACTCTCTTCAGCGCCATGTGCACCAGGCACTTTAGAAACCCTTGCAAAATTCGTGTCGCTGTCAAGATTGCAGGAGCCTGAAAACTCAAGCATTTATTCTAAAATGCGAGTGTATGATGGTGAGAGCTTAAAAGACACAGATCCAAAAGCTAAGTCCTACCAAGAATACCGTGACTATGCGGGCGTTGATGAAGGTATGACGGGGTTATCTACTCGCTTTGCATTCAAAATTCTATCTCGCGTGTTTAATTTCGATCATGCTGAGGTTGCGGCCAACCCAGTTCATTTATTCTATGTACTAGAACAACAAATTGAGCGTGAGCAATTTAATGCAGAAGTACAAGAGCGTTACTTAAGCCACCTAAAAGGCTACTTAATTCCTCAGTATGTTGAGTTTATTGGCAAAGAGTTGCAAACCGCTTATTTAGAATCGTACTCGGAGTACGGTCAAAATATATTCGACCGCTATGTGACTTATGCTGACTTCTGGATCCAAGACCAAGAATATCGTGACCCAGATACAGGACAACTATTCGATAGAGCCGCTTTAAATGCTGAGCTTGAGAAAATAGAGAAACCTGCCGGCATTTCTAACCCGAAAGATTTTAGAAATGAAATTGTTAACTTTGTCTTGAGAGCAAGAGCGCACCATAATGGTGAAAACCCTGTTTGGACAAGTTATGAGAAATTACGCACTGTCATAGAGAAGAAAATGTTCTCGAACACTGAAGATCTGCTGCCTGTAATTTCATTCAACGCCAAAACGTCTGCTGAAGATCAGAAGAAGCACGAAGACTTCGTAAATCGTATGGTTGAAAAAGGTTACACAGAGAAACAAGTTCGCTTGTTATCTGAATGGTATTTAAGAGTTAGAAAGTCTCAGTAAAGCGTGAGTTCTTGGAGGGTGATTTATGGCACATTTTATAGACCGTCGCCTGAATGGGAAGAATAAAAGTACGCTGAATCGTCAGCGCTTCATTAGACGGTATAAGAAGCAAATAAAAGAAGCAGTATCAGATGCAATCAATAAGAGAAGCGTCACAGATATAAGCAGTGGTGAAAGTATTTCAATACCACAGCGTGATATCAGTGAACCTGTTTTTCATCAAGGAAAAGGGGGGGATCGTGACATGATCCACCCTGGTAATGATCAATTCAGTACTGGCGATAAAATACAACGCCCCCCTTCTGGTCAAGGAGGAGGTGGCGGCGAAGGTGAAGCCAGTGATCAAGGTGAAGGTCAAGATGACTTTGTTTTTTCAATCTCGAAAGATGAGTATCTTGACCTGTTGTTTGAAGACTTAGAACTGCCTAACCTTCAACAAAGTCAACTTGATAAATTAGTGCAAATGAAAACCCACAGAGCAGGCTTTTGTAACGATGGCATGCCAAGCAATCTAGATATTGTTCGTTCCCTGCAAGGTTCATTATCTAGAAGAGTTGCTATGTCTGCTGGGAAAAAACGTCGATTAAAAGAGGCTGAAGAAGAGCTTGAGGCATTATTAAATGAAAGCGTGCCTCCAGAACATCAAATTAATAATCTTAAGTTAGAAATAGACGAGCTTAAACGTAAGATTGCAACTGTACCTTTTATAGATAATTACGATTTGCGTTTTCGTAATTACGAAAAGCGCCCTCACCCAACAAGCAAAGCTGTTATGTTTTGTTTAATGGATGTCTCAGGTTCAATGGATCAGGCTACTAAAGATATGGCAAAGCGCTTTTATATTTTACTTTACCAGTTTCTAACTCGTACCTATAAAGATATTGAAGTCGTTTATATTAGGCATCATACCCAAGCAAAAGAAGTCGATGAACAAGAGTTTTTTTATTCTCAAGAAACGGGTGGCACCATTGTCTCTAGCGCACTTAAACTCATGGATGAAATAGTTAAAGAGCGTTATTCGCAAGGTGATTGGAATATCTATGCAGCGCAGGCTTCTGACGGAGACAACTGGGCTGATGATTCACCACATTGTACAGATATTCTTACCAATAAACTGCTTAAAACGGTTCGTTATTACGCTTATATAGAAATAACAACTCGCGCTCACCAAAGCCTTTGGCGTGAATATCAGGGCATTGCGCAAACGCATAGCAACTTTGCCATGCAGCATATTCGAAGTGTTGAAGATATTTATCCAATCTTCAGAGAGTTATTTAAAAAGAACCAAAAACAACACCAAGGCGCTGCTTAGTCTTAAGGAGGGGTTATGACATATAATCCGATCAACGATGGTCCTGACTGGACATTTGAACTACTTGAAGAGTACCAAGCTGAAATTGCTCGTGTAGCAGAGTTTTACCGTTTAGACACCTATCCTAATCAAATTGAAGTGATCACTGCTGAGCAGATGATGGACGCATACTCAAGTGTTGGTATGCCCATCGGTTATAGTCATTGGTCTTACGGTAAAAAGTTTATTCAAACTGAGCAAAATTATCGTCGAGGTCAAATGGGCCTAGCGTATGAGATTGTTATTAACTCTAACCCTTGTATCGCTTATTTGATGGAAGAAAACACCCTGCCCATGCAGGCACTTGTGATGGCTCATGCCTGTTACGGACACAACTCTTTTTTCAAGGGCAACTATTTATTTAAGACCTGGACAGATGCATCTTCTATCATAGATTATCTACTATTCGCCAAAAATTACATTTCTGAGTGCGAACAAAAATATGGTATTGATGAAGTAGAAAACCTAATTGATTCTTGCCATGCGTTGATGAACTACGGTGTTGATAGATATAAACGACCCCAGCAGATTTCAATGTATGAAGAACAAAAGCGTCAAAAGGAGCGAGAAGACTACTTACAATCTCAGGTAAATGAGCTTTGGCGTACCATTCCTAAAAACCAACAAGAAGAAACGATAGATCAGCCAAGATTCCCTTCTGAGCCACAAGAGAATATTCTATATTTTATTGAGAAAAATGCACCATTACTGGAGTCATGGCAACGGGAAGTTATCAGAATAGTTCGAAAAATATCTCAATATTTTTATCCGCAAAAACAAACTCAGGTGATGAATGAGGGATGGGCGACATTCTGGCATTACACCATCCTAAATCACTTATATGATGAAGGAAAATTATCTGACGCTTTTATGCTAGAGTTTTTGCAAAGTCACACTAATGTTGTTTTTCAACCGCCTTACAACAGCAAATTCTACTCCGGTATAAACCCCTATGCGCTTGGTTTTAATATGATGACAGATATTAGGCGTATTTGCGAAAACCCAACTGAAGAAGATAAACGTTGGTTTCCGGAGTTTGCCGGTGCAGATTGGCTTGATACACTGCATTTTGCTATGCAGAACTTTAAAGATGAAAGTTTTATTAGTCAGTTTTTATCCCCGAAACTAATTAGAGACTTCAAACTCTTTACCATTATCGACAAACAAAAAGCGCCACATTTAGAGGTCGGTGCTATTCATAATGAAGAAGGTTATCAAAAGGTTCGCTCTGCTCTTTCCGCACAGTACAATTTGAGTAACCATGAGCCCAATATACAAGTCTATAACGTTGATGTGAGAGGTGATAGATCTCTCACACTTCGCTACGTGCCACAAAATGGTATTCCACTTCATGACTCAAAAGCAGAAGTGATTAAACACCTTTATAGACTTTGGGGTTTTACTGTTCGACTTGAACAAGTGAATGAATCGGATATGGTTGAAACAATTGCACAATGCCCTAAAGAAGAAGATGTGAAAAAAGTAAGCTGAACTTAATCAGCTTACTCTTTCATTTCTTTACTAAAACAAGCAACGCGGTTACGCCCTGTTTCTTTAGCGTGGTATAAAGCAATATCAGCCGCTTCAATCCATTCCTCATGTTTTTGGAAATCGCTTGAAAAAGTAGCGACTCCAATACTGACAGTGACTTTAATAACTTTATCATCATAAAAAATGGATGATTTTTCGATTAAAGAACGCAGTCTATCAGCGAAAACCACTGCCCCCTCTTGAGGGGTATCGACTAAAGTAACTGCAAACTCTTCGCCACCATAACGACCAGCAGTATCCGCTTCTCTTAACGTTTTCTTGAGCAGGTCAGAAATATGTCTAATTGCTTCATCACCGCCACCATGACCATACTCATCATTGATTTTCTTAAAGAAATCAATGTCAAACATTAACAAGCTACTAGCGCCTTGGCTTCTTTGTAATCTTAGAAACTCTTTTTTAAGTTGATCTTCCCAGAAACCTCTGTTTGAGAGATTAGTTAAGCTATCTGTACGGCTCATTTTCTCAAGCTGACGATTAGCAAGCTCAAGGTCTTGCTTGTTCACCGCCTCATCCGTCACATCGTATATTATTAGGCAAATATGGCTTACTTCACCTGTAAGTGTAGTCAGTGGTATTATGGTTGAGTTCTGATACATGTGATCAGCTTTACCTGTGATCGGGCGGTAATTTTTAAACCTAAAAATATAAGGTTGCTGTTCCCAAATAGTAAAGGAGCGATTTTTTAAAACAAAAACTGGTTCTGTTTTACTTCTGAACCACTTCTCATCAAGGCTTGGAAATAAATCAAAAATATCTTTGTCTTTTACCGCACTCGGTAATAGCCCTGAATGGTTTTCCATGAAGCCATTCCAAACACAGACCTGATAGTTTCTGTCTAACACAACTAGACCGACGTCTACTGTGTTGAACATATCCATCAGCCAGTGAACTTCATTCATGTCAAAATCTGCAGCAGGCATACGATTATTCTTCTAGTAAATAAGCAACTTTGTATTTGAGGGTTTTAATTGAATCCTCAGTAAATAACAGCATCAGGTCACATTTAATATCGTGATCTTCAATACCGTAGCTAATCTCAATCGCTAATGTTCTTTGCCAGCGACCTTTATTAGCTTTAACCAGATCTGACACTTCACAATGTTGACCCAAAACAACCGGGTGTCCTTGACTAAATGGCATATCTAGCTGACGAGACAGTCCTGACAAAATAGCACCAATCAGTATGTTGCTAATATCCATCAAAAGCTCTAACTCAACCTTATTATTTAATTCCCCTGAATAATTCATTAGAGAGGCGATTTCTTTAAAGCTCGAGTCATTTAATAATAGCAAGGCTTCACCAGACACGCCGCCACCGATAAACCCTTGACATACGCCTGATGTCGATGCATTTGCATCAATGGCTTGAAGCGCCATGTGAAGCTCGCTCACTTCCAAGACGTTAACATTTGGTATTGGTAATTCAACAAACACATTTAGTAATCGTGCTAGTAAATCACCAGCTTGCCCCATTGCTACGTTGGTTAATTCTTGATAAATATCTCGTAATTCAGAGTCAACTTGTTCACCTAATTTATGAACTAAGCTTTCACGGATTGCTCTATCCCGAATACCATGTTGCTCGATAATTTCGATCAGCTTTTCTTTATCACTAGGCTTACGAATAAAATCAATCGCTCCTAACGACATTACACGTTCATGAGCATTTGGCTGGATATCACCAGATACTACCACAGTTAGCACATTTAATTGCTGTTCATTGATGGCCTGAAGTACTTCATAACCATCCATATGTGGCATGTTAAGATCTAAAAAAAGAATTTCAGGAGAGAACTGTTTGATTTTTTCAAGACAGTCTAAACCGTGCTCTGCGAATTCAACTTTGATATCCCAGTCTTCTGGTAACGAACGGGCCAATTGCCGACGCGCAAGTTTGGAATCATCACAAATTAATACCAATGTTGACATAAAAGCTCTCTTCACTGTTGAACTACAAGTTACCGTAATTCACTTTTGATTATAATTATTTGAAGTGCAGAACGATTGCAAATGTTAATAAATTTAGCTTAGATTTACAACGCAATTATTCTTAGTAACATATCGTTTGATTATAAGTATAATACAGTTGAAACAATTAAGTTAACCCAATAAGGAATACTTTATGCTGAAAAAAATCATACTGGCATTGAGTTTAGCTTCATCAGCAACTCTTGCACTAGAAATTGAAGAGAATCAAATCGATAAAGGCAAAGTATTTGCGCAAGGTAAAGAGGTTACTTTATTGGGTAAAGGTGTAACTATCGGGCAAAAAGCACCAAATTTCAAAGTGGTTGATGCTCAGTTTAAAGCGGTTACATTAAATGATTTTTCAGGCAAAGCGGTATTAATAAGTATAGTGCCTAGCCTTGATACAGGTGTATGTAGTTTACAAACTAAATTCTTTAATCAAGAAGTCGCAGACAAATACAACAACATAGAAATGCTCACCATTAGTGCTGACCTTCCATTCGCGCAAAAACGCTTCTGTACAGTTGAAAGCATAGATAAAATCCAAACGCTATCCGACTCAGTTTGGCGGGATTTCGGTAAGCAATATGGGCTTTATATTAAGGACATGGGCCTTTTGAGCAGGGCTATTCTGGTTTTAGACAAAGAGCACAAAGTGACATATAAACAACTCGTGTCAAACCTTGCCACAGAGCCAAATTACGAAGAGGTTATCACACACCTCAATCAGCTATCTGGCAAAACGACAGAGCTCAAAACTGACACAGAATAAAACTTAAAAAGCCGCGAATGCGGCTTTTTTAATTACTGGCTAATAACCTAGGAAATTAACCTAGTAATTCACCTAGCTGAGCGCTTACCGCTTCTACAGCCTGAGTACCATCTAAACGGTGGTACTGAGTATTGCCCTGCTCCGCTTCTGCTTGGTAGTAATCTACTAGTGGTTTTGTTTGGTCGTGGTAGATACCTAGACGCTTACGCACTGTTTCTTCAACGTCATCATCACGAATGATAAGGTCTTCACCCGTTACGTCATCTTTACCTTCCACTTTAGGTGGATTGTAAACTACATGGTAAACACGACCTGAACCAGGGTGAACTCGACGACCGCCCATACGCTCAACGATGATCTCATCTGCAACGTCAAATTCAATAACGTGGTCAATAGCAATGCCATTGTCTTTCATTGCATCCGCTTGAGGGATAGTGCGTGGGAACCCATCTAGTAAGAAACCATTTTCGCAATCAGCTTTAGCAATACGTTCTTTCACTAGACCAATGATGATTTCATCAGAAACTAGCTGACCTGCGTCCATTACTTTCTTAGCTTCAAGACCCAGAGGCGTGCCCTCTTTGATTGCAGCACGTAGCATATCACCTGTTGAGATCTGTGGAATGCCGTATTTGTCCATTAAAAATTGAGCTTGAGTGCCTTTACCTGCACCCGGCGCGCCTAGAAGGATGATGCGCATAGTGTGTTCCTCTTATTCGGGAGTTTATTTGAAGTTGTTGGGATTTTTTCACAAGCTGCATGTTATCTCAAGCAACTTATACTAATTGCTGATTAACTGCACAAAAAAAGGGGCCAAAGTGATACTTTGGCCCCTTTAATATTCAATTAAGCGGCTACTTGCTTAAATCAAGCATTAGCTTGTTAAGTTTCGCTACGAATGCAGCAGGATCTTTTAAGCTACCGCGCTCTGCTAACAAGGCTTGGTCTAGTAATACATCAGACCATTGTGCAAATTTATCTTCATCTTGCTCAACGTTTAAGTGTTTCACAAGTTGATGTTCAGGGTTTAGTTCAAAGATTGGCTTTGCTTCTGGTACTGCTTGACCCACTGATTCCATCAGTTTTTGCATTTGCGAACTCATGTCGTTGTCATCGACAACCACACAGGCCGGAGAATCAGTCAAACGGTGTGTGAAGCGCACTTCTTTTACTTTGTCGCCTAATGCTGTTTTAATGCGCTCAACTAAGCCTTCAATTTCTTTTTCACTTTCTTCTTGCGCTTTCTTTGTTTCTTCGTCGTCTAAATCACCTAGGTCTAAGTCACCGCGAGTAATTGATGCAAACTGCTTTTCGTTGAATTCCGTTAAGTGACTCATCATCCACTCGTCAACGCGATCAGCCATCAATAGTACTTCGATGCCTTTTTTGCGGAAGATTTCTAGATGAGGAGAGCTCTTTGCTGCTTCGAAGCTATCTGCAACAACATAGTAAATCTTATCTTGGCCTTCTTTCATACGCTCAATATATTGCTCTAAAGACACATTTTCAGTGCTTTCGTCAGTATGTGTTGAGCTGAAACGAAGTAGTTTCGCAATGGCTTCTTTATTTGAGATATCTTCAGCAGGACCTTCTTTTAATACCTTACCGAATTCATTCCAGAATGTTTGATACTCTTCTGGTTTATTCTTGCCCATACGGTCAAGCATCTTAAGTACTCGAGATGTACAACCTTTGCGGATCGCTTGAGTGATCTTGTTATCTTGAAGAATTTCACGCGATACGTTTAGTGGTAAATCGTTTGAATCTAGTAGACCTTTCACAAAACGAAGATAGCTTGGCATAAACTGCTCAGCATCATCCATAATGAATACGCGTTGCACGTAAAGTTTCAAACCACTTTGATGGTCACGGTTCCATAAATCGAATGGTGCTTTTTTAGGAATATAAAGCAAGCTCGTATACTCAGTCTTGCCTTCTACTTTGTTGTGAGCCCACGTTAGAGGCTCTTCCCAGTCATGACCTACGTGCTTATAGAACTCTTTGTATTCTTCGTCAGACACTTCTGATTTGTCACGCGTCCAAAGCGCTGTCGCACGGTTGATTGCTTCCCACTCGCCTGGTTGCGCGGGGATTTTCTCACCGTCTGGGCCTTCAGACTCTTCAACTGGTTGCTTATACATTTCAACAGGAATTGAAATATGATCTGAATACTTAGTTACAATGCTACGTAAACGGTACTCTTCTAAAAATTCTGTTTCGTCTTCACGTAAGTGAAGGATAATCTCTGTACCGCGCGATGCTTTCTCAACTTCAACCAGTGTGAATTCACCTTCGCCTTTTGAGTGCCACTCTACAGCTTTTTCTTCACCTGCTTTACGTGTTACAACCGTTACTGCATCAGCAACAATAAATGCTGAATAGAAACCAACACCAAACTGACCAATTAATTGTGAATCTTTTGCTTGGTCACCAGATAAGTTTTGGAAAAATTCTGCAGTACCAGATTTTGCTATCGTACCCAGTGAGTTAATCACTTCTTCGCGAGTCATGCCGATGCCGTTATCTGAGATAGTGACAGTTTTTGCATCTTTATCTGCACTAATACGAACGCGTAAGTTTGCATCACCTTCGTAAAGGTCACCGTTTTGCAGCGCTAAAAAGCGAAGCTTGTCAGCAGCATCCGATGCGTTTGAAACCAATTCACGTAAAAAGATCTCTTTGTTTGAATATAAAGAGTGGATCATTAGGTTTAGTAATTGTTTGACTTCTGTTTGAAAGCCTAATGTTTCTTTTTGAGCTGTGGTCATCTTTATCTCCGATTAAACCAGTATTTGCACAGTGTTATGAGGTATATGGGGCGAGGAAAAATAACTTCAAGAGGAAATTTGAAATTTTTTGCGCTGCAAAGACTACAGCGCAAAAAAAAGCATGTTTAGTTTTGAACTTGGGGCTTCCAACTATCTGACCAAGCATTGAACAATGCTTTCACAAGCGATGCCATTGGGATTGCAAAAAATACCCCCCAAAAGCCCCACAAACCGCCAAAGAATAGCACTGCAACAATAATAAATACTGGGTTCAGGTCTACCGCTTCAGAGAATAAAAGTGGAACTAACACATTGCCATCTAAGGCTTGAATGATCCCATACACAATCAAGATGGTCCAAAATTGCGTATCTAATCCGAATTGGAACATGGCCACCGCCGCAACCGGAATAGTCACTAACGCTGCTCCTACAAATGGAATAAGCACAGAGAAACCAACTAATGCTCCTAGTAGCGCCGCATAGCGTAAATCTAAAATCCAGAACGCGACAAACGTGGCTGTACCAATAATGAGGATTTCTAGCACCTTACCACGAATGTAGTTCATGATCTGATGATCCATTTCATGCCAGACTTGCTGGATCAAACGTCTGTCTTTAGGCACCAATACAGACATACTTTTAGTGAGTACATCTTTATCTTTCAACATAAAGAAAACCAGTAATGGCACTAAGATTAAATAAATCATCCAAGCGACAATATCTTTAATAGAGGTTAATGAGAACGATAAGATAACTTGTCCGGCTTCAAGGATTTTATTCTCGGTGCTGGCCACTAATGTTTTTACTTGTTCACCTGAAATAAGCGTGGGGTATTGCTCTGGAAGATGTAAAAGTAAGTCTTTGCCCTCTTCTAACATCACGGGCGCTTCTTGTAATAAATTACTCAGTTGTTGCCATAATACCGGGATAAGTCCCAATGCCATGGTCAACAACACACCAGAAAAGAGCAAAATAATAAAACTTGTCGCTAACACTCTACTTTTTATAATGTTTTCAATTTTAGCAACTGGCCACTCTAATAAATATGCGATAACTAAAGCCACCAGCACAGGAAGAATAAATGGTCCAAATAAATAAAGTGAAATAGCCAGCCCCAACACAATAAACAAAAGCGTAACAGAATTAGGGTCAGAGAATTTATTCTTGTACCACTTTGAAACAAGTTCAAACATATTAAAGATTCACCTCTATATAAGGATAAGGTTTAGCATCGTGATGCTGAGTGTAGCTAAATTTTTTTGCTTCTAAAAAAGCTAGAATGTCATTTATCAGCTGCTTTTGATCATAAATAAAACATACAGCTTGTTGCTTTTCTTGTGCTTGCTTTAACTGAAACTTAAATTGCACAAATAATTGTGGGCACTGATAAGTACTTAAATCAATTGTTAAACACATAACCGCTTTACCAAAATTCACCCACGACAGTGTAACATTAAAAAATTACACATAACCATCTAGAAAGTAGATAGCTCAGACACAATCGTTTATTCTATAAATAGTTTTATTTTTTATACGCGTACTTATGGCAAGAGTTAACAACAAAGCAAAATTACCAGATAACCCAACACTAAAAGACATCAACTGGTATAAAAAACAGCTAAATTGGGGCGAGTTGCCTCCTTTTTATCATTTAGTTGCATCTTCCGTCAGCGAAAGTGACGGACTTTTTCAACATGGATTTGATAATGCCGTGACACGTCTAGTTGACAAGCGTAACTGGAATTTAGCACTACTAGACGGTTATGAAGACGATAACGGCACCATATTTTGTGACAATAAGCCTAAGATAGCCATAGACCAAGTGTTTACTGACCGTGGGTTTGAGTTATGGGCACTTCCATACGCAAAAGATAAACCTTTAGAAACAGATATGTTAATTAAAGATAATAAGTTTCTAGAGTTTAATACTTGGGACCCTCACTCGATGAAGACGCTTCTGCGCTTCAATCAACTACATAAATTTATTGCATTCTATTTCGATCGTGGCGATGTTGCAGACAAAGCCCTCATCCTTCATTCTCATAAAGTAGTACATAAAATTATTACGTATCTACAAAAAGAAATGAACGTTGTTACAGTTAAAGGGGTCTCAATAAAAGAATTCTATCAACTGTGCGAAAAAGACAGCCGCATGTGTAGTGATGAAATTGACTTAGCTCAGATCATGCTCGGACTTAGCGGCAATAAGGAATAACATGCTCAAAAGCTTATTGCTGAGTGGTTTGCTCAGCACTATGCTACTGTTTTCAAGTAGTTCAAACGGCCAAACAGACTTTAAATTGCCCGACTTAGGGTCATCTGCTTTAGAAGTGCTCCCCATAGATAAAGAAAAAGCCTTGGGTAAAGTCATGATGATGCAGATAAGAGGCGGGTCACCACTTGTTCAAGACCCTGTTTTGGATGAATACATATCTTCTCTTGGCAATAAGCTAGTTGCAAATGCCAACAATGTGCGTTTTCCTTTCACATTCTTTATGATCAACAATCAAGCCATTAATGCATTTGCTTTTTATGGTGGTCATGTCGGTATTCATACCGGCTTAATTGCGCAATCAGATAACGAAAGTCAACTTGCCTCGGTGCTAGGTCACGAAATTGCTCATGTTACTCAAAGACACCTAGCAAGACGTTTACAACATCAAAAAGATAATTCAGCTTTAACCGTCGCGGGCATTGTGACAGGTATCCTTGCTACGATAATTGCACCGGATGCAGGTATGGCCATCCTGTCAGCAAGCACTACTCAAGCTGGGCTTAGTCAACTCTCCCATAGTAGAAAGGCAGAGCAAGAAGCTGACCGCTTTGGTATGCAAACTCTTTATAATGCCGGCTTTGACCCAACTCAAGCTGGTGCATTTTTAACCAAACTGTCAAACCAAGTACGTTTTCAAACCAAGCCGCCTGCATTTTTACTGACCCACCCACTACCTGATTCTCGGGTATCTGATGTGAGATTAAGAGCGCAACAATATCAACCTAGGCAGCTTCAACCAAGCCAAGACTTTAATTTAGCTAAAAGTCGTGTCATTGCGAGGTATCAATTAGATAGCAAAGATGCTCAAGCTTATTTTGAGAATGAAATTCGGAAATCAACTTCACTAGATAAAAAGCATCTAGAATACGGTCTTGCCATCAGCTTACTAGACCAAAAACAAGCTAAAGAAGCTGAAAAAATATTGCTGCCCCTACTTGATGACGAACCTAACAACCTATTTTATTTAGATGTTTATACCGATATTTTAATTAGCCTTGGGCAATCGAAACAGGCGGTAGAAGTATTAACCAAACATAATAATTTACGACCAAATAATCAGGTATTGGCTTTAAATTACGCAAACTCAGCAATTAAAGCTAAGCAGTATGATATTGCTGAGCAAACCCTCAAATTATTTTTACTCGATGAGCCAGAACACATACTTGCAAAAGAGTTGCTCACTGAGCTCTATAAGAATAATGGCGATCAGGCTGCCTATTACGAAGCCAAAGCAAGTGTGCTCGCTTCTTATGGTGCATTTCTCAAAGCTGCTGATGAGGTACAACGTGCACTTAATCATGTTGATACTTTAGAAACCGTCAAGAAAACCAGACTTAAAGCGCTTTTGAAACAATATAGACAGATGCAGAAAGAGCTTGCCAAACTTTAAGTCTTTGCCTCGTTCACTTAAAATACGCAAAATTTAATTTAGGAAATGAATATGTCTGTAACCATTTATCATAACCCGCGTTGTTCAAAATCACGAGAAACGCTCGCTTTACTAGAAACGAATGGTGTGACACCAGAAATCGTTGAATATTTAAAAACGCCCGTTGATTTAACCACTTTAAATACTTTACTTGATCAGTTAGGTTTTGAATCAGCGCATCAACTTATCCGCAGTAAAGAAACTCTTTACAAAGAATTGGGTCTGAATAAAGACACAGATGAAGCTGCCCTTAAACAAGCAATGTTAGAGCACCCTAAACTGATTGAGCGCCCTATCGTAGTGAAAGGCGATAAAGCAGCAATTGGTCGTCCACCTGAGTCTGTGCTGGCTATTCTTTAATGTCCACATTATTGGTTTTGTTTCATTCTAGCCACGGCTCTGTAAGAGCCATGGCCAATGAAATTGCAGAAGCTGCAGAGGCACAAGGCGCAACCGTGTTGCTTCGCACTTTCGAACAACGAGAAGCTCATGACATCGTCGTCTCAAAAGACGACCTGTTGCGTTGTGATGCACTTGCATTTGGAACACCAACTCGGTTTGGCATGATGGCAGCACAGGCTAAACTATTCTGGGAAACAACCAGTGATATATGGTTAAAAGGTCAGCTAATTGACAAGCCGGCTTGCGTATTTACTTCTTCAAGTAGCATGCATGGTGGTAATGAAGCAACATTACTTAACTTGTCGCTACCATTGCTACATCATGGCATGATGTTATTAGGTGTACCCTATGATGTGCCTGAATTATCTCAAACTACCACTGGTGGCACACCTTACGGTGCCAGTCATGTTGCAGGCACTGCAAATACATCAATGCTCAGTGAGACAGAAACGAAAATCTGTCGCTCTGTTGGAAAACGTCTCATTACAATTGCTGAAAAATTAAAATGACATCTGTAGAAAAAAAGCCGCTAACTAAGCGCTTTCAAAATATGGCTTTAACAGGCTACGTAGGCTTGCTGATTTTAATGCCACTGTGGTTATTTGTACTTTCTCCTAGAGAAGCTCACAGTCTTGGGTTTATGTTTACGGTATATATTCTTCCGCTACTGTTACCCTTAAGAGGATTTATAAAAGATAACCCTTACACATACGCATGGGCAAACTTCATCGTATTGATTTACTTCTTGCATGGATTCACCTTATTGTGGATTGCAACTGATGAACTACTTTGGGTGCTGTTAGAACTACTCTTTGCAAGTTTGATGTTTATTGGCTGTACTTATTACGCGAAACATAGAGGCCAAGAGCTGGGGTTAAGAATTCGTAAGCTTAAACAAGATCTCGCTGATGAAAAAGCAGCACACGAGCATACTGAAGATCGTGATTGATACCAATCCTTAATATTCAGTTTAAATATAGAAAAAGAGCACCAACTGGTGCTCTTTTTATTTGTAGTCTGCATTTTAAAACATAGATAAATTAACTTGTTAAGACGGTAAATAGTACAAGCAGTGATAACATGATTTGTAAGCTCGTACTCAAATAGGCTTTTCCGTAAAGAAGCTTTAAAGACCACGGGTGACGTTTAACCGGATACAAGGCCCCTTTTTTAATTTTCCGAGATAGCGTAATAAGCGCAATGCTCAAGATAGAAAAAAGCCAAACACTTTCACTTTTATAATCAAAAGTATCACTAAAGAATAACGACAGCTGAAGTGGAAATGCAAAACATACTATTGCCACGAATATGTGCACTAATCTGATTTTATTATATTGCTCCCCTTCTGACAGCTCTTTGATACCATGCTGTTCAAGCGTCTTCTTCGCGATAAATGCACCATGCTTCAATGCTAAACGGTAAGGTGTTTGCCCTAAGTCATTAACGACTTTTGCCTTACAACCATGCTTAAATAGCAAAGCTATCATGGCTGAAGAATTAGATAGAACCGCGAAGTGCATTAATCCATTTCCCTGTTCGTCTTTTTGGCTAAGATCTTGTGAATCAATAAGTTGTTCGACAATACTCACAAAGCCCTGCTCGATAGCATACATAAATGCGTTTTTGCCACGCTCGTCAACTAATGTGCCCCTTGCACCTTGCTTAATATATTCAATCAGTTCTGCTTGTTTTACATGCTCTGAAGTGATCAAATTGAGCAGAGCTTGTTCTATGAGACTCTTGACTTCACCTTCATCAATTAAATGGCTCAGTAAATCAAAAACAGGCGCTTCTGTATTAGTTTGAGCAAGTAAATATTGGGTCGTTTCATCAAGGTTCAGCAAACAGTCAGGAAGGAGTGCTATCAGAGGCTCTTTTAAAACATCTTGTAGCCAACAGGTGAGTAGTTGTTTTGGTGACAAATTTACACCATTTTGAATCGTCCAAAGTATGACATCAGCCATAGCTTTATCAGACAACAACTCGAAAAAGTCAGGGTATGAAACACAGTTGATCTGGGCGTTAATTTGACTGTATTGCGCTAGACGCTGAATAAGCATTAAAACGATTGCTTGATGATCGAGCCCTGCCTGATTGAAATGAGAAACCAGCATTTCAGTGTACGTGCGGTGTTCTTCTTCATATTCATCGATATGTTGAAAATGACACGCTTCAAATGGGTCTAGTGGCTTAAGCCAAATCAAATAGAAAACAGGCGGTAAAATGGTACTTTCAACGCCTTGCTCATCGGTTAAGGTCTGACATTCAGGCCAAGCTTCTAGTGCATCGAGAATGAATGCGCCATTTTGCTCCGCAAGCCCTTTAAGAAGTAATGGATATTGTGCAGGCCAAATTAAAACTTTTTCCATCAATTACTCACAAAGTTTGAAGCTATCTGTATTAATCTTAAATGCGCAGATCATAGCAGCTCATATATATAAAATCTTATTTTTTCAGCTGAATTCAAGGTATCTTAATGAAACTTTCGAAATTATAATGACAATATAATTTTAAACCGATTTAAGGGCCCTATCATGGCATCAACTAAATTCGAGACTTGGCAAGTCATCCTTATCATTATTGGTGTTCTAGGTATTATTTGGAGTAATATCGCGCTGCTTAAATACTCAGCTAAATTTGATATAAAGAAGAAAATTGATAAGCAGATAAAACCAGATAATGAAAAAGAAGAGTAAAGCTTACAACCTTTACTCTTCCTGAATACCTTACACTAACCAATGCGCCATTAAAGCAATCACAGGTAATGTTACCAACGTTCTTAGAATAAAAATTGTGAATAATTCTAGGATGTTAACCGGAATTTTACTACCCAGAAGTAAAGCGCCAACCTCAGACATATAGATAAGCTGTGTCACACTCATCGCTGCAACAATAAAGCGCGTTACATCACTTTCAATACTGCTTGCAGCAAGAATTGAAGGAATAAACATATCAGCAAAGCCAACAACAATCGTTTGTGCTGCTTGGGCCGCTTCTGGCACTTGTAACAATTCAAGGTATGGAACGAATGGCATCCCTAAATACTGAAAAACAGGCGTATATTCAGCAATGATCAGTGCAAACGTACCTACAGCCATCACCACTGGAAGCACGGCAAACACCATATCTAGTGCGTTGGTCATCCCCTCTTTCAATGTCCCTTTAACACCAGGTGCTTTTTCAGCTTTCTCTAGTGCTACAGATAACGCATGTTGAAACAAGGTTTTACCTTCGGGTACAGCTTCTGCATCATGCGCAGGCTCAGTACCATCAATATAGGTTGATTTTTTAAAGCTTAAAGGCGGTAATCGAGGCACGATAATCGCAGCAACAAAACCAGCTAAACATACGGTTAAATAAAAAGGCGCAAATAAATGCTCAAGCTTTACTTGGCCAATGACCACTAAGCAAAAAGTAATCGAAACAGCAGAGAAAGTCGTACCAATAATGGCAGCTTCTTTTTGTGTATAGTATTTTTCTTCATATTGACGGGCTGTCATTAAAATACCGACACTGCCGTCACCTAACCAAGAAGCCACACAGTTAACCGCACTTCTACCTGGTACTCCGAATAATGGACGCATTACTTTTGTGAGCAAAGTCCCCACCAGCTCTAGCAAACCGAAATTAAGCAATAAAGGTAACAACAATCCCGCGAGTACAAACACAGAAAATAACACAGGTAACAGGTCGCTCAGTACCAATGCACCTGTATGCTCTGCATGAATAAAAGCAGGACCCACTTTAAAAAAAGTCATTAATATAAATGCAGCACCCAATAAACGGGTAACTAACCAAATCCAACTGACATCAAACAAATGTTTAAACAGCGCGAACTGCATCAGAGCTTTTGGCTTCAACAGTTTGGCGACTAAACTTAAAACAGCTGTAGTACAGACAACCCCCACAATCATGGCATGAATAAAAGGGGCAACAAATGCTTGAAGTTTTTTAGCCAGTACAGCAATGGGAATAGTCATTGCTTCGCCAACTGAGACTGGTGTCATAAACAAAAATACACCGATTAAAGACGGTACAATAAACGCAAATAAAGTACGCCAGTGCACTTTATCTTGCTGATAAGGTTGAGTTGTCATTGTTATTTACCTATAAAACGCAGAAAAGAGCCGCAGCTCTTTTCTGTTCTTTAAATATTACTTGTTTAGATTGATAAGCCTTTGCTACCAATTGCTTTATTTAGCTTCTGTTGTAATTCACTTAACAACTCAGCGGTTAAAGCTTCACCGTCATTGTTTCGCCATGTGACTGATGACTCTTTATCTGATAACGAAGTTATTTTGATACGATAATCACCTCCTTCTATTGGAAGGATAGTCACTTCATCACCCCAAATAGAGTCCCACACGCTGTCTTCAGGCTTTTCATATCTAACATGTAGTTCGTCTTTTTCACCATCAACACTGATGATAGTAAAATTAAGACGCTCTAAAACATTGGCTAGATTTGCAATGACAACATTAAGTGGTTGTGCAGCAACCATTGCTGCATTGCCTTTTGGATCGAAGCCCATATCTAATGCCAATTGACCTTGTTGTTTGCGAAGCTCAACAAGTAATAAACGGTATTGATAATCGAACTCAGCAACAACTTGATTCAGCGCACGCACTTCCAATTGCTGTTTAAGTAAATCAGTTAGTTCAACTTCATCACTTTGGTAGTCAACAAGCTCAGCACTTAACGACGCGGTTCTTTGATGTTCACTTTGAGAAACCGTGAATTTATATTTTTGTTTAGATGGCGTAGTCTCTTCTTGCCAAAACCACTTTGAAGAAGGCGTGATCACTGAATACCAATCGCTAAGTGCTTCACCTTGATTTTTGCTCATGCTTTCAAAACCAGTTTGGTTTTCAGCAACGACAGAATCAACGGCTTGCCAAATAAATGAAGTTAAATCTTCAATGCCGTCGTTTTTATCAAAAAATACTCTAGCGAGTTTGTCATTTTGTTCAACCCAAGAGCCAGCAGCAAGTGTAAGTACTTGTTGAGGCGGGCGCAATGCAAGTGCCTCAGTATCGTTATTGTACTGTGCTTCTTGCATAACATACGTTGGATCTTTGTAAGGCTGTTTTAGATCACCCGGAACTTGAACTGTTTTGTTAATACGGTAATTTCTTTCGTGGTGGGTGTCATTTGTGAAAACACTACATCCAGATAAACCAAGGATCACGCCTAACGCGACCGTTTTTGGGATCCAATACTGCACTGATTATTCTCCTTAGCAGGCCCTGTTATTTAGTTATATGAGTCGGGTATGCTTAGTTTGGTTCACTGTAAAAGCGAAAATTATTATTGTGACTAAACTTTCTTATAAATTTTAATCACTTAGAATCTTTTAATTAAAAAATTCTCAATATGTTACTTGTCTATCCACACAAACACAAGAAACGCCAGCTTTTAAAAGTTGATAACCACAGTTACTGTGCGTTATTAAGCGTATTGTGATACACTCTCGCGCGGCTTTTTCATTGGAGAAGGTTTGTGCATGTTTAATACATTAACAAACACATTGTCTGAATGCTCAGATGGCTTTTGCTCAGCGCAATGCAAAAAGTAAATTATCGAATATTTTAAAATTCGACAAGCATGATGAACTTGCGCTAGCTCAAAGCATGTAATGTTCTGTTGTGTCGAAATAAAGCATTAAGAAAACGCATTTTACTTAGAGAAACAGCATTGCTGTTTTCGTTTAGATGCATACGAAACAAATAAATTAATTTGGCGACTTAATGACCGCATTTACAAACCAACAATTAGTACTAACTGCAATCGGCGAAGATCGCTCTGGCATCGTTAGTGAACTCACTCAACTCGTCAGCGACTGCCATTGCAATATCATTGATAGTCGTATCGCCATTCTAGGGCGAGAGTTTACCTTCATAATGCTTCTTAGTGGCGATATGGCCGCCATCAGCCGTGTTGAGCACACCCTACCAGTAAAAGGCATGGAGCTCGGTTTGCTTACAATGATGAAACGTACCAGTTCTCATACCGAAGACGATTATATTGGTGCCTATAATTTAGAATACACTGGCATAGATGCGCCTGGCACACTCAGCAAAGTGACACGTTTTATCGCAGAACATAATGTCAGTATCGCATCGTTAAAATCTGACACGTATGAACAAGACAATGAATTACATATGCGCTGTGAGCTAGAATTAAATTTACCTGCACAGATCGATCTTGACGATTTCAAAGTACAATTCGAAGCACTTTCAAGTACACTCAATGTAGATTACATTTTAAGACGTATTCGCTAAGGATATATATGAACACATTAAAAGCAGGTGACAACGCACCTTTATTCTCGTTACAAAACCAAAATGACGAAACAGTCGAACTAAAAACCTTATTAGAATCAAACCAAGTTTTAGTTTACTTCTATCCTAAAGCGTCAACACCTGGTTGCACGGTTCAAGCTGAAAATCTGCGTAATGAGAAAGCACAACTTGCGGAACTTAATACTGTTGCGGTTGGTATTAGCCCAGATCCAATCAAGCGTTTAAAGAACTTTGAAACTAAGAAAGAGTTAAACTTTGACCTATTATCTGACGAAGACCATGCCATTGCAGATGCGTTCGGCGTTTGGGGATTAAAGAAGTTTATGGGTAAAGAATACGATGGTATTCACAGAATCAGTTTCTTAGTGTCTCAAGACGGCAAAATCAAACATGTGTTTAATAAATTTAAGACTAAAGACCATCACGAAGTTGTCATTAGTTTCCTAAAAGAAAACGCATAATCGTATTCTTCTAAAAGTAAAAAGGTATGCTAAACGCATACCTTTTTTGTTTTACGCTACTTCTTGTCGTGAATCGCATCTAAGCGTGCTAATAAACTCGATGTATCAAAACGACCACCACCTAAAGCTTGTACATCGGCATAATACTGGTCAACCATTGCTGTCAGTGGAATGCTTGCGCCGTTGTTTCGCGCTTCATCAAGGGCAATGCCCAAATCTTTACGCATCCAATCTACCGCAAAGCCAAACTCATATTCACCCGCTAGCATGGTTTTATAACGGTTTTCCATTTGCCATGAACCAGCAGCGCCTTTTGAAATTGTCTCAATCACTTTTTCACCATCAAGACCAGCTTGTTTAGCAAAATGAAGGCCCTCTGCTAACCCTTGTACTACACCTGCAATACAAATCTGATTGACCATTTTACAAGTTTGACCTGCACCAACTGGCCCTAGTAACTGGCTAAAACGGCTAAACGCAGACATGACAGGTTGAACTTTATCAAAAACTAATTGTTCACCACCTACCATAACAGTTAATACGCCATTTTCAGCTCCGGCCTGACCACCTGATACGGGCGCATCAAGAAATGTGACTGATTGTTCAGCCGCCTTTTCAGCCACTTCTTTCGCGACTTTTGCCGATGTGGTCGTATGGTCGACTAAAATAGCACCCGACTTCATACCGGCAAGCACGCCTTCTTCTCCATAAACAACCGAGCGTAAGTCATCGTCATTACCAACACACATAAATACAATTTCAGCCTGCTCTGCTGCCAATTTTGGCGTAATTGCAAAGTCACCACCATGCTCTTTAGCCCAAGCTTCAGCTTTGGCTGTGGTGCGATTAAACACGGTTACCTGGTAACCCGCTTTCTGTAAATGTCCAGCCATTGGAAAGCCCATGACACCTAAACCGATAAAAGCCACATTCATTGACATAAAATTGTCCTATTTCTTTGTTAGGGTATGAAGATTGGAGCTTTTATACCCAAGACGCTTGGGTATGGCAAATGAAATAGACACATGCGGATTAAAAATAAAAAGCAATCTACTCGCTTTGGATGTATTAATTATGGATAACATTTATAGATACAGTATTGATTTACTTAATGGCAAAAAACTTCCAATGAGTACCTTTGAAGGTAAAACCTTACTCATCGTAAACATTGCCAGTAAATGCAGCTTTGCAAACCAAGTTGCCGGATTAGAATCTCTCTACAAAGAATACAAAAAAGATGGTTTTGAAATATTAGCAGTACCCTGTGATCAATTTGGTCATAGCGAACCTTTATCTGGTGAGCCTTTACTCGACTCTTATAACAAGTACTTCACTGCCAGCTTTTATATTTCTCAAAAACATCATGTGCTTGGTCCTGATGCACACCCTATTTTCAACTATTTGAAAACCCATACACGAGGCATAGTGCAAAATCGGGCAATTAAATGGAATTTCACTAAGTTTTTAGTAAACTCAAAAGGTGAACTCGTCGCACGTTATGCGCCTAGAACTAAACCAGAATCACTAAAAACAGCTATTGAGAGTCAGCTTTATGATGAAAGTCGCCTTGTTCAGCTCGCAAAGGTATGAACAACCCTATTTCGAACACGCATTATCAACTATCAGCAATATTAGCGTCTCGCATTTTAGCGAAGCATTAAATGTGCAAACTGCATCACTATGTTCAGGCTTTCAAGCTGTCTGCGCCTTTGTAAACGATGACTTATCAAGCCCTGTTTTAGAACTATTAGCTGAGCAGGGCATACGCTGTATCGCGTTAAGATGCGCAGGCTTTAATAATGTCGATATAGCATGCGCTAAAAAACTCGGGATCACCGTAGTTCGTGTACCGGCCTACAGCCCTGAAGCCGTTGCAGAGCATTGTATTGCCTTAATGTTGACGCTCAGTCGTAAAACCCATAAAGCTTATAACCGAGTAAGAGAAGATAACTTCGACCTAAATGGCTTACTCGGTTTTAATCTGCATAAAAAAACAGTCGGTATTGTTGGTGCAGGGAAAATTGGCCAAGCCTTGATCCGAATTCTCAATGGCTTTGGTGCAGAAGTTTTAGTGTTTGATCCCAATGTTGGCGAAGGCTCTTATACTCAAGTTAGCCTAGATATGTTATTGGCCCAAAGTGACATCATTTCGTTGCACTGTCCTTTAAATGAAGCAACTCATCATATTATTGATGAAACTGCGTTTAATAAAATGCAAGACGGAGTCATGCTCATTAATACTAGTCGTGGTGCCCTCATAGATACTACAGCCTGTATTCAAGCTCTTAAATCAAGAAAATTAGGTTACTTAGGCTTAGATGTTTATGAACAAGAATCTGAGTTGTTCTTCAAAAATCGCAGTGAAGAAATTTTGCAAGATGACTTATTCGCTCGCTTAGTGAGTTTTCCTAATGTACTTATTACAGGTCATCAGGGTTTCTTCACAGAAGAGGCACTGGAGCAAATTGCTGATGTGACAGTTGGTAACTTGTGTAACTTTAGTCAAAACAAACCACTATTGAATGAAGTGAGCTAACTTAAACTAAGTTCGTGTAGCCACGCTAAATTGTCTGTTTTCATCAAGCTTGATGTGCAAGTCGCTACGCGCACTCAGGCTTTCGATACCCCAACGCGTTAATCGCTCAAAATATTGAATAAAGGTAGTGACTTCTTCATCACTCATGCCAGACCCTGCTTGTTTTATTAGCTGATGCTCTTGCTGCAAACGCCAACTATAAACACGCTCGAAGCTTTGCGCATTCAAAAAGACTATTTTATCGAAAAGTGAAAACAAGGTTTGATACTCATCCGATAAAAATTGGTTCACTCGGGCACGATACTTCCCATTTGAGTCTTTCGTTGCTTCAAGATTATTCATAGGTATATTTAACTGCGCTTCACTTTGTGGCAGTAGTCCTAAACACCAACCTTCAAAAATAAGCACCTTGGGCTTATTTGTGCATTTTAACCAGTTAGCACTGCTATATGGCTCATCGGTCGCCTTATTAAAACGAGGCAGGATAAAATTCTCACTATTTTTAAATCGTTTTACTTGCTCAATGCCAAAAGCAGTATCGTGCGTACCTGGCACGCCTCGTACTTTGAAAAGTGGATGGTATTGAATAGCTCGCTCTGCTCTTTGTGCTTTTGATAAATAAAAGTCGTCTAAAGAAACAATCTCAGTAACAAAACCTTGGCTCTCTAAGTAACTCTTTATATAAGCTGATAATGTTGATTTACCACTGCCCTGAGCACCATTAATGGCTAAACAAAATGGGCTCTTTTGATGTGATAATAATGGCTCTAACCAGTCGATCACACACTGCACATTTTCTGGGTAACTTTTTAAAAGAGTATGTTTTTCTAAAAATTCTGTTTGCCAACGCATATTGACCTCTTATAAATGAAACACATATAGAAAAGGCCGCATGGGCGGCCTTTTAGAGTACGTGTAAGCTTATTAAGCTTGTCTTGCTTCTAACATGATACGCTTCATATCACGCACGGCTTTTTCAAGGCCATCAATCGCTGCGCGTGCAATGATGGCGTGGCCAATGTTCAGCTCATAGATTTCAGGCATTTCAGCAATCGGCTTTACATTGTGATAATGCAGACCGTGACCTGCATTCACTATGATCCCTAGACCGTGCGCATATTTCACGCCTTCACGAATGCGCTCAAGCTCTTGTGTCATTTCTTTATCTGTTTCGGCATCGGCATAAGCACCTGTGTGGATCTCGATATAAGGTGCTCCCGTTGCTTTTGCAGCATCAATTTGTGCTTTATCAGCATCAATGAATAACGATACTTTAATACCCGCAGCTTCTAGTTTGCTTACTGCGTCGGTGATTGCTGCTTGATGTGAAATAACATCAAGGCCACCTTCAGTGGTTAATTCTTCACGCTTTTCAGGTACTAGGCACACATATGCAGGCTTCACTTCGAGCGCGATATTGATCATTTCTTCAGTCAGCGCGATTTCAAGATTCATACGGGTTTGAATGGTTTTTGCCATTACATAGACATCTCGGTCTTGAATATGACGTCTGTCTTCACGTAAATGTATGGTAATACCATCAGCACCTGCATGCTCAGCAACCGCTGCCGCATGCGCTGGGTCTGGATAACTTGTACCACGAGCTTGTCTAAGCGTTGCAATATGGTCGACGTTAACGCCTAATAAAATATCTTTCATTGCCTTACCTTGATAAAAATAATTCTCGGCTCTTTAAAGCCTTGTTTCCTAAAAGTGGTTTTAATAAATACCGACTTAAATACTTTGCAGGTTTGCGCACCTCAGGATCTGCAAACTCCCCGCTTGCCATACGATTAAGTACTTTACCATTAAACCCCATTTGCGGGTTGTCGGTAACAACAAAGCCTAATTCTGGAATATATTGGTAATAATATTTATCTTTTATCTCATCACCATCGGCATCCACGTCAAACTCAACCCCAAACCCCAAAGCTTCAAGTAACTGATACTCATAAGAACGTAATACGGGTTCAAAGTCATTACAGTCTACTAGTTGTTTTAAGTGTTTTTGATATAGCTCGTAAATGTACTCTTGTGGCTCACTGGCTGGGATCACTCTATAACTGAGCTCATTCAAATAAAACGCACAATATAGCGGCTTGCCTTTTAAAGGAAGTGGGTTTTGTACTAATTCGAATTGATTTAAATATTTAAGGTCGAAGTTGCCAGCATAACGGCACAAAATTGGGGTGAATGGTTGAAGTTGAGCACTGTGTTTAACCGACTGTTTGCCTTTGAGTCTAGCCAACATGGTTAGGTGCCCTACACCTTCAACAAGCATACTTAGCATGGCCTGAGAGTCACTGTACGGACGTCTATGCAGCAAGTAAGCTTGTCGAAAGTCGTTATGCAATCAGTCTTCTCCGTAACCTAAAGAGCGAAGTGCACGCTCATCGTCAGCCCAGCCAGATTTCACTTTTACCCATAACTCAAGAAATACTTTGTTATCAAGCATATCTTCCAGGTCTTTACGAGCTTCGCGACCGATAACCTTAAGCTTTTCACCTTTGTTACCTATCACCATACGCTTTTGTGATTGACGCTCGACTAAGATCAAACCATTGATCTGCCAAACACCATTGTCTTGCCATTTAAACTGTTCGATTTCTACGGTCACAGAGTAAGGGAGTTCGTCACCCATAAAACGCATCAGCTTTTCACGAATGATTTCGGCCGCTAAGAAGCGCATTGAGCGATCGGTAACGTAATCTTCAGGGAAGTAAAACTCGCATGCAGGAAGGCGTTTGCGAACTTCATCTTTTACCATATCGATATTCTTACCGATTTTGGCAGAAATTGGTACGATGCCAACAAAGTTGCCCTGCTCACTTAACCACTGCATGTGTGGAAGTACGGCTTCTTTGTCTTTTACGTTATCTGTTTTGTTCATAACGATAAGCACTGGACGACCACTGTCTTGGACTTTTTTTAGTACCATTTCATCGTCTTTCGTCCACAGCGTGCCTTCGACCACAAAGATGATCAGTTCAACATCACCAATTGAGCTTGACGCTGCACGGTTCATTAAACGGTTAATCGCACGTTTTTCTTCAATATGAAGACCCGGCGTGTCAACATAAACGGCTTGATAGTTGTCTTCAGTATGAATACCCATAATACGGTGACGGGTAGTTTGCGGTTTACGCGAGGTGATACTGACTTTTTGTTCAACAATTTTGTTTAGTAACGTTGATTTACCCACGTTAGGGCGACCAACGATTGCGATCATGCCGCAGTGCGTATTAGGCGTCATTCTTTAAAATCTTCAATGCTTGCTCTGCTGCTTTTTGTTCCGCCTTGCGACGAGAACTGCCCACAGAAATAATGCTTTCCATCCCTTCCACTTCACATTCAACCGTGAATGTCTGGTTATGTGCCTGACCTTTCGTGTCGATCACTGTGTAATTAGGTAAAGGCAGTTTTCGAGCCTGTAGAAACTCTTGCAATAATGTTTTCGGATCTTTTTGATTGTGACCCGGAGAAATTGCCGCTAAACGAGATTCATACCATGTCAAAATAAGCTTAGTACAAGAATCAATATCTGAATCTAAGAAAACTGCGCCAATGATCGCCTCAACAGCGTCGGCAAGTGTTGATTCGCGTCTAAAGCCACCGCTTTTTAATTCACCTGGGCCTAAACGAAGGTAATCACCTAAATTAAACTCAACACCAAATTCAGCTAAAGTTTGACCGCGTACAAGCGTCGAGCGCATGCGACTTAAATCGCCTTCACGTGCTTTAGGAAACTTTTTGTATAACGCATCGGCTATCACGTAGCTCAAGATAGAATCGCCTAGAAACTCCAAACGTTCATTATGTTGGCCTTTATGACTACGGTGAGTCATGGCTTGTTCAAGCAATGACTCGTCACTAAATTCATAGCCTATTTTTTTATATAATTCTGCTACACTTCTTTTCATTTTATTGAATATTACCTAGGCGTTCAAAACGAACACCGGTTGGAACCCACCCTGGTAACAGGCTATCTGGGCCATTATCAAAATCAAAACTCATCCAAATAAATACAGCTTTGCCCACTAAGTTTTCTTTAGGAACAAACCCCCACATACGACCATCTTGACTGTTATTACGGTTATCACCCATTACAAAATAACTGTCTTTCGGTACAACCCACTCATCTTTACGAGTACCAGTTTGCTGGTAATAGCGATCAGTAGATTCTAAAGCTTGTGGATTTATTAGAATGTCATGTTGTGCACCTGGTAAGTCTTCAGTCAGTCTTACCAAAGGCATTGGTCCTTGCATAAATTCATCACGGTTTACAATATCAAGACCTATTTTATTGTATTCACCACACACTAGGTTGTCAGTGCGCTCTTTACCTGCTTCACAATTAGGCTTGATAAAAAGTTGGCGGTTACGATACACAATACTATCTCCCGGTAAGCCAATGACACGTTTAATAAAGTCAATTCGCTCATCCAGTGGGAATTTAAATACCGTAATATCGCCGCGCTCAGGTTCACCGACTTCAATCATCTGTGAACGCCAAACCGGATCCTTAATGCCATACGCATATTTTTGAACCAAAATAAAATCACCATCTAATAGTGTTGGCATCATAGAGCCTGATGGTATTTGAAATGGTTCAAAAATAAACGAACGAAAGATGGTGATCGCAGCAATCATCGGAAAAATCGATTTTGCACCCTCTACAATGGCAGGCTCAGGGGCAATCTGCGCAATCACATCATCATCAAGAGGAGTCTGCGTAGCACCTTGTGCCAACGCAATTCGTTCTTTTCGCTTTGGTGCGAACATGTAGTGGTCAATCAACCAGATCAAGCCTGACCCAAGAGTCAAAAGCACCAAGAATACAGAAAAATAGCCTGCCATTAATAAGTCCTGTTATTTACCTACTTTAAGGATTGCTAAGAATGCATCTTGAGGAACTTCAACGTTACCCAATTGCTTCATTCGCTTTTTACCTTCTTTTTGTTTTTGAAGTAGCTTTTTCTTACGACTCACGTCACCACCGTAACATTTCGCGATTACGTTCTTACGTAACTGCTTAACTGTTGTACGCGCAATAACATGCGTACCGATAGCTGCTTGGATCGCAATATCGAACATTTGACGAGGAATTAGCTCTTTCAACGCATCAGCCAACTGACGGCCACGCTGCTGCGAGCCTTCACGGTGCGCTATAATCGCCAATGCATCAACACGGTCGCCGTTAATTAGAATATCAACCCTAACCATATCAGAAGCTTGGAAGCGCTTAAAGTTATAATCTAGTGACGCAAAACCGCGACTTGTTGACTTAAGCTTATCAAAGAAATCCATCACAACTTCCGCCATTGGTAGCTCATACGTCACAGAAACTTGGTTTCCGTGGTAAGCCATCTTAGTTTGAACACCACGCTTCTCAATACATAATGTAATTACATTACCAAGGTATTCTTGCGGCACAAGGATATTCGCTTCAACAATCGGCTCACGAATTTCGATGATGTCATTAACTGGAGGTAACTCTGACGGGTTATCAATTTGAATAACACCATCTTTTGTTTCTACCTCATACACTACCGTTGGCGCAGTAGTAATAAGATCCATGTTGTATTCACGTTCTAGACGTTCTTGAATAATTTCCATGTGTAGCATACCTAAGAAGCCAACACGGAAACCAAAACCAAGTGCCGTTGAGTTTTCAGGCTCGAAGAATAATGACGCATCATTCAGGCTTAGCTTGTTAAGCGCATCACGGAAAGCTTCATATTCGTCTGAAGCAATCGGGAACATACCCGCGTAAACCTGTGGCTTAACGCGTTGGAAACCAGGTAAGCGTTCAGGCGCTGCATTTTGTGTCAGGGTGATTGTGTCACCTACAGGTGCACCATGGATATCTTTAATACCCGCAATCACAAAGCCTACTTCACCAGTCTTCAACACTCCAGTATTTGTCTGCTTAGGCGTGAAAATACCAACATGATCAGCAATATGTGTTTGATCAGTTGACATAATCTTGATTTTATCACCTTTACGTAATTCACCATGTTTAATACGTACCAGTGATACAACGCCTTGGTATGGGTCAAACCATGAATCGATAATTAGCGCCTGAAGAGGTGCTTCAGGATTGCCTACTGGCGGTGGTACATCGCGTACAATATTTTCTAATACATCTTTGATGCCTATACCTGTTTTTGCTGAACATTGAACAGCTTCTAACGCGTCAATACCCACAATTTCTTCAATTTCTTCAGCAACGCGGAGTGGATCGGCCTGAGGTAAGTCAATTTTGTTTAAAATTGGAATAACTTCTAAGTCCATTTCAATCGCTGTATAGCAGTTTGCTAGGGTTTGTGCTTCTACACCTTGACCCGCGTCTACAACTAATAGTGCACCTTCACACGCCGCAAGTGAACGTGATACTTCATAGGTGAAGTCAACGTGTCCTGGCGTATCAATGAAATTAAGTTGGTAAGTTTCACCATCATCAGCCGTGTAGTTTAACGTTACACTCTGTGCTTTGATTGTGATACCACGCTCACGTTCGATGTCCATCGAATCCAGAACTTGCTGCTGCATTTCACGATCTGTTAAACCACCACAGACTTGGATTAAGCGGTCAGACAAAGTTGATTTGCCATGGTCGATATGGGCGATAATAGAAAAGTTACGGATATGCTTCATATTTCTGGATTCTAAACTTCTTAAGTCATTAAATTAGATATTAGGGTGGGATTTTACATTTTATTTGCGCTAATCACCATCTATTTGCTTCACAGAGAAACTAATTGGGTAAATTTTTACCACTTTTACTTGGTGTTTAATGCGACTAACTCGATAACGTGCTAATAAAAACCCCAACACACCACCCATTAACGCAAACAAAATCTGTAATGGTTCAGATAAATTTAACAAAAGTGCGCCAATGAACATCATTATAAATGCACCCATTAATGGTGCCATATAGACCCAAGCGCCATGATTCACTAGCTGACTATCATCAAGGGATAGTTTTATTTTTTGACCAACTTCAACCGATTCATTTAGGTCAATGGGAAAGAGTTTCTTATATGTACCAAAAAGGCGGCTAAATATTTGTGAACCACATTTGCCATTACATCCTTCACAGGCTGGTTTTGGTTCGGCTTGAAGATAAGCAGTTGTGCCGCGAATTTTCGCGACACTCAAGGTTTGTTCTATCATAGAGCTCGTTTTACAGACTCAGCAATGCTCTTTGCTGTTTGCGGTGGAATTTTACCTACCACAGATACATCAAAAGCACCTGAGTTGTGAACATAAACAGTTGTTGCACCCGATGATAACGCGCCACTGGGCCTTTTACCAGCCAGCGGTCTTTGCACAAACACTGAAAACTCAACTAACCCGTCTGAAAATAAATAATAATCTGCAAGCTCATTATTTAAATCTAATTTATGCCTATCGGCTTTTAACAAGGTAAACCCTTGTGGTAACCAATCGATCTGCCAATTAGACTGAGATTGTGGGCTTATCACATTTTCACTAACTAGAGTTGGTTCAGGAAACTCTCTGTTTAAGAGCTCGACAAGCTGTTGTGCAGGCTCTGGGGTGACACTTATATGCGTAAGCTGAAGTTGTTCAAGCAATTCACCCACTTGATTCACATATGCCGCTTTTAATAACAGTGATGATTCGGTATCGATCCACAGCCAGTAATTGTATTTACCACTGTCTTTTGATTCTAAACGAACGAGCTGAGCAGGACGTCCTGCGATCCGCCCTTTTCCGCCAAGAACAAAATCATAATCTTGTTCTAAAACCGCTATGTCTTTAAAAAGCACTTCAGGGATTGGGCCAGCAATTGTGTCAGTTTTAATTGAATAAGGTGTCGATTGTGGCTCAAAGTAAGTGACCTTGTCATCAACACGGACAATTTCAAGGCCTGCACCATTAAGTAAACTTAACAGCTCTAACTCTTGATTTTGATGTTGGGCATGTAACCAACGGTATGGCTCCATACCCTTTTCTTTCATCACTACAAAAGAAGCATCAAAATTTCTTTGATGCACAGCAGTTGCCATATTTTGAAGTAACTGTTTTGCAGAAAGTAGCTCAGATGCCTGAACTACTATAGAAAAACATAAACTAATAAGAAAAATAAACGGCTTCATTAATTAGATTCTTTATTCTCTTCTACTTTTTCAGTTTTTGCCTGATGTAAAGCGTGGGCCATTCTAGATTGACGTTGATGTTCAAGAACAAGTGCGCCAATGCGTTGCTGCTGAAGCTCTCTTACTCCTTGCTGGGCACTTTGTAATGCAGAACCCTCAGATGAAAAACTCACCGGAGCAACACCACCCGCCACAGGAATGGACTGTAGTACAGGTAAATCATCACCAACAACAGGTGTCTGCTGCATAGTGTTTACACCTAATACCGCAACTAATGCAACGCTCGCCGCTATCGCAATTTGAGAAAACGGCTTTTTCCAACTACTGATACTGACAACATTAGATTGCGCAGGTTGATGAGCGACTTCTTCAATGCCTTTTACATTGTGGCAAGGTTCATCAGCCAATGCTGCTGCAACGCTTGCAGTAATGTCAATCGTTATTGCATTGTCGCTTTTAGCTCTCAATGCATCACCAATCATGGCATAACGCGAAAACTTTTCAGAGTCTAATTGACTTAAACTTGCATCATCTAGGATGCGCTCACCGTCAAAGATCTCTGAAGTGCTTACTTGTTCATTCTCAGCTTTATTAGCTTGGGCCATATTTAAGACTCACTAATCATTGGGTTTAAATTATTATCAATTGCTTCTCGCGCTCTGAAAATTCGCGATCTGACTGTTCCAACCGGACAGTCCATAATCACTGCAATTTCCTCATAGCTCATCCCCTCTATTTCACGAAGGGTAATGGCTGTTTTTAAGTCATCAGGCAAGCCATCTATGGTTTTATAAATAACTGCTTTAACTTCATCACTCAGCAATAAATTCTCGGGTGATGCATTTGAACGAAGAGAATCTGCGTTGTCGTAGAGTTCAGCTTCTTCTGCATCAATATCGTTGGCTGGCGGTTTACGACCTTGAGCCACCAAATAATTTTTAGAACAGTTAACCGCAATACGGTACAGCCAAGTATAAAATGCACTCTCGCCTCTAAAATTAGGCAGAGCACGATACGCTTTTATAAACGCTTCTTGTGCTACGTCTGCTATATCGCTTTGATTTGATACATATCGAGAGATAAGACCTGCGATTCTGTTTTGATATTTGGCAACTAAGAGGTTGAAGGCGTTTTTATCTCCTTGCTGTACCCGCTTGACCAATGCTAAATCCAATTCCTGCTCGCTCATTCGAGCCGGTACTCCTCTTTTTTATAATTGTAACTAAATGTGAGTTGCCATCTTTCACAGCAATTGAGACACACTAATAAATAAAAAGTTCTGTTTTTTTGAAATTTTTTTTAAAATATCGTTCAAACGCCTAAAATAACCTCTTTTTGAAAGTCTATTTTGGCCAAACGTTCGTACTTTTACGATCATAGTACACTTGTTAATGTACATCACATAGAAAAACGAAGATTCGAATATGAAACAAATCAATAACCATGAAACTGACGTGGTTGTCATTGGTAGTGGTGCTGCCGGATTGAGCCTTGCACTTTCACTTGCTGAGCACTGTAGCGTTACGGTGATCAGTAAAGGGTCTTTAAAAGAAGGGTCTACACTTTATGCTCAAGGTGGCATAGCAGCTGTTTTTGATAAAAAAAATGACAGTATTGAATCGCACGTTGAAGACACGTTAGCAGCCGGCGGCGGTTTATGTGACAGGGATGCTGTGCACTACACGGCAAGTAATGCAAAAGCTTGTTTAAAATGGTTAATTGAACAAGGTGTTCCTTTCGACATGGAGTTTGATAGCAAAGGTAAAGAGCGCTATCACTTAACACGTGAAGGTGGACATAGCCACAGACGTATTCTGCATGCCGCGGATGCAACAGGTAAGGCCGTTCAAACTACCTTAGTTAGCCAAGTACAATCTCATAACAATATTAAGCTGCTTGAAAACTACAATGCCATTGATTTGGTAAAAGATACTGAGTGTGACATACAGCCTGTAAAAGGTGTCTATGTTTATAATCGCCTTGCCGACAAAGTAGAAACGATTTCTGCTAAGTTTGTTGCCCTTGCAACCGGTGGCGCGAGTAAAGTCTATCTTTATACTTCTAACCCTGATGTGTCTAGCGGTGACGGTATCGCAATGGCGTGGCGCGCTGGTTGTCGTGTTGCGAACATGGAATTTAATCAATTCCATCCAACTAGCCTCTATCACCCCGAGTTGCAAAACTTTTTGATAACAGAAGCAATGCGCGGTGAAGGTGCCCACTTAAAGCGCCCAGATGGAACGCGATTTATGCCTGATTTTGACGAGCGCGAAGAACTCGCACCGCGTGATATTGTTGCCAGAGCGATTGATTTCGAAATGAAGCGTTTAGGTGCTAATTGTGTTTACTTAGACATCTCGCACAAAGACAAAGACTTTATTATTGAGCACTTCCCCACAATTTACGCCAAGTGTTTGAGTGTAGGGCTAGATATTACAAAAGAACCAATTCCTGTTGTACCAGCAGCACATTATACCTGTGGTGGTGTAATGACAGATTTTAATGGTCAGACCGACTTACAAAATCTATATGCTATTGGAGAAGTCGCTTATACAGGTCTGCACGGCGCAAACCGTATGGCGAGTAACTCATTACTAGAGTGCATTGTGTTCGCACATGCAGCAGCCAAGGATATTTTATCTAAACTCGAAAAATCACAAGCCCCTGATGGAATCAATCAATGGGATGAAAGCCAAGTAGGCAATTCAGACGAAGAAGTCGTGATCACCCATAATTGGCATGAGCTAAGATTGTTTATGTGGGATTATGTCGGCATAGTTCGATCGACAAAACGCTTGGAGCGTGCCTTAAGGCGTGTCGAACTCTTACAACAAGAGATCCAAGAATATTATGCCAACTTCAGAGTTAGTAATAACTTGTTAGAACTTAGAAACCTAGTACAAGTTGCTGAATTAATTATTCGTAGTGCGTTGGAGCGTAAAGAGAGTCGTGGCTTGCACTACACACTCGACTACCCTGAGCAGAGTGTTAACCCCACACCCACGGTTTTAAAACCATAGACAAAAAGCGGTTCTCGCTCTTCAAAACCGATCCTCTTAAATGTTCGAATCATTTTTGAGGATTGGATCTTTTTCATTCAAAGCGAATCGGCATATTTTTCGCCAATCTTTTTCACTCATCGAAGAAGCCAGAAGTTGTATGGTTTCTGATTTTTCTTGGGTGGTTCTGATTTTTAAAGATAAGACGGAAAACTTTAGTTGTGCTGAAATAATATGCCCAGATACCGCCCTTTCACTATGCACTTCGATATAATTATCTTCACAGTCAAGTAACAGTGTTCCACTAAGTGGCGTCGTATCTTGGGTAATTTTATAAAAAAGTAAAAACGCTAAAACTGCAGCGATGCAAATAAACAAGAAAGAAATCAGATGTGCAGAAACGAGAAAGGTGGCAAAGCTTAAAACCGACAAGAAAAGCACTATGACCCTGAAGTCTTGCCGGTTATCTGCAAATATGATTTTATACTTTGACGCGGCCAAGTATAAACTGAACCATTTTGTTTAGCTCTGGATCTGGACACTTTTCATGGCCCATAAACCAAGCAAATAAATCAGGATCTTCCACTTCGAGTAAACGTTGAAAAATTAGTTTTTCAGGGTCAGGCAACTCGTCAAAAGCTTCATCAACAAACGGTCCAAGCAGTACATCGAGTTCTAGCATTCCCCTTCTACAGGCCCATTTTAGTCGTGATTTTGGAAAAAGCTGAGTCATCTATAACCTCAAAGTAATTAGAATAATCTAGAGTAGTGAGTATATAAAATCAGGTAACACATTAAAATGCTACACAGCCGAAAAGTTGATATTAAGCAATGTATATCAGTAATCTTAGAGTAACTCGACAGGCAATTTCAGTTTTATATTGATGCCCTCCCCTAATGTGGAGCGACATTTGATTTCCCCTTTTAAAAGCTGCGTAATCAGGTTATAAACTATATGCATGCCCAAACCGCATCCGCCTTGATTCCGTTTAGTGGTTACAAAAGGGTCAAACACTGCTTTAAGCATTTCAGCACTCATTCCCTTACCATTTTCGTCATAGCTCAGATGCCAAAATTCTCCTTCTTGGTGAATAGAAACTTTGATATTGCCAGAATCAACGCCTTCAAAACCATGGATCATCGAATTGTTCAATAAATTAGTCATTACTTGATATATTGCGCCAGGATAAGTGTGCAATTCAAAATCTTCGCCTTCTATGTCTATCTCTATTTGCTTTCCCTTTGTTAAGGGGACCAATGAATCAAATACTTCTTTTAGATAAGATTTTATAAAGATGTTTCTTGCTTGTTCGCTTGATTGGTCAACAGCAACTTGCTTGAAGTTACTAATTAAGCTTTGCGCCCTATCTAAGTTTCTTAAAATCAGTGCATAGCCTTGGTTTTGTTCATTGATTGCATTATTTAAATCTTGCTGCCTCAGTGACCTGCTCTCAAGCTTATGCTCTATCGCAGCCAAACTTTCTTGGTTGTATGTAAGTGCCGTCAATGCAACACCTAAAGGCGTGTTTATTTCGTGGGCAACCCCTGCGACTAAACTACCTAATGACGCCATTTTTTCACTTTCGATAAGTTCTTGTTGTGTATGTTGCAGCTCCATCATAGCTTGCTCAAGTTTCTGATTCTTTTTATAAAGTTCATCGGTTCGCATTGCGACATTAATCTCTAATTGCTCGTTCAACTTTTGTAAAGCTTCTTGATTTTTCTTAAGTTCCGCAATGTCCTTTAACGCCCCTGCTATGCGTGTTGCTTTGCCACTCTGATCACGTTTAACGACTTTTCCTCTATCGAGTACCCAAGTCCATTGCTCAAATAAGTCTTTAACTCGTATTGCTATTTCATAGCTGTCTGTTTTGCCTTCTATACATTCACGTACTTTTTCTTCAACCAATATACAGTCTTTTGGATGGACAAATTGATCAAAGTCATCAATGGTCATCACTTTGACCGCATTCCCATAATCAACTTTCGAAGACACTGTATGACGATATATTTGATTGCTATTCACATGCCAATCCCAAAGCTCGTCACCACTTGCCCAGAGTGACCACTCTAAGCGCTGCCTCAACTCTGACATTTTAATATTGTCACGAACAACTTTTTTGTATCTCTGTTGGCGGGCATAAACAACAGAGGCTATGAGGGTTAATACTAAAAAGATATAAAAGCTTTTAGAGCTAGTATTCCACCACCAAGGTGCTGCAATACTGAGTGTGAATTGATGAACTGGTGAAGCGACATTAAAACGGTTAATGGTATAAGCTTCGATAATATAGTTGCCAGGCTTGAGTTTTAATAAACTTACTTGTCTTACCCCATTTGCAAGTTTTAACCATTGCTCGCTCAATCCTATAACACGATAATAAAACTGATTTTGCTCTGCGCCATAGTCCAAGCTGGAATAGTTCAAAGAAATGATGTCTTGGTTATGCTTTAAGTTTAGCCCCTCAACCAGCTCAGGGGCAACCGACAATACTGAGCCATCTGAAGGCTTGAGTGATTTGCCCAATAGCTCGATTTCACTGACTAACAGGGGCCTTGCTGAATTATCTACATCGAGTTTCTGCGGGTAGAATTGATTAAACCCTTTCGCGCCACCAACAAACAACCGCCCATCAGGTGCCAACCAAGCTGCATTATAATTAAATTCATTATCTTGAATACCATCTGTCGGCGAAAAGTTGTGCACATTAAAGTTACTAATATCAATGCGGCTGAGCCCACCACTTGTTCCAGCCCAAACGTGCCCAACACCGTCATAAATCAGACCCCAAATTGCTGTATTACTTAACCCTTCATTTTGTGTGAAAGTACGGTCGATACTAAAGTCGCTATGGATCAGCGTGATCCCTTGCTCACTGGCGACCCATACTCTGCCATAAGCATCTTGAACAAGCATGAAAACCAAATTAGATAGTAAGCCATCTGATGTATTAATCTGTTGTAGTTCATCCCCTTTATAGCGGAATAATCCATTGCCAATACTGCCAAACCAGAGCTCTTCTTTTACAACAAGCAATGAAGAAACATGAGAAGGTGCATCAAGTGAACTTGCAAAATACGGCATTAACTTACTCGTATTTTCATTAAAAAACATCAAACCCATTGTTCTTGAAGAGAGTAATAACACGCCGTCATAAAGAGTAATGTCGTTAAAACTTAACTCCGGCCCATTGCCAAAATCGGGCTTGAAATGGTCAAGAGTTTCAGTTTCAAATGAGAACCGAAATACACCATTACCTCGTGTTGTTATCCATAAATCGCTGCCATACATAAATAACTTTGTGATGAAACTGCCTTGTACAGCAACTAACGCCTTATAAATAAATTGAGACTCAATAAACCCTTGCCCATTAAAAATATAAACACCAGCGGAGGTGCCTACCCAAACTCTATCTTGTTTATCAATGGCAAAGCTACGAGTGTCTGGCGTAGATAAAGGCGAATCTGGATAGTTATCTGTACTAACATGTCCAAATGACTCACTAAGTTGGCTAAAAAAATGTAGCCCTCGGGTCTCTGTACCAATCCAAATGCCTTTATTGCCATCTCTCATTACTGACAAAATATTATTATCTTGAAGGCCATTTACTTGCTGCCGTTTGTACCAATGATTTAACAAAGTGCCATCGAAATGGAATAAATAGACACCGTTGTTTGTAGCGAGCAATATTTCATTGGTCGAAAGATACAAATTATTGAGGGTGATGTTCGAGACCTCAGCAAACGTTTTCGACCATAAGACTCTGCTGTATAACAAATCATAAACGATCAGTTCTTCACTTTTAGTCAGCAGGAATACTCTTTGCCCCCTGACCTTGAGCATCTTGAACTCACCTTCAAATAACAACAGAGACTGTTGCTGCTCGTTAATTTTCATTAGACCTTTGTCAGTGAGATAATAAATATTGTTATTTTGTGTCTCTGGTGAACGAATGAAATTGCCAACAATGGCAGAGCGGCTTACTTCTAACGTACTTTTATTAATTTGATAACTCTCACCATTAGCGCTAGAAACCAATACATGGGCGCTTTGACAAGTTAAATCATTCACTCTGTCAGATGTAATCGCGTCATAGTCACTTGCCAAAAAGGAATGAAATCGCCCATTTTGCGTATTGTATCGACTTAACCCTGTGTGTGTACCTATCCATACATCTTGATCACTAATGCAAATGTCGGTGATGAAACCACCTGAGAGGCTATTTTTGTCTTGTTGTTTTGGTTTAAACTGTTTGAATTCATGACCATCAAATCTATTTAAGCCTGCTTGAGTGCCCACCCAAATATAGCCAAACTGGTCTTGAGCTAGCGCTGTAATCGAGCTTTGCGTGAGACCTGCACTATAATCGTAAGAACGCATTATCTGCGCCGTATCGGTAAACTGCGGCACAGCCAGTACCAATTGACTAGAAAAAAGCAGAAATAAAAAAGATAGAATTGTCGCTCTCATACCCTGCCATCAAACACACCAAAGTGTTTTAAATATAGCAAAGCAATTAAAACTCACTAAAAAATAAACAAGTTTTTAGAGTTCGAAGTCGCTCTTTGTGCCGTCAGCATGTAACAGGTAGTAGCCTGCAAGTTTGTTGTTCTCAAGCTCAATGAGGCTGATTGCAGCGTGAGATAAGAGATAAGGTGAGCGCAAATGCTCAGAGCGACAAAGATGCTTGGTCACTTTCATTTGCCAACGTTTAGTAAAAAAGTTGAGCGGGCTCCATCTCGCGTATAAAAATGAGTCTAAATGATCAAAACACTTCAATAGCGTTTTAGGGAATTCATTTTTAATACCTGATGCAGTTAATTGCCAAATCCGGTTATCGTGTTGCCCAAAGCGTGCTTGCACAGAAAAGCAAAACGAATAATGTACGTCGCCCGATAAAATAATAGTTTCTATCGGCGTATCACTTCGCCTAAAAATGTCCATAAGTTTTCTGGCTGCCCCTTCATGGGCCATCCAGTTTTCAACATCCACCACCAAAGGATGCCCACAGGCGTTGAAAATGGCTTGCACCGCTTCAATGGCTTTTACCCCAAATACTGGCGCAGGAGACACAATAATTGTTTCTTTTTGATGCTGAAGTTGAGTTTGAAGAAACATCAGCATTTCCCAGTCCATTAAGCCACTAGGCTCATTAAAGTCTTGCTCATTTCGCCAACGGTGGGTTCTTGTATCTAATACAACCAGCTTCGGCGTTGTTTCAAGGCAGTAATGCCAGTTATCGAACTGATGAAGGTGCGTATCAAATTTTGTTAGCTCCCATTCACATGTCTTTAGACTAGCGTTGAAATGAGTTAAAAGCGTTTTAGACATTGAACCTGCGTCATTACCCAGCCCTTGAAATAGCCAATAAGAAAGTAAACCATTACTGATGATCCGTTGACTGGCAGGATTCGACGAAATGTTTTGTTCCCACTGGGCGGTTAAATTCCAATCATCTGTTACATCATGGTCGTCAAACATCATCAAAGTTGAGAGATTCGCAAACAGCCTTGCCACCTTTGGTAAACTCTTTACAAACCCCTTTAGGCTGTTTTTTTGTAATTCATATAAATCAGTTTGTTTGGCGTTGGTAGTTTTAAAATGTGCTTTTTCAAAATCAAATAACCGCCAGCACGCTTCACTATGCGCCAATAAATAATAAGCAACAAACTCTTCTAAATAAACTAGGTGATTGACTGCATGCGCGCTAGTGAAGTGCGGTTCATCTTTGCGAAGCCAATATCCTAAACTGCGTTTTGAACGCTCTTGCCATGGTGTTTTTGGTAAGTGCGGCGTTCTTGCAAATAATTGCTCTGATAAGTTATCAGGTAGATTTATGAACTCAGTCCGTGATTCTTTGTATAAGCAAAGTTGCTCAATAACTGTATAAATCGCCTGCAACATTGGTCCTGCCACATCATCGGCATAAATCTGGTCGCCAGAAAGTAATAATAAGGTTGGTGCTGTTGTTTGATTGAGTCTCGCTTGAGATAGCGTTTCATCTGCACTCGCCAACGAATCTTCTACAGGGTAATGCGGGTTACGACAAGAGCCATGCAATACCTGTTTTAAAACATTTGGGATCACAAACTCAGGCGTACTGGCATCAGGATAACAATAAGCTGACAAATCCGTTTTAACCTCATCGAGATACAACGTATAGCCTATTTTTGTATCGGTAATAAACTCACCACTTTTTGGTTTCACATTGACTATATAGAAAAAACAATGCTTACCCAGTGGTATTTCGAGTACTTCGTTTTCAACCTCAGTGCCTGTAAACTCAAAACGTACAGCCCGAGGCATTGAAGTGACCAGTTGCAAACACACATTACTAGCCTCAGCCCGACGAACCATCGGCCCAAGTAAAAGTTCTGGAAGATGTGTGTTTACAACTGACATGACGATTATTTGCGCTTGGCTAAGCTAAATAGATCATAGAAGTTGTTTGTTGTTGCCGTTGCGAGCTCTTTATATGTGATACCTTTTAAGTCAGCAATATAATAGGCAACATCTTGCACATAAGCAGGCTGGTTTGTTTTGCCACGATAAGGCACTGGTGCAAGGTAAGGAGAATCAGTTTCGATGAGTAATCTATCTAGTGGAATTTGTTTCACCACCTCTTTTAATTCAACCGCGTTTTTAAATGTCACAATACCTGAGATTGAAATATAAAAACCCAAATCAAGAGCTTGTTTTGCCATCGACCAATCTTCAGTAAAACAATGCAAAACACCACCGCATTTATCGGCACCATGGGCTTTCATAAGATCTATGGTATCAGTTCGGGCATCTCGGGTATGAATGATCAGCGGCTTTTGTAGTTCATTAGCCACTTCTATGTGTCCAACAAAACTCTCTTGTTGCACAGAGTGCGTGTCTTTTGAGTAGTAATAGTCTAGGCCCGTTTCACCAATCGCAACCACTTTATCGTGTTGAGCCAGTGACAATAACTGACTTTTATCCAAGGCTTGCTCTTGGTTTAAAGGGTGCACACCACATGAGACTGAAATATCATCAAATGCTTGTACTTTTTCAAGCATACTCGGGAATTGATCTAGTGTGACGCTTACACATAAAAAGTGCTCGACTTGCTTTTGTCTTGCTGCATCTAATGCTTCTGGGAGTGATAAACCAAGTTTATCAAAATCTAATCTATCTAAATGGCAGTGCGAATCTACAATCATAACTACTCTTACATGGTGTAGGTGGGTTTTTCTGAATTAAGTGCTGTCCCCAGCAACTTTATGATTTTATCGTTGACTGTTTCATTCCCCTCAGAAAAGCCAACGCCCACGCCTGGTGGATTTGAATTTTGCGCGCCTTGCGGTGTTATCCATACTACTTTGCCTTCAATGACATCTTCTTCTAATGCATCTGGCAAAGTCACGCGCAGCGATAAAGGCTGCCCCATATCAAAGCGAGAGTTAGTTTTAACAAACAAGCCGCCGTGCTTTAATGCGGGCATGTAACAACGATATAACTCGTCAAAATCTTCAAAATCTAGAAGTAAAACTTGCATAGTGCTCCCCTACTGCAAAGCCTGTTTTAGGGCTGTAAATAACTTAAGCAAGGCTAATTGTAAATTCAAGCCTGGGATCTGTTGATGATCCTTTATAAAGTCAACCAAAGCCTGTTGTGCGACTGTAATCTTTGCGAAGTCAGCACCATCGTATAAAGCTTGCTTTATTCGCCCTTGAACAAAGCGCCCCATTTCATTGACCAATTCTGGCGATTTTATCAATAATTCAACACATTGCGAAACATCCGCCGCATGATTGAGAGTGTCAATACTATGGAATAATTGGTTAATTTGTTCAACTTGACCCGTTTCAAACCAATGCTCAATTTTTAAAGGCTGCGACATAAACAAATTAATCCATGGCTGTTCAGCGTAATCACCTAATTGTTGCATCAACCAAGTCCTAACTTGCGGCTCGGATTGAACCGCTATATCGCTCTTTGCACAGCGACTCACAATCGTCGCTGGCAATTGCGCGACATCATCACAAGTTAAAATCAAAAAGCGTTTTGCGTTTGGCTCTTCAAGTGTTTTTAGCAATGCATTGGCCGCTGAATGCGTCATTTTATGCGCTTGGTGAACAATAACTACTTTGTTGCCACCTTGCTGCGCCGAATGATAGATGAAATCGGCGATTGCTCTTATTTCATCGACACCTATGGTCGCACCCTCAGAGCTGACAAGCAGTTTATCAGGGTGAGTTTGTGCTGCAATTAAGGCACAACTTTTACATTGGCCACATGCCAAAAGCTCTGAAGTATTTTCACACAAGATGGCATCAGCCAGCCCCTTTGCTAATGCTAACTTGCCTACTCCTTGCAACCCAGCAAGCAGCTGAGCATGATGAAAGCGACCCGCTTTAAAGCTCGTATTGAGCTGTTGCCAAGGACGCTCTAACCAAGGCATCATCACAAATTAACCTGCTGATAAAAGTTTTCTAATGCCGCCAAAATATCAGCATGCACTTTATCTATCGCTTGCTCTGCGTTTATGACCACGCAATTCTCATCTGATTCAGCTAATGCTAAATAACGAGCGCGAGTTTTTTCGAAAAACTCAATCGCTTCTAACTCAATTCTATCGAGCTCTCCACGCCCACGTGCGCGTGATAAACCCACCTCTGGTGAAATGTCCAGATATAAGGTGAGATCGGGTTTTAAACCTTGTAATACAATATCAGAAAGACTGTTCAATGTTACTTGAGATAAACCTCTGCCACCACCTTGGTAAGCTTGTGAAGACATGTCATGTCTGTCACCCAGTATCCACTTGTTGGCAGCAAGGCTAGGTCTGATCACATTATGCAGTAACTGCGCTCGTGCAGCGTACATAATAAGTAGCTCAGTTTCACCTGCCACTTCTTCTTCATACTGGTTTTTAACAAGCGTTCTAAGTGCTTCAGCCATTGGCGTGCCACCCGGCTCTCGGGTGTTAATAAAGTCAATTTGCTTATCTGCAAGAAACTGTTGGCAAATTTGCATTGCTGTTGATTTACCAGCCCCTTCAAGGCCTTCAATCACAATAAATTTAGCTGTCATTACTTCTCTTTAAAATATACTGTCTTACGGCCTTATTATGATCCGTTAAGTTTTTAGAAAACTGATGCTGGCCGTTGCCTTTGGCAACAAAATAATAGTAATCAGTTGTATCAGGTTGAGTCGCCGCTATGATTGCCTCTTTTGATGGCATGGCAATGGGTGTTGGCGGCAAACCATTTATTCTGTATGTATTATAAGGCGTATGCTCTTTTAAATCTTTGCGTTTAATATCTCCATCAAATCGTTCTCCCAATCCATAAATTACCGTAGGATCAGTTTGCAAACGCATTTTCTTATTGAGTCGATTAATAAACACTGAAGCGATTTTTTTGCGCTCTCCAGCGTAACCCGTTTCTTTCTCAATGATCGATGCCAATATTAGTGCCTCATAAGCATTTTGCAGTGGCAAATTAGCAATTCGATTTTCCCAAACTTGCGCGAGTTCTGTTTTCATTGCCTCATGTGCGCGTGTCACAATCGACAACGCGCTGTCGTTTGCATGATAAAAATAAGTTTCGGGTAGTAACCAGCCTTCCGCATAGTTAGTCACTTCTAATTGCTCTGAAAGCTTAGCCTCGTCAATATCGTAATCGATGAAATCAGCCGATTTGAGCTTATTGAGGACCATTTTTAAAGTGTCACCTTCAATCACAGTAAAACTAAACTGTTTTTGCTGGCCTTGGTAAATTTTATCAATGGCCTCTAACACGGTTAAGTTTTGTAGCTCATATAAGCCTGGTTTTAGCGAGGTATTCGCAGGGTATAACTTGGTATATACTTGCAGTGCAAAACACGAATCAATATTACCTTTCGCTAACCACTCATTACAAAGTCGATGAACACCTGTACCTCGTTTCACTTCGAACAACTCAGGGATATTTGTCAGTTGTAACTGCTTAAAGTGTGTTATTTGCTGTTGAATGAATACGGCAGCGATTAACATCAAGAGCATAAAGGCTACGGTTATCTTCTTAAGCATATAAGGAACTCATTAAACTCTGTTTGACGATTAAAGCTGCTTCAAGCTCAAACTGTTTTGTATCTAATTGAATAATTGGCACTAACTCCATCAAACTATTACAAGTAAACAACGCGTCCATATCAGTCCAAAAGCCGATACTCTCTTCAACTTCAGTAATGAGATTTACTTGCTGTAATGCACTTAGGTAAACACCTTTTATACCTGCCTTAGACAATTTTGGCGTAAAAAACTCACCATTTTTAAAACCAATCAAGTTTCCAGCTGATGTTTCAATTACTTGATTATTAATGTCTAACACTATCACATCATGGCTATCAGTAAACTGCTTGGCATCTTGTTTGATCAGCACTTGTTCAAGTCTATTTAACGTTTTTAAGCCAGCCAACAATGGCTGATGACCAAGTTTTACGTTTGAAGTACTTACTTTGATCCCATGACTCTGCCAATCAGCATAATGCGTAGGAAAAGGAAGCACGGAAACAATTGCATTGAGGCTTGGTTCATCAGGGGCTAGGTAACCACGCCCTCCTTCACCTCTGGTGATAACCACTTTTAATACGGCTAATTCATGCCCTATTACATGCTTTTCACACTCGGATTGCACCTGTTGCCAATCAATTTTTGGAAAATGGAGTGCTTTAGCACATGATTGCAGGCGTGTGAGATGTAAGTCCCAGAGTTGGACTTTACCTGATTTAATGGCTGCTGTAGTAAAAAAGCCATCGCCATATTGGAAGCCGCGGTCTTGAGGTGTGATTGTGGTTGTTATTTTTAAACTCATTTTAATCACAAAAAAGCCCGGCATTGCCAGGCTTTCTTTATTAGTTTGTCGCCGTATTTAAGGATTATACCTTTTTAAATAGCAACGAGCCATTGGTTCCACCAAAACCAAATGAGTTACATAAAGCATACTCAAGTTTTGCGTCACGACCTGTATGCGCAATATAATCTAGATCACACCCTTCGTCTGGGTTATCTAGGTTAATAGTCGGTGATACCTTTTGGTCGTGTAACGATAGCGCTGTGATAATTGACTCAACAGAGCCCGCAGCACCGAGTAGGTGACCCATCATTGATTTAGATGAACCAACCATCACTTTATCAGCAGCCGCACCGAAGATAGACTTAACCGCTTGCGTTTCAGCTTTGTCGCCCGCATGCGTTGAAGTACCATGTGCGTTGATATAGCCCACTTCTGCAGCATTTACACCCGCGTCTTTAAGGGCATTCTCCATCGCAAGTGCCGCACCTGAACCATCTTCAGGTGGTGACGTCATGTGGAATGCATCGCCACTCATACCAAAGCCAACTAGCTCAGCATAAATTTTTGCGCCGCGTGCTTTTGCATGTTCGTACTCTTCAAGTACCATCACGCCCGCACCATCCGCAAGTACAAAACCATCACGGTCTTTGTCCCAAGGACGAGAAGCTGCTTGTGGATCATCATTGCGTGTTGAAAGTGCACGTGCTGCACTAAAACCACCCATACCAATTGGTGTAGATGCTTTTTCCGCACCGCCTGCAACCATCGCATCTGCATCACCATAGGCAATCATGCGCGCGGCATGACCGATGTTATGCAAACCGGTTGTACAAGCAGTAACGATTGAAATATTTGGACCTCTCAAGCCATGCATGATAGACAAGTGACCAGAGATCATATTGATAATTGTCGAAGGTACATAAAACGGTGACAGCTTACGTGGGCCACTATTGAGTAGTTTTACATGGTTTTCTTCGATTAATGTTAAACCACCGATACCTGAACCTACAGCTACACCTACACGTGCTGCATTTTCGTCAGTGATTTCAAGACCAGAGTCTTTTAAAGCTTGAACCCCTGCTGCAACACCATATTGGATAAACAAGTCCATTTTTTTGGCTTCTTTCTTCGGCATGTACTCAGTGACATCAAAGTCATTGATCAGACCTGCGAATTTAGTTCCAAAATTTGTGGTATCAAAGTGCGTGATGTTAGAAATGCCACTTTGGCCTTCTAGTAAGCCTTGCCAGGTTGATGCAACATCATTGCCTAGCGGCGTCAACATACCTAAGCCAGTTACTACGACTCGACGTTTAGCCACGGTTTCCTCCAAAAGGGATTGATTATTTTTATGAGGGGGTAGAAAAGACTAAGGGCAGCGAATGCTGCCCCAAGTGATACGTTTGATTACTCAGCGTGAGCAGTAACGTAGTCGATCGCTGCTTGAACAGTAGTGATTTTCTCTGCTTCTTCGTCAGGGATCTCAGTGTCGAACTCTTCTTCTAGAGCCATTACTAGCTCAACAGTGTCTAGAGAGTCAGCACCTAAGTCGTCTACGAAAGACGCTTCGTTTTTAACTTCTTCTTCTTTAACACCTAGTTGCTCAACAATGATTTTCGTTACGCGTTCTTGGATATCGCTCATTCTTCTTTCCTTTATTAAAACGCATTTGCGTTATTTTCAGATTGCGGCGTAGTGTACGGCGCATAATTCTGTGTTTCAAGGATTTGCTCAGATATTTTGATCTGGTCAAACCTGTTATAAATTAATTTATACTTTTATCGCTTATTTTAATAGCAATTTCAAGTAAGATTGCAGCAAGATCACAAAAAATTAATTGAATCTTTTTTATGATCTACAGCAATTAAACCATGTACATCGCACCATTTACGTGCAAAGTCTCACCTGATACGTACGCAGCCGCATCAGACGCTAAATAACATACAGCAGCCGCGATTTCTTCAGGCTGGCCTAAACGACCTGCAGGTACGTTAGCAAGCGTTGCTGCTTTTTGATCATCAGTTAGCTCGTCAGTCATGTCAGTTTGAATGAAACCTGGTGCTACAACGTTTACTGTAATACCACGAGAAGCGACTTCACGTGCTAGAGATTTAGAAAAACCAATTACACCCGCTTTTGCAGCTGCATAGTTTGCTTGACCTGCATTACCCATTGTGCCCACAACAGAACCAATGTTAATGATACGACCAGCTTTTTTCTTCATCATAGGACGAAGAACCGCTTTAGAAAGACGATAGATAGAGCTTAAGTTGGTATCGATGATGTCATTCCACTCATCGTCTTTCATACGCATAAGTAGATTGTCACGTGTGATACCTGCGTTATTAACTAGCACGTCAATATCACCAAAATCAGCTTTAATTGCCGCTAATGTTGCTGTAATTGAATCAGCATCAGTCACGTTCAGCGCGTAACCTTTGCCGTTTTCGCCTAAATATTCACTAATTTTTTCAGCGCCAGACTCGCTTGTCGCAGTACCCGCAACAATCGCACCTTGTGCAACTAATGCATTAGCAACAGATTTACCGATACCACGGCTTGCACCTGTTACTAAAACAATTTTACCTTCTAATGAAAATAGATTGCTCATTCTTTATCTCTTCTTATTTAGCAGATTCAATTGCTGTTGCATCGTTCACAGATGCACATGCAATTGACTTATCAATACGTTTAACTAAGCCACTCAGTACTTTACCTGGGCCGAATTCATAACTTTGTGTAATTCCAAGCTTTGCAAGTTCTTGAACTGTTTCAGTCCATCGCACTGGGCTGTAAAGCTGACGTACTAGTGCACCTTTAATCGCTGCCGCTTCTGTTTCAATGGCAACATCAACGTTGTTGATCACGCTTGATTTCGGTGCATTGAATGCAAGAGCTTCTAAATCAGCAGCCAGTTTTTCTGCTGCAGGCTTCATTAGTTCACAGTGAGAAGGCACGCTTACAGCCAGTGGAAGTGCGCGTTTTGCGCCCGCTTCTTTACAAGCCTCAGACGCTTTTTCTACCGCTTCTTTGTGACCCGCAATAACAACTTGACCAGGAGAATTGTAGTTAACAGGTGCAACCACTTGCTCACCCGAAAGCTCAGCACAAATTGCTTGGATCTTGTCATCATCAAGACCAATAATAGCAGCCATTGAACCTACGCCTGCTGGAACAGCTTCTTGCATGTAAAGACCACGGTTCTCAACCAACTTTACGGCTTCAGCAAGGCTTACTACACCTGCACACACCAAAGCTGAGTACTCACCTAAGCTGTGACCAGCTAGAACAGTCTCAACTTCTGCATTGTTTGCTAACCACTCACGGTAAACTGCAACACTCGCAGTTAATAATGCTGGTTGTGTACGATGAGTTTGATTTAGTTCTTCAGCTGGGCCATTAACAACAAGATTTGCTAGGTCATAACCAAGCGCTTCTGATGCTTCTGCAAATGTTGCTTTTACAATTTCTGATGATTCAAGTAACTCTGTAAGCATGCCAACTGCTTGTGAGCCTTGACCTGGGAATAAAAGTGCAATTTTCTGTGACATATAATGCTCTTTATAATAATAGTTATGCCACCCTCACCCCAAGTCAGTGATTTTCGAGGGACGATGGCGAGTGTTCTTCATCTAATGCAATTTGTTCGAAGGTCGCTTCTATTTTTTCAGGAACTTGTTTTTCAACTTCTCTGATGGCTTCTTCGATTGCAGCAAGAAACGCCTTGTTCGAAGCATTTCCGTGACTTTTCACAACAATACCACGCAATCCTACCAGACTTGCACCGTTATACTGGTCGGGGTTCACCCTTCTATAGAGTTTTTTTATGATTGGACTGAGTAATACGGCTAATAATCGGTAGAAAAAACGTTTTTTCAACGCTTTTGTAAACTTATACATAATAAGTTTAGCAATACCTTCACATGTTTTTAGAGCGACATTTCCCACAAACCCTTCACAAACGACAACATCGGCTTTACCAGAAAACATATCACTGCCTTCACAAAATCCTGTGTAGTTAATATAAGGTGTTGCCTTCATCATATTCGCGGCTTCTTTAATTGTGTCATTGCCTTTAATGTCTTCAGAGCCAATGTTAAGCAGACAGACTTTCGGCCTATCACCTTTACAGGTCTCACCGGCAACAATACTGCCCATAATGCCAAACTGAAATAACGTTTGAGCATCACAATGCACATTAGCACCTAAGTCCAGTAAATAAACAGGTTGTTTTTTTTCTGTAGGTACAGCAGAAATGAGTGCTGGTCGTTTGATGCCCGGGAGCATTTTTAACACAAAGTGTGCAATTAACAACAGTGCACCAGTATTGCCTGAACTAACACAAGCTTGTGCTTGCTTGTTTTTTACTAAATCCAAAGCAACACGCATTGAAGAGTCTTTTTTGTTACGAAGTGCTTGTGCAGGTTCGCAGTTGTTAGAAACCACTTCACTACAGTGCTTAATAATCAATCTCGGATGTGTGTTTGCTTTATGTTTTAATAGAGCATTAGAAATGAATTTTTCATCGCCACAAAGGAGCAATGTAAGATTGGGGTATTTATTTACCGCAGAAATGGCGGCTGGAATAGATGAACGGGGGCCGTAATCGCCCCCCATCATATCTAACGCAATGGTTAGATGAGTCAGCATAAAAGCAATCTCTTATTTAGAAATTACTTTTTCGCCTTTGTAGTAACCATCAGCAGTCACGTGGTGACGAAGATGAGTCTCACCAGAAACCTGATCTACAGTTAGAGCTGGTCCACTGATTGCGTCGTGTGAACGGCGCATGCCACGTCTTGCGCGAGACTTTTTGCTTTTTTGTACAGCCATTAGCCTTCTCCTAAGAATCTTTCTTAAGTTGTTTTAAAATTTCAAATGGATTTGGTTTGCTCTCTGTTGCGACTACTCCACCAAAGCTCGCAGGCTCTTCGGAATAAGCGCAAGATGCTTCGTCGTGAGTTGGCACTATAGGAATCGCTAAAATAAGCTCGTCTTCTATAAGTTGACGAAGATTTATTTCACCTTCTTCATCCAGTTCAACCACATCGTAGCAATCAGGAAGATGGTCCGACTCATCACCCGCTTTAACCGGTGAATAAGCAAAGTCATGTTCCAAATCCAACCCTAAATCTCCATTACAACGCTGACAAATAACGGTCAGATGTGCACGGAAAGAACCGCGAATTACAACCAACCCTTGTTCATCATTACTGCAATGAATGTCTACCGCTATTTCACCAGTTTGATCTTGCACAACTTGCTCTAAGCGAGAAAGTTCTTCAAGCTGAACAACGCCGTCATAACTAAGTCTGCGTTGAGCTGCTCTGCAAGGATCAAGAGTGATGGGAATTTTCACCTTTTGCATAGGGGCTGCATCATATAGATAGTTAATGTTTTAGTCAAAATAAAAATCAAAGTTTCCTTTGTTTTTCGCTCTATTGCGCCCTATTCTAGCGCTATTGGTATTTTGACAACTAAGTGTTTATGAAAACTCCTCTTATTTTAGCGTCAAGCTCGCCATTTAGGCAGCAAATTTTAAAAAAATTAAACCTTCCTTTCTCATCATTTTCACCTGATGTTGATGAAAGTCATTTATGCGATGAGTCGCCTGTAGAATTAGTGTCTAGGTTAAGTGTGTTAAAAGCAAAAGCAGCCAATGACAAATTCAAAGAAGGCTTGGTGATTGGCTCAGACCAAGTAGCTGTTCACGACGGAAAAATACTTGGTAAACCCCATACAAAAGAAAATGCCATCAAACAGCTGCAAAGTTTTAGTGGTAATAAAGTGAAGTTTTTAACCGGATTGTGCCTATACGATATAGCAACGAACCGATATGAAGTCATTGTTGAACCGTTCAACGTTCATTTTAAGAAGTTAACTCTCGCACAAATCGAGGCATATTGTGATGCTGAAACGCCCTATCAATGTGCTGGCAGCTTTAAAAGCGAAGGTTTGGGGATTTGTTTGTTTGAAAAATTAGAAGGCAGCGATCCAAATTCATTGATTGGGCTGCCATTAATTAGATTAACCGAGTTATTAGCTCGCTTTGACGTCGATGTGTTGCTCAGCCAACAGAAAAGTATGTAAGTCAGTTAGACTGTCTAGTACTGTCAGCGCTTGCGTTTTTTCAAGCGCTGCTCGAGTTGCTGCACCATGGGTCAATCCAACCGCTGCAATACCCGCTTGCTTGGCCATTTCAATATCTAATAATGAATCACCAATCATAATGGCATCTTCAGCAGCCACACCTGTCATCGCTAAAATTTGATTTAACATATCAGGATTTGGCTTCGACTGCGCTTCATCAGCTGTTTTAGTGGTAACAAAGTATTCTTCTGTCGATGTTTCAGCCATTAAGCGGTTTAACCCTGTACGAGATTTACCGGTCGCAACTGCCAGTTGCACCTGACTCGCAGCTAAAGCATCTAATAAATCATTTGCTCCTGTAAATAACGGCGTAGGTGTATCATCCCCTTCTTTATAAACCGTTTTATAAGCTTGAGCTAACGCTTCCCACTTATCTTCATCGTTTGGAAACAGCTTTGCAACCGCGGTCGGTAAAGATAAACCTATAATAGATTTAGCAGCATCATCGGTCGGAATTACCGCATCACAGTGCTTGGCTGCAAGTTTTAAAACATTCACAATTTTTGGCACTGAATCCATTAAAGTGCCATCCCAATCAAAAATAACAAGCTCGAACTGCATTACTTTGCTCTTAATGTTTTCAAAGCATTATTTAATGCTTTATCTAGTGGTGCCTCAACATGCATGGTTGTTTCATGTTTCGGATGCAAAAAGCGAAGATCATGGGCGTGTAAGAATAAACGGCTCAGTCCCATTTCTCTCATACGGCTATCGAAAACTTGGTCGCCATACTTATCATCACACGCAATAGGATGGCCTTTACATTGAGTGTGAACACGAATTTGGTGAGTTCGACCTGTCACTGGCGATGCTTGTACCAACGTGCAACCCGCAAAACGCTCAAGTACTCTAAAACGAGTATGAGATGCTTTTCCCTGCTCTTCATCTACTCGAACAACACGTTCGCCTGACTGTAGGGTATTTTTTCGAAGTGGCTCGGTAACATTTTTAATTTTTGCTGCCCACTCTCCCACTACTAATGCCCAATAGTTTTTCTCCATGGTTTTTTCACGCAGCTGCTCGTGGAGTCCTTTTAAAATAGAACGCTTTTTTGAAATCAGAAGACAACCTGATGTATCTCTGTCTAAACGATGCACCAGCTCTAGGTTTTTCTCTTGGGGCCTTAAAACGCGTAACGCTTCAATTAAGCCATAACTCAAACCACTTCCGCCATGTACAGCCATACCTGAAGGTTTATTGATCACGATTAGATATTGATCTTCAAATAAGATTGCATCTTCTAAAGCTGATATTTTATCCAAGTTTTTTGGTACAAACTCTTCACGTTCAGCCACTTTAATGGGTGGAATACGAATTAAGTCATCCATTTGCAATTTATAAACAGGCTTAACGCGCTTTTTATTAACTCTTACCTCTCCCTTACGAAGGATTTTATAAATTGCACTTTTAGGCACCCCCTTCAAATGGGCCACTAAGAAGTTATCAATTCTCTGACCTTGCTGATCTTCAGTTACGGTTACAAAGCTGACTTTTAAAGGAGATTTTTCTGACATTGCCTAATCACTGATTTGAGTAATAATTTAGTTGCTATCACGACGTTATTAATGGGATAATCGACGCGCAATTTTTTTTGCGAAACTGCTTTTTATCGCAAAGACAACAATCGTGATGCACATCATGGGTGACGATCATACAGATAGCAGCTTGGATTTCCAAAGCTTTTGTCACCCGAATAACACGTGCCTTTAGCTCACTTCGATGCGCGTAACAGATCGCAGTGAAGGCTAAGCATGATTAAAAAAGAAAGCAAAAATAGAAATAAATGTCTGATTGCGTAAGTAAAAGCCAAAAACGAGATAAAACTTATTCACTAAGAAGCGCCCTTACCGTGCGAATAAACTGGTAGTGATAACCGTCACCGTGCGCTTAAAAAATAAGTTGTAAGAATATTCCATTGACCCCAGTCGTGAGACTGCATCATTAAATATGGGGCACTCGTCAGGTCCACGCTTTGCACATCAGACTCGACTTAATTTGAAAGTAGAGTTAACAATATGAAACGTATGCTGATCAATGCTACGCAGCAAGAAGAAATGCGCGTCGCACTGGTTGACGGTCAGAAATTATATGACTTAGATATCGAAAGTCCTGGCCACGAACAGAAAAAAGCCAATATTTACAAAGGTAAAATCACTCGAATCGAACCATCTCTAGAAGCAGCATTTGTTGATTACGGTGCTGAGAGACACGGTTTCCTTCCTCTTAAAGAAATCGCTAAAACTTACTTCCCAGAAGGTTACACATTCAATGGCCGCCCTAACATCAAAGATGTGATCAAAGAAGGCCAAGAAGTTATCGTTCAGGTTGATAAAGAAGAGCGAGGCCAAAAAGGGGCTGCTTTAACAACATTCATCAGTGTTGCAGGTAGTTACTTAGTCCTAATGCCGAACAACCCTCGTGCAGGTGGCATTTCTCGCCGTATTGAAGGTGACGAGCGAATTCAACTTAAAGAAGCGCTAAGCAGATTAGATTTACCAAAAGGCATGGGACTTATTGTTCGTACTGCGGGTGTTGGAAAATCATTTGAAGAACTAGAGTACGATTTAAAAGCACTTCTTGTTCATTGGGATGCAATTCAACAAGCTGCTGACAGTGGTAAAGCACCATTCTTAATTCACCAAGAAAGTAATGTAATTTTCAGAGCAATTCGTGATTATTTACGTCGCGACATTGGTGAAATTTTAATTGATAAAGCCCGTGTTTTTGAAGAAGCTAAAGCTCATATCGAGCGCTTCCGTCCTGACTTCATCAACCGCGTTAAACTTTATCAAAACGACGTACCACTATTCACGCATTACCAAATCGAAAGCCAAATTGAATCTGCTTTCCAACGTGAAGTGCGCTTACCTTCAGGTGGTTCAATTGTCATTGACCCAACTGAAGCACTAACATCAATTGACATCAACTCTTCAAAGGCGACCAAAGGTGGCGACATTGAAGAAACCGCGTTAAATACTAACCTTGAGGCGGCTGATGAGATTGCGCGTCAATTACGTTTGCGTGACTTAGGTGGTCTAATTGTTATCGATTTCATCGATATGACACCGCCTCGTCATCAACGTGAAGTTGAAAACCGTCTAAAAGATGCTGTACGTCCGGACCGAGCGCGTGTACAAATTGGTAAGATTTCACGCTTTGGCTTACTCGAGATGTCACGTCAACGTCTTCGCCCTTCATTAGGTGAAGCGAGCCAGCATTCATGCCCGCGCTGTAGTGGCCAAGGTACAATTCGCTCAAACGAATCTATCGCCCTTTCTATCTTACGTTTAATCGAAGAAGAAGCGATTAAAGAGAATACTGCACAAGTTAATGCGCAAGTACCAGTTGCAGTAGCAGCATACTTGCTTAATGAAAAGCGCAAGTCTGTTCATCGTATCGAGAAACGTCATAACTGTAATGTATTCATCATTCCAAACCAGCATTTAGAAACACCTCACTATGAAGTGGTTCGTTTGCGCAAAGATGAAACACCAGAGACGGCAAGTTACGAGCAAATTGTTACACCTGAACCTGAAGTAATCGAAGTTGCTGTCAGCACAACCCCTAAAGAAGAGCCGGTACTTAAAGGTGTTGTTATGCCTTCTGCACCAGCGCCTGCACCTCAGCCTGCGGCCGTTGCTCCTAAAGCAGAAGAGGTTAAGTCTGAAGGGTTATTAACGCGCTTAGGTAATTGGTTAAAAGGCCTGTTTTCATCAGAGGAAGAACCTGAAAAGACAGAAACAGAGAACAAAAGCCAAGAACGTAAACCACGTCGCAATAATGATAATCGCCGTCGCAATCAGCAGAAGCGTCGCAATCACAAAAAACGTGATGATGCCCAAGCTAAAGACAACTCTGAAAGCAAAGACCAGAATGAGAAAAAAGAAGGTCAGGAAAATCGCAATAAGCGCCGTCGCCAAAATACGCGTCGTCGTCCTGACAGTCGCTCTAACAAAGAAGCTGATGAAAAGCAACAAACTAATACTGAAGAGACTGCAAATGCTGAAGTTCGCGTAAAACCGAGACGTCAGCGTCGTAATCTTCGCAAAAAAGTACGTATTGCTGATCAAGAAGCGGCTATTGAAAATCAAGATAGTAACAATACAGCTGAAGGTTCTAAGTCTGAAAATGCTGCTGTTTCTCAAGAGCAAATCCAAGTTAAAACTCAGAATGAGGAAAAAGCTACACGTTCTGAAACAAAACGTGCTGAGAAGCCTAAAAAAGCAGCTCAAGCAGAAAATAAACCTGTAGAGGCTGTGTCTGAAGAAGCAACTCCAGTCCCGGAAGTGACAACTGAATCTGTCGAGCAAGGTGAAGAAGCACCGAGAACACGTTCTCGTCGCTCTCCTCGTCACCTTCGTGCAGCAGGTCAGCGTAGAAGAAAACCTGAATCTGCAGAAAAAGAGCAAGAGCCTGCATTCGTTCCTGTTGCAGACCAAGCTGCCGCAGAATACGAAGCAGAGCTTAAAGCTAAGCAGGTAACTGAAGAGATTGTTGATTCACCGAAAACAGAAGAGATTGTTGAAGTAGCTGAAACGCCTAAAGCAGAAGAAGCTATTGCAGTAGCTGAAGCACCTCAAGCAGAAGAAGCTGTTGCAGTAGCTGAAGCACCTCAAGCAGAAGAAACTGCTGCAGTAACTGAAGCATCTCAAGCAGAAGAAGCTGTTGCAGTAGCTGAAGTATCTCAAGCAGAAGAAACTGTTGAAGTAGTTGAAGCACCTCAAGCAGAAGAAGCTGTTGCAGTAGCTGAAGTACCTCAAGCAGAAGAAACTGTTGAAGTAGCTGAAACACCTAAATCTGAAGAATCTGTTGAAGTGGTTGAAACGCCTAAAGCAGAAGAAACTGTTGAGGCAGCTAAAGCGCCTAAAACAGAAGAAACTGTTGAAGTAGTTGAAGCTCCTAAAACTGTTAACACTTTGTCAGCACTACCTCGCGTTCGTTTCCATGCCAATGCGTCAGCGCCAATGACGAAAGCACAAAGCAGTGATGAGATCGATGCATTTGAAATGCCATCTGCGATGCCTTTAGAACAACGTATGCCTACCCATAACTCAGGTATGTCTGCGGGCTCTAAAGCACCATCGGCGAGAGCCAGTGCCGACATGGCATCTCCTGCTCAAGTTGACTAAGTATCACTACTGACTAAAAAAGGCTGCAAATGCAGCCTTTTTTGTTTTTTGTTTTTTGTTTTTTGTTTTTTGTTTTTTGTTTTTTGTTTTTTGTTTTTTGTAAAATACTAAAGTCTATCAACTACGTATAGCTTCTCTTTCTCAAGCACCTTATGAATGTACTTTCTAGTTTCGTCATAAGGTAAATTTGCGCTTAATACTTCTAAAACACGCTCAGGAGACATAGAGTTAATGACTTTGCTGGCATTGCGAATACTTCTAGAGCCATCGCTGTTAAAAGCCCTCGCTACATTCCCGGCTCCTGTATTATAAGCCGCTATCATGCAGTACTTTCTGCTTAAAGGATCTGAAATATGTTTTAAGTAGCGTTTATCTAGTAAATGCAAATAAGCCGAGCCCGCTTCTATATTATTATCAGAAACGTATAAATATGGCGCTGACATTGGCGCGTCAATATCATACAAGAAACGATTCACATCAATACCCGCACTTGTCGGCACAACTTGCATTAAACCAAAAGCAGGAATATGCGACTTCGCCATTGGATTAAAATGACTTTCGGTATGCATCACAGCCAGTATCGTTGCAGGAGGTAACTCAAATCGTGCACTTTGCTTTTTTATCGGCTCAAGGTATTTCTCTGCACGCTGTGATACCTGATTGCTTTTAGGTAAGGTAATTACAAATTCAGTAATAAGCGTGTTCTTTGGTGCCTCAGAGATAATTTCTGGCACACTCTTTTTAAGAGTAAGCATACGCTTTTGTTCTAACTGTTTTAAGGCTGCTTTATCTTTTTCTAAAGATTTAAGCGATTGTTTATTACCATTTTCATTAACAAGTTGTTCATCATACTTTTTATCAAGCGCTTGTTGCTGAAGACGCGTTTGCTTCTTTATCTCTTGTAATGCCTTCTTCAATGCCTTAGCTTGAGATTTTTTATCAATCTTTGTGGTGTCTGCTTGTTTAAAATCTCGCTCATCTAAAGATGCAGGCGCATGGTTATAAAACTCTTGTAATAGTGATTGTTCAGAACGAAGAAATTTCTGAAATAGTGCTTCTACTTCGTGTTTTTTAGGTGCGATACCCGCCTTATGCTTAACACTCAAAGTGAGCGTATTATTCTCAAAATCAACATTCAGTCTAGCTGAATCATCCTCAGAATAACTCACAAACTGATTTTGGTTTGTTACTTGCGCATCACCCCAAGATTTTAACAGCTTATCCCTGAACTTATCATACTCAGCCATTTGCGTTTCAACATAGCGGTTAAAATCTTTTAAGTGCTGCTGTTTAAACGCCTCAAATTCAGATAAGTTGTTTTCTTGAGAAGGCTTTTGCTCTGCCTGCCAAGACTGCATGGCTTTATCGAGTTCAGTATAAAGATTAGAAGGCGTAGCTTGCACCTGCAGTGCTAAAATAGGGGATGCTGCTAATAGCATTAATTGACGTTTCATTTACTTGTCCTCAATGACAAAAAAGCGCATCGAATGATGCGCTTAGAATTGCTTTAGTTTGTTAATCTAGCAATTTCCTTTTCTAAATCCTGCTCTGCTTTGAACGCTTTAAATTCCTGATATAAAAACTGCTCATCTTGTGGATCAATTTTAAGCTTTGTTTCTTGCACTAAGTCTTGAAATAGTGTTTTTGTCAGTTCAGGAGACAAAGTCGTCAATGCACAAAAATAATCTTTGCCGGCAATATCAACAATATCTGCTTTAACCACGCGAGAGCCACGTAGGGTTTGTTTTGTTAACTGCTTAGAGACCGAACTAAAAGTTGAGCCCACAGTTGTTTTATCATTTGCATCAACACGGTTAGCAAAAGTTTTATCTAAACCTTCAATACGTGTTTCAATTTGTTGCGCCAATGCCAAGCGTGCATTTGCAACTGCCATTTTTTGATCTATCGAGATATTACCTGAGTACTTAATACAATCAGCAGCTGCAATACCATTTTCAACAACAGGGTTTAAAACCCAATCAGGTACATTTACACGAGAGCTTGATGCCGTGTTGTCTGATGTTGAACTACACGCTGATAGCATACCTGCCATGAACACTGATGCAATTAGTGGTTTAACTTTCATCTTGGTTTCCTTTATAGCCTAAAGCAATGTTAGAGTTACTGTAGCAAAGTTAATCAAGCTAAACAGTAATAAAGTGTAAAAACACCATTTAACAATTTTACACTTTCAAATGTTACTTTTTTTATTTAACTTACTTGGTTATAAGTTACTATATTCTTTATTTATTTTCAGTGCAAAGGATGTGTCTTTGAAGGTATTTCATTTTTTCCCATTAAAACAACTTTTTGTTTGCTGCCTAGCGCTTATATTTCTATCAGGTTGTAATACCATTCATGCTAACAAAAGCGCCATCTTGCAAATAGAACAGGGGCAATTTACTCAAGCAAAGCAGACTATAAAACAAAACTATTCGTCTGTGGGTCGAGATAGGCTTCTCCACGAATTAGAACTTGCGACTATTCTTCATCTAGAGAAAGATTACTTACAAAGTAATCAGCATTTAGAGAGAGCTAAAACACACATCGAATCGTTTTACACGATTAGCGTATCTGAGCAAGCCTTAGCAATGTTAAGTGGGCCCAGTTTTGCCAACTATGAAGGCAAAAACTATTATTTACCCCTGATACATTATCTGAAAGCGTTGAACTTTAATTCACTCGCTCAACTTAACCCGAGTATGCGTGAAACCTATCTAGATTCGAGCCAAGTTGAAATGCGACAGCTTGATGTTTACATGGAAAATTTAAAGTCTGAAACCGGTGGTTACAAAAAATCTGAACAAGAAGATGAAGGCTCTCTTACCGATATTATATATGACATTTTAAAACCAATCGCGGCACCTGAAACGCTTTTAGAAAACATTGAATATAAAGACGATGCTTTCATTCATTTATTCAGTGGTTTACTAAGCGAACAAAATAACGATTTAGATGCTGCTAGATTGCAGTACCAGAGGGCCGCTCACGCATATGAAAATGGCTTTACTAAGCAATATGGGTTAGCTGATACAACCGAAAAACTTGCACTAAAAAACTTGGCGAGAACGATGAAGTTAGCAGGTGGATACCGTTCAGAGTTGCAGACCCTACTAAATAAACATACCTCTCTTGAAGTGCCCGAAGGTACACAAGTTACGATTATCCAAAACCTAGGGATTGCACCTGAAAAAAAGCAGTTGAACTTTATGCTAAGAGCTGAAGCCCGATCAAAAGCCTTGGTGATGTACCCTATTTTTATTGGCTCAGAACAAGAAAAGCGTGAGCAACGACTTTGGTTTCAAATGCTTTATGCCGATACTAGCCTATTTGACTTAATGCAAAATTACATACTCGGTGATGTAAGTGATGTACTGTTAGGGACCATGACTAAGCGGATCCCATTAGGCTCTTTATGGGATGAAGCTGAAGATATAGGTCTAATTGATGCTCTTGAATACGGGGGCAGGATCTCAGTAAGTTATTTAGCACCGCCCAAATTACCGATCCGTAAGACTGAAATTTGGCAAGGCAATAAAAAACTAGCCGACCTAGAGCAGTTTCATTCAATAAGTCAATTAGCCTTACAAAAGGCCTTGATTGATGCACAATCTGAAATCCGTATCGCATTTACGCGAGAAATCGTCAAAGCCTTAACCGCCCGCAAAGCGATGCAGGTAGCCGGCGCAGATCAAAACAATCTATTAGGTAGCTTCGTGAAAATTGCTTCAACCGCAGTGAACGCAATTACCGCATCGGCCGACACAAGACAATGGCAGTCATTGCCTGCACAAATCAGGCTAGCTCAGTTTTCACTCGAGCCCGGGCTACAAAATTTAACAATAAAAACCACCCTAAACTCGGGACGAGTGATACAACAATCGGCTAACATAGACGTACAAGGTTCAATGACTGTTTGGCATACGCGAACTTTTTTAAATGCCGCACCAACGGTTAATGCTCTATAAATGGAAAACACAATGCAGAGAACAAAAAAATTTTTAACCTACTCTGGTCTTTTACTTTCAGGCACTTTATTACTTTCAGGTTGTCAAAGTACAAAGATTGAACGCGTAGACAGCAATCAAGAGATTGCTCTATCTGACAATTGGAATGCTAAGGATTCGCAACTCGTCGCCGAAGCTATGGTCAATGATATGCTCACCTTTCCATGGGTTAGCGATCACTTAAAGTACCACAGCAGCAAGCCTGCCATTATCATTCAAAGTGTTCGTAACAAATCTCATCAGCATATTGCCGTTGATACTTTTTTAAATGATTTAAAACGTGCCATTCTAAGAACGGGTCAGGCTGATTTCGTGGCAAACAGCAGTATTCGAAATGAGATCCGTGAAGAACGTAAAGACCAAGAACTTAATGCCTCTATCGAAACGCAAAATGAAATGGGACAAGAGCTAGGTGCTGATTATGCCCTATCTGGGAGTATCAACTCATTTGTTGACGAACAAGATGGGCAAAGAGTGACGTTTTACCAAGTAGACTTAAGATTAATCGATATGACAAGCAACCGTGAGGTATGGAATGGCCAGAAGAAAATTCAAAAACATCAAAAACGTTCGCGCTTTGGTTTCTAAAGCCCCTATAGCTGCGTGCTTATCTTTGCTGATGTTATCGGGTTGTCAGTCTACCTCTTCAAGAAGTGAGCCTGTCACCCCTGCTTGGATCATACAAACTCCAAGCGCACCGAATGTGGTATACGGCGTTGGTCAGGCGCAGAATTATGGCGATTTACAGCAAGCTAAAAATACAGCGATTGAATCCGCCCGTGTTGCTTTAGCAAAACAACTTAATGTCGTGATCACTGCCGATACCCGTATTGTGCAACAAGCCAGTAATGGCAGTAGTAAGTTTAAACTTAACGAATTAATTCGTTCACAAGTGCCTGACTTAAAGTTACAAGGGTTACGCATTAGTGAAGAGTTTCAACAAGGCAATACCATTTATGCACTGGCTGAGTTCAATAAAACTAATGCAATTATGCAAACTGAACTCGAGATTTCAGGTATTGATAGTCAAATTACCGGTGTTAGCTTAACCCAACCGACTAAAACACAACGTTTGAAATCGGCATTGAGAGTTAAGAAGCTCTTAGCTGAACGTATTCAAAAGAATGAGTTTTTGTCTATGCTACAAAGCCAACAAGTGATCTTAAGTGAGTCAGTATTTTATAAAGCCAAACAAGCTGAAGAAGTGATTGCTGATTTAAGCTTTAATCTCGAGGTAACTTCTGAGAAAGAATCAAATTTAAGAGATCACCTAGCTAAAGCGCTCACAGATCAAGGCTTAAAAGTTTCGACATTTAAACCGGACTTTACCATCAAGATCAGAACTGATTGGCAAAACATCAACCAAGACAGCACTCATTATAGCGTTGCGCAGACCTTTGTTTCTATCGTTGAGAACGGGGAAGAAAGAGCACACTTCAACAGTAAAGTAAAAGCGGCTTCTTCTTATCAAAGTATGGCAAAAAATAAAGCCATGGATAAGATTGCAGATAACCTAGCTGCACAAATCGCTGAGTTTATTTCTTCATCTTATATGTAAGTACACACTTACAATTAAGCCATTCTTAACTTTATCGCTTGGTTACGGCCAAGCGTTTTTGTTTCATTTAAGGCTGTATCAGCCAAAGCCAGTAGATCTGTATAATTATGTGCTTTATTTGCTAAGGTCGTCGCAATACCAATAGAGACAGTCACAAAGTCATTGCCATCATCTTTGTTATAACAGATTTTGCGAGATAAAATATTATTCTGAATGCGGTTTGCTATTTTTAGTAATTCTTTTTCTGGGGTATTGTGTAAAATCATCACAAATTCTTCACCAGAAAAGCGCCCGACTATATCTTCGCTTCTGCCTGCAGATAACACATTCGCAATGCCCATAAGTGCTTCGTCGCCTGCCGCATAACCATATTTAAGGTTATATTTTTTTAGGTCATCTACATCAATCAAAAATACGGTTAATTCTGTACTATAACGGCAAGCTGTTTGCCAACTGCGTTGTAAAACACGTTCAATTTCACGACGATTATAAAACCCGGTTAATGCATCATGAGTTGCATAACCACTAATAATATCTAATTGATGTTTAGTACGAATATGCATGGCTAACCTACCAAGTAAGCTCTCTTTTTGTCTGCTTACATCAAGCATGTCAGATACGCCAACGGCAAAACCTTGTGTCTCGACTTCATCGGTTAACTTATCGCTATAATAAATAACAGGGGTTGTACTTTGCGACATTGCACGAAACTGTTTACAGAACTTAAAGTCAGGATCCGCTTGGTGTTCAACGAGTATCAAAGCACAGTTTTGTTTCAGCGCTTTACTCAATAAAGCATCTTGCGACTCAAGTTTATAAAAATCATATTCTGCATGAGACAAATAACTTGAAACTACTTGAGATGATAATGAGTCTCCAAGCATAAACACTTTTTCATTAAATTTAAGATTGCAGGCACTGTACTGATCAACTTGTTGCACGGCTTCATTTTTAAAGAATGAGAGTAAAGTACTTTCATTTTGTAAACCTGTAATAGAATCTCCGGCTCCGTTTGCCAAAACAGGTACTTTATGCCCAAAATCACCTTTTTCCCAGTCCGACTGCCATTGCAACAGCTGTACTTGCTGCTGTTCACTAAACTCAAATTCATCTACACCATACTTAACAAGTAAAGAATCTAAAATTGTAGGATCTGATATATCTAAATTCTCTATCCATAGTGCTCGGTATAAAGCATCTCTAAACTCAAGGGCTTTATCTGGATAACAGCCTGACACCGCATTGAGCGTTTCATTCAGCATTGAAGTATTAACCATAAATTTTGGATTATGGATCTCAATGTCAGGGGCTTTATCTATTACGGCTTTAAATTCGGCATTGAGAATATCAATATACTTTAACTCTTGAACATTTGCAGAGGGTGCATGCTCTACTAACCGCCACTCTATTTCGTTAACTAAATCGAGATTTTTTAACCGCTCGTGTAGTACAAAACAAAACGGGCAATTTATATCAGCATAAACAAACGGTCTTTGATTCATAATAGTCAGGTACAATGAAGTATATTATTAAATATAGACAAGACTTTACCTTAGAGTAAGCCAATAAAAAAAGAGCCGAGGCTCTTTTTTTGGAATTATCATAATTTACTGCTATTCGTTTTCTTCATAAAAGCGCTGTAACTGCTCTTTTAGATTTGGTGGTATACCTTTAATTGTAAGCGTGTCATTTTGAGCATCATACAATACCCGCTCACCTAAGTGTTTACGCTCAAAACCCACACTTACACCACCACCTATACCTGAAAATTTCACCATAGTTGTTAACGTCTTCTTATCAACTGGGAAAGATTCAGCTAAGTCATAGCTTTGATCTTTATAAAAGTCTTCAAATTGAGTCTCTGAAGATTTTGACAGTGTTTCAGATAAGTCAGCTATATTGGCGTCTTCACCTGTTGTGATGCAGTCGTTACAGTAATCAAAGACTTCTTTCCTTAAGTCGTCTTTTTCTTCCTTATTAAACTGCTGTTCACTCAAATAATCTTCCACAGCTGCCAACATCACATTCGACTGCTGTTTAGCATCAATGCCTTCTTCACAGCCTAAAAAGTCTAAGAAAAAGTCAGCCACTTTTCGACCTGCTCGCCCTTTAATGAACGAGATGTAACGCGCATCTTCAGGCTGAGTATCCCAAGCTGATAAATCAATTCTTGCTGCAAGCTGCATACGAGAGATATCTAAATGGCGCGAGGCAGATAAATCAAGCTCTGAAGTAATCGAGTAATGCTCTTTAATGTTTATAAGTGCTATTAGCACATATTCTGTTGCCACATATTGGTAGTGACAAAATACCAGATATCCAGTTTCGTTAAACGCGTATTTATTTAGCTCTTCTTTTAATACCTGTGTGGCTTGTTCGGTCACATTATAAAAATTGAGTTCATTATTGCGATAGCTCTGCATTGCCGATGCAACTTGGCTATTTTTATCTGGGCTAAACGCACAGTATCCCTTGCCAGGTTTACTGGTGTAAGCATGATGTAATTGTTCAATAAATACATTCACTCGGTCGTTAATCGACATCTCATCATTGCGTAAATGGATTTGGGTATCTTCGTCCTGTTTGTCGACATAATGGACAACCAGTTTATTCACCTCAATGCTCATCTTTGTTTTTCGCGCCTCTGGTGTTAAAATAAAAAATTATTATTTATTGATTTTGAACCAACTGATGCCTATCCAATCTAAATATTCCAACAAACAAGTAGAACAAATTGTCGACCAGCTTATCGATGTGTTAACTCAACAACAGGCACCTGTTGATTTAAGTCTAATGTGTTTAGGAAATTCTATCACGCATATTCTAAAAGAACATGTGCCAGAAAATAAAAGACAAGCTGTTGCCGACAATTTCGCTAAAGCGCTCGTGCAATCGGTAAAATAACTGAATGAATCTCACCCCTGACAACCAGTTTTCTTCGAAAGCCAGCCAACTTTTGAGTTGGGGACACTGGTTTACTTTCGCTAATATTGGCTTAGTACTGCTGATCAGTACGATTTATTTATTTGCCGATAGCCAACCGAGCACACCGCTTGGTTGGTTCTATATGCTGATAACTTGGGTGAGTCATACCAGCTTTATTACGTTTTGTGCCTTTGTCTTAACCATATTTCCACTGAGTTTAGTATTCCCTTATCCTAGGCACATACGGGGCATGGCTGCGGCCATTGCAACGATTGGTGTTTCAACTTTATGCTTAGATGCATTCGTATACTACAGCCTCGGCTACCATATTAACATTCAGTCGCTACCTGAGATAATTAGCTTACTTTGGTCAACACTCACAAGCTCACCAGCCATCACTACTGTCATTGCTGGTTCTATTATTATTATTATTTTGGGACTGGAATTGATTGCCAGTAACCATGCTTGGCGACACCTAGATAGACTGAAAAACCTAAAATTTGCCCGTTACGCTACGAGTGTACTGGTTACTTGCTTTGCCTTAAGTCACAGTATTCACATATGGGCCGATGCAAACAACTATTTCGATATTACAAAACAAGATAATGTATTGCCGCTCTCTTACCCTACAACGGCAAAGACCTTATTAGCACGTCACGATTTACTTGATATTGAAAAATATCAACAGGCGAGAAATGTACAATTAGAAGGCTCAAAGGGTGAATTTGTACTTAAGACTTCATTGCCAAATTGTGAAGCTGAAACACAAATCGTCAATATTGTCGTATTTGAAAATAGTGAACAATTGAATGCTTTTGTTACTGAGCGTTCGAATTTGTCTGTGCTCGACAATGTTTTACAGCCAGGTAATCGCCAAGATGCACTGTTTAACCTTATTTATGGGCTACCTGCATATTACAATTCTGAAAAGCTACGAGGCTCTTTACCCGCTTGGTCACAGAAAAATGCGCTACTGGGCCTATCAGGCTTTACAGATTCAGGCTTCAAAGATACTGATGGTGAGCACCCAGTCAACATCATCTTAGCTGATAAACTTGAAGGTCTTCCTACTGAAAATTTGATTGCACTTTCTCTTGCTGACGACAATGGCAAAGAGCTAATTACCACCTCACAGGCATATGTGTCAGATTCTATTCAAATAAAAAATAGTGACAGTTTTAAACAGCTTAACGACATAGTCTATTCTGTGATATCAGAGCAACTCAATTGCCCTACACTTGCAGAAGCTACCATGTTAGGTAGAAACCTAAATCAAGACTTCCGCCAAGAGGGCGTGAACTACACTAACGGTGTATTGATTACGTTCAAGAAAGACCGAATTACTTTGGTTAACCCAGACGGCAGTTATAAACAAATGTCAGGCTCTGAGGGTTTCTTATTAGAACAAAGTTTAGATATCCCCTTTCTTATCCATAGTATCAAAGAATTACAAAAGTTCACCCGCAGTAGTGGTGGCAATTAACTTGCATCTCCTTTTAGCTTTACTATATTTCTATAATCCTTCTGAAGGTTATGGAGAAAACTAAAAGGAGCTGTTTATGCTAAGAACATATGCCATCATTCTTATACTACTCTCTATGGGTGTTTCTGCAGAAAAGGTCTCTGTCAGTTACTATAAGTGCGTTACAGATAGAGGCACTATTTTTAGTCAGCACCCGTGTGGTAAAAATGGCACTATTCACACATTAACGCATTCCAATCCTGAAGCAAAAATACCTGCTGAACAGCATTTCAAAACACTCAATAACCTTGAGAAAAAACAAATAGTTAGAAATTTAAAGCGTGAGATCCGTGCTAAGCGTCAGAAATCTGCTATTTTGAGTCGTGACAGAGACAGAGACTCTAGAGAGCAACAAGCTCGCTTGAATCGCGTTATGGATGACCGAAAAAAACAACAAACTATCCGAGATGTTAAAAAGCAGCTCAAATCTATCAATAAGCAATATTTAAAAGATATTAAAGACATTGATAAACAAATAGCGAGATTAGAGAAGCAACTAGCCCGCTATCAATGACGCTTAGGGAAGAATAAGCAGATCGTAATCACCTCTAGACCATTGTGGGATAGCCAAACACCCCATTTTCATTATATAGTGTCAGCAAGATAATGCGTTTTTGGTAATTTTCACCCTATTTTGGCGGCAAATTACCTAAATATCGAGGATGATGATGCACGCTTTCAGTCTAGCCCAATTGATACTTTCTGGCTTTGCTAAGCACTATCAATTATTTCAACAGATAACAGGGCAAGCCCCTATCGCTTTTGCTACACAAGACTGGGGGAAGCTACAGCAAATCAGCAAAGCACGTATTCATCATTATGATGCCCGAGTCAACGAAACCATCAATGACGTAAAAGAGCTACTAAATTGTGATGTGCTTGATGAAGCTTTTTGGTACCAAGTAAAACAGCACTATCTAGATTTATTAACCTTTCATCCTCAAGCTGAACTGGCCGAAACCTTTTATAACTCTGTATTTTGCCGTTTATTCGACAGGCAATACTTTAATAATGATTTTATTTTCGTCGAAACAACTTTAAAAGATGCTCCTGCGGTTGCCGTTGAAACCGAATATCGAAGTTATTTTCCAGTTGTTAAAGGGTTAAAGCCCACTATCAAACAAATTATCAATGAGTTTGACTTTCAGTGTGAATTTGCCAATTTAGAACAAGATATTAGATTATTAGTAAAGGCATTTATTCAACAAGCACCCGATACGCACCACCAGCACCATCAAATGCGTTTTGATATGTTACCTGCGCCATTTTATCGCAATAAAGGCGCATATATCATTGGTCGCGTTGTCTCTCAGAGTGGCATTCAACCCTTTATTATTTCTGTATTGCATGATGAGCAAGGCAAGCTGTGCATTGATGCTTTACTTACCAACTCTTCCCAGATGCGGGTTATTTTTGGCTTTGCGCGCGCGTATTTTTTGGTTTCAACTAATACCCCGTCAGCTATGGTGCATTTTTTAAATCAATTAATGCCGAATAAGACTCCCGCAGAGCTCTACAATGCCATAGGCTTTCATAAACAAGGCAAAACTGAGTTTTATCGTGAGTTTTTACATCATCTAGATAACAGTAATGATAAGTTTGTGATCGCCCCAGGCACACCCGGTATGGTGATGATGGTATTTACGCTCCCAAATTTTCCCTATGTTTTTAAAATCATTAAAGATAAATTCTCTGAAAGTAAGCCTTTTGGTCGCGATACAGTATTAGCTCGATATCAATTGGTCAAAAATCACGACCGTGTTGGTAGAATGGCTGACACCATCGAATACTCAGATGTTGTACTGCCGCTAAATAGATTCTGCCCTGAATTACTAAAGCAATTACAAGCAACCATTGCTGGCAGTATCAAGATAGAGAATGATCATTTAGTCATTAAACATTTATACATCGAGAGACGAATGAATCCGCTCAACCTTTTTATTGAGCAAGCTTCTGACGAACAAAGTTTTAAAGTGATTGACGATTATGGATTAGCCATCAAAGAGATGTTGCAGGCTAATATCTTCCCTGGAGATATGTTGCTGAAAAACTTTGGTGTCAGTAAACACCACAGGGTGATATTTTATGATTACGACGAAGTGCAATACCTAACAGAAATGAATTTTAGAGCCTTGCCGAAGCCAAGTTTAGATGACTTATACTCAGGGGCTGATTTATATTCAGTTGCACCACAAGATGTATTTCCTGAGCAGTTATTAACTTTTGTGATGACGAACCCTAAATTGAAAACATTCTTTGAGCAGACGCATCCCGAATTATTAACCGTTGAGTATTGGCAAAATGCACAAGCCGATATCGTCAATAAAATAAGTAAGCATATTTACCCATACCCGCCTGAGCAAAGATTTAACCACATTGCGAAACAAAAGAGATTAATGTGAATATCAGTAAAATAGATTTAAATTTATTAGTATATCTCGACACTTTATTACGAGAATGCAATGTTACTCGAGCTGCAAACCAGCTTAGTATTACGCAACCAGCCATGAGTAATGGCCTAAAGAGACTGCGTAACTTATTCAATGACCCTATTTTGGTTCGAACCAGTGATGGCATGGTGCCTACAGAGCGTGCCTTAGAGTTACAGCCCGTTATCCGTGGTATTTTAATGACGCTTGAAGAAACCCTTGCACCAAATCGAGAATTTGAAGCAAGTCAAAGTAAGCGTGTATTTAGGATCATGGCAAGTGACTACGCCGCAAGTACGCTTGCGCCAAAGTTATTAACTAAGTTACATGAAGAAGCACCTGACACCACACTAGATATATTAACGCCAAGTGACGTCACCTTTCATGATGTAGAAAATGGTAAGGTAGATATGGCCATCAACCGTTTTGAAAATCTACCTCAATCTTTCCACCATAAACGTATCTGGAAAGACAGTTTCTGCTGTTTAATTAAGTCTGATAACCCAATCATAGATAAATTTAACCTCGATGCATATTTAAAAGCACGACATATCTGGGTAAGTAAAACTGGCTTTGGTGTAGGTGTTGGTATGGACCCAGAAGATGTGCAAAAACTGGGTTGGGTTGATGAAGCGCTCGCGCATTTTGGTAAACACAGAAACATAGCTACCTTTACCCGTAACTATCATGTCGCTATTCATCTGGCTAAGGAGCAAAACTTGATTGCTACACTGCCATCAAAAGCTGCCAATATTTATAAAGATGATCCACAATTAGCTATTTTAGAGCCGCCGTTCCCTATACCGCCATTTGAACTCGATATGATTTGGAGTCCTCTCCTTCACCGCGATGCAAGCCATATTTGGCTCAGACAGAAAGTCGCCGAGGTGGCTGAAGAATTAAAATAGCCTTAGCATCATGAAATTAAAAACGAATACCTGCTTCTGCAGGTATTTTTTTGTTCAAATAACACAAGTCGTTACATTTAAAATGACAAATAAAGTTAACTCTAAGTTAAATATCTTTGACCTCACCACCATTTTGATGTAACTTTAACCATGTTAAAAATATTTAACTTTAAGTAAAAAGGAATAAACATGACTAGACAGCAAAAATTTAAAGAATGGCTTGATAGCTGTAGCTTTCGAGAAGTGACATTACTCGTTGATTTGCTTATTTGTGGCTACATCTTGTTTTACTATTTGCGCGCAGTGTTATTAGCAAGTACTGAGCAATTGAGTGATATTACTTGGTTATCTGAGCTACTTGGTAACGTGATCATTTATAGTATTGTACTGATGATAGCTAGTTATATTCTTTTAGCCCTTGCGAGTGAAAAAGAGCTTGAACAGCCCATGGATGTACGTGAGAAGCAAATCAACTTAATCGGCTACAAATACTCAGCATGGATCTTACAAATCGGTTTAGGTATAGGCATTTTCCAATATCAAATTGAAGCTAACCCGTTTTTTGCAGATAAAATCAGTATGCCTTTTTTACCACTACATATTATGGTCATCGCCTTTATCTTAGCTGAAATCGTTTTTTATGGTGTACAACTCATTAAAGGCCGTACAGGAGCGATTTATGACTGATCGCGTTATCACAAATTCGATTAGAACGTTGAGATTTTTAAACAATGAGATGACGCAAAAGCAACTTGCTGAAGCCATCGGGGTGACTCGTCAAACAGTGATGGCCATTGAAGCCAATAAATACTCGCCAAGTTTAGAAGTGGCTTTCAAAATTGCTGAGGTCTTCTCTTTACCACTTGAAGAAGTATTTCAATATAAAGAAGTTGAATAAAGCCAAAGGGTTGGCTTTATTCTTTTTAAAAAGGGTTAGAGGTTATTAGTTTCAACCTGCTTTTCACCTTTAGCCTGTTCTAATTTATGTTGTTTAACTGCATCTTCGTAACCAATCTGAATATGGGTATGCAATGCACTTAGATAACCCACTATGAGTATTCCTAAAAACATAACTGTGCAAGACTTCAAAAATACTTTTATTTTATTTTTTTTGAAAAAAGTCGTGTAAGTATAAATAGGAAATACGATTGATAAACACAAAGAAGTATAACCAATAGCTTTTGCATCTAACAAACTAGTCGCAACCAATATTGAAGTAAACCAAGTTAAATGTGCAGATGGTAGAATTGCTAATACGTAAAACTCAGTAAATTTAATACCTTCTTTTCTAAAGAAAACTCTCAATAACAGAGCAAAAATTGCTGCGTAAATAAAAGTTAAAAACAACATTGAGCCTTCTATAATTTTGCTTAAGACCTCACCAAAATGTTGAGTTTCAGGTGAAGAAGAGCTTGTGAATGCACTCATTGTCAGCTCACTGACGGATTGACCAGTTAAAGCAGTTAAAAAAATAAAAAATGTCAAACTCCAGAAAGCGTATTTAATTGGATTAAAATAACTTGCTCTCTTGCCTTCTATATAATTTCTGCAAACTCTACCAGGGGAAGTTGTCATGGTGATAAATGTTTTTAAAAATGGTGACTCAAACTCTAAAAGCGCTCTTTGAGCTGTTTTAAATAACTCTTTAAAAGTAATACGTCGTGCTTTCTCTTGCCCACATTCGCCACAAAAGCGTGTTGTTAATTTTGCACCACAGTTTAAGCAATTTGCTTGCTCATCAAAGTTTACCACGTGATTCATCCCTATCGAAAACGACTAAAAATAGAGCGTTAGACATTATTCTTGTAAGCAAATTGTCCCTAACCTGATACTTCCTGTCAAAGGTTTATTTACATATCCGATATTAATACATTGAATAAAGCGTCAGTTTTAGTCCCTCAAAATGATTAGTTATTAACAAGGGCTGGCATTATTAATAATCAGGAAAATAAAAAAGCTAATCATGTTATATGATTAGCTTTTCTAAATGCTTAAGAGGTCATAGTGTACTTTAGGTAATGGCTTTTCGCCCTGAAAACGCATGCATTAGCGTCATACCATCAACTAAGTCAAGCTCGCCACCTACAGGCATACCATGAGCAATACGAGAAGCGAGTACATCATATTTTTGACAAAGCTCAGAGATAAAATGTGCTGTTGCTTCACCTTCTACGGTTGGGTTAGTGGCGAGAATGACCTCATCAATGTTGCCTTCAGAAAGACGACGCTCTAACACATCTAAACCGATCTCATTAGGGCCAATGCCGTCTAACGGTGATAAATGCCCCATTAATACAAAGTACAAGCCTGTGTATTGACCTGTTTGCTCAATAGCAAGTACATCAGTTGGCGATTCAACCACACACAACAAACGACTATCTTGGCGTTTAATATTTTGACAAAGCGAACATTCTGGCTCTTCACAAAACGTGCGACAAGTTTGGCAGTGCCCAATAACTTGCATCGCTTTAGTTAGGCTTTGCCCTAACTGGCTACCGCCTTCTCTGTCTCTTTCAAGTAGGTGAAAAGCAATACGCTGAGCCGATTTAGGGCCTATGCCAGGCAAACAACGCAAGGCTTCAATGAGTTGTGATAAGGTTCCAGATAGTTGCATAACGCTTCTTTTTATTTAAAACTCAACACTTATACAAACCCTCTTTATTAAGTGATCTATTTTGAGGCAAATGAAACTTGTCGATAACAAGGCGAAAGATTTTCTATTTAGTTGTTCTAAATAAGATGTTTTCAACGAAGTTAGCGTCAGTTTTAGCCCCTAAAAATTATTAAATATTACTAAGGGTTAGTATTGTGTACTAAGTATGTCTTGTTAGATTGATGTGATTATAAAAGTGCGACAAACCTGTCACAAGTATAATTAATTAACTTATAGAAAAATCATAGATAAGTGTCGTTTCGTGCCAGCTTAATATTTCCAGCTATACTGATATAATGAAGATAAATCGACGCTTGTTTATCAAAGGTGCATTGAGTGTTGGTGCTCTAAATTATTGCGCCCCGCTTTTGTGCCTTCCAGTTGAGACTATTCAAATTGAATACGACCTTATGGAAGAACGAGATAAACGAAGTAGAGCTGACTATATTCTCAACTTTGCTTCTCCTTATCAAACCGTCCAACACAGAACGACCCCTCACCTACACCAAGAATTAAAGTTTTATATTGAGTCATTATCTGAAGGTAAAATATACGTATCACTATTTGACAACGGGCAACTAGGTGTAGGCACTGAGTTGATGGCCTCCATTAACCATAAACGTATAGATGCTGCATTAATTTCAGTTTCTAACTTATCCCGAGCTCTGCCATTGCTCGACATTTTAAACATCCCTTTTTGGACGAGTAGCAACCAAGCATACCTAAACTTAATCAGCTCTAAACAATGGCATGATTTAGTACTCGCCCCCATTAAGAGTCAGGGTAAATTCCAAATTCTTTTACATCACATTGTCGGTTCACGCACATTAACGACGGTTAAACGCTCAAACAAACGCATCATAATGCCCGAAGACCTAAAAGATATTACATTACGTGTGCCCGCATCTAAAGTGCTCACTCACTTTTATAAACTTACGCAGGCTAATATTGTCGAAATACCATGGAGTAAAACCGCTAAAATGGCACGCCTAGGTCTAATACACGTACTTGATCCTAGTATAATTGGACTTCATTCAGGTCCTGACGGCTTAAAAAGTTACTTAAAACATGTTACTAAAATCGACAGTGTACCGGATGCATGGGTAACCGTTATCAGCCAAGCTTGGCTAAAGCAGTTACCAGCCTCTTTAAAAGAGGTAGTTACCATTGCCGCTGAAAAGACATTTGAGCATCACATTAATAATTTTAATGCCATTCATACCGAATGTATCAAAGGGCTCTCAAAATATGGCACCGCTATTTACCAGCCAAGTAATAAAGAGCAATCAGAATGGATAAGGCAGTTTGGTCATCACCAATCTGCCTGGCGGGACATAAAAAAAGATTTATTAGGTGATCTCAAAACCTTTGATAAATTACTAGACGCGACCAATGAGACCAGTCCCTTTAAGCTTTCTTAGTATTGTGATCACCCGTATGAGTTAATTAATCTCCATCAACAGGTTTTCAATTTTCATACTTTGGCCTAATTCTTCGCACCGAGTTAGTCCAAGCTTTCTGAATATAAGATTCTTATCTTTTATGCCCTGCTCTTTGTTAATTAGGCCTGATATGTCTTCAGCACAAAATGCTTTTAACCTTTCTCTTGTTGAAGCCTCTGAGATCAAATCCTTTGAATATTCAATTCGCCCTTTTGCATGAAGTGACAAGCACCACTGAATTACCAATAGATTTTTACCCAACGCATATGAATCGTAATTCAGAGTTGTTGATGGCTGGAATTGCGTTCTGCAAAGCCGGTGGCACCATAGATTTCACCACCAGCACCACAGACTATGATTTAGCACATGGGGAGCTCGCTGCCGCAGAAGCCCTTGCCTATTGCCTTGAAAAAGGCGTTGCTGAGGGTCAACTTACAATGAGCTCAGACGGGCATGCAAGTCTACCTATATATGACGCACACAATAACTTGATTGGCTTTGAAGTGGGCCAAGAATCATCGCTTTTACATGCATTTCAACAAGCTGTATTAGAATTTAACGTACCACTTGAAAAAGCGTTGATGGCTATCACTCATACCAATCCGCTTAACTAAGTGGTCTATTTTGAGGCAAGAAAACCTTGTTGGTAGCAAGGCAAATATTTCGTTATTTAGTTGTTCTAAATGAGAAATCTTTAACGCAGCTATCATCAGGTTTAATCCCTCAAAATGATTAAGTGTTATTGCGGATTGGTATCAGAACCCTTCGCATATACTTGGCTTAACTAAAGGGCAGATAAAAGTTGCAGGCGATGCCGATTTGGTTTTGTTAAGAAAAGCAGACTTAGCTGTTGATAGTGTTTGGAGTAATGGAAAGCTGATGATTGCAGAGCAAAAAGTCATTGCATCTAGATTCTTCAAAAGAGTGTAACATTTACCTCCCTAGCCTATTTTAGCTTTTAGCTGATTTAGGCTTTTTTATTTTCTTACTAAAAATATAAGCCCCCAGTAAACCACTTATAAAACCGAAAATATGATTTGAACTGCTGGTTTGAGCAGAAAAGTCTAACAGTGTCGCCAAAAAAGCAAAATCCATGTAATAGGTGACGGCGACTAACACGGAAAAACTAATTGCACCAACCAAGTTAAGATTGAACACAGCTGTGCCAAATAAAAAACCATAATAACCCATCACAATGCCCGACGCGCCAATGTGATTTCCATATTCACCAAATACCCAGACCAAACATCCCGTCACAAACATTATAAAAACAGTGACACGCTTAAACCCATTCTGCAGACTCGCTAAATACCCGCTGATGAATAAACCGACCGTATTACCGGTTAAGTGGCCCCAACTCGCATGGATGAAAGGTGCTGTAAAAATACCGTATAAACGCTCGGGGAGCTGAGGCACTAACCCTAAATTAGATATAATAGGTGGGTAGAACGATGCCATTGCCATAAGCACATGCATAAGCAACATAGCTAACAGTAATAATCTGAAGTTGTATGGAAAAAGCTTTGTGCGCTTTTTTTCATTCATTGCATTTGGCATCTTTCATTATTTGCAAAAATTTGTAGTTAGACATCGTTCATCTAATTTACGTCATTTTTAGAGAAAGTTAACACGAACTTTCACTATTCAACGGTATTTTCCCCTCATTTACCTAAAAAACTTGCCCTTCACTGTTTGTCGGCTGACAATGGGTTTATTCCTCAATTGTTGTTTAATGAGGAACATTTCTTACTTAAAACATAGATTGAGATTTTACTCAATTAAAAAGAGAAGATAACAATGAAAAGAACTGTTATTGCGACAGCCTTAGCCGCTGTCTTTTTAGCTGGCTGTTCTGAGTCAGAACCAAAAGTTGAAAAAGTACAACAAGTAGAACAAACAGCTGGCAAAGCTGAACTAGGCACATTCGGTGTTGACCTAACAGCACGTGATGAAAGCGTTAAACCTGGTGACGACTTCTTCATGTATGCAAGTGGCACTTGGTATAAAAACTACGAAATGCCTGCTGACAAAACGCGTTACGGCGCATTCACGTCACTTGCTGAGCGCAGTGAAAAGCAAGTTAACGCCATCATCGAAGACATTATTTCTCGCGATAACTTAAATGCAGAAGAGCAATTGATTGCTGATTTCTACAACGCATTTATGGATGTTGAAACCCTTAACAAATTAGGGATCACACCAATTCAAGGCCTACTTGATGAGATCAAAGCCATTGATAATACTGACGGCCTAACAAAAGCATTCGGTCAGTCTTGGCTATCAGGCGTAAACTCACCGATTGGCGGTGGCATGTGGTTTAATCGCCTTGATCCTAATAAATATGAAATGTCTATGGGTGCGGGCGGTCTAGGTTTACCAGATCGTTCATACTATTTAGAAGAAGCAGAGCGTTTTGAGAAGACACGCGCAGAATATGTTGCTCATATCGCAAACATGCTTAAATTTGCAGGCTTAGAGAATACAACTGAGCGCGCCCAAGCGATCCTTGCACTAGAAACTAAAATGGCTGAAGGCCATTGGCCACGTGAAAAGCGTCGTAACCGCGACCTGACACTAAACCAAATCAAACGCGAAGATTTAGCTAAAGAATACCCTGGTTTCAATTGGGATCTGTACTTTGCACAAACAGGTTACAAAGTACCTCAGCTAAATATGTCTCAGCCTGAGCCAATCAAAGCAATGATTGACCTTGTGAATAAACAAGACCTTGCTGTTTGGAAAGATTACCTGACTTTCCACGCTATCAGTGGCAATGCAAACCTGCTTTCAGAAGATATCTTCAACGCATCTTTCGAGTTCTATGGTAAGCACCTGAGTGGTCAGCAAGAACCTCGTCCACGTTGGAAGCGTGCTGTGAGCCAAATGTCTGGTACACAATCTTTAGGCTTTGCAATTGGTAAAGTGTACGTTGATAAGCACTTCCCTGAGTCATCGAAAGAACAAATGTCAGAGCTGGTTGAAAACCTGCGTAAAGCCCTTGGCGAGCGCATTGAAGGTCTAGACTGGATGGGCGAAGAAACAAAAGTAAATGCGCAAGCAAAACTAGCGGCATTTGTACCTAAAATTGGTTATCCGGATGTATGGCAGTCATTTGATGGCCTAGCACTTAAAAACAATGACCTAATGGGCAATGTTAAAAACCTGCGTCAATTCTTCAGAGATGACAGCGCATCAAAAGAGCTTGAAAAAACTGACCGAAACCGTTGGGGTATGACACCACAAAGAGTAAACGCATACTACAACAGCTCATTTAATGAGATTGTATTCCCTGCAGCGATTTTACAACCACCATTTTTCGATCCAAATGCTGATGCAGCGGTGAACTACGGTGGCATCGGCGCAGTTATCGGTCACGAAATGGGCCACGGTTTTGACGACCAAGGCTCTAAGTCTGATGCTGAAGGTATCCAACGTAACTGGTGGACTGACTCAGACCGAGCAGCATTCGAAGCAAAAGCTGACAAGCTTGCAGCTCAGTACAGCCAATACGAGCCAATCGAAGGTAACTTCGTAAACGGCCGTAACAGCCTTGGTGAAAACATTGGTGACGTAGGTGGTTTAGCAATGGCTTACCACGCGTACAAGCTGAGCTTAAATGGTAAAGAAGCACCAGTTATCGATGGCCTAACTGGCGATCAACGTTTCTTCTTAGCTTGGGCACAAGTTTGGAAAGAAAAGCGTACTGAGCAAAGCATGCTTAATCAGCTTCGCGCAGGTACACACGCACCAGGTCGCTTCCGTGCACTTGCACCTCGTAACCATGATGCATGGTACAAAGCGTTCGACGTAAAACCAGGTGATAAGTTATATCTTAAACCTGAAGAGCGTGTACGCATCTGGTAATAAGCTTTAAGCCATAAAAGCATAAACTCAGTGTCTAACTGGGTTTATGCTTACTAAACACATTTAATTAGAGCACATACCCATTACAAAAAATGCTTGTATTTCTTTAAGCTTTAACGACCCAATAAACTCTAAATCTGACCTAATTCGACTTATTTCCAAGTAAGTGATAATTCAAAGTACCATATAAACTATTCATTTCTATTGGTTTTGCAATATGTGCTAAGAACCCACGACTTAAATATTTTTCTATATCTTCTTTCATTACATTGGCTGTTAAGGCAATGACAGGTAAGTGCGGAACACGCTCTTTTAAAATTGATTGCGCTTCAAGACCATCCATTATGGGCATATGAATATCCATTAAGACTAAATCAAATTGCTGATTCTGAGCTATTTCTACCGCTTGTTTGCCATTTTCAACAATCATAATATGCGCTTTTGTTGGCTTAAGCATAGAATCAATAACAACTTTATTTATCGGGTTATCCTCTGCAACTAAAATGGCTTTGCCTTCTAAATTAGGGGCTGACAGTGCTCTTACAATTTGGGTATTTGAAACAAAGTCAACTGGTTTCAAAGGCAAAAACACAGTGACCTTTGTACCTTCATCTAAAGTGCTTTGTATATCTATTGTTCCATGCATCATTTTAATTAAATTGGTGGTAATAGACATCCCCAATCCTGTACCACCGTATTTTCTAGTTGTTGACTTATCAGCTTGCTCAAAACGCTCAAACACACGCTGCGTTGCCTCTTGAGTCATACCTATACCAGTATCAATAATCTCAATGAATAACCCCTCTTTTTTATTGTCAAAGTAGCAATAAACATTTAATTCTACGTAGCCTTTTTCAGTAAATTTCACGGCATTAGAAGTCAGGTTTAAGATAACTTGTTTAACCCTAACTAGATCGCCTACCCAATACTCACTGAGGTTTTGTGCTCTATTGACTGTGAATGCGATTGGCTTGCAACTTACGATAGGATCTAAATCATATTTAATTGACTCAAGTGTCTCTGTAATTGAAAACTGCACGTCTTCTAGCTGTAAGTTGTTCGCTTCAATTTTTGAGTAATCCAAAATATCATTAATAATCGTCAGCAAGCTTCGCGCTGAAAACACAGCGTTCCTTAATACCGTTTTTAAATCAGGTGATAGTTTGGCACCTTTGAGTAATTGCAGTGCCCCCAAAATCGCATTCATAGGAGTACGAATTTCATGACTCATGTTGGCTAAGAAATCGCTTTTTGCTTTTACAGCTTTTTCTGCCGCTTTCTTTGCTTCTGTGAGCGTTTTCATCGCTTCTACTCGGTCAGTCACGTCATAGTTAACACCTATCACTTTTAACGCCCTACCTTTTGAGTCTCGAATTACCTCGGCACTTGCCTTGAGTGTTTTGATATCTCCATTTGGGTGTGTCACTCTAAATTCAGGCTTATATACAGCTTTGCCTTTAATGGCATTGTCTAATTGTGTTTTGGCATCGTCTATATCATCTTTATGCACACTATTGACCCAAGCCTCATAGGCACCAGAGAATTGCGATTCAGAAATACCATACAGACTGTACATCCATTTATCCCAAACTAACTCCCCGCTTTGTATATCCCACTCCCAAACCCCGATACCAGCAGAGTCGTTTGCTAACTGCAGACGTAAAGCCAGTGCATCAGCTTTCTCTCTTGCTTCATGTATTTCGCGTTCAGTGCGCTTTTGTTCTGAAATATCTTGTACGACTGACCAAATAAAATTTTGGTTATGTTTATTTGTTATTTTAATTCCGGAGAGAAGAACGGGATTAGTCTCACCATTCTTTTTTATATACTCTTTTTGATAAGGCCCATAAGAACCAAATTTTTGTAATGACTCTAATTGCTCTGCTTCTTGCTGTTCATACTTTTTAGGCGTTAACGCCCAATAATCCATATTGTTTAACTCTTCGATCGAATAACCTGTCATTTTGCTAAATTCAAGATTAACAAAATCAAAACTGCCATCTTCTATTGAGTTAATTGCTATGCCAACAGGTGCAAGATTGACAAATTTTTCAAACTTTTCTTGTTCTTCTAAAACCGCTTCCTCGAGCGCTTTACTCTTAAAAGATAATGACTCAAGTTTAGCTTCAGCCTTCATTAACTCAGAAATATCTCTACCAATTGCTAAGATTAATCGAGTTTCACCAACAATCAGGGGGGTTAGAGATACCAAACAAGGAAAAGTACTTGCATCAGCACGTGAATGTGTCCATTGAAATAATTGTGGGCCAACTTTTATTGCTTGCTCTATGTATTCTCTTGCCATGTCATCTGAACTGCGACCGCAGTTTTGATACTCAGGTGATAAATCAGCAGGGCTTAATTCTAAAAAACAGTCAATACTTTGCACGCCATGCATATCAACTGCAGCCTGATTGCACTCTATAAACTTTCCTGAATCAAGATCTATGATAGATAAGGCATCGGCTGAAACCTCAAATAGTTTTTTATATTTATCTCTTTCGTGTGAAATTTCAGAAAGACGCTCTTTGAGTTGTTTATTTTCGAGCTCTAATTGATTTTGATTAACCTGCACTTATTTCTCGTTGCAGAATAGAAGACATGCAAAAAGTATAGTTCTAAATAAAATAGTTACATTGAAAATAATGAGTAATAAGAAGGTTTATTTGACTGAAAATTCAATCAACAAGCGTTACTAAAGGTATAAAAATGAGCTAATGCATCTTGCACACTAGCTCAAACAGATATTTAAAAGTCAGTAAGTATCAGTCGGCCTGTTTCAAAACTGAAACAAAACATTAAACTCAGCTAACTATTTAATCAAGGTACAAGCGTTCACTTTTTAGCTATTAAATCGCCTTGAATTGTATGCAACGAATTAGGGCTGGTGCATTCAATCCGACTGAAAAATTGAGTTATTCACATTACTTAATTGCTAACAGGCTATTAAATACAAAACACTAAAACTATATGATTGTTTCAGAACACTATGAAATGATGTTTTTGCAACCTTAGTAGTATTAGGTTTGCTGTCAGCCTTTGATGCGTACATTAATGTTACTAGCTTTTTTAGATGCTAAAAATATTACTGCTTAGTATTTGAGGGGGTTATATGTTTATTTTTTCTCATAAAAAATAAAAAAGCTCGGGCGATTTATTACCTGAGCTTTCATTAGTTTTTGTCCCCCATTTGTCCCCTAGCGGGGATAAATAGAATAAAAACCTTTTAATTCAAAACATTAAGCTTAGAACGGCATTTTCATACCTGGAGGCATCTGCATACCGCCAGTAACATCAGACATACGTTTAGCTGACTCTTCACCAACACGACGCACGGCATCGTTTACAGCAGCAGCTAGCAGGTCTTCAATCATGTCTTTGTCGTCTTCCATTAAGCTTTCGTCAATTTCAACGCGCTTAACGTTGTGGCTGCCCAGCATAGTTACTTTAACTAGGCCTGCACCTGCTTCGCCTGTTACTTCTAGGCTTTTGATCTCTTCTTGGGCTTTTTCCATGCGCTCTTGCATCTGCTGAGCCTGCTTCATGATATTGCCCATTCCACCTTTAAACATAATACGCTCTCTTACATATATTTTATTTGGCTAAAAGATAAGGTCTATTGTACTCGATTACAATGCCTGTATGGTATTTTCATCGACCTCGGCACTAAATTGCTCGATAAGTTGTAATACAATAGGGTCTTGATTAATCGTTTCTATCGCTTGCTGATGCCTATGTGCATCTATTTTTTGTTGAATTAGATACGGTGAGTCTATCACCCCTTCTGCAAATTCAACGATAAGTTCAACATCTGAGCCGTACATATCGTTCAACGCTACTTGAAGCTTTTGTCTTAAAATAGCACTGTCTAAATGGCGCTGACTAATATCAACTTGAATGTTGGCTTGATTATTCTCGTAGTGGTAAATCGAATGCAGTGCAAACTGACGCATACGACCACCCAATGCCATTTTCTCAATCAACTTAGCCCAGTCATCTTGCTGATGGGCAAAACGAATTTCACTGATTGGGCTAGCGAACCCTTCAGGTACGGGCACGGCTTCTTCTATAGGCGCTTCTTGTGCTTGCGAAGTTTGCGGTGCAATCTGCTCTAATAACTCAGGCGCCAGTTTGCTTTCGTCCGCTTTGTGTCTTTCGCTAAATGGAACTGGTTTTTTCTTCGGTGTTACTTGCGCCACATTTGAGTCGGGCGCGTTTTGCGCCTCAGACTTTTTTGGCTCATCTCCTTGAGCTGATAATAACTGCCCTGCCCCAGAGATGTTTCGGTTTTGCAAAATACGTGCAATGGCAGATTGTGCCTGCCCTTGTTGAGCTTGTAAGCGTGCAGAAGCTGACTCTGAATTTTGAGAGCTAGCGTCTTGTTGCGCTTGTTGTGTAGCCTGAGGTTCATAAGCCGGCGTATAGCCTTGCTCTTGCGCATCTTGCATCACTTGCTCATATTGCGCGGCTAGTTCTTGCTCTTGATGTTCTGGCGCATATTCTTGTTGCGCTGGTCCTTGCGGATTTTGCTGAACATGCTGTTTAAGCGCATTGCTTTCAACATTCTGTTGGTAGTGGGGTTGCTCAACAGGCGAATGTACATCTGCGCCTTGTACTACAGGTTGAGTTAACTCTGAAGGCTGATTAGTAACACCATGTTCCATTACTGACTGAAGGCTTGATTCTGCCTGCATAGGCTGAACTTGGGCAGGTTCTGCTTCAACCTGAGGCGTTGCTGATTGTACAGGTATCTCAGGTGTAGCATGAGGTTGCTGAGTGTTACTCCCACCTGCTGGCGCATTATTTTGCTTTAAGCGAGCGCGAATATCTTGCAAGCCTTGTCTTGGTGACGCAGTATTTGCAGGCTGAGCTTGAACAGCGCTGTTTGATGCAGGGTCAGCTTGGACATTAGACGTGACAGAAGGCTGACTATCTGCATGCTCAAACGCAATTAAACGCAGCAATACCATTTCAAAGCCAAGTTTTTGCTCTGGTGCCCACTGAAGATCTTTTTTACCATTTAACAGCAATTGATAAAATAGCTGTACTTGCTGCGGGTTGATCTGCTCACTCAGTGTTGCAATATCAGATTCTGAAAATACCGATATTTTTGCTGCCTGCGGCACCAATTGTGTGAGCTGAATGGCATGTAGAAGAGCGATTAAATCGTCTAAAACGGCAAGATAGTTACCATTTTTAACTGCAATTTGTGCAACTTCATCCAACACTGCCGGTGCATCTTGGCAAAGTACTGAAGCCAAAATACTCACGGCATGACTTACATCCATCAGACCAAGCATGTCTTGAACAGCAGCTAAAGTAAGCTGAGCATTGGTTTGCGCTATGGCCTGATCAGTCAAACTCAAGGCATCACGCATACTGCCATCAGCGGCTTTCGCCAGTGCTTTTAAGGCTGGCTCTTCAAACTGAATTTGCTCTTGCGGCAGAATATGAGTGAGCTGCGATACAATTTGCGATTGTGACATCGCATTCAAATTAAACTGTAAGCAACGTGACAAAATAGTAATCGGTAGTTTTTGCGGATCTGTCGTCGCCAATAAGAACTTTACATGCTCTGGCGGCTCTTCGAGTGTTTTTAATAGCGCGTTAAAACTGTGCTTTGACAGCATGTGCACTTCATCGATGAGGTACACTTTATAGCGACCGCGAGTCGGCGCATATTGAACATTGTCGAGGATCTCTCGCGTATCTTCAACTTTCGTTCTGGAAGCAGCATCGATTTCTATTAAATCAATAAATTTACCCGCTTCAATATCTAAACAGCTTTGGCACTTGCCACACGGGTTTGAAGTGATCCCTTCATCGCAGTTTAGACTTTTTGCGAATATACGGGCGATGGTGGTTTTACCAACGCCCCGAGTCCCAGTGAAAAGATAAGCGTGGTGCAACCTTTGCTCATTGAGGGCATTTACAAGCGCCTGTTTGACATGCTCTTGGCCGACAAGTTGGTGAAAAGTTTGCGGACGCCACTTCCGTGCTAGGACTTGATAACTCATATTATTCGCCTTCGAACTCAACTAACTTAAGAATATTAATACCTAAGTCTGCAACACGTTGCTCACCGCCTAGTTCCGGTAGCGATACAACAAAAGCTGCGTCAGTTGCATTACCGCCAAGCTTCTGCACAAGCTTAGCTGTTGCTTCAATCGTGCCACCTGTTGCAAGTAAGTCGTCAACTAACAATACTTTGTCGCCTTCAACAATTGCATCTGTATGTAACTCAAGCACATCTTCACCATACTCTAACTGGTAAGACTGGCTTATCACTGCACGCGGTAATTTACCTGGCTTGCGTACTGGAATAAAAGGAATACCTAACGCATAAGATAAAGGTGCGCCAAAAATGAAACCACGCGACTCTGTACCAATAATTTTAGTAAAGCCTTGATCTTTGTATGCCGCAATGAATGCATTAATCGTTTCTTTAAACGCTTTTGGATCAGCAAGTAAAGTGGTTACGTCACGGAACATAATACCTTCTTTAGGGTAGTTAGGTACCGTAGCGATACTGTCTTTGATCAGCGTGAGATTAGCTTGTGTCATAATGAAGCTTTCTATTTTGTAAAGAAAGTGATTATAACAAGAATGAGAAAAGTTGAAACTTTGAGAAATCACAAAGCCATGTTTTTAGCTTGTTTGCGCAATAAAACGACAAAAGGCTACATAACGTAGCCTTTAGTTTAGACAAAATGTCTTTAGTTTATTTGATGATTAAGCTGCAAAAGCCGTTGCTAAACCAAGAATTGCATTTAGACAGCCAATACCAACAAAAACTGCTAAGAAAGCAATGAAGTATTTAGCATTAAACGGATCTTTAAAATCACCCTTTGACATAGTACACCTATAAATTTTTAAGCACGAAAAAACGGCGCTCATAATAGACGATCCGAGCTATGCGTTAAAGTGAGAAGTGCAAAAAACCGCTAAGCTGGTTACACAAAAAAATTATTTAGTGACTACCACACCCAGCTCTGCCAAAGCGTTTAATGTTTGAGTTGCACCACCTATTAGCTGCTCCCCACTAAATTGTGGAATAATTTCATGCACTTTTGACACAAGCTCTAACAAGCTAATACCCGGATTATTATCTAGTTGCTCTAGCAAAATCGCGGTCATAGGGTTTGAAGCGATAAAACCCACGTCTTCCTCTTCATCACGATATACAACGAAATAATGAGGTTGTTCACTGGGCTCAGTCGGTTGAAAGTCTTCACTAATTTGATGAACTGGGTATTGATAAGACAAGTTACGTGCAGTGTTTGACAGATATAAAGGCTGATTGTCTATCTTTGTAAGCGGTTTTTGCATTTCATCTTCAAAACAAACCGACACATCCAATTCAACCCACTCATAATGTGCAAGCTCTAACATAAATATGGGGTCATTTTCTTGTATAATATATTCATGCTGAAGAAAAGCTAAAAACTCTGCACTGATGTCGAGAAAATACGGAGATGAACAATCATGGCTAACAAAAAAAGTGCGAACAAGTGTCTGCCAATGTGATTCACAATATAGACTTTTAAGAACCGGAAAGGCTGAGCTAACAAACCCTTCAACGTTATTAAAAAACAGCTCTTTATAAACTGTCATTCTTTCTTCAGTTACATCATCAGGTTTTTCAACATTATCGGGATCACGAATATGAGCCATAAATGCATTTTGAACATCGATGAATGACACTAGGCAACCCCTTCACTTTTAGGCAAAAACTCCGTCTGAAGTTTTTTAATTATGTCTACTTCGCTCAGCACTTCTGACATGCTCGGAATATTAAAGTCACGTTCGAGCAAAGTAGGAAACAAACCATGATAATCATAGGCTTTCTCGAGTAAATCCCAAACTGGGTCACATACATTTGCACCATGGGTATCCACTAATAAAGAAGTACTTTCTTCATAATGTCCAGCGACATGACCATATACAATACGTTCACTTGGCATGGCTTGTAAAAACCCGATTGCATCGTAACCGTGGTTGACACTGTTTACATAAATATTATTTACATCAAGTAGTAAGTCACAGTCGGCTTGCTTTAAAACTTCGAGCGTAAATTCTTGCTCTGACATTTCTTGACCGGGTGCGGCATAATAAGAAACATTTTCGACAGCGATCCGCTGCTCTAAAATATCTTGTACTTGTTTAATTCGACCAGCTACGTGTTTAATTGCATCTTCAGTAAATGGAATTGGCATCAGATCATACATATGACCTGTACCCGAGCAGTAGCTCAAATGCTCACTATAGAGTTTGATATTGTGAGTTTTGAAGAAGCTTTTAAGAGACTTTACAAATTCTATATCAAGTGGCTCTGGAGAGCCTAATGAGAGCGATAAGCCGTGGCAAATAAAGGTATGCTTATCGGTAAGTTGCTTAAACTGCTTACCAAATTTCCCGCCCATTTTTAACCAATTTTCGGGCGCCACTTCTAGAAAATCGACTTGACCCGGTGGTGACTCAATAAAGTCATCCAACATTTCACGTCTGAGGCCTAGACCGACCATGCCTATGTCATTAACTACCATATTAATACCTTTGAGTTCATGGCTTGTATTTAACCTGAGTTCTGGATAATAAAATAAGAGGAAATTTTGCTAAGAAGTTTGAGGCAGATAACCTGCCTCAAAGAAGAACACTAAGAATTAGTGAGCGCCACCACATTTACCTTCGCCACACTTGCCTTCTTTTTTAGCTTTGCCGCCGCATTTACCTTCGCCGCACTTGCCTTCTTTTTTAGCCTTGCCGCCACATTTACCTTCG
>NZ_PPSW01000022.1 GCF_005876835.1 Pseudoalteromonas phenolica
AACGCTTGCCTAACCGGCGTAAAATAGCAGGCTAAAATTAGCGACGAAGGAGCGCAAGCCTGCTGTTTTGCGTCCTTTGGTTTAGGCACTTGTTATATTTCACTTACTTCTCTGTTCAGCTAGAAAAGCTGCGTACTCAGATCTAGCTTTACCATTTGGCTTTAAACCTTTTAATTCGCACCAATCTAGCAATTTACTAATTTTAATTGATATTTTCTTCACTTGATGCCCATCATTTCGAAGCTCTGTGATGACAGATTCTGCATTGTGCCGCCATTCTTGGTATGTATCATCCAGTGTTTCAGGATCTTCTACAGTTTCCTTTAGCTTTTGCCATTCTTCAGGCTGAAACCAAGCGAAGGAATAAACGATTTGTTGTTCACTCATACTGGACTTCTCCGTGAAATATAACGTCCGATTAACGGGTTAAAAATAGTGGGCTAAAATTGAGCGAAGCGAAGAGCCCGCTGTTTTTAATCCCTGTTTAATTGCTTGTTATATTGCTACCACTCAATACTTTTGAAGTTAACTTCATTTTTGTGAGTGATAAACCTAATTTTGGAATTTTTCACATCAATGTGCCACTTGGTTGATTTATGAAAGGTATGCACTTGTTTTAGGTCTTTACCCGACTTGGTTGCAAACCACATAGTTAATTTTTTTGATTTCTCTGACTCAGTAATAATAAGAAGCTTATCTTTTAGTTTTCTAGAAATTTCGGAAGAGTTATTTAGAGCGATGTAACTGCTATTGAAAAATTGAACACCGCTAGAGTTTAAGACTGTTTCAAAAGTAAATGTTTGAATATTCCATACTTGTTCAGGTTTAAACAAAAATGACTTTGTTTCAGAGGTTGGATCAAAAATGAGAATGTTTTTAATGCGAGTGTTTGATTTACTTGAAAACATTCCTCCTGATTCAGGTTTATGTTTTACAGGATAGTAAAACAGGCCTGTAATAGGATCATATCCTTGATTTACATTTTGATAATAACCTCCAGCTAGAGAGTTAAAAGATATTAAAAAAAATAAGAATATCGTTTTTTTCACCTGAACTCCATTTGCAATATAACGCCCCACTAAGGGGCAAATAATTAGCTTGGCTAAAATTTTGAGCGTAGCGACAAAAGCCAAGCTTTATTTGTCCCGCTTTAGTTGCTTGTTATATTCTCTTTGCTTCGCAAAACCGATTAACATAAAGGTAACGGTAATAATTATTATAAGTTGAGCTAGAGCTTTAGCTACATCTAAACCTTTAACAGATAATTCTTTAGAGCTTTGCTCCGCAGATAGCCTTTGATAATAAATAGCTTTTAACATTTCCAAATCTTGGTTTTTAATTGCTAAATCAAATGCAGCTTTTTCTAGCTCTAACGTTTTACCATGTTCAATTTCTACGTGACTTACAGCAATATATTTATCTTTATATTTTATGTAAGGAATCTGTTCAAAAAAGATTATTAAAATTGAAAGTAAAGTAACTAACGAACCGCAAATATAAAATCCTTTTGAATGCACCGTTCCCTCCGAGAATATAACGCTCTGTTAACAGGCAATAAAATAGTTGGTTAAAATAAGCGACGAAGGAGCAAAAACCAACTGTTTTTTGTCCTTGTTTAACAGTTTGTTAGGCTACGATTTCCGTAACAATTTCAGTTTTTACTGAGTTAGCAATAAAACATTGATCATGTGATTGATGGTGCATTTTTTCAAGTTGTTCCATCGTTGGTTTTTTATCACCCGAAAACTGAACATGTGGTCTAAGTGTAACTTTAGTCATTGAAATTTTACCATCGCTATCTTTCTCCATAATACCTACAGCATCGTCTACATATGAATCTACAACATATCTTCTTTTGGCTGCAATTGATAAGAAGAACAACATGTGGCAACTAGAAAGAGACGCAACAAATGCTTCTTCTGGGTCTACATTTGCTTCAACGGAATAAGGTAAAGGAACTACGTGAGGTGAAGAAGAGGCTTGAACGGTTACGCCACCATCAAAAATCCATTCATGCCCTCGGCTATATTTGTTATCAATATAACTTTCATTACTATCTCTAACCCAATTGATTTTGGCAAAATACTCTGACATTTAAACTCCGTTTATGAAAGTAGCCTAACAGCTTATTCTCTCCCAAATTACCCATAAAAATACAGGCAAAACGGGCTATATTACGTGTCCCAATATTCGCACAAGAAAAATCCAATGTAAACATGAGTTTAAAATGTCCAATTTTGCTCAATTGTGAAAATTGGACAAAACGCGCTGTAATAATGTTATTGGACAAAACCAAGCTACTGTATAAATAAACAGTATATTTTTTGATTCCATAAAAAAGGGCCTATAAAGGCCCTTACTATTCATTTTATGTTTTAAAGATGCTCTTTAAACAACTTATAAATACGACGGTACTCATCTAACCAACCCGTTGGCTGTCTAAATCCATGTGGCTCAACTGGATAAATCGCTGTTTCGAAGTTTTCTTTTTCAAGCTCGATAAAGCGTTGTACAAGTCGAACAACGTCTTGGAAGAAAACATTATCATCAACCATTGGTGCGTTGATAAGTAATGGCTTTTCTAAACCTTCAGCAAAGTAGATTGGAGAACTACGACGATACGCAATCGGATCAACATCTGGGTGGTTAAGAATATTAGACGTGTATGGCGTATTGTAGTATGCCCAATCAGACACAGGTCTAAGTGCTGCGCCCGCTTGGAATAAATCAGGCTTTGTAAGCAGTGCCATAAATGTCATGAAGCCACCGTAAGAACCACCATAGGTACCTACTGCGCCAGTATCAACATTCACATTTTCAGCCATCCATTTAACGCCGTCTTCTAAATCTTGAATTTCAGGTGTGCCCATTTGGCGGTAAATAGCTGTACGCCAATCACGGCCGTAACCTTTAGACGCTCTGTAGTCCATATCCATGACCACATAGCCTTCACTTGCTAACAGTGAATGGAACATAAACTCACGGAAGTAACCAGACCAACCCATGTGTGAGTTTTGTAAGTAACCCGCACCGTGATTGAAGATAACAGCTTTACGAGTTTTACCAGTCTCACCTTCTACATAGTCAGCTGGGTAATACACTTTTGCATAGATTGGTTGATCAGTATGACTCGAAGGCACAGCAACGATTTTTGGTGCAATTAACTTTTTATTTAAGAACTCGTCAGAAACAGTATTTGTTAGTCGCGTTACTTGTGCGTTTTGCTTAGCATCTGCAACATATAATTCATTCGGCATCATGATCTTTGAGTGATTAAGCAATAGTTTTTGCTCATCTTGGCTCAATTCATAATCCGTCATACCATCTAAGTCAGTTAGCGCCACTTTTTCAGCTGTTTGCGTATTCACGCGATAAACTTCGTAAATACCTGGGTGCTTAACATTCGCTTTAAAATAGATTTGTGAATCATCTTTGCTTAGCGTTAGGTGTGATACAACAAATTGACCTTTAGTAAGTTGCTTTATTTTGCCATTTACAGGTTTAGTATAAATATGACTATAGCCTGATTCTTCTGACAAGTAATACAACGTATCTGAATTGTTCATCCAACCAAAATCATTGTAAGTGTAGTTCACCCATGCATCGTCATGTAAACGATGTTGTGATTTAAACTCGTTATTGTCAAAGTCAACGGTTGCTATCCAACGGTCTTTGTTGTCCCATGCTTCAAGCATTACAGCAACTTGAGAACCAGTTGAATTCCACTGCACTGCACTTTGGCCCCAGCCCCAGTCCATCATCAAATTAATGTGACGAGGTTCACGTTTTGATTCGTAAGTTCTACCTTCAGCTTTTGCATTCTCTGCTTTCTCAGCTGCTAAAACATCTTCATCAAAGCCCGGTAGTGTTTCATAACTTAAAGTTGTTTGTGCTTTAGTTGCGATATCAATGAAAATGACGTCTGAGCTAGATGGCTTCGAATCAGCTACGCGACGACGAGCAGGGACTGCTTCGATGTCACCGTTTTGTGATACATAATTAGGCATAATGTCAGTATCAGCACGCCATGGTGTGCTCTTTGTCACAACGGCGATAAGTTTGTCACCTTCAGGAGAAAGGCTTGCCTCTACAAGGCGGTTACCTTTACCAAGATAAAATTGGTTTGACGCAATTGTGTCATTTTCAGCATTTAATTGCTCTTTGCGCTGTTCTTTATCTAGTGCGTTTTTATGCGTAAGCTTTACAAAATCAATCAACTTGTGTTGTTCTTTGGCAATGTAAGTTGATGGCTCTTGCGTACCTTTAGGTTTGTCAGCTAGATGTAATTTAACAAGCTCTTTAGTCAGACCTGAATTAATATCAACGCTAAAGAAGCTATTACCAGTGCGATAAGCTAATTCACCAGAGTTTAAAAACTGTAAAGAGCGTGCTCTATCAGATCTCTGTGTAAGCTGCTTGATTGCGCCCGTTTTGATGTTCTTAACAAACACATTGCCTTCAAACGTATAGGCTTGCACTGCAGCATCTTTTGAATAAACCGCGTTTTTTGCACCAACTGTATGAAGTTGGTTTAATACAACTTGCGTAGGCGCTTTACCAGCTGTAACAGCAAACGTATCGCGTAATTCATTCCCCGCTTGCTTGCGGTTGAAAATCACAGTTTGGCTATCTGCAGCCCAAAATGCGCGCTCAGGTTGACGACCCAACCAATCAGGGTGTGCCATTGCTTGCTTTAATGTGATGTTCTCACCACCAAAATCTAAAGGCGTAGCCACAACAGGGGCGAAGTTTGAAGCTGGTTCAGCCTTTACCGCGTCTGTCGATGTGGTTGTTTGACAACCTGTTAAGAACAGGCTCGCTGCAACCGCAGCAGAAATTAGAGAGTGTTTGATCATAGTTATTCTTCAACTTGTTAGACTAGGTCAATTTAAGCAAATGCGACGATAGAATACGAATAATTTTAGATAAAATAACAATAATTAAGGAAGTGCGTAATTCTTGCAGTAAAACATTGGGGTATATGAACATAAAAAAGGCCAGCATAGGATGCTGGCCAAATACTCTCTGCGCTCACATAGTCGTTGATGAACAACGATTATGAAATGAGGCCTATCCGCGCCTCATTACCTAAGACTAGTCCATTTTTGAAAAGTTCCAAGAAATTTGCATTAATTTATCACTCCATCGGTGATGAGTAACAATATCACTGAACTGACAATGCACCAAAGTAAAGTTGCCATTGCTAGAGGGCGCCACCCTGTTTGTTTTAACATAGCCAGAGACACACTTGATCCGACTAAAAATAAACAGGCATAAAGTACATGTTTTGCTCCTGCATAACCCAACTGCCAAAAAGATGAATATTCAGGAAGGTAAGTGTTAATAAGCGCGGCGAATAAAAAACCCACAATGAAAAGTGGAATGCTCGCCTTTTCTTCACTTTTCCAAAATACACCGGCCAAAGCAGTATATGGAATGATCCACATAGCGCGAGTGAGCTTAATTGTTGTTGCAATACCGACTGCAATTGGACCGTATGTCGAAGCTGTCGCCACCACACTGCTCGTATCATGGATCGCAAGCGCAGCCCAGATCGCAAATTGTTCTTGGCTTAACTGAAAGTAATGCCCGATTGCAGGAAAAATTAACAAAGCTAAGCCATTTAATAGAAATACTATGGCGAGTGACACCGCAATTTCGTGCTGTTTAGCTTTTATTACCGGGGCCATTGCCGCAATTGCGCTACCACCACAGATGGCTGTACCAAAAGACAATAACACACTGGTGTTTTTATTAACTTTAAAGAGCTGTCCTAAAATTTCACCGAGCCCTATTATGGCAGTAATACTCACAATGGTAAGTACAAATGAGCTTCGCCCTACTTCAAGTACGTCATTAAAGTCGACATTAAACCCAAGTCCTATCACAGCTAATTTTAATAACCATTTGCTGGCTTGATTACTTAAAGACAAGTATGGGTTTGTAAAAATCAGGGTGAAAGCAAGACCGAGAAGAAGTGAGAATGCAGGACCTATAAATCCTGTTAGACAAAGTACAAATAACCCAATAAACGAAAACTGTTTAATAGACTGACTAGTCACTGTGCAAATGCCTTATTTAGTTTCTTGAATTCAAGTAACTTGAGTCAAAAAAGCCGAGTTAAACTCGGCTTTTTTATTATAGTGCTTTTAACTGCTCAGCAGTTGCCTGTACACCTGGGTAATCTTGTTCTGGCAGTACTTTTGCCAGCTCAGCAAGTTTATCGCCTAGTTCAGATAAGCTATTAGCTGAAACGTTAATATGCCCCATCTTACGGCCTGGCTTTGCAGATTTGCCGTACCAATGGCTGGTTGTGTCAGCAACAGCCAATACTGCTTTTGAAATAGCAGCTTGCCCTAGCACGTTGATCATCGCTGTTGGGCGATTCAAAACCGTTGAACCTAGTGGAAGGCCTGTAACGGCACGCATGTGGTTTTCGAATTGGCTAACATGACACCCCTGTTGAGTCCAATGACCCGAGTTGTGTACACGTGGTGCAATTTCATTTACCAATAAAGTGCCATCTACATCGAAAAACTCTATGGCTAATACACCGACATAGTCTAATGCATTGGCGATAGCGTTAAACGCAGACTCAGCTTGCGCTTGAATTGCATTTTTCTCTTTACCCGCGATTGAAAGCGTTAAGACCCCATTGGTATGTTGGTTTTCAGTCAGAGGGTAAATTGCAGTCTCACCATTTTTTGAACGAACACCTATGATAGATACTTCGCGATCAAATGGGATCATTTTCTCTGCAATAATTTGATGAGATGCATCTTTCGCTAAAAATTCAGACATCTCAGCCCAAATTTGCTCAACCTCATCCAAAGATTTTACACGCCACTGGCCTTTGCCGTCGTAACCAGCTTGGCAAGTCTTGACTACCAAAGGCATTGCCAATTCATCAATCGAATCTAGCAAGTGCTGCTTTTCAGTGATTATTTTATACGGTGCACAAGCTACTTTTGCAGTATCTAGCAGCGCTTTTTCTTTCGCTCTATCACCACCCGTTGCTATGGCTTCTGTGCCCGGGTAAAACTTACCACTTTCATCACATAACTTTAGAATATCTAAAGGGATGTGCTCAAACTCGGCAGTAATAGCGTCAGCAGAATCAATGGCTTGTTGTAATGACTGTTCAACTGTTAAAAAGGTAACAGGATCGATAACTTTTTCAGAGCCAACATCGTAAGCTGTAACATGAATGTCTAAATTCTTCGATGACAAGCTCATCATTCGCGCAAGTTGCCCTGCGCCAAGGACTAAAACGTTCATATTACTCAGCAGGATTTGGGTTAGCTAAAATTGTTTCTGTTTGTTCTTTACGGAAAGCTTCAACTTTTGCAAAGATTTCTGGCTGTTGACAACCTAAAATCTGAGCTGCAAGTAAGCCCGCGTTAGCCGCACCCGCATCACCGATTGCCAACGTACCTACTGCTACGCCTTTTGGCATTTGGCAAATTGAAAGTAGTGAATCAACACCGTTAAGTGTTTTTGATTTAACTGGTACACCCAGCACTGGTAAGCTTGTGAAAGCTGCCGCCATACCCGGAAGGTGTGCAGCACCACCAGCACCAGCAATGATAATTTTGATACCACGATCAGCTGCGCTTGACGCGTAATCAGCTAGAAGTTGAGGTGTACGGTGAGCCGAAACTACTTTTGTTTCATAGTCGATGCCAAACTTGTCCAGCATGTCTGCTGCATGTTGCATAGTAGGCCAGTCTGATTTTGAGCCCATGATAATGCCAACCGTCATAATAAATCCTCAGAAGTTTTGAACGATAGAAAAACAAACTGCAGGCTCTTATTGGGGGTAAGCCTGCAGTTTCTATGTGGGTATTATACCTATCTAGTTAGGTAATACCATTGAAAAGTACCATTGTATAAAGCGGTTAGTTAGCCGCTTCTTGTTGGGCTAGGTACTCGTCATATGTACCTTTAAAGTCGATAACTTTACCGTCCTTAATTTCCCAAATACGGGTTGCTAGCGATGATACAAACTGACGGTCATGTGACACAAACAACAAAGTACCTTCGTACTGCTCAAGGGCTAAGTTAAGGGATTCGATTGATTCCATGTCCATGTGGTTTGTTGGTTCATCCATCAACAGAATATTATGTTTGTGCATCATTAATTTGCCAAACAACATACGACCTTGCTCACCACCTGATAGGACTTTTACTGACTTTTTGATGTCATTTTGTGAGAAAAGCATTCGACCTAAGAAACCACGAACCACTTGCTCGTCGTCACCTTCTTGCTGCCATTGCTCCATCCACTGAAATACGGTTTGATCTTTCTCAAACTCATCAGCATGGTCTTGGGCATAATAACCAATATTTGAATTTTCAGACCATTTAAACTCACCTGCCTTAGGTGCCAAACGACCCGCTAACGTGTGTAGTAACGTTGATTTACCCACACCATTTTCACCAATGATAGCGATACGCTCACCCACTTCAACTAAACCTTCTAAGCCTGAGAATAAAGTGCTGTCATAACCCTGTGACACATTGGTAATTTCAAGTGCATTTCTGAAAAGCTGCTTGCTTTGTTCAAAACGAATAAACGGCGATTGACGAGATGACGCTTTAACTTCATCAAGCTGAATTTTATCAATCTGTTTTGCACGAGATGTGGCTTGTTTTGCTTTTGACGCATTTGCCGAGAAACGAGACACGAATTGTTGAAGTTCTGCAATTTGCGCTTTCTTCTTGGCATTCTCATTTAGTAGCTTTTCTCGCGCTTGAGTCGCTGCAAACATATACTCGTCATAGTTACCTGGATATACGCGTAATTCACCGTAGTCGATGTCAGCCATGTGCGTACAAACAGAGTTCAAGAAGTGACGGTCGTGCGAAATAATTAACATGGTGCAATCACGCTGGTTAAGTACTTCTTCTAACCATTTGATTGTATAAATGTCCAAGTTGTTGGTTGGTTCGTCTAGTAGCATGATGTCAGGATCAGCAAATAGCACCTGCGCCAGAAGCACTCGAAGTTTGAAACCCGGTGCAATTTCAGACATTAAACCATAGTGTTGCTCAGTACCAATACCAACACCTAAAAGCAACTCACCTGCTTTTGCCTCTGCCGAGTAGCCATCCATTTCAGCAAATTGTGTCTCAAGATCGGCCACTTTCATACCATCTTCTTCACTCATTTCAGGTAAAGAATAGATACGATCGCGCTCTGCTTTAATTTCCCAAAGCTCTTTGTGACCCATAATAACGGTATCAATAACTGTGTATTGCTCGTAAGCGAATTGATCCTGATTAAGCTTCGCTAAACGAATATTTGGAGCTACACTCACGTTACCCGCAGAAGGCTCGAGCTCAGAACCTAATATCTTCATGAATGTCGATTTACCACATCCATTGGCACCGATGAGGCCGTAGCGATTTCCATCACCAAATTTTACAGAAATGTTTTCAAAAAGCGGTTTTGCACCAAACTGCATGGTGACATTAGATACGTTTAAAATAACGAGCTCCAAATAGCATAATAAAATAAAACAAGCGGTATTTTAAACTAAAGGTTTTTTGAGAGCCACCAGAGAGTGGCTAAGAATAGCAACTAATGCACGAACACGTTAAAAATATAATTCCAATCTTTTTGATACTTTTGTAACTTTTCAATAATGCTCGGTGTGATTTCGGTGCCAGCTGTTAAAATCACAGCGCCCTGTTTATTCAATAGATCCTGTGTTAAATGCATACCTGTTTCTAAACAACTTACCCCGACACACACATCAATATCATGATTTTCAAATACTTTGCCACTAGACAGTAATTCGAAATACACATCTAGAATGTGTGGGTCATAAAACTCAGTTGCCAAGGTTTTCATGGTTAGCATAGCTTGATCTTGTTGCATCTTCTCACCTGTAATACGACCGATTAATAACTTATCGTAATCATTTACTATGGTAAGAATACGACTGATCGTCGGTATGTTGTCTGCGATTAAATGCTCAGGTAAGCCCGTGCCATTATAGTGTTCGTATTGATGCAAAATACCTTTGCCTATAATTTGTAGATTAGGAAGCTTTTGAAGAATTTCAGCACCTTTGATGGCATTTTGCTGCTTTGCTGTTAACTGTTCTTTTGTCAGTTCATTTTCAGTGCATTTAACAAGCTCATCTGGTAATGACACTTTACCAATTTCATGCATTAGACCAGCTAAATAGGCTTGAGTAATAAGTGGCTTTTCTAGTCCCATGTGTTTCGCAACGAGCCTACAATGTGAGGCAACACGCTTTATATGCCCATCATCACTGCCTGTTGTATCTTCAATGATAAGGTTTATCATCTCAATGACATCATGAAACAGTTTGCGCTGCTTTTGATTGACGTTTTTTAGTTTGTCAGTAAGCTGAGAAAGTGATGAAGTTCGAGCCTGAACTTTACTTTCTAGTTCATCATTGTAACTTTGTAATTGTTTATTTTTCTCTGCCAGCTCATTTTGCAAACGAATAACAGACTGCTTCAATTGATACTGATCACAAGCCTGCATGACAATCTCTTTTAAATCGTCATTGCGCCAAGGCTTGCTGACATAGTTTGAAATCTTACCTTCATTTATTGCTAAAGCAGTTGAGTCGATGTCCGAGTAGCCTGTAAGCAGAATACGAGCCGTGTTTGGATTAATGATAAAAGCCTGAGAAAGTAGTTCTGCACCACTCATCAATGGCATCTTCATGTCAGAAATGATAACTGCAAATTCACGCTGCTTTAAAACTTCTACAGCTTCAAGTGGTTTATCACACACAGTCACTTCAAACTCCTTTCTAAAAAGCCGTTTTAAAGCGTTAAGTACTTGTGTCTCATCATCCACAATTAAAATTGGCAACTTATCAGACATTTAATAAAACCTTATGTTTCTACAAATGATTTTAAAACATTGCGTTATGTAAAAAGTGACACTATTTTAGAATAATATCAACTTCATAACACGAAATGTGGAGATTTATATGAAAGGCAGTGTTTTCAACGCGCTACAAGAGTTTGTAGAAACCAATCATGGCTTAGAAGCATGGGACACCATGTTAAATACACTCGACCTTCCCTCTCAAGGGATCTACACATCTTCAATAAAGTACGATGACAGCGAAATGTTCAGCATCGTCACTTATTATTGTGAAGCATTAAACGTACCAGCTTCTGACTTACTTCGAACTTTTGGAGAGTTTTTGTTTTCGAAACTCATGCCTATGGCACCCAGTGAAGCGAAAAAAGCGCCCTCTCTACATGCGTTTTTATATATGGTTGATAACTTAATTCACGTCGAAGTAAAAAAAATCTACGCAGATTCAAATCTTCCTGAATTCGATTATAAAGACCAAAGTGATCAACACCTGACAATGATTTATAACTCAGAGCGAAAGCTATGTCATTTATCTGAAGGACTCATTTTAGGGGCAGCTAAACACTTCGGTGAAGAAGTCTCTATTTCTCAATCTAAATGTTTACATGAAGGTGATGATGCTTGTCATATAGAAGTAAGGTTTTTATGAGTGAAGAAGCACAAAACAAAGTAGACGTACTTGAACGCGCACTGAAACGAGAGCGAGCAGCCAGAAAGCTCGCCGAAATGCAGCTTGAAAACTATACTCGAGAGCTTTTAGAACAAGAAGTTTTAAATGATGAAACGCGTATGGAAGTCGAAAACCAACAAACTCAACTGTCTTTTTTAACCGGGCTTTTAGCTGAAACCTGGAGTAAGCCGACGTTAAATAAAATTGTTGAAAACTACCTCGAAAGAACCTGTGCGTTTTTATCTAAACCAGATAATTTATTTATTGAACTTGATAATCAATGTAATTACGGCCAGTTTCAATACTATACTCAGTCAAGTACTGAATCTGAAATTAATGAACACTTACAACTGTTGAAGTCTTTTCTTGCACAACTTGATAGAGAGAAATTGTATGATTTATTACAGCAAGAGCAAGAGACACAACTCATAGATACCAACGAGATAAGTAACGAGACGCAAGACTTTTATCAGTTTTGCGTTATGGTGCCTTTATACACACTCGCGCTAGAAGATAAAAAAACTGTGGGGGTTGCAGTTTTACTCTATCAAGACCAACAAGATATCAATATCACCAAACTACAAACCCTTGAGTCATCAAGAAGCATGCTTTCTATTGCCATAGAAAGAAAGAGAGCTGAAGAAGAACTTCAACAACAGCTTATAAACCTTGAAGAAACAAATAAAGTTTTAGAACAAACACAATTGCAACTGGTTGGGCAAGAAAAGCTTGCCTCCCTAGGTTTCCTTGCTGCTGGTGTTGCCCATGAAATTAATAACCCGGTTGGCTTTGTATTAAGTAACCTCGATACCATGGCTGACTATATCAAGGATATTAAATCTGCTTTGCAGCCGCTTGCTGATGAGCCCTCGAGTACCTCGTTGCCACAACTAAGCAAAAACTATGAAGAATATGAATTGCCGTTTTTATTTGAAGACAGCGACGAAATTTTAAAATCTTCAGTCGAAGGCTTAGAAAGAGTCAAAGCCATTGTGGCTGATTTGAGTACTTTCTCTCGGATGGAGAACGATGAACTAGAACCTATCGATGTGACCAAAGTCATCAATAAATCTCTTAATATGGTAAGCAATGAATTCAAATATAAACACCATATCGAAACAGACCTGTTAGAAAGCGCCACGATTCTAGGAATAGAAAGTAAATTACAACAAGTCTTTATAAACCTGTTTGTTAACGCAAAACAGGCCATGGCTGAGGGTGGTACTTTGTACGTACGTTGCTATAGAGAGCGTACAAAAATCATGGTGCGTGTAAAAGATGAAGGTAAAGGCATTCCTCATGAAAACATAAAAGAAATATTCACCCCTTTTTTCACAACTAAGGCGCCCGGTGAAGGTACTGGTTTGGGTTTGTCTATTTCATACAGCATTTTGCAGCAACATAATGCGAAAGTTGAAGTATTAAGCGAGCCTAATAAGGGCACCGAATTTGTGATCTCATTCTTTGAATTTTTCTAATCTATTCAAATTTCTCTTTGTTAAATACAAACCTCAAAATAAAAAGTGATACCTATACATGTATCACTTTTTAAATTTAACCAAATGCTAAATCTGGCTTTAATAGCTAGCTATAAGGGTTTACCTTACAAATTAATTGCAAAAAGATCGGTTAGTGCCTGATAAATTTTCAATTTTGCTTTGCTTTTTGCAAATGGTGCGACAGCCAATAAAGGTGCATCAATACGCGCTTTCAAGCTTTCTAGGTTTGCATCAAACTCCGACATGTTTGGGTCAATCTCATTTGCAATCCAACCCACACATTTCACACCTTGTTCTTTGAGCGCTTGAATTGTAAGTAGCGTGTGATTCAAACACCCTAACTTCATACCAACAACTAAAATGACGGGGATTTCGCGCGCTTTTACCCAGTCAGACAAATATTCCGTGTCATTAATTGGCAAAGACCAGCCACCAGCGCCTTCTACAAGAGTAAATTCAGCACCAACAGATAAAATCTCTTTATAATGATGATTAAGTTCTATTTGTGTAATTACTTTGTTTGCACGTTGCGCTGCAATATGAGGCGCGATTGGCGGTTCGAAACAAATTGGATTTATCTGGTCATATTTAGCATGTACGTTTGAAGACTCCATGATGTTTAAAGCGTCTTCATTGACCAGTTGACCAAAGGCTTCTTCTGCCCCGGCAGCAATAGGCTTAAAACCAATTGCTGAGCGCTTATGTTGGGTCAAAAACTTGAGTAGTAAACAAGTAACATGGGTTTTACCGACTTCAGTATCGGTACCTGTGATAAAAAAAGAATTCATTATTTTGTTAACTCCAAAACACCGACTTGGTAGCTAATAACGGCTTTACCATCTTGTAGTGGAAAAGCTGACAATAGATTTTTATAAGCCGCTTTCCCCAGTAAACCTTGCTCTTTTTGACAGTCTGTTAAATGATTTGCGCCAATATTTTTCACCGACTTGATGGCATTAATTGGTTTGTCGTAGTGATCTTGAAGACAGTGTTGATTTGAGTACACCACTTTGAATCCCACGCTATTAGCAATATTTACTAACTGAGTTAGATTCAAAAAATCATTAATATGTTGTTTGTCATCCACAGCTTTCCATGCCTGTGCTATTTCAGACAAGGAACCATCTAAAACCGTCGATAGTAAAACTTGAGAGCCTGGCTTACACACTGAATAAAGTGATTTAAATAAAGCTTCAGGTCCAGCGCTCCACTGAATTGCAAAATTTGAAAATACTGCATCAAATACGTTTTCTGTAAAAGGCAGTTTATCCATATCTGCACAAACACGATTCACATTATTCTCAGGATGCGTTTCAGACAACATGCCCAAACTCAGATCCATCGCAACTAGACACTCACTATGATGTTTAAGTTTATGCTGATGCAGTAAAGGGCCTGCGCCAAGGTCAAGCATGACTTGACTGTGCTTATTTAATCTTGAGAATAACAATTCGGCAGCCAACTTTTGTACATGCGCGTGTAGCTTGTACTGCCCTGCGGCTTTTGAAAACTGCTTCGCCGTTGACAGTTTATCGGGTGTTGCAATCATATTGAAACCTTTAAGGCTGATACAAGCTTCTCAATATCATCATGAGTATGTGCAGCGGTAATTGTTATCCTAAGTCTTGACGTATTATGTGGCACTGTTGGTGGGCGAATTGCAGTTAACCAAATGCCAAGCTCTTTGAGCTTAGCTTGTGCATTTAATGCATTTTCTGCACTACCTAACACAACCGGTTGTATAGCAGTCTCTGACGGCATAACAGGTATGTTTTGATCAAAACAAAGCTGCTTGAATAACGCAATATTGCTAAACAAGTGCTGTCTCTGCTCACTTGCTTCAAGTACACGTAAAAACTGCTGCTCTGCAGCTTGAACCATAAGCGGTGACATAGACGTCGAGTAAATATAATCACGATTAAACTGAAGTAAAAAGTCGATGACAGATTTACTTGCTAAAACAGCCGCCCCCTGACACGCCATTGCCTTACCAAATGTGATCACCAGAATTTCAGGCTTGCAACCTTGACCTACACTTCCTAGACCATGTTCGCCCAATACACCAAAGCTGTGTGCATCATCTAACATAAGCCAAGCATTGTGTTGCTGTTTTAATTCCATAAGCTGCTGTAGTGGCGCGCTGTCTCCATCCATTGAAAACACACCTTCACTAATAATTAACTTATTTGAAGCTTTACTTTTTTCTAAACGCTGACGTAAATGCCCCATATCATTATGATTGAAACGTATATGCTTGGCATCAGATTGTAAAGCACCATCAATTAAACTGGCGTGGTTAAGTTTGTCTTGGAAAATGGCTGAATCAAGCGCTGCTTTTGAGCTTGAGCTCTGTGAAAAGAGAGACTTAATAACACTGCTGTTTGCACTAAAACCTGTACTAAACAGTAAAGCGGACTCGTAGCCAAGGTGTTTGCACAGTAAGAGCTCAAAATCTTTATGGCACTGCTGGTATCCTGTCACAAGTGCCGATGAGCGGCTACCTGTTAGCCCACCTTGCAACTCTAATTTAGACCCTAAACCAAGATAATCATTGCTGGCAAAGTTTAAATATTGCTTACCCTCTTTGCTTGTCAAAAAGCGTGCGTCACTTGAATCGGCAATCACATTGCGAGCACGCAACAAAGACTCTGCTCGTCTTTGCTGCAGCGCTGCTTGTATAAATTCAAAAGCCATTCACTATGCTTCGTAAAAGAGCTCTGACGTTGCCTTATCAGCAATTTTTGAACTTAAAGAGGCTTCGTATGCTTCATCAGAGTAGTCTTGACGTTTCTCAGGATTCATACCTAACTTTTTAAGTAAGTTCATGTCTGCATCGGCTTCTGGGTTTTCAGTAGTCAGTAACTTATCACCATAGAAAATTGAGTTAGCGCCTGCGAAGAAGCACATTGATTGCATTTGCTCATTCATTGCTGTTCTACCAGCTGATAAACGCACATAACTGTGCGGCATCATGATGCGCGCAGTAGCGATGGTGCGAATAAATTCAAAATGGTCTAGATCTTCAACGTCTTCAAGTGGAGTACCTTTTACTTTTACAAGCATATTAATTGGTACACTTTCAGGTTGTTTTGGTAAGTTTGCAAGTTGCATTAATAAACCATAACGGTCACCCGCTTGCTCACCCATGCCAACAATACCACCAGAGCACACTTTCATACCTGCATCACGCACATTGTCTAATGTATCAAGTCTGTCTTGATAAGTACGTGTAGTGATAATTTGCTCATAATACTCAGGTGAGGTATCTAGGTTATGATTATAGTAATCAAGGCCTGCGTTTCTAAGCTCGTGTGCCTTTTCATTATCCAGCATACCAAGCGTCATACAGGTTTCTAAACCAAGCTCTTTTACTTCACGTACCATTTTAGCAATGTAAGGCATGTCTCTGTCTTTAGGATCAGACCATGCTGCGCCCATACAAAAACGTGTAGCGCCTTTTTCGCGCGCTAATCTCGCTTGTTCAACAACCTTTTCTACTTCCATTAAGCGTTCACGGTCTAAGTCTGTTTTATAGTGCGCTGACTGTGGGCAATATTTACAGTCTTCAGGACAAGCACCCGTTTTAATTGAAAGTAAGGTCGAGATCTGGACTTCGTTTGGATTAAAGTTCTCACGGTGAATACTTGCCGCTTGAAATAGCAAGTCGTTAAACGGCATGTTAAATAGTGCTTTTACTTCTTCGTAAGTCCAATCGTGACGAACTGTAGCCATAATCTGATACTCTTTTTTATTCTTAGCCTGTCTATTAATTAGGCGTTTGATTTGACGGTGATTGGCTTAGTCTACTGAGTGTCGTAGTATTGTCAACGTCACAGCAAAGCTAAAGGTTTACAAGTGAACAATTATCAACCTATAGATATCAACTTCGATAAACAGCATATTTGGCACCCATATACGTCTATAGGTGATCCATTACCTGTTTACGGTGTAACACATACAGATAAGAACAAACTTTATCTTGATGATGGCACAGAACTCATCGATGGCATGGCCTCTTGGTGGAGTGCCATTCATGGTTATAATCACCCTAAAATAGTCGCAGCAATACAAGCACAAGCACAAACAATGTGCCACGTTATGTTTGGCGGTATCACACACGCACCTGCGGTTGAGCTATGTAAAAAGCTGGTTGCAATAAGTCCAGAGCCTTTGCAAAAAGTGTTTTTAGCCGACAGCGGCTCTGTGAGCGTTGAAGTTGCAATCAAAATGGCATTGCAATATTGGATAAGTAAAGGTGAAACCAATAAAACAAAGCTCATGACTGCCAAAAAAGGCTATCACGGTGATACCTTTGCAGCGATGAGTGTCTGTGACCCAATCAATTCAATGCATAGTATGTATCAGGGCTTCTTACCTGAGCATATCTTTGTCGAAGCACCAAAAGCTGGTTTTTACGATAACGAAATTGAAGCTGAACTTGCAGCGTTAGAACACGTGTTTGACCAACATAGCGATGAAGCCGCCGCTTTTATTATCGAACCCATTGTACAAAATGCTGGTGGCATGAACTTTTATCACCCCTCTTATCTTAAAAAACTCAGAGCACTGTGTGACAAATATCATGTACTACTCATTTTAGATGAAATCGCTACTGGCTTTGGCAGAACAGGAAAAATGTTTGCCTGTGAACATGCAAATATCAGCCCCGATATTATGTGTATTGGTAAAGGGTTGACTGGTGGTGCGATGACGTTATCTGCGACTCTTGCAACAGAAGAAGTTGCTGTTGGGATCAGTCAAGGCGAAGCCGGCGTGTTAATGCACGGACCAACATTTATGGGTAATCCGCTTGCATGCTCTGCTGCTAATGCAAGTTTAGACCTGTTAGATGAAAACGATTGGCTTTCACAGATTAATCGTATCGAACAGACAATGAATACTCACTTATCTCAATGTTCTAAATTAGATGCTGTTGAAGATGTTAGAGTATTAGGTGGTATTGGTGTCGTACAAGTCAATCGCTCTGTCAATGTCGCAAAAATTCAAAAGTATTTTATTAGAGAACATAAGGTTTGGATCAGACCATTTGGCAAGCTGATTTATATAATGCCACCTTATATCAGCTCAGATAGCGACATAATGGCTTTATGCAATGCAATTCACCAAGCTATCAACACAGAAGAATACTAAAGCTTATAATCATAAACTTAGCGTTATTTGTTCGAACTGATACAAATAACGCTGAAACATAACTATTAATTTGTTAGACTACTGCGCTTTATGTAATTAGAAGTAGAGTAAACTAACATATGCAGCAAACCGTCCAATTGCAGCCAGCAGAAGCTTATGTACCACCTAAATTCAATGTTTATCAACATCGTCAGATAGATAAGATTGAACAACTTCATCAACTTCCTGAGCATTTACGCTTTGAGATGCGCGTTGTCGCCAATGTTTTTCCTTTCCGTGTAAATAATTACGTGATTGAAGAACTGATTGATTGGGATAAAGTACCTAATGATCCGGTATTCCAATTAACTTTCCCTCAACGTGGCATGCTTGATGACGAGTCATATGATGAAATGGCTGCCTTATTAAGAGAAGAGCATACGCCTGAGCAAGTTTTCGATCTGGCTACAAAAATCAGACAAAAATTGAACCCGCACCCTGCAGGGCAAATGGATAAAAATGTGCCAACCTTTGAGGGTGAGCAAGTTGAAGGTATCCAACACAAATACAAAGAAACTGTGTTGTTCTTCCCTGCTCAAGGTCAATATTGCCATTCTTACTGTACTTTCTGTTTCCGTTGGGCGCAATTCGTAGGCAAAGCAACGCGCTTTAACAATAACGATGAAGACTTACTGCACAACTACCTTGCTGAACACAAAGAAGTAACCGACTTGCTAATGACGGGTGGCGACCCTATGGTTATGCGAACTGTGAAGTTACGTAAGTACCTAGAAGCACTAAAAGAGCCGCGCTTTGATCACATCAAGACTATTCGTATTGGTACTAAGTCTTTAACATTCTGGCCATTCCGTTACGTTACTGATCCAGATGCGCAAGACCTATTAGCATTATTAAAAGAGCTTGTAGATGCTGGCAAACATGTTTCAATTATGGCGCACGTTAACCATAAACAAGAATTACGTACAGAGATTAGCCGTGAAGCAATAAAGCTTATTCGTAAAACTGGCGCGCAGATCCGTACACAGGCTCCACTATTAAACAACTTAAACGTTGATTCAGATATGTGGGCTGAGATGTGGAAAGAACAAACTCAAATGGGCATGATCCCTTACTATATGTTCATTGAGCGTGATACTGGTGCTAAGCGCTACTTCGAATTACCATTGTACAAAACTTGGGAAATTTTCCGTGATGCTTACAAACAAGTTTCAGGTGTAAGTAGAACAGTACGTGGCCCTTCGATGAGTGCAGGCCCTGGTAAAGTTGAAGTATCAGGTGTTACTGAAATTGCAGGTGAAAAAGTATTTGTACTTCGCTTTATCCAAGCGCGTAACCCTGAGTGGGTTCAACGTCCTTTCTTTGCAAAATACGATGAAGAAGCAACTTGGCTTGATGGACTCGTTCCTGCTTTCGGTGAAGAAAAGTTCTTCTGGCAAGAAGAATACGAAGCAATGTAAATAAGTTAAATATGAATTGCGTAGTTAGCTACGCAATTCTTTTTCCACTCCTACCTTTCAATTCGATACCACTTTTCCGAGCCATAAACTATGATTTAAATAGTTAATTAAATTGGAGTTATGGTATGCCAATATCATTAACCAATGAAGAAAAGATAATTCTACGAAGTGTTTCAATTCCACCAAGGCCTGAGGCACTGATAAAGTTTTCTGAAGAAACTAAAAAGCCAGAGCCAAACATTTCTCGTGTATCTGAAATTCTACAAGACGATGTTGGGATCTGTGCAGCTATACTTCAAGTCGTCAATTCAAGCGCTTTTCGACGCGCAAAAGAAATAGAATCAATCGATCAAGCCATTATGATCTTAGGCTTAAAGAGATTAGTCCCCTTAGTTAAGGCCGTCGCGGTTAAAGCTGCTGTTGGCACAGATCCAACAATGGCTAAATTTTGGGATGTGCAAACAGATATAGCGCATGTTGCCAGTATAGTTGCAATGAAACTAGAAAAACCGGCCTTGTCTAATCATGCTTATATGCTTGCGCTTTTTCACGGTGTTGGTGTGGCAATTTTGAATCAGCATTTTGACGATTTTGAAGATGTTATGTCTTATGCAAATGAAAACAGTTGGGATGATGCGGCCAAATTGCAGTTTGAAAAATACCAGACAAATCACGCGACCATTGGTGCTTTACTCGCGCAACAATGGCGCTTACCAAAAGTCATGATTAACATTATTTACTACCAACATGACACCGATGGCTTATTCCAATCAGAAGAATTGGATAAAGTCGGCTTAGACTTACTGTGTATTCTCAAACTCTCAAGGCACTGTGCTTTTTTGAAAGAGCAACCAAGTGAAATAAATGGTGAATGGCAAAACATCATGGATGACGTTATAGATCATCTAGATATGGAAGAAGAGCAGTTATTTAGTATTATCGAAGAAATTACAGATGAAATATGAGAGCCAAAGCGCCCTCATAACATAAGTGCTATTTAAAGCCTTTAAGCATATTTTCACATACAACTGGCGTTGGTCTGTGATTATCATCAACAGCAACAAAGGTAAAGCTGCCTGAAATAGCTAAGTGTTTGTCATCTTTGTGCATGCGCTCTAGGAAGATATTAACATCCACTTTTAAGCTTGTATTACCAACATGAGATACAGTTGCTACTAATTCAGCGAAAGTACCCGCCGGAATAGCTTCTTTAAAATCCACTCTATCTGATGAAATAGTAACGAGAGGCTTGCGACAAAAACGTGTTGCTGCAATAAAAGCAACTTCATCCATCCAAGCCAGTGCATCACCACCGAATAAGGTATTGTGGTGATTTGTACGTCCAGGAAAAACAGTCTTAGTTACAGACGTAATAGACTCTTTAATGCGTTGCTCAATCACTGCTTGTTTTTCAATATCATTCATTTAAGTTACTACTTAGTATTTGCTAATTTATCTGTCATTAATAATGCCGGATCAAGACGTTCATTAAACCAATTGAATCGCCAGTCTAAATGGGGGCCTGTTACACGGCCTGTGGCGCCTATATCTGCAAAATGATCACCGACTTTTACTTTATCTCCAACCTTTACGTGTATTTTATTTAGGTGAATATAGGTTGATGTGATCCCATGACCATGGTCGATGATCACTGTGCCGCCGCTATAGTATAGTTCAGGATCTGCCATAACCACTTTTCCCGCAAGTGGTGCCCAAACTGGCGTGCCCGTTTTATTGGCAATGTCTAAACCAAAATGTGGGTTTCTAGGTTTGCCATTAAAGAAGCGCTGACTGCCATATACACCCGAAATACGGCCTTTGGCTGGACGTAAAACGGTATCTTTAAAATAAGTAAAGTTAGATGCACCAGCTCGCGCAGCTCGTACTCGCTTTGCATCATCTTTAATGCGAGCAAGTACTGAGTCAGGTGGTGAGACGTATTTCTTCTCAACACCCGTAATTCGATCGATTTTATATTCGCGCTTAGTGATCACAATGTCTTGATTATGATGTTTACCGTTTTGGTCAACCCAAGTAAGCGAGTGTTTAGTATCTGCATCTCGACCGAAGCCGAACACAAACTCTCCGTCTTTGGTTATTTTTAATGCTTTGCCATTAAAATAGACCGAGTTAGGCTTGTCTAGCTTACCAATGATCATACCGCCTTGCGTTAGACTGCCTTTAAGCTCTAATGCCATTGAACTAACACTGGCAGTCAAACTAACTAAAGCGAACAATGCAGCTTTAAACATATGCAATAGCTCCTTTGCCTACGCCCTCAAATGCTTTTACTTTCACTGCATTGTCGGGGTGCGCTTTTTTAATTTCTGTTGCCAAATAATCTGCAATACATTCCACTGTTGTATCACAAGGCAAAAGATCACAACGCGCTTTACTAATTGCTAATTCAAAGTAACCCTGTGTAGAGGTGTATGCAAACGCGTAATCAGAATCTAAAGCTTTAATATGTTTTAGTTCTGAGTTATCAATCAAGTCTTCTTCAGAGCCAAGGTAAATGTCTTCCCATTTACGTGACCATTCTTTTTGGAGACGAGGCATAGGAATGTTATCCAGGCTAATACCAATCAACGAGCGGTGACCGTGAACGATGCGCTGACAATTACCATCGTGCTTTTTTAAACCGTGGCTATAGTGGTAATAAAAGCTAGACGTTTGTTCTGGACGAAGCTCAATATCGATGTCTTTTACGTTTTCAGGCATCTTAGGCATAATTTGTTGCTTCAAGAAGGCTATCACTGATTGCTCGTTCACTGTTTCAGCATCAATTAAGCAAATAGCTTGCTCTGGTGCATACATCGCAATGTGCTGTTCGTCACCGAATTGTGCATCTAACTTCACTTGTTCGTTTTCAATACTGTACATACCATTCAAACCTGCAGGTATTGCAAGCTTATGGTCGATTGTGTCATCGATAATGCGTTTAATCTGTTTTTTTACAAGTGCAAAATCTAAGACCATAGATTCATCATTCAAGTCTCCATGAAGTGTTAAGTCAGCAATCCAACTTTCACCTACCGGCCCTCTTTTATTACAAAAGTAAGAAAAATCAATAACAGTTAAAGCGTCTACGAATAAAATCATGTCGATCCAAAATGAACTAAGTTAACAAGAATCATTATAAAGAAATGTATTCTAAAAATCGCCCAAGTTGATGCAAGTTGTCATATAAAAATGCTTAAATATTTAAAATATTAACAATAATCAACTGTTCAGAGTTGTTTGGCGTACATCTGTAAGCTAAAGTAGCCTGAATTTTATTTTGAAGAAAAAGTATTAATACTATGGAACCAAAGAACAGCTACACAAAAGAAGAATTGATCCTATGTGGTCGTGGTGAAATGTTTGGTGAAGGCAACTGCCGTTTACCAAGTGACAACATGCTAATGATGGATCGCATCATTGAGATCAACGATGACGGTGGTGAGTTTGGCAAAGGTCAAATTATCGCTGAGTTAGACATTGACCCTAGCCTTTGGTTCTTCGATTGTCACTTTAAAGGCGACCCTGTAATGCCTGGTTGTCTTGGTCTAGACGCAATGTGGCAGATCGTTGGCTTTTTCTTAGGTTGGTCTGGTGGCCCTGGTCTTGGTCGTGCACTAGGTGTTGGCGAAGTTAAATTCACAGGTCAAATCTTACCAACGGCTAAAAAAGTGACTTACCGTGTAGATATGAAGCGTGTAATTAAACGTAAATTATTCATGGGTATGGCTGACGGTACAGTTGAAGTAGATGGTCGCGTTATCTATGAAGCAAAAGATCTTAAAGTAGGTCTTTTCCAAGATACAAGCGCTTTCTAGTTAAAGTTATAAGTACTTTGCTCTAACAACAAAGCCCTCAATTGAGGGCTTTGTTGTATTAAATTCTCTATTCTCTGTATATTAAGTTTTAAACATATTGCGGTCATCAATGGCTTCTCGCCACCCGCCTAACCATTCTGATCTAGATTCTAATTGTTGATATGGACAAAGTTCTTTTGAGCGTCCTGCTAAACCTGCTTTATATCCTTGGGAATGTGCTCTTTCTAATCGATCACGCTTTTGTCTCTTCATAGGTAAATCCTCACCTTTTGTTTATTAACACTGCAAAACATTGCAACATTTAATGAATAGTTAATAAAAACGTAAAATTCAAATGTTATTAGCCTTTACGCTCAAATTAAAATGATGCATGTTTTATAAAGTCTAATTTTGTAAATACGAGAACACGAAGACGGTTAAAGAAATGACTTTAACGCTTCATAAAAGCAGGATTGGCCAACCCTTGGAACCTAATAAAACATATTCTTCATATAGCTGCAATATAATTTACACAATTAAAATTAGCTCAAGCCAATTAAGAATAATTTAAGCAAACAAACATTGATATTTAAGATTTAACTTCAATAAATAAAAATTTATAAATAAAAAATTTAAAATTACTGAAAATTAACATTGTCATTTCACTGTAATTATTTGCCTAAATAAAGTGCCTATTTTTTAGTATCTTACAGACACAAAAAAGGCCGCAACAAAGCGACCTTGATCGTATAAACAGTGATTGAAAGAAGTCTTAGTTAATGACTTCTAAACCACCCATGTATTGACGTAATACTTCTGGTACCACGATTGAACCGTCAGCTTGTTGATAATTTTCTAAAATTGCTACTAACGTACGGCCAACAGCTAAACCAGAACCATTTAATGTATGAAGTAGTTCAGGCTTCTTCTCACCTTGACGACGGAAACGCGCTTGCATACGACGTGCTTGGAAATCCCACATGTTTGAGCAAGATGAAATTTCACGATAAGTATCTTGCGCTGGTAACCATACTTCTAGATCGTATGTTTTTGTTGCACCAAAGCCCATATCACCAGTACATAACACGACTTTTCTATACGGTAACTCTAATGCTTGTAAAATATATTCAGCGTGACCAGTTAGCTTTTCAAGCGCCGCCATTGAGTCTTCTGGTTTTACAAGTTGCACAAGCTCTACTTTATCGAACTGGTGTTGACGAATTAAACCACGTGTATCACGGCCGTAACTACCCGCTTCGCTTCTGAAACAAGGCGTGTGCGCTGTCATTCTGATTGGAAGTTCTTTTTCATCAAAGATTTCATCACGTGCACAGTTTGTAAGCGGAACTTCAGCCGTTGGAATTAAGCTGAAACCTTCTTGCTCTTCACCATCGTCGTTGATTAAACCTTTAGTGTGGAATAAATCACCTGCGAACTTAGGTAACTGACCTGTGCCTAGCAAGCTGTCTTTGTTTACAAGGTAAGGCACGTACATTTCTGTGTATCCATGCTTATCAGCGTGTGTATCAAGCATAAATTGAACTAGTGCACGGTGCATACGCGCAACACCACCACGCATTACAGTGAAGCGAGAGCCTGTTAGTTTAACACCGGTTTCAAAGTCTAAGCCTTTATCAAGCGCTTCACCTAAATCTACGTGATCTTTAACTTCAAAATCATACTGCTTAGGTTCACCCCATTTGATGATTTCAACATTTTCACTTTCATCACTGCCTGCTGGCACATCTTCAGCAGGTAAGTTAGGTAAAGTTAAAGCGATATTATTTAGCTTAGCTAAAATTTCGTCTTGTTCGTTCTTAGCCGCTGTAAGTTGATCGCCTAAGTTAGCAACAGCATCTAGTAGTGGCTGAATATCTTCGCCTTTTGCTTTAGCTTGACCAATTGCTTTGGAGCGGCTGTTTCTTTCGCTTTGTAATTCTTGTGTTTTTGTTTGAAGCGCTTTGCGTTGCTCTTCTAAAGCATTAATCGCATCAACATCAAGCTCAAAGCCACGTTTAGCTAGTCGAGCTGCTGCTTCAGCAATATCCTGACGTAAATATTTTGAATCTAACATTTTGCTTTTAACCTTTTTGCATGACTAAGTTAAGGCCTAACCAAGCCATAAAAATACATAACACCACATTTAAGGTGATATTGAGAATCATCTTCACAATTTGCCCTTGTTGAAGTAGCAACAAAGAGTCCATCGAGAATGTAGAGAAAGTTGTTAATGCACCTAAGAAACCAATCACAATAAGTGACTTATAAGGGCTTACCGCGAGTACTTGTTTTTCAAGTAAGCCAAATACAACTCCCAATAATAATGAACCGATTATATTAACGGTCAAAGTGCCAAATGGGAATCCCCTACCCAGCAGTTTAAGCATTGTATCACTAATAAAAAACCTTAAACACGCACCAAGTGCGCCTCCAAGTGCAATTGAGAGGTACATTTTAATCATTTGAATATCTTTTGTTCACGCTCATTTGATTTAATGACTTTAAATATTCAAGCTTATCTTTGATCTGCTTTTCTAAGCCGCGTTCAGAGGGCACATAATATTGCCTGTCTTTGATTTCTTCAGGAAAGTAATTTTCACCTGCGGCAAATGCCCCTTCTTCATTATGGGCATATCGATATTCATCACCATAACCTAGCTCTTTCATGAGCTTTGTCGGTGCATTGCGTAAGTGAACGGGCACTTGGTGATCTGGGTCGGTTGCTGCATCTTGTTTGGCTTGATTAAATGCCATATAAACTGCGTTACTTTTTGCTGCACTGGCAAGATAAATTGTTGCCTGTGCAATAGCCCTCTCGCCTTCACTGGGCCCGACGCGTTGAAATATATCCCACGCATTTAATGCCACTTGCATTGCTCTTGGATCAGCATTACCAATATCTTCGGTGGCGATGGCTAAAAGGCGTCTTGCAACATAAAGTGGGTCGCCACCACCGGCTAGGATTCTACAATACCAATAAAGCGCAGCATCTGGATCGCTCCCCCTAACTGATTTATGAAACGCTGAGATCAGGTCGTAGAATAAGTCTCCCCCTTTATCATATTTTGCAAAATGAGAAGGCAATAGCTGACTAAGTACATCAGAAGTAATAACCACTTGGCCATGTTGGTCAGATAATTCAATAGCTTGTTCAAGTAGATTTAAAGCTTTACGCGCATCGCCACTACTGACTTGTGCAATTTGCATAAGTTGCGCATCTGAAATTGTTATTTGAAGCTTTGATAGTGTCTCATCTTTAGTAATCGCGCGTTTTAATACCTGTACAAGTTCTTCATCGGCTAAAGCCTTTAAGGTGTAAACACGTGCCCGCGATAGAATCGCGTTATTAAGGGCGAAACTTGGGTTTTCAGTAGTGGCACCAATAAAAATAAAAGTACCATCTTCAATGTGAGGTAAAAAAGCATCTTGTTGAGACTTATTAAATCTATGAACTTCGTCAACAAACAATAAAGTTCTTTGTCCCATACTGAGGTTTTGTTTAGCTTCTAGCACTGCTTCACGGATTTCTTTTACACCTGAAGTCACAGCAGATAAGTGCTGAATACGCGCATTGGCATGGTTAGCAATTATTTCAGCAATGGTAGTTTTGCCAACGCCTGGCGGCCCCCAAACGATTAGACTATGTGCTCTGCCAAACAGTATGGCTTTATATAAGGGTTTATCAGCGGCTAATATATGTGATTGGCCGATATAGTCTTCTAACTGTGTTGGCCGCATTCTTGCGGCCAATGGCTTAACATCGTTGCCAAAATCAAATCCTAAATTACTCACAAAAACTATTCACTTTGTGTTTGGTCGTCAATTACAACATGTTCAGGAATGGTAAAATTAAACAGGTCACTATTTAAAGTACCGTTCAATTTGATATCTGAGAATTTAAACTCAGTTAATTGACCTGATAAATCCACCACCAATATTTTTGAAAGTTGTTTATCAGTATTAAACTGTAATTCTAACGACTCTACTTGCGAGTCTGTTGTCGATTTGGGGATGATTTTGTAATTATCTTTAGTCTTAGAAACCTGATACTTTTCCCATTGTGTTTTAGCATTTGTAGTTAATAAAACAAAAGGCGTTGTTTCGATCAGATTAAGACTGGCCATAATGGTCACTTGCTCTGCAAATTCATCGTAATAATAAGCACGATGACCATCAGAAACCAACATGGTTGAGTCAGGCTCTTGCTGTTGCCAATGAATTCTTAAAGGCTGTGCTAGCGCTAAGTTACCCGAGCCAGTTTGTAATACTTCACCTTGCTGATCCGTTACTTTTTGATTAAAACTCGCTTTAAACGTCGTCATTTCAGAGAGTTTAGCTTTAAGTTCAATTGCAGCATCTGCAAATGCGGCTTGTGACAAAAACATCGAAGACAAACCGATTAAACTTGTTAATAGTGTTTTTTTCATCATTTAATTTACTCCCCCTTTAGGGACTAATACTTCTCGAGCACCATTGTGCCCTGGTGAACTTACGACACCTGACGCTTCCATTTGTTCAACTAAACGAGCAGCTCGGTTATAACCGACACGAAGCTTACGTTGCACACTCGAAACAGACACCTTGCCTGATTCAATAACAAAGCTAACAGCTTCGTCATAAAGTGGGTCAGACTCATCGTCGCCACCTTCTGGTGTTTCACCCGGTAATAAAATATCTTCAGTGGCATCACCACATAAGATTTCTTCAATGTAATTGGGCTTACCGCGGGCTTTCCAGTCGCTTACAACAGCATGCACTTCATGGTCATCAACAAACGCGCCGTGAACACGAATTGGTACGCTGGTGCCCGGCGGTAAATACAGCATGTCACCCATGCCAAGTAAGTTTTCTGCACCTTGCTGATCTAAAATGGTACGAGAGTCGATTTTACTTGATACTTGGAAAGCCATACGAGTTGGAATATTCGCTTTGATAAGACCTGTAATAACATCAACAGACGGTCTTTGTGTTGCAAGCACTAAGTGAATACCTGCAGCACGTGCTTTTTGTGCTATACGCGCAATCAACTCTTCAACTTTCTTACCGACAATCATCATCATGTCAGCAAACTCGTCAATCACAACAACGATACTTGGCAGTTTATCAAGCTCTTCAGGCTCATTCGCCATACCATCTGTGTCTTTGAACAGCGGATCTAATATTGGTTGACCCGCTTCTTTGGCCGCAAGCACTTTTTGGTTGTAACCTTTTAAGTTACGAACACCAAGTGCTGACATGAGTTTGTAACGGCGTTCCATTTCGCCAACACACCATCGCAGTGCATTTGATGCTTCTTTCATGTCTGTGACAACCTCACATAGTAAGTGCGGAATACCTTCATAGACAGAAAGTTCAAGCATTTTCGGGTCTATCATGATCATACGCACATCTTCTGGCGGTGACTTGTAGAGCAAGCTCAAAATCATGACATTTACACCAACAGATTTACCTGAACCCGTTGTACCAGCAACTAATAAATGCGGCATTTTGCCTAAATCTGCAACCACAGGCTCACCAGCAATGTCTTTACCTAAAACCATGGTCAATGGCGATGGGTTTTGTTCAAATTTAGGGGCGTTAATTACTTCTGAAAGGCGTACAATTTCTCTGTGTTTGTTTGGTAGTTCAAGACCAACATAGGTTTTACCTGGGATTACTTCTACAACACGAACACTGACTGCAGATAACGAACGAGCTAAATCTTTTGCAAGACCGGTGATTTTCGCAACTTTAATACCCGGTGCTAAATCGAGCTCAAATCGCGTGACAACGGGACCAGGGTACACCCCCACTACACTCGCTTGAATATTAAAATCCAGCAGCTTAACTTCAACAAGACGAGATACGGCATCCAATTCTTCTTTTGATATAGGGTTTTTCTGTTTATCAGGCCTGTCTAATAAATCGAGTGAAGGAAGTGGATTTTTTGGCGGCTCAGCATTCAGTAATTCTTCAAACTTTTCTTTCGCTGTTGGCTCTGGCACGAAAACCGTTTTTTCTGGGTCATTTCTTGGCTTAAGCGGTCTTGCTGGAGACTGAACCCTGGTTTCTTGCTCTTGAGCTACAACAGGTGCATCGTCTAATCCTTGTAAAGCGCTAGAGGCATCAAAATCGTCATCATCAATAGCTGAAAAGTTTATTTCTTGCTCTAGAATGTCATCTAATTCATCAAATATATCTGCTCGAGGATTATCTAAGTTTGATTTATCAAGTGTAGGTTCACTTTTTATTGCTTTGCTTTCAGTGTCTAGATTTGTTTCTGACTCTGTTTTGTTTGTAAATAGTCTGTCTTTTAATTTCGCAATTGGTTTTTGCTCTTGCGATTGTTGAGAAGTAATTTCAGATTCAGCATAGGTGACTTCGGTTTTATCTGACGTATCTTCAAGAGTTGTCATTTCATCTAACTGAACTTGAGTTTCTTGTCTAACGACAGGCTGTACTTGCTTATTTTTTTGGATGTCTTGGAACTTGTTGAATAATAAACGACAAACTTGAATAACCTTTTCACCGATGTAATCAACAAACTCAACCCATGACACCCCTGTCATTAAGGTTAACCCTGCAAAGAAAAAGCACAATAAAATGATTGAAGTGCCCGTGAATTTAAATGCTGGGATCATCGCATCACGAACGACGTCACCAATAAATCCGCCTGAAGACACATGATAGATATCATCAAAGTTAATGCTGCTTATGGCACTTGCTGAAGATACAAACAAAACTAGACCAATCAGTCTTAGAGCTAGAGTGACATAATCAAGGTGAAATAACTTGTGTGGCTTCTTAAACAGTAAATACCCAGCCAATTGAATGGCTGCAGGCACTAAAAACGCCATCCAGCCAAAACTAACTAGTAATATATCAGCAACCCACGCACCTGCTGTGCCTGTGATATTTTTTACTTCAAGATATTCACCTGTTTGAGACCAAGCAGGATCAGATGGGTCAAAGCTTATCAAGGCACATAAAGTAAATAATGCAGTGAATGTGCTGACGATCAGGCCAGTTTCAAGTAGCCTTTGAATTCCATTAAGACGCATAAAGTGCGTTCACCCCTAGTTTGCCTTGGTTTAGATTTTTTATTGAGTGCTATTGATGCTTTTTTGGTAAATCTAAACTTTTGGATATTAAAATCTTTTCTATCTGAATAAGCGCTTAAGTACGCTTTTATAATAAATCTAACAATACCAAGAAATAACTAAGCTTCACAGGGTTTTATTACTTCTCCGAGCTCCCCTTTTACCTCTTCCATAACAACATAAGTGCGACTTTCACTTACATTTGGTAATTGCAGCAGTATGTCGCCCAAAACACCTCGATACTCAGACATATCTGTTACTCGTGTTTTTAGTAAAAAATCAAAATTACCTGACACTAAGTGACATTCTATTATTTCATCATGCTGTCTAACTGCCTGATTGAACTTATCGAATACATCTGGGCTATTCTTATTGACTGTTACTTCTACATAAACTAACAGCCCCTGACCTAACTTTGCCGGGTCAACAACTGCTTTATACCCTTTTATGTAGCCTTCTCGCTCTAGCTTTTTTACACGTTCTAAACAGGGCGTTGCACTAAGTCCTATCCTCCTTGCTAACTCTACATTTGAAAGTCTGCCATCTTTCTGAAGTTCTACTAAAATGTTTCTGTCTATTCGATCTAACTGTTGGTACATGTGCTTTCCAGAGTTTTAATCTGCCATACGATGCTTTTTAGAATTTATATCTAGAAGATACACCAAAAAAGGTAGGACATACTAGCTAATGACCAATATAATAGTCGAAAATTTTATCCCGTTCTTATATATGAGGCGATTATTATGCTTATCGGTGTACCTAAAGAAATAAAAAACCATGAATACCGTGTTGGTATGGTTCCAGCAAGTGTTCGTGAATTAATTAACCACGGCCACCAAGTTGTTGTTGAAACAAATGCTGGTATTGGCATTGGTTTTACTGACGAAGATTACATTGCAGTTGGTGCAGAAATCTTACCAACAGCTGCTGATGTTTTTGCAAAAGCAGACATGATTGTAAAAGTAAAAGAGCCTCAAGCTGTTGAGCGCGCTATGTTACGTGAAGGTCAAATCCTATTCACTTACCTTCACCTTGCACCAGATCTTCCACAAACTGAAGACCTTGTTAAGAGCAAGTCTATCTGTATCGCATACGAAACTGTAACTGACGCTCGTGGTGGCTTACCACTTCTTGCGCCTATGTCAGAAGTTGCTGGCCGTATGTCAATTCAAGCTGGCGCTCAGGCACTTGAAAAATCAAATGCAGGTCGTGGTATGCTTTTAGGTGGTGTACCTGGTGTTGAACCGGCTAAAGTAGTTGTTATCGGTGCTGGTATGGTTGGTAACAATGCAGCACAAATGGCTGTAGGCATGGGTGCTGATGTTGTTATTCTTGACCGTAACGTTGACGTTCTTCGTCGTGTAGACGCGCAATTCGGTAACCGTGTTAAAGCGGTATACTCAACCGCTGACGCCTTAGAAAAACACGTGTTAGAAGCTGATCTTGTGATCGGTGGTGTACTAATCCCAGGTGCAGCAGCGCCGAAACTAGTTACTGCAGAGCACATCAAGAACATGAAGCCTGGTTCTGCAATCGTTGACGTTGCGATCGACCAAGGTGGTTGTATTGAAACCTCTAAAGCAACTACACACGCTGAACCGACATACATCGTTGATGACGTTGTTCACTATTGTGTTGCTAACATGCCAGGTGCTGTTCCGCGTACTTCGACGTTTGCACTTAACAATGCGACGCTACCATACATCATCAAGCTTGCGAACAAAGGCTATAAAGCTGCGCTTCTTGAAGACGAACACTTCATGAATGGCTTAAACGTGATCAACGGTCAAATTACATGTAAAGAAGTTGCTGAAGGCTTCAACATGGAATTCGTAGATGCACGTACTGCACTAGAAAATGCTTAATGTATAAGTGAAATGAAAAAACCCGCTTTCAGCGGGTTTTTTTATATATATTTAAATTGCCTATCTAAAAGATAAATGCCTTTTTACAAGGATTACCACTCAAACATATAGGCCATTTTACTGATGGTTCTTAATACAACACCATGGGTATTTCGTTTAGCATACAAATGTTGTAACGATTTATCTTTGATTTCACCTACTACTACTTCTTTGATTTGATAGCCAAGTGCATGGGCTGCTTGTGCATAAGCGACAAACTCCCATTTTTTAATATTTGTGTTATCAACAATCACAAGTGGGATGCCCTCAGCAAGCGCATTGATATAACGAGCAAGATTCAAATTATGAAATTCTGATAGCTTGAATTTATCGAAATGATACTCACCTTGTTCGTTATAAAAGTAGTCGTCTGTCGCACAGATCGTATATTGTGTCTCATCACCTGCGACGAGTTCATCGACTAAACTTTGTGCATAATGGCTTTTGCCTGAACCGGGGAGCCCTCTTAGAATAAAAACTTGCTTCATTGCCTCTCAACTAATTACTTATTTTTATCACTTAATATACGTCAATGATGCCATATTTATGCAAATTAGTCATGATACTTATATACAGAGTGTTATTTAGTGCAATTGACCTGAAAAGAGTTGTCATAAATGGTTTTTTTATTTGCTCATCACAGGTAAGATAATGCCCTCGTACCAAAGCGTACGACAGTTTAAATAATTATTAGAGTAACTAAATCATTGGAGTGAAGATGAGCCACATAGCGATAACGGAGCTACTTAAAGGCACCGTTGCGGTAGACAGCCAAGTAACAGTAAAAGGTTGGATCCGTACACGCCGCGATTCTAAAGCAGGTATTTCTTTCTTAGCCGTACACGACGGTTCTTGTTTTAACCCTATTCAAGCAGTTGTTCCGAATTCGCTCAATAATTATGATGAAGTTACCAATTTAACGGCTGGTTGTTCAGTTAGCGTAACCGGTAAGCTCGTTGAGTCTCAGGGTCAAGGTCAAGCATTCGAAATTCAAGCTGATACGGTTGAAGTGATTGGACAAGTAGAAAACCCTGACACTTACCCAATGGCTGCTAAGCGCCACAGTATCGAGTTTTTACGTGAACATGCACATTTACGCCCTCGTACTAACGTAATCGGTGCGGTTACACGTGTACGTAACTGCTTATCACAAGCTATCCATCGTTTTTTCCACGAAAATGGTTATATGTGGATCAGTACACCAATTATTACGGCAAGTGACTGTGAAGGTGCGGGTGAAATGTTCCGTGTATCTACATTAGATATGCAAAACTTACCTCGCACAGACAAAGGTGACATTGACTATTCAGAAGATTTCTTTGGCAAAGAAGCTTTCTTAACTGTATCAGGTCAGCTAAACGGTGAAACGTACGCAAGTGCAATGTCAAAGATCTACACATTTGGCCCAACTTTCCGTGCTGAGAACTCAAATACCTCTCGTCACCTTGCTGAGTTCTGGATGGTAGAGCCAGAAGTTGCATTTGCTGACTTAGAAGACATCGCAAGCCTTGCTGAAGATATGCTTAAGTATGTATTTAAAGCAGTACTTGATGAACGTCGTGACGATATGGAATTTTTCGCACAACGTATCGAGAAAACAGCGATCTCTCGTTTAGAAGAGTTTGTTGAAAAAGATTTCGCACAAGTTGATTATACTGATGCAATCACAATCCTTGAAAACTGTGGTAAGAAATTTGAGTTCCCAGTTGAATGGGGTGTAGATTTACAATCTGAACATGAACGTTATCTTGCAGAAGAACACTTTAAAGCACCAGTAGTTATTAAAAACTACCCTCGTGACATTAAAGCATTCTACATGCGCCAAAATGAAGATGGTAAAACAGTAGCAGCTATGGACGTAGTAGCACCAGGTATTGGTGAGATCATCGGTGGCTCTCAACGTGAAGAGCGTTTAGATGTACTAGATGCACGTTTAGAAGAGATGGGTCTACACAAAGAAGACTACAGCTGGTATCGCGATCTACGTAAATATGGCACAGTACCTCATTCAGGCTTTGGTCTAGGCTTTGAGCGTTTAGTAGCATATGTGACAGGTATGGGCAATGTACGTGATGTTATCGCCTTCCCTCGTACTAAAGGCAATGCAAACTATTAAGTTGCATTAGCTGATAAAAAAGCGCCAAATTGGCGCTTTTTTTGTGTTATGCCAATCCGCTTAACTAAGTGGTCTATTTTGAGGCAAGAAAACCTTGTTGGTAGCAAGGCAAATATTTCGTTATTTAGTTGTTCTAAATGAGAAATCTTTAACGCAGCTATCATCAGGTTTAATCCCTCAAAATGATTAAGTGTTATTGCGGATTGGTATTACGAATATATGGACCAAAAACTTATGCAAAAAAAAATCCCCGTACAAAACGAGGATTTTTATAGCTGATTCAATTCACTGAGTGAAATTGAAAAAGTGGTAAATTCTTAATTAAAGAACTTCTAATAGCTCAACATCGAATACTAGTGTTGAGAATGGTGCGATTGATGCACCAGCACCACGCTCACCATATGCTAGGTCATGCGGGATATATAGACGGAATTTAGCACCAGGCGCCATTAGTTGAAGTGCTTCAGTCCAACCTTTGATAACACCGTTTACTGGGAACTCAGCAGGTTGACCACGTTCAACAGAGCTGTCGAAAACTGTACCGTTGATTAATGTACCGTGGTAATGAACACGTACAGTTGAATCTGCAGCTGGCTTGTCACCTTCACCTGTTGCTAGAACTTCATATTGTAAGCCTGACTCAGTAACAGTTACTTCTGCACGCTTAGCGTTGTCTTCTAGGAAAGCCGTACCTTCAGCAGCTAAAACTTTAGCTTCTTCTTCGCGACGTTTTTGAATTTCTGCATTGATTGCTTCAAATGCAGCTTGAATCTCAGGGATTTCAACACGAAGTGCTTCACCAGCATACGCATCTTTCATACCTTCAAACACTGAGTGAAGGTTTAGTCCGTCGAAAGGGTTAGCTTTAAGCTGTTCGCCCATTTGTAGACCGATACCGTAGCTTGCTTTTTCTGCACCTGTATTAAATAAATCAGACATGTAAATTTTCGCTTTTTTAATTTAAAGAATGTTGCAGTGTAACACACTGCAGATTGAGATAAAGGTTACTCTGCTTGCTGCTTATCCATTAATTTCTTGAGCTCTATCACAACAAATGTTGCAAACGGTAAGCTTAATACCAAGGCAAGTTTTAACTCTTTGCTGTAGTCGATAAGTTGCTCTGTGAAAAAATATCCAAAGCCAATAATACCAAAAGCACCAACTATCATTGCGCAGAATATTGGCCATACTTTTTCGTACTTCACAATTAAGTGACCAACTAATAGATTAAACAGAAATGTGTAGAGAACGGTGTTAAGAAGGTTCGGGTCTTGTTGTGCATCGATTGATAATTGCAATGCCATTTCCAAGCCACTGACATAGAAAAAACTAAAAATGATCCAAAGAGAAAAACGCTTTACCAAATCAAGTTTCATACTTCCTCCAAACGAAAAAAACCGCCTAAAGGCGGTTTTGGGAATGAGGTGGCGGAGAGATAGGGATTTGAACCCTAGATACGCTATTAACGTATGCCGGTTTTCAAGACCGGTGCTTTCAACCACTCAGCCATCTCTCCGTTGTTGGCGCGAATAATAGAGAGTTTTATAAACCTTGTAAAGTACTATTTTAAAAAAAGAACCAATATTGAATTGTTTGATTACTAATAATACTGCTTTGGTCGTTTTGCTATAAATGCGCCCATTAAACTCACGCAGGTTAAGCTAATGAGTACAAATGCTGAATCAACAAATAATTTTGTAAGCTCGTCTAGAGTGTAATTTTGTGTATATAAAAGCGGTGCAAATGAAATGCTTCCGACAAAAAGCAACACTTTAAAAGCTCTAGAAAATTCATAGCGTTTACTATAGTTCATCCACCAAGTAAGCACTAAAAGTAAAAATGATGCGGGAAAAAAATGATATTGAACTTGTTCCGTGACAAAAGATGAATAGAAAGAAAGAGCAGCCCCTATTGCGGACCACAATAGCCAAACCCACCAATTCTCTTTTTCTTTTAAAAATAGATTGCCCATAAAGTGTCACATGATTTTATTATTATTAATATCTTTATAAGACTAACAAATATACTGGCTATAAAACAACCGTCTCGGGCAACAAAAAAGCGCTCAATTGAGCGCTTTCTTAATTATGGTTTTAAAGCTTGTCGTTGTGCTTCTTTTAGCTGCTGTTTTGCTTGCTTGCGCTGTAGTAAAGCTTCCTGAGCTTCATGGCCTATATGGCCTTCGCCGCGCTCTTGCGCCAATTTCATTTGCTTTTGGCGCTCAGCAAAACGTGTACGCTGTTCTTCAGTGACATTATCAATACAATGGTGACAAGAAACACCCTCTTCATATTCAGGCTTTTGCTTTTCTTCTTCGGTAATTGGCATACGACAAGCATGACACTGATCGTATTGACCTTTTTGTAAGTCATGATCAACTGCTACCCGGTTATCAAATACGAAGCACTCACCTTCCCATAATGATTCTTCTTTTGGCACATCTTCAAGATACTTAAGAATGCCGCCTTCTAAGTGGTAAACTTCGTCAAATCCCTGCTCTTTCATATAAGCTGTCGACTTTTCACAACGAATACCGCCTGTACAGAACATGGCAACTTTCTTATTTTTTGTAGGATCTAGATTTTTCTCTGCCCACTCAGGAAATTCACGGAAAGTCTTAGTGTTTGGATCAATAGCATGTTTAAACGTGCCGATTTCAATCTCGTAATCATTACGAGTATCAACAACCACAACATCTGGGTCCGAAATAAGCGCGTTCCAATCTTGTGGCTTAACGTAAGAGCCAACCACTTTTAACGGGTCAATACCTTCGACACCCATGGTCACGATTTCTTTTTTTAGTTTTACCTTTGTTCTATAGAACGGACACGTTTCGTCGTAAGACTCTTTAGAAACAATATTATCTAAACCTGGTTGCGCATCTAACCAAGCAAGTAATGTATCAATACCTTCGCGCTTTGCAGCAACAGTACCGTTAATACCTTCAGCAGCAAGTAGTAAAGTACCTCGTACTTCATTTGCTTCCATCACTTCTAAAAGAGGCTGACGAACTTCTTTGTAGTTTGGTAGTGAAACGAATTTATAAAGTGCACATACAACATATTGAGCAGACATAATATTCCTAATTAGCTTTGAATAAGGCTATTAGTTCTTAAGCACGACTAATAGCTAACTACCGGATCGTAAATCCGGCGCCGGAGGCGGTATTGTACGGATTTAGCAAAAAAATGCACTAATAAAGCTAAAATATCCCTGTGTTGCAGAACTCTGTTTGATATAATTGCTGCTTAAACTTTATTTGGAGTAGTAACTTTGCAATTTACCGAATTAGGTATTGATAGCCGCTTGGCTCAACAACTTTCGCACCAAGGGATAGTTTCACCTACTGAAATTCAGGCTCAGGCCGTTCCGACTGCAATCGCAGGTCACGATGTATTTGCACAATCTAAAACAGGCTCTGGTAAGACATTAGCTTTTTTACTGCCTGCAGTGCACAGAATAATGAAACAAAAAGCATTAAGTAAGCGAGATCCTAGAGCGCTTATCATTGCACCTACACGTGAACTCGCGACACAAGTTTTTAATCAATGCCGACTCTTAATTGCAAGCACCAATATTTCTTTAGTTAAAATTCTTGGTGGTGAGAACTTTAATGACCAAGTTAAAGCACTTCGTAAAAACCCACACATTGTTGTGGCGACCCCAGGCCGCTTAGCCGATCACCTTTCTCAAAACACAGTGCAATTAAACGGTTTAGAGCTGCTAATTTTCGATGAAGCTGATCGCATGTTAGATTTAGGTTTCGAAGAACAATTAAACTTAATCAACCAATCTGCTGATCATCGTCTAAGACAAACATTGCTATTTTCAGCGACTTTAGATCATGCACAAGTTGAAGTCACTTCTCGTCAGCTCTTAAAAGCACCAAAACGCATCATTTTGAGTGATGCCCAACAGAAACACGACGACATTGAGCAAACGCTATATTTTGCTGATCATCTTGATCACAAAGAAGCACTTCTCAAACATTTAGTGACTGATGAATCTGTTGGTCAATGCATCATTTTTACAGCCACAAGAAACGACACTCAGCGCATTAGTGAACTGCTTAAAGAAATGGATATCTCTGCAGTAGGTCTTGCGGGTGATTTAACGCAAGCCAAACGCTTAGACATCATGGACTCTTTTAGTCGCGGCTTATTTAAAGTATTAGTGACCACAGACGTTGCATCACGTGGTCTTGACTTATTAAGCGTTACACACGTTATTAACTTCGATCTCCCTAAACAAGCCGAAGAATATGTCCACCGGATCGGTCGTACCGGGCGTGCCGGCTTTAAAGGTGTTGCTGTATCATTTGTAGGTCCTAAAGATTGGAAGAGTTACCTAGCCATTAAGTCATATTTACACGAAATCCCTGATTTTAAAGTCATTGAAGGGTTAGAAGGTAAATTTAAAGGCCTTAGACCACCAAAACCAGCCAAAAAAATTAACCCTAAATCAAAAGATACGGTTAAAAAGGTTAAGAAAAAGCCATATAAAAAACCGATTAAGAAAAATAAAAAGCCTATCCCTGCGCCATTTGACGTAGATGGTACAGCACCATTAAGACGTAAGCCCAAGCCAACTGAGGAATAATTATGTTAGGCACAAAACAACATTTACAAATCACTGAGCTTTGCGCTGAAGGTGCTTATTTAGACGGCGGTCAACTAGGCGAAGTTTTTCTGAAAAAATCTGAAGTACCTGAGTATTTAGAAGAAGGTGATAGCGTTCAGGTGTTCATATACCAAGATAATTTAGGTCACCCTACTGCTACGACTAAAGATGTAATTGCTCAAGTAGGTGATTTCGCTTTATTACGAGTTAAAGAAATAAATAAGATTGGTGCTTTCTTAGATATTGGTATCGATAAAGATATTTTATCCCCTTACAATGAACAAAAGCCAAAAATGCGTGAAGGCTATAGTTATCTTGTTAAGTTATATTTAGATAATGCAAGTAAACGTATTTGTGCATCGAGTAACTTAAAGAAGTTTTTAGACAATGAAACACCGTCATATAAACCAAATGAAGAAGTCGATTTAATCGTCGCTTCTAAAACGGATATTGGCTTTAAAGTTATCATTAATGACAGCCATACAGGTGTGGTGTTTTTTAATACCGTTTTCAAAAGACTGTTTATCGGGCAAAAATTAAAAGGCTTTATCAAACAAGTTCGTGAAGATGGTAAAATTGATGTTGTACTTGAAAAGCAAGGCGTTCAAAAGTTTAAAGATTTAGGTGAGCAAATCTTGTCAGAATTAAAAAGCTCTGAGGGCTTTATTCCTCTTGGCGATAAATCTGATCCTGAAGAAATTAAGAAACGTTTTGGATCAAGTAAAGCAAACTTTAAAAAAGCCATCGGGGGCTTATTTAAACAAGGCTTAATTGATATCGAAGCCAAGTCTATTTCTTTGAAAGAACAGTAATACCAATCCGAAATAACACTTAATCATTTAGTTAAACGGATTGATATAAACAAAATTTTTTTAAGAAAAAGGCAGCTTGCGCTGCCTTTTATCGTTTCGTCAGTCAATTTAAGCGTTAATTTCCAAATTAATGGCTTCTAACGCTTTAACAGGATCTTCGGCTTTTGTAATTGGTCTACCAATTACTAAATAATCACTTCCTGCTTCGACCGCTTTCTTTGGTGTCATAATACGCTTTTGGTCGCCAACATCTGCGCCAACAGGACGAATGCCTGGTGTCACTAATTTGAAATCAGCACCTAATTCAGTTTTTAAACTTTCTGCTTCTTGAGCTGAACATACGACACCATCAAGACCAGCTTCTTTAGCAAGCTTGGCAAGGTATAAAACTTGCTCTTGTGGCGTTTTATCAACACCTAGACGTGATAGTTGTGCCTGATCCATGCTTGTTAGAACAGTTACCGCAATCAGTAATGGAGCATTTTCATATTTTGCTAAGGCTTCTTTTGCCTTTTGCATCATTTCTAGACCGCCACTAGCATGAACGTTAACCATCCACACACCTAGCTCAGCAGCTGCTGTTACAGCTTTAGCAACTGTGTTAGGAATATCATGAAATTTTAGGTCTAAAAATACATCAAAATCTAAGTCAACTAACTGTTTAACAAACTGAGGACCGAAATAGGTGAACATTTCTTTACCGACTTTAAGGCGACACGTTTGAGGAGAAAGTTGCTTAACAAAGTCTAATGCTGCTTGTTCATTGTCGTAATCAAGCGCAATTAATACTTTTTTAGAATCGTGTTGAGACATAATAATCCTAATCGAATAAAGTTAAGTAAGCCTTAAAAACCATCTACGCCTTTATTTGGACGTATGGTTTCCCAATGCTTACAAGAAGGGCAAAGCCAATATAATTTATGGCTTGTAAAACCACAGTGACGACACTGATACTCTGGTTTAGTATTAATATAGGATGTAACTAAATGATCTATTTCATTTAATACATCCTGTAGTTTGTGGTTTTTACTACTCAGCAGTTTTAATAAGTAACTAAAACCTCTAATTGATGGCTCACGTTTTAAACTATCAGTTAGAAATTCTATCGCTTCGTTGGCTTTGTTTAATTCTAATAAGGATTGGCAATGTTTTATTTTTATGAGCATGCCACCCTTAGGTAATAACTCACTGATCAATTCATAAAACTGAGACTGCAAGTTGAGTGCATTATAGCTATGCTCAAGTTGTTCCATATAAATTGGTGCTGTATCAGTAAAGCTACAAATTAGTTTTCGCCAATAATATATACTCTTTACATAATCTTTGTTTTTATAAGCATCGAAACCAAGTTCATACATAGGGCGAATTGTTTTATGGTTTAGTGCAAATGTCTTTTCCATTAATTTAGGGCTTTGACTAGATAATGCAGTTTCGCAATAGAAGTTGGCGATTGCGGCACAATGGCTTCTTTTACTAAATAAGTCACTATGAGCTTCAAACATATTCACGCCTTTTTGCCATTCACTCATTTGTGAATATAAATTAATAATAGGCTCTAGGGCTTGTGTGTTATTTGACTTAACCAAAATGATTAAGTGCTCTTCAGCACTGTCTAATAAGCCAGCCATAATGTAATCTTGTGCAAGTTCAAGTCTGCAATCAGACATGATGCGTTCATCTAGATTAGGTTGATTAAGAAGAAGTTCGTGAATTTTGATTGCTCTATCTATTTCGCCACGTTTGCGAAATAAACTGGCTAAAGTAAGGTAATGCTCTACAGAGTCAGCAGAGACTTCAAGAAGTTGAATGAGGTGTTCAAGGCCCTGATCTTCTTCACGGTCTAGTAAGAATTTTAGCCCTTTACTATATTCGGACGTTATTTTTCTGCTGTATTCATGAGCTTGATTCTTAGCACTATTCTTACCCATTACATAACCGTAAGCAGCAGCAACAGGAAGAAGTAAAAACAGCAGTTCTATCATTATTAAGTATTTATCTGATCAGCGTTTACTTTATCTTTTTTATTTAAACGGTAATTCTGCCATTTTAGTTTAGAAACCGAAGCAGTGCCGATTAAACAACCAATCAACAACCCAATAATAAATGTGATTGCGAGAATAGTGGCAAGAGGTAAAGTGCTACTCGCTAATATATAGTTTACTTGAACTTCTGAAGGGTTTTGTGAACCTATTACAAAAGCTAAAACTATTAGAACTAACAACAATCCTTTTTTGGCGATCTTTACCAACTGCTACCCTACCCTTAACCAGCAATACTTGCGTTTACTCTGTCTCTAAGCTCTTTACCAGGCTTAAAGTGTGGGACGTGTTTACCATCTAATTCGACTGTTTCACCAGTTTTTGGGTTACGACCTGTACGAGGGGCACGGTAATGTAGTGAAAAACTACCAAATCCACGAATTTCAATTCGTTCAGATTCTGCTAATGACCCTGCCATTTGTTCAAGAATCTCTTTAACGGCATTTTCAACGTCCTTAACTGGAATATGAATATGTTGTTCAGCTAACTGTTCTATCAATTCTGACTTTGTCATAATTTTTCCTCAAAATAAAAAGAAAGGGCAAAAGTGCCCTTTCTATCTGTACTCGAAATTAGTCTTTCTGAGCATTTTTGAAAGCTGCAGCCATTGCATTTTCGAATGCTGGCTCTTCTTTCTTAAGCTTCTCAAGAACTTCTTTCTCTTCAGCTTCGAACATAGCTTTAACTGAAAGGCTGATAGTACGGTTCTTACGATCAACACCTACAAATTTAGCTTCGATTTCGTCGCCTGCAGAAACAACAGTTGTTGCATCTTCAACACGCTCTTGAGCGATGTCAGCTACACGGATGTAACCTTCAACACCTTCGATAAGCTCAACAGTTGCACCTTTCGCGTCAACTTCAGTCACTTTACCTTTAACAATAGCACCTTTTTTGTTTGCGTCTAGGTAGTTATTGAAAGGATCAGCTTCAATTTGCTTAACGCCTAGTGAGATACGCTCACGCTCTGGGTCAACTTGAAGTACGATTGCAGTGATTTCGTCGCCTTTCTTGTACTCACGTACCGCTTCTTCACCTGGAGTGTTCCAAGAGATGTCAGATAGGTGTACAAGACCGTCGATACCACCTTCAAGACCGATGAAGATACCGAAGTCAGTGATTGATTTGATCTTACCTGTAACTTGGTCGCCTTTGTTTTGAAGACGAGCAAATTCTTGCCATGGGTTAGCAATGCACTGCTTAAGACCTAGAGAAATACGACGACGCTCTTCGTCGATTTCAAGAACCATAACTTCAACAGTGTCTCCTAGTGAAACAACTTTTGAAGGGTGGATGTTTTTGTTAGTCCAATCCATTTCTGAAACGTGAACTAGACCTTCAACACCTTCTTCGATTTCAACGAAACAACCGTAGTCAGTTAGGTTAGTTACACGACCTGAAAGCTTAGCACCTTCAGGGTAACGACCAGCGATAGCTGCCCATGGATCTTCGCCAAGCTGCTTAAGACCTAGAGAAACACGCGTCTTCTCTTTGTCGAACTTAAGTACTTTAACTGCGATTTCGTCACCAACGTTAACGATTTCACTTGGGTGCTTAACGCGCTTCCAAGCCATGTCAGTGATGTGTAGAAGACCATCAACACCACCTAGGTCTACGAATGCACCGTAGTCAGTAAGGTTCTTAACGATACCTTTAACTTCTTGACCTTCAACAAGGTTAGCAAGTAGTTCATCACGCTCTTGTGAGTTTTCAGACTCGATAACTGCACGACGAGAAACAACAACGTTGTTGCGCTTCTGGTCTAGCTTGATTACTTTGAACTCTAACTCTTTGCCTTCAAGGTGAGTTGTGTCACGTACTGGACGAACATCAACAAGTGAACCAGGTAGGAATGCACGGATTGAATCAACTTCAACAGTGAAACCGCCTTTAACTTTACCGTTGATGATACCAGTAACAGTCTCTTGCTCTTCACATGCTTTTTCAAGACGGATCCAAGCTTCGTGACGCTTAGCTTTCTCACGAGAAAGGATAGTTTCACCGAAACCATCTTCGATAGCATCTAGTGCTACGTCTACTTCATCACCAACAGCAACTTCTAGTTCACCAGCAGCATTTTTGAATTGCTCAGCAGGGATTGCACTTTCAGATTTAAGGCCAGCGTCAACAAGAACGATGTTGTTCTCGATTGAGATAACAATACCTTTAACGATTGAACCTTGTTCTGCTTCAAAACCCTTTAGGCTTTCTTCAAATAACTGCGCAAAATTTTCTGACATTATACGTCTCTAAATATTTAATAATCCAATTGGCAACCATGCCGCATGGGGTAGTTTAACAAGCACCGACTTCCTGTCAGTACATTAAAAATCTATGCTATAAGAGATTGTTTTAACTTACCATTAATGACGGCTTGTTCAAGGATGTTTTGAACTTCACTAAACACTTGTTCAGCGTTTAGTGTTGTCGTATCAATTACAATGGCATCTTCCGCAGGCACTAGTGGCGCTACTTTACGATTCATATCTCTGTCATCTCTTGCCTGAATATCAGCAAGAAGACCACTTAGTGTAACATTTAACCCACGACCATTCAACTCGTCGAAACGACGTTGAGCACGCTCTTCTGCGCTCGCTGTAAGGTAAATCTTAACTTCTGCATTTGGGAAAACAACGGTTCCCATGTCTCGACCATCTGCAATCAAACCTGCTTCGGTTCTAAATGCACGCTGGCGACGCAGTAAAGCTTCACGAACTCTAGGTAACGCAGCAACCTTTGATGCCGCAGCACCCACTTCTTCATTACGTATTGTTAAGCTAACGTCTTCGCCTTCTAAAATCACTTTACATGATTTAGTTTCACGGTCGATTGGAAATTGCACATCAAGATTAGCAGCAAGAGGCACTAATGCTTCTTCATTTTCTAATTCTATGTGGTGATGAATTGCTGCGAGTGCTAAAACGCGATAAATCGCACCACTATCTAGTACTTCCCAATTCAATTTTTCAGCTAATAAACGACAAACAGTTCCTTTACCTGAACCACTTGGACCGTCAACGGTGATAACTGGCATTGCAGCCTGCATTTAAACCTCCTGAAATGCTCACCAAAAAATTCCGCTGCATTATACATCATGTTTTATGAATAGATCCTGTTTTAGCTGTAACTTTTTGTTAAATAATATAATTGAGGTACAGGGTTATAAAGTTATAACCCTGCTTTTTCAAGATCTTGGGAGACTAATGAGTGCTCAAAGATGCAAGTACATCGAAGTACGTTGGGAAGGTTTTAGCCGTACATTTTGGGTCATTAATGATCACTTCTTGGCCGCCTACTGCGACCATTGAAAAACACATGGCGATTCTGTGATCATCATAAGTATCAATATCAACTAAATTCAATGTTTCTGGTGGTGTAACTTCTATAAAGTCATTACCTTCAACAACTTCAGCACCTAATTTTTTTAATTCAGTTGCCATCGCATGTAGTCGATCTGTTTCTTTTACACGCCAGTTGTATATATCTCTAATAGCCGTTTTGCCTTTGGCAAACAGTGCCACTGTCGCTAATGTCATAGCAGCATCAGGAATTGCATTGGCATTGATATCGACGCCATTTAACTCGCCTTTACGTACAACAAGCTTTTCATCATACCAATCGATCTTCGCGCCAACTTGCTCCATGACTTTTGCAAAAACAATATCGCCTTGCACACTTGCATTGCCGACGCCATTGATTTCTATTTCACCACCATTGATGGCTGCAGCTGCAATAAAATAAGATGCAGATGATGCATCCCCTTCTACCATTATGCTTTTCGGTGACTGATAGCCTTGACCTGCTTTAACAACAAAATGCTGGTAATTGTCATTTTCGACATGCACACCAAATTTTGCCATTACACCTATTGTAATATCGATATAAGGTTTTGAAACTAAATCACCTAATATCGTGATATTTAAATCACCATCAAATAAAGGGGCTGCCATTAAAATCGCTGTCAAAAATTGACTTGAAATACTGCCGTCAATTTCAACGTGTCCGCCTGCTAGCTTTTTACCCAAGATTTTTAATGGTGGATAATCTTTATTTTTAAGATAAGTAATATTTGCATCAATAGAATCTAGTGCATCAACTAAATGACCTATCGGACGCTCTTCCATTCTAGGTTCACCAATAAGCTCATAATTGCCTTCAATAGCCGCTAAAACAGCTGTTAAAGGACGATAAGCAGTACCAGCATTACCTAAAAATAGCGGTTCATCTGGTGTTTTAAATTTGCCTGAAACACCATGAACTGTTGCAATGGTCTTGTCTTCGTTAAGATCCACCCTAACACCTAACTGCCCAAGTGCTTTGAGCATGTGCCTGATGTCGTCGCTATCAAGCAAGTTAGTGACTTGCGTCACACCATCTGCAAGTGCTGCAAGCAGCAAAATTCTGTTTGATAGGCTTTTAGAGCCAGGTAAGGTTACTGAACCACTAACCTTTTTAATTGGCTTTAAGGTAAGTTGTTCCATTAACTATTTTCCTGTGCAAACTTATCCATAAACGTAACTAGCGCTTCAATACCTTCTAATGGCATTGCGTTATAAATACTTGCACGCATACCGCCAACAAATCTATGTCCTTCAAGCGCTAGCAATCCTGCGTTTTCAGCTTCAGCTAAGAACTTATTGTTTAAAGCATCTTCTTTTAACCAGAATGGGACATTCATCAGTGAGCGACAGTGTGTAGCTACTTTATTAGAATAGAAGTCTGAGCTATCAATATAGTCATATAGGATCGCTGCTTTTTTCTTGTTATGCGCTTCCATTGCCTTAACACCACCGATTGACTCTAGGTATTGAAATACTTCATTTGCTAAATACCATGCAAAAGTTGGCGGCGTGTTATACATACTGCCCTGCTTTGCTTCAATCGCATAGTCAAGGATAGCTGGACGGGGTAAACCTTCTCGCTCTAACAAGGTTTTACGCACGATAACAATACATAAGCCTGAAGGGCCGATATTTTTCTGAGCACCAGCATAAATTAGATCAAAATCATCTACATTGATTTCACGTGACAAGATCATTGAAGACATATCTGCCACAATAGGTGCATTGTGCTTTGGTACATCGTATATCTCAATACCATCTATTGTTTCGTTAGGACAATAATGAATAAACGACGCTTTTTCAGGTAACTTCCACTGTGCAACTGGCTGAATATCGAATTGCCCATCTACATCAGTGCGAATGTTAATACCTTCTACTTCGGTAAATTTAGCACCTTCTTTAGTTGCACCGCTTGACCAAATCCCATTCTCAACATAAACACCTGGTGCATCATCTAGGTGAAGATTTAAAGGCACAGCAGCGAATTGGCCTCGACCACCGCCATGCATAAATAAAACTTCAAATTCATCTGAAATATTCATTAAACGACGAAGGCTTGCTTCGCACTCTTTCACCATTTCTAGATAAGGCTGAGCTCTGTGGCTCACTTCCATGACAGATACACCTAGGTTCTGCCAATTTAAAAATTCTTGTTGTGCTTTTTTCATTACTTCTGGTGGCAACATTGCCGGACCAGCACAAAAGTTATATACCGTCATTTCCTCATTCCTAAACTGTATATTTGTGAACGCATTGAGTTATCGTTATAAATAACTTCCCGCTTTTTAGAGTTAAAAAAAGCGGCCGAAGCCGCTTTTTAAGATTTATTCACTTGGAGTATCTTCGCTACTCTCTTGTGTACCTTCGGGGTTATCTTGCACTACTGCTTCAGAACCGTCTTCAGGTAATTCATCAACTTCGATTTCCTCGATACGTTGTAAACCAACTACTTGTTCTTCGTCAATAGTTCTTATCAAAATAACACCTTGTGTATTACGACCGACAGTAGAAACTTCGTTAACACGAGTACGTACAAGCGTGCCGCGGTTTGATATAATCATGATTTCATGGTTATCTTCAACTTGCACCGCACCGACTACGTTACCATTACGCTCAGATACCTTAATTGATACAACACCTTGTGTTGCACGGCTCTTCGCTGGGTAATCTTCTAGTGGTGTACGTTTACCATAGCCATTCTCAGTAACGGTCAAGATTGCACCGTCATTCTTAGGCACGATCAGTGATACAACTTTAACACCCTCAGGCATCTTAATACCGCGGACACCAGTAGCAGTACGGCCCATAGGACGTAAAGCAAGCATTTCTTCACCCGTCTCAGGATCTATCTTAACTTCACCTGTTTCTGAATCACGAAGCTTTTCGTTGAATCGCACTACCTTACCGTGATCTGTGAATAGCATAATGTCGTTACTGCCATCTGTGATGTCTGCACCGATCAGGCTATCACCTTCATTAAGGTTAATTGCAATAATACCGCTTGCACGTTGACGACTATAAGCTGTTAAAGGTGTCTTCTTAACAGTACCGTTAGCAGTTGCCATTAATACATACTTGTCATCTTCATAGTCACGAACCGGTAAAATAGTTGTGATACGTTCATCCGCTTCTAGCGGTAACAAGTTAACGATTGGCTTACCGCGTGCCTGACGTGATGCCAGTGGTAATTGGTACACTTTCAACCAGTACATTCTACCGGCTGTTGAGAAACACAAAATGGTGTCATGTGTATTTGCAACTAAAAGACGTTCTATAAAGTCTTCATCTTTCATCTTAGTTGCAGCTTTACCTTTACCACCACGACGCTGCGCTTCGTAATCAGATAATGGCTGATACTTTACGTAGCCTTCGTGAGAAAGTGTTACAACAACATCTTCTTCGTTGATCAGATCTTCAAGGCTAATATCGTGTGCAGCAGCACTGATCTCAGTACGACGCTCATCACCATATTGCTCTTTTATTTCAACTAATTCATCACGGATAACTTCCATTAATCTTTCTGGAGAAGAAAGAATGTAAAGAAGTTCAGCAATTAGGTCTAATAGCTCTTGGTATTCGCCAAGGATCTTCTCGTGTTCAAGACCCGTAAGCTTGTGTAGGCGTAAATCAAGAATAGCTTGTGCTTGTTGCTCAGATAAGTAGTACTGACCATCACGGATACCTAGTTCGGCAGCTAGCCAATCAGGGCGTGCAACATTGTCTTCACCTGCTTTTTCAAGCATAGCTTTTACTGTGCCTAATTCCCAAGGACGAGCTACAAGCGCTTGTTTCGCTTCAGAAGGCGTAGGAGACTTACGAATTAACTCAATAATTGGGTCGATATTCGCAAGTGCAATTGCGAGACCTTCAAGTGTATGCGCTCTATCACGCGCTTTACGTAAATCAAATACCGTACGACGAGTAACGACTTCACGGCGGTGGATAATAAACGCATCTAGCATTTCTTTTAAGTTGAAACACTTAGGTTGGTTATTATCTAGCGCAACCATATTCATACCGAATACAGTTTGCATTTGTGTTTGTGCGTAAAGGTTATTTAATAGAACTTCACCCACTTCACCACGCTTAACCTCAATAACGATACGCATACCGTCTTTATCAGACTCGTCACGAAGCGCACTAATGCCTTCGATTTTCTTATCTTTTACAAGCTCAGCGATTTTTTCGATTAAACGCGCTTTGTTAACTTGGTAAGGGATTTCATGAACGATGATCGTTTCTCGACCAGTTTTTTCATCCACTTCAATTTCAGCACGCGCACGAATGTAAATCTTACCGCGACCCGTTTTGTATGCTTGTTCGATGCCTTTCTTACCGTTAATAATCGCGGCAGTTGGGAAATCTGGACCTGGGATATATTCGATTAACTCTTCAATCGTTAGATCAGGGTTTTGAATAAGCGCTAAACAACCATTGATCACCTCTGTTAAGTTATGAGGTGGGATGTTTGTCGCCATACCTACAGCAATACCCGATGAGCCATTTACTAATAAATTAGGTACCTTAGTTGGTAAAACATCAGGGATTTGCTCTGTACCGTCGTAGTTTGGTACATAATCAACGGTTTCTTTTTCAAGATCAGCTAATAGTTCATGCGACATTTTCGCCATACGAACTTCGGTATAACGCATCGCAGCAGCTGAGTCACCGTCAACAGAACCGAAGTTACCTTGACCGTCAACCAGCATATAACGTAGAGAGAAAGGCTGAGCCATACGAACAATCGTGTCGTATACAGCACTGTCACCATGCGGGTGGTATTTACCGATAACATCACCGACAACACGAGCCGACTTCTTATAAGGCTTATTCCAGTCGTTACGAAGCTCATTCATAGCAAATAATACACGACGGTGAACAGGCTTTAGACCATCACGTACGTCTGGTAATGCACGACCTACGATTACACTCATCGCGTAATCTAGGTATGAATTTTTTAACTCGTCTTCGATATTGACTGGGAGGATTTCATTGGCGAGATCAGTCATTGATTGCACTTTCCTTCAGAGTCTATCTCCATTAGCACTATCAAGTGCCCTAGAGATTAAGTTATTATTAATATCAATGCCCATGCTAACACAGATTTATTATTATTACAGGCGCAAAATCCGTGTGATTTTGAAATAATCCAATTTAAATGCGCTCAGATTCACGAGGAAGTTTTTTATGACCGAGCATCAAAATGTAGATCCACAAGAAATTGCGAAATTTGAGAGCATCGCAGAAAGATGGTGGGATACTGAAGGAGAATTTAAACCCCTTCATGATATTAATCCGTTACGTCTCGACTTTATTAATGACAAATCTAATGGTTTATTTGATAAACAAGTTGTAGATATCGGCTGTGGTGGCGGTATTTTAACTGAAAGCATGGCGAAACTTGGGGCCAAAGCGACCGGTATAGACTTAGGCCAAGAGCCTCTCAATGTTGCCAAACTGCATGCTTTAGAAGTGGGTGTAACAGTTGACTATATAAAAGTACCTGCTGAGGAATTTGCAGCAAACAATACTGAGCAATTTGATGTAGTAACGTGTATGGAAATGCTTGAGCACGTCCCAGATCCAGAATCTATTATCCAAGCTGCTGCACAAATGGCAAAGCCTGGCGCAAGTGTGTTCTTTTCTACGCTAAACAAAACGATTAAAGCGTATTTACTTGCAATCGTCGGTGCAGAAAAAATTCTAAAAATGGTACCTGATGGTACACATGAGCACGATAAGTTTATTCGCCCTTCTGTTTTAATCGGCTGGGCTGAAAAGGCTGGACTTAAAGTTCGCGCAAGTGCGGGGATAAATTACAACCCAATCAATAAAACATTTACCCTAACTGATGATGTCAGTGTGAATTACTTACTACATTTCGAGAAACTTGGTTAATGAAGGCTGTCATATTTGATTTAGACGGCACCCTACTCGACACCACTGACGACTTAGGGGCAGCTTTAAACCACGTTCTTGAAATAAATGGCCTTGCTGCCGTTTCGCGAGAAATATATAGCCCTGCTATTTCTGATGGCGTAAAAGCGCTATTAGAAGTTGGTTTTGGTAGTCGGCTCGCTGAATTTAATTTAGCTCGATTAAGACAAGATGTCCTTGACTACTATGAAGCCAATATTGCAGTGCATACGGATTGCTTTGATGGTGTACCAGAGTTAATTCAGTCTTTGCATAATGATGATATAAAAGTCGCTATCATGACAAATAAGCCAACATTCCTGACTTTACCCCTTGTTAGGCAAATTTCAGCACTCAAAGAAATTGAAGTTATTGTTTGTGGGGACACATTGGATGAAGCTAAACCTTCACCTAAGCCATTATTATATGCAGCGAAACAATTAGGTATTAGTTCATCCGAATGCCTTTATGTCGGTGATGCAGAACGTGATATTCAAGCAGCAAAAGCGGCAGGTATGTCTTCTGCTTGTGCTTTATGGGGATACATTCCAAGTCTTGAAGACGCGTATAGTTGGCAAGCAGATCTAAATTTAACTAACCCACTGTTAGTGCTAAACCATATCTAGTGCTCACATTTAAGCCAAAACACTACATCTAGTGTTTTGGCTCTTTCATCACCACAAGTTGCTCATTAAGAAAACACTATAAATATTTTTTTATTTTCTTTAAAAATCGCATCATTTTTATTGATTTCCTGCTGAGGTTACTTGCGTCAAACCTCAAAAGGTTAATAGTTACTAACACTTTTTATTTATCCCAAACTTATCCACATTTGTGCATTTACCTTGCTATTGCAAATTAAATTGAACCCCACTATCTTGTGATCCCAATCAGAAGAACCACCATATATAGTGGTCAAAACCTGAGCTTTTTTTCGCCAATTATTTTTTAAATATTCAATCCGAAGGATTACAGGCACAGCTATGAACCAACAGTTATCTGTCAGTAAAAGAAACGGCCGCAAAGAGCCGCTCGATCTCGATAAAATTCACCGCGTCATTACTTGGGCTGCAGAAGGCTTAGATAATGTTTCAGTTTCTCAGGTTGAATTAAAGTCACACATTCAATTTTATGATGGGATCCGTACTGAAGATATTCATGAAACTATCATTAAAGCTGCTGCTGATTTAATCGATAAAGACTCTCCAGATTACCAGTACCTTGCTGCGCGTTTAGCAATTTTTCACTTACGCAAAAAAGCATATGGCCAGTTTGAGCCGCCACGTTTATACGACCACATTACAAAGCTGGTTGAACAAAAGCGTTATGATCAACACCTCCTTATCGATTATACCGAGCAAGAAATTGACGAGCTTGAAAACTACTTAGATCATAGCCGCGACTTAAACTTTAGCTATGCAGCGGTAAAACAGTTAGAAGGTAAGTACCTTGTACAAAACCGTGTAACTGGCGAAATCTATGAGAGTGCTCAGTTTTTATACATTCTTGTTGCTGCAAGTTTATTCTCTGATTACCCGAAAGAAACTCGTCTTGATTACATCAAACGCTTCTATGATGCCGTTTCTTTATTCAAAATTTCATTACCGACACCTATCATGGCAGGTGTTCGTACACCAACACGTCAATTCAGCTCTTGTGTATTAATTGAAACGGGTGATAGCTTAGACTCAATCAATGCGACTTCATCAGCAATCGTTAAATACGTTAGCCAACGTGCTGGTATCGGTATAAATGCTGGTCGTATTCGTGCTCTAGGCAGCCCAATTCGTAACGGTGAAGCTTACCACACAGGGTGTATTCCGTTTTACAAGCACTTCCAGACAGCTGTTAAAAGTTGTTCTCAAGGTGGTGTGCGCGGTGGTGCAGCTACCTTATTCTACCCGCTTTGGCATTTAGAAGTCGAAAACCTACTGGTACTTAAAAACAACCGTGGTGTTGAAGAAAACCGTGTTCGTCACCTAGATTACGGTGTACAGTTCAACAAAACAATGTACGCTCGCCTTATCAAAGACGACTACATCACACTATTCAGCCCGTCTGATGTGCCAGGCCTTTACGATGCATTCTTTGAAGATCAAGAAGAGTTCGAGCGATTATACACACAGTACGAGCAAGATGAGTCTATTCGTAAAAAGCGCATTAAAGCGATTGAGCTATTCTCTATGTTTGCGCAAGAACGTGCGAGTACAGGCCGCGTTTACTTACAAAACGTTGACCACTGTAATACGCATAGCCCATTTGATTCAAAGGTTGCACCTATCCGTCAGTCTAACTTATGTCTTGAAATTGCGCTGCCGACAAAGCCGCTTTCACACATTAATGACCCAGAAGGTGAAATCGCGCTTTGTACGCTATCAGCATTTAACCTTGGTGCAATCGACTCTCTAGATGAACTTGAACAATTAGCTGAGCTTGCTGTTCGTGCACTTGATAATCTATTAGATTTCCAAGACTACCCGGTTCCTGCTGCACACACAGCAACGATGGGTCGTCGTACGCTAGGTATTGGTGTAATTAACTATGCTTATTATCTTGCTAAAAATGGCGTTAAATACTCTGATGGCAGTGCGAATAACCTAACACACCGCACATTCGAAGCGATTCAATACTATCTAATGAAAGCTTCAAATGAACTTGCTAAAGAGCGTGGTGCATGTCCTAAGTTCAATGAGACAACGTATTCAAAAGGTATTATGCCGATTGATACTTACAAGCGTGACTTAGATAACATTTGTAGCGAAGCGCTTCGCCTTGATTGGGATGCGCTACGCGCAAGCATTCAAGAGCATGGTATGCGTAACTCGACAGTATCTGCACTGATGCCATCAGAAACTTCATCACAGATCTCAAATGCGACAAATGGTATTGAGCCACCTCGCGGCCATATCAGTGTAAAAGCAAGTAAAGATGGTATCTTGAAGCAGGTAGTGCCTGAGTATGAAAAGTTAAAAGATCAATATGAGTTACTTTGGGACATCCCTTCGAATGATGGTTATCTTGCTCTTGTAGGTATCATGCAGAAGTTTATTGACCAAACTATCTCGGCTAACACGAATTATGATCCAACTCGCTTTGAAGGTGGTAAAGTACCAATGAAGTTGCTTCTTAAAGACCTGCTTACTGCTTATAAGTTGGGTGTTAAGACACTTTATTATCACAATACACGTGATGGTGCGTCAGACACTCAAGACGAATTAAAACCAGAAATTGAAGATGATGGCTGCGAAGGCGGCGCGTGTAAAATATGACCACTGTGTTTTATAAAAAGTATCATTTTTGTGGATAACTTTACGTAAACATATATAAAACATATAGTTAAGGGAAGTGTTTGACACTTCCCTTTTTTGTATTACTCTATAACATATTACCCTTGTGTTTATTTAGTATCATTTTGCGTTATAAAACTGAAAAAATTACCAATCCGAGATACGGAAACCAAACCTTGCCCATGCTGGTTGATACGCACAACCAGTGCTTACCAGAACCTAGTGCGGCGATCTGGGGATGGGATTTATGGCTATCCTCCAAATACAACACAACCCTCAATCGCCTGAATGATCTTTGCGTGTTTTATGAATACTGCGCTAATGAGCATCAAACGTTTTTCGAAGAAGCTGCCAAACTCAATATATTGACCAATCGCCAAGTCAATAACCTTGGTACTTTCCTACTGCACAATTTCAACTATGAGTTAGAGGACGGCGTAAGTATCGCCCCCTCGACTTACAACCGACGTATTGATTCCATCATTTTATTTTTGAAGTTTCACTACAACCGTTATATTGAAAGGCTTGATGACTACGATAAAAAAGAACAAGTTCAAAAATCAGTCGATAGAGCTTGTGGCTGGATTGCAAAGAAACGTTACTCAAAAGCGCAAGTCGATAATGCTACTAAGCAGACAGAACCATTAAACAACGATGAAATAGACATAATCAAAAAGATAATACGCCCTTCTACTGACTCATTTACCAATGAAATCAATCCATTTCGACGTCAATTACAGGTGCGTAATGCTTGTGCCATACTGCTTTTATTGGAATTAGGATGTCGAGCATCCGAGTTAGTGCTCATTCGTTCAGATCAAGATCTAAAGCTAACGACAAATCCCACAGTCGTTATTCAATTTTCAGAAGACTCAGCGTTCAGAAACCGTAAAGATGGTGCGTCACATAAAACTCGCTTTAGAGAGCTGCCGATCAGTCGTGGTCTAGCAGCACTCATTTTAGAGTATCTTGAAGAACATCGTCCCATTCTTAGGAAACCTTTTAAAGGGAGCCTAACGGAATATCTATTTATCAGCGAAAAAGATGGTGGTGCTCTGACAACGTCAGGGTTGGATTATATGATCACTAAAATATATCAAACGATCCCAAACCTTGCTGATGTCATTCATCCACATCGATTCCGTGTTACACGAGGCACAGAACTACGCAGTAACATCGATACAAATTACGAAGATTCTAACTCCCCAATGACACAAGCGGGTGAAACACAGGATTTATTGACCACATGGGGCGGCTGGTCAACAACCAGTGATATGACAAGGCGATATACACAAGCCCACCTGCAACGAAAGATCAGTGATTATTTAAGAGGAAAGGAAGACTAAATGGCGCACGCACTAACGATTTATTTACCAGAGCAAGATAACGATCCTTATCAAGACCTATATGATGAAGTAGCTCGGTTAAATGGCGATTATGACCCATTTCCTGCCCAGTTCACCTCATTTCACGGTCAAAAAATCTCTATAAGAGAAAGCAATCAGCGGCTTAAAACTAAGCTCCAAATTATCAATGTTGGAAAGAGCAATCAAAATTACACTCTCTCAGAGTCATACTCAGATTATCACTACCTAAACTACATAGCTGTAAAGTGCTGGATAGACTTCGCAATTGAACGTTCACCAGCATCCATCGGTCATTTATCATATGGATTTCAGGCTCTTAAAGGTATCAAATTATCAGATAAAGCTCTTAACAATGAACGTGCATTTTCTAAAGAAATTGCTTCAAACATATCTTCGATAATACAGAAAAACAAAGACAATCAAATGATTTGGCTGTCGATGCGAATGTTTGCAAATTACGCTATAGAAAATGCATATTGGGGCTTTGATGAAAATCTAATATTTAAACTGGATGAAATAAAAATCCCCAATTCTGGTGGAAAACTAAGAGTATCTCTTCTCGATCACGAAAACGGACCTTTTACTCGTACCGAAGTAGCACAAATAGCTCAAGCCATTCATCAAGAGAATGTTCCATTACAAACCCGCGTTTGTTTTAAATTAGCAATGCAATTTGGCTTACGACCAATTCAATTAGCTCTGTTAAGAGAAGATGATGTTTATTACGACGACAAACTTTTAGCTTGGTTTATTAACATTCCCCGTGTAAAAGGTAGAACAGCGCAGCTTAGACGGAATAAGAACAATTTCGTATTGCGAGAGTTACCAAACCATCTAGCAGAGGATATCTCTGAACTAAACAAAACAAATTCAGAAATCAATATGCTTGACCTCGAAGGCAATAGTCTTCCTCGTCCTCTTTTAAAAGCAGAAACGTGCCATTTAGAGTTATTAAGCCAGAAGAAATTAAAAGAATATGCTTGGCATCTGTACTCTAAAAACATCACTGAACTATTCAGATTTAGCAGAAATTTGTTAAACATCCAGTCTCGCCATTTAACTGATGACGACGGCAATCCCACTCCACTTAAGATCACCTGTTACCGCTTTCGCTATACACTCGGTACACGCATGGTCATGGAAGGAAAAACCCCTGAAGAAGTTGCAATAGCTTTGGATCACAGTACCGTTGCCAGTGTGCAGCATTACTTTCGATATAACCGAGACTTAATTGATTTTATCGACGACAGTTTCGAGTCATCTAACACCATCAAAAGTGCAGTTATGAGATGGCAAGGTTTCATCGTCGATGAAGACGATGGCAGTGTCGAAGGCTCTTTAATTAGAGTGAGTGACATAGCGAGCCTTGGTAAGTGCTTAAAGAAAACTCAATGCGAGATGCACCCTACTGTAAGTTGTTATAGCTGCTCTCGTTTCCGCCCCTTTAAAAATGCAGACCATGAAGCACAGCTTAAAGTCATTGAAGCTGAGCGAGACTTCGTAAAAGCCAATTCATCAGGTGCAGTTTTACATCAACTTGATGAAGCGTGGGAAGGCGCTATTCAAATCGTTGAAGCCATTAAGTCAATGAAAGGCGGTGAGTAATGAATAGCGTAACGCAACTTGGGCACCATAGGTTCAATAAGCAACAGACTAGACTATTAGACGCTGTAAAAGAACTGATTGAAGAGGAATTACCGACGTTTAAATCTATGCAAGAGAATAGAACGTTAATTGGTGGATGGGACGACTTCTACTGGACTTATCAAAACAAAAATATCTATTTCACAAAACGATATGATAATACTGGCGAATTAGTCACAGGCAAAACACCTTTTGAAGCTAGAGTCCCTATGGACGGCATATGGTGTGATATAGCCAAGCTTTACACGCTTGTACATATTAAAAAAGGTAAGGCTAACAAGTCAGTTGTCGCTTCGATTGCTGGCTGTTTCTGGCTTGCTGACCACTTCAATTATGAACTCGACAGCATAATTACCTTAAAGCAAGCAGACATTGACGAGCTTCCAAGCACGCTCGATAAGCACTTTGCAAAACGTTCTGTCTTCGAAAAATACAAAGAAACCGTCGCTTTTGTAAAAACCTTCTTAGTACCAAAAAAATTGTGCCCATCATTTGCTCCAAAAGTAAAGATGGCAAATCCTGCCAACAAGCAAAACGATGTCACAACCAAAGAATACCGAAATCGACGAGACAAAAAATTCAACGTTGATATAGACAAGTATATTGGTATTGCTAAACGTCGATTTGAAGCAGACCAAACACTTAGTTCTGAAGGGAAAGAACCTATCTACCCTAAAATGAAATCAGGCTATGATGAGCTTCGATTTTTAGCTATTCCATTCTTTATGGCCTTTGGACTTCGCATTGGCGAAGTCTGTCGATTGCATAAAGACTGTATTGGCTTTGATGAAACCAATCAACGCTGGTATTTGCGAGTTCTCACTGAAAAAGGAGAACTCGCTTCAGCACGCCCTGTCCCCTTAATGTGGCAAGAAATCATCCTCGAATCACATAAACGCATTTTAGAAATTACAAAGCCGTTTAGAGCACTTGCAAAAAGTATTGAGCAACATAGAGAACAAGCGATTATTAACGTACTGCACTTCTCTGATAGAGATGAATATTTTAAATCGGCGTTCCAACAAGCAGGCTATGAACCTTCGAGTTACTTTGTACGAAGTGAGGTAGGCAAAACTGGCGAAATTCATTCAACAGGCGTAAGTTTTAACAGCCTTAGAGAGAAAGGAACTTATAGTGATGCTGTTGTTGATAAAGTTTCCATAAAACTCTTCCCACACAAAAATAAAAACACTCAAGTGGTTATTTCCAAAACGCTTCTCAGTGAAATTGCTATTCGACGCTACAACGATATGCAAAAACAAGTCTATGAAAGTAATGATGATGGCGAAGATATAACAGAGGAAATCGTTTCTACCTCTTATGCTTTTAAGATGCCTTTCAGCGATTTTTTGTTTATAGCAAAAGAAGATACCTTTGATGACGGCAGCAATTCTCACGGATTTTTACCATTACCGATGAGACCGAAATCATTTACAAGATGGCTCAAAAAAGACACTTCCAGAGCAAAAAGCCTGTTTCAGCGTTTTGATGTCCGCGATGACGATGGAAATATCGTCAATGTGGAGTCTCACCAGTTTAGACACTGGCTAACGGATGCCATGAAACGCTCTGGTAAAAACGAAATGATGATCGATTTGTTCATGGGTCGTACCGCAGGACAAAGTCGAAATTACGACCATAGAACAGCTAAAGAACGTGCAGAAGAAATACGTGAACGTTATCTATCTGAAGACTCCATTCCTGATGATGTGCTCGGCAGACGTATTAAACGCATGAGAGAAAACAATGTGTCACTTGACGAGATTGAAATGGCGCTTAGCCATACACTTTCTGTCGTCCATTTCACGCCTTGGGGAACCTGTAATCGAGACTTAGATGTTAGCCCTTGCGAGAAAGGCATGATGTGCTTAAGAAGCAACGATGGAGATGCCTGTCAGCATTTCGGCATAGACCCCAACGATGAAAAAGCCAAGGCATCTATTATCAATACCAAAATACACTATGAAAACCAGCTAAGTGTGCTGCTCCCAAACTATCAAGAGCTAAGTGAAACATTGAACAAACAGGAGCCGTTAGATCAACACGTTCAATACTGCATCGATACCATCAAAGGGTGTGAGAATGCGCTAAAAGCCTATGAACGACAAAGCAAAAACAGCGGTCAGCTAATTGATATTGTTCAAGTCTACACGCCAGAGGTAAACGATGAATAAGCAACCTAAGAAAAAAGATCCTAAGTGGCTTGCTGATGCCCTAATGTCACTTAAATTTTTCGAGTCAAGCCCTGAGTACAAACATGAATTCAAACATGAATATTTCGCCTCGCAATTAGGTGTAAGTAAGCCGACATTGTATCGCTGTGATAAGTACATGACAGAGTTTCAAAGAGTCAAAGATTTACTTAAAGAAATAAAAGTTGATAAGCCACCATCCGATGGTGTTCCTATCTCTGGTGATAAAGAGAAAATAGCGAAACTTGAAGCAAAAGTAGCAGAGCAAGCCGAGACAATTTCTATATTGCAGTTAAGACTGAATGACTGCTACCAGATGCTTGAAGACCAAGGTGTTGATCCTGAATTCGTTTACCCTAAACGCCTTAAGAAACACAAGGAGGCGTAAATGAGTAACCCAAAAGCCCTGCAAAACCTTGAGCGCTTCCTTGCTTTCGTTAATACCAGAAATTGCGAAGCTGACTGGGAAGACTTCGTGTTGCCCAACAGACTAGATCTCAATAAAAAAATGATAGCTAGAGAATGTGAATTTGACCGAAAACGCATTACGGAAAACTCAAAGATCAAAGCAAAATACAATGTGGTTAAGACTGATTTAATTGCAAAAGGCATCTTAATTGAAGATAACAGAACGCCTTCAGAGCAGCACTCGGCCAAAGCAACTATTGGCAAATCCAGCGTTGATAAGCGTATGCTGAAAAAATCTCAAGAAACCAACGCAGCACTGGAAGAACAATTATATAAAACCACAAAAGAGCTAGAAGAAGCAAAAGCCAGACTCAAACGACTCACCGCAATTGAAGACTACTTATTAGCGTCAGGACGACTGTAATGGGTGTGTTTGAAGGTGAGCTACAAATACGCAAAATACGCCGTCGTGGTGGTAGTGGTGGCGTTATATTTTCAGCCGTAGCCATCGGTAGCAATCAACGCTTTGTGGTTAAAGCCAACCACAAAATTGCTCGCTCACCTAGCCTTTTTAGAGAAATGCACATCTGGCATGTAAAAGGCCAAGTCGAGCAAACGCCGATCAAATGGAAAGATGGCACGACTGTGATTGAGAAAACCATCACACCGACAAAGATGGACTTTGTTAAAGCGGCTCACGAAAACCTCAAGCGCTTATTGGCTGAATCGCCTGACTTTAAAGGTATCAGTGAAATCAAAGCAGAAAAGCTTGTGACCTTCTTTGGCGACACCCTGTACGACATAGCTCGAAATAAGGATATTGAACGTTTATTGCCAATTGTGGGTCAGGAAGTGGCTCAGCGCATCATTGATGGGCTAAATCAATACGAAGAGTTAGGCGCATTACGTCTACTTGATGAGTTAGGAGTACCACCTCATATTGGCGATTCTGTCATCACCATATGGGAACAGCAAGCGTATGAGCAGATCAAAAAGAATCCGTATCTCCTAACCGCATTCATGGCAGATTTATCAGCAATCGATGCCTATGCCCTAGACCGTCTAAAAATGAAAGAAGATGCACCTGAGCGCCTTATCGCTTATGCAAAACAAGTAATGTTTAATGGCTTTAACTCAGGTAATACGTGTCTCGAAACAAGCAAAGTGAAATATCAACTTAACCGTTTGCTAGGAAAAGCGCTTGGCACAAAGGCATTTGACGAGGCTGTAGAACAAGGGGAACTACTTGTTCACGATAGCCTTGTGCAAGTAAAAAGCATGGATATTGTTGAGTCTTCGGTTGCCAGTATCATCAAGCATTTGCATGAGAAAACATACAGCCCTGCTCTCGCCAAACAAGTTGATAGCGTTATTGATACGTTCGAGTTAGGCGTTGGCTTTTCACTCACAGAGGAACAACGAAATGCTGTACTGCAATGCTGCACCAACTCCATTACTTTACTCACTGGCGGTGCTGGTTGCGGTAAGACAACTGTCATAGAAGCCATCTGTTACGCCCTAGAGAGCTTAAATCAAACTAAGCAAGTCATCCTTATGGCGTTAGCAGGAAAAGCCGCACAGCGTATTACAGAAGCGACTGGCAGAGAAGCAATGACAATTGCTGGCTTCATGCACAATGTAAAACCAGAAGACATTGACGACGACGCAGTGATAATCGTCGATGAAGCGTCTATGGTGGATATTTTATCGTTGCTGAAAGTATTAAAGCGTGTTCCAAAACGTGGGCGTATCATTTTAACGGGTGACCAAGAACAATTACCACCTGTTGGAGTTGGGCTTGGCTTACACGTATTAGTCAATCTATCCTTGGCTAATCCTCATCTGTCAGTTGTAAAACGCCAATCAGAAAGCTCAGGTATTCCAAACATTGCTTCAGCGATACGAAACTACCCAGCAAACAAAATCGAAGTACCATTCACCCAATATAAAGGGTTAGGCAATGGTGTCAGCTTTATAGATTGTGAGCCTAGTAACATTGAAGCGATGTGTATGAAAGTCTACAAAGAACTTGGTGGTAATGGCACTGATGATAACGTGGTATTGCTCTCATCCGTTAAGCACCAAGAAGGCGGCGTAGTTAACCTAAATAGCCACGTTTACGATGAGTTTGCACTTGGTGAAAAGCTAACACTAGAACATACCGAGCTTGGCAATGTAAACCATAACATTGACGGCAGACCTCTTAAGGTTGGCGAGATGGTCATGTTCACTCGCAATGACTACAAAAAGGACATTCGCAACGGCTCTGTTGGAAAAGTATTGAGCTTCAATGATGAAACGGTGACCATTGACTTTGAAGGTAACATCGTTGAGCTAGCACTGAATGATTTATGCAATATTGAGCGTGCTTATGCGATGACTGTACATAAGTCTCAAGGCTCTCAATATGAGCGGGTCATTATCGTAGTTAAAAACAGCAGAAATATTGATAGGCACTTGCTTTACACCGCAGTGACAAGAGCTAAAAAGCAAGCGATTTTCGTCGGTTGTCGATGTACATTTTATTCTGCATTACAAAAGTCTAATGCTTTAAATCGACGAACCCTTCTCCACAACCACTTTGAACGTGTTGTAGATAATCGATAGGGTTACCGTTACTAGATTTACCGTATCGATATAAGCAGCATATATGTAAAATGAAACGAGAATTTACCAAAAAATAGGCCACATTATGCCAAACAGAACTATTAGCAAACTGGCAAAAGAAGTTGGGGTGAATGTCGAAACTATCCGCTTTTACGAGCGCAAAAGTTTAATCGAACAACCTGTTAAACCAGAGACAGGCTACCGACATTACTCTGATGATATTGTGAACAGAGTGAGATTCATTAAACGTACCCAAGAATTAGGATTTTCTTTAAAAGAGATTGAAAATCTACTTAAATTAAACGACGCCCCATGTAGCCAAGTTCAAGATTTGGCTGAAGCCAAGCTAGAATCTGTAGCCGATAAGATCAGTGATTTAAAAAAATTACAAAAGGCGTTAACCGAGTTGGTTGGTTTATGTCATTCTAATGCCGATAAAAACACCTGCCCAGTCATTGACTCACTTCAACCGAATTCAAAATAACAAAAAACGCTTGACTCCGTACCTAGATACGGCATTTATACTCTAGTTAAGTTCATAGACTGGAGTATGAAAAATTGAACCAAGATTCAAACTTACCTTTGATTAGTGGGGTAATTGCAGCCATTGGTGCAGGATTATGCTGTGCTGGACCGTTGGTTTTGCTTTTACTCGGCATTAGCGGTTCTTGGATAAGTAACCTAACGCTATTAGAGCCATACAGACCAATCTTTATAGTTTTGGTTATTGCTGCATTTGGGTTCGCAGGCTGGAAAGTTCATCGACCTATCGAAAAATGTGAGCAAGGCACTGCATGTGCAATTCCAAAAACAAGAAAACGCAGACAAGTCACTTTTTGGGTATCTTTATTAGTCGCACTTGTACTTGTGACGAGTAATTACTGGATCATTTGGTTTGCGTAAGTTTTCGAAAAATATTTAAAACGGAGAATATCATTATGAAAAAATTAATAACTTGTTTATTACTTAGCGTGTCGGCGGCGTCTGTTGTGGCAAAAGAACAAACGGTTACGCTGGAAGTTCCTACCATGAACTGTGTGACCTGTCCGATTACCGTTAAAAAAGCCTTAGAAAACGTTGATGGTGTGAAACTCGCCAAAGTATCGTATGACACTAAATTAGCGTTGGTAACATTTGATGACGAAAAGGCCACCATCAAAGCACTCACTGATGCCACAACGAATGCGGGCTACCCATCCAAGAAAGTTAAGTAGTCTTATGAAGAAACTACTGAATATAACCACACGTTTTGGAGAAAAAGCAGGTGCTATTGGAGCGCTCGTTTCCGCGATGGGGTGTGCGATGTGTTTCCCTGCAATTGCCAGCTTAGGCGCTGCAATTGGCATGGGATTCCTGAGTCAGTGGGAAGGACTGTTTATCAATACCTTATTGCCCTTTTTTGCTTGGGTTGTACTCGTACTAAATGGTTTAGGATGGCTGAGTCATAAACAATGGCGACGAAGCGCCATCGGTATGATAGCTCCCGTCTTTTTACTATTGTCTTTGTACCCTTGGTTTAAATATGGGTGGAGTACATACGTAACCTATTCAGCGCTGGGGTTAATGGTCTTGGTATCGCTGTGGGATATATTTTCACCTGCTTACCATCGCTGTGATGACACATGTGACACAACTGACAATATTGGCGCTAAGGAGTTAAAATGATCAAGTTAAGTATTCAAGGCATGACATGCCCCAGTTGTGCACCTAAGGTTCACAATAAAATTATCAAACTAGAAGGCGTACTTGACGTTTCAGTCTCTTATGAAGAGAGTTTAGTCTCAATCACTCCTTCAGAAGATTTCAACGTCCAGAGTGCAATTGACGCCTTAGAATCAGAGGGCTACCAATCTCATGTGCAGAAGAATTCTTGCTGTGCACCTGAGCAATTTGCATCAAATGAAAAAGAACTACATGTTGCCATTATCGGCAGTGGTTCTGGCGCATTCGCTTGTGCAACTAAGGCGGCTGAAGGTGGCGCAAAAGTTACCATCATTGAAGGAGCTGATGTTATAGGTGGCTGCTGCGTAAATGTTGGTTGTGTGCCATCTAAAATATTGATCAGAGCCGCACAACTCGCAGAGCAGCAACGTAACAATCCATTTTCAGGTCTTGAAAATCAACAACCACAATTAAATCGAGCCTTATTGTCGCAGCAACAGTCGGCTCGTGTTGAAGAATTGAGACATGCTAAATACCAGAACATATTAGATACAAACCCTTCCCTGAGTCTTATCAAGGGGTATGCACAGTTCAAAAACGCCAGCACTCTGATTATTGATAAACCAGACGGTGAACAACAAGAAATCAGTGCGGATAAAATTTTAATTGCTACGGGATCTACTCCCACCATTCCAGAAATCAATGGGTTGAGCGATACACCTTATTGGACTTCCACAGAAGCACTATTTGCGACTGATTTACCAGAGCATTTGGTTGTTATTGGTTCGTCGGTAGTAGCACTAGAAATTGCTCAGGCGTATCGTCGGTTGGGTTCTGAAGTCACGGTGCTTGCAAGGCATACCTTACTATATCGGGAAGACCCGCTATTAGGTGAAGAGTTGGAGAAGTGCTTCAAAAAAGAAGGCATCAATGTTCTTACCGATACGAGTGCCAATAACATTGCCCATGATGGTAAATACTTTATTATCGATTCAAACAACGGTCGAATTACTTCTGACAAACTACTTGTATCTGCGGGACGTCATGCAAACACTGAAAAGCTCAACCTAGAAGCGGTGGGTGTACAAGTTACCGAGCTAGGCGAAGTAATGGTCGATGCAAAGATGCAAACAAATGTCGAAGGTATATATGCAGCAGGTGACTGCTCAAACATGCCACAATTTGTTTACGTAGCGGCAGCCGCAGGTAGCCGTGCAGGAACGAATATGACTGGTGGTGACGTGAGTTTAGATCTAACGACTATGCCTGCCGTTATTTTTACCGATCCCCAAGTAGCCACGGTAGGATTAACAGAAACTCAAGCGAACCAGCAAGGCATCAGTACGATAAGTCGGGTGTTACCAATGGAAAATGTGCCTAGAGCATTAGCAAACTTTGAAACTGACGGGTTTATTAAATTAGTTGCAGAGGAATCCACAGGTAAGCTGATAGGCGCACAAATATTAGCTCATGAAGGAGGTGAGCTTGTTCAAAGTGCAGCACTTGCCATTCACAACAAGATGACAGTTGAAGAACTTGCAGGACAATTATTTCCCTACCTGACAATGGCAGAGGGATTGAAACTATGCGCTCAAACCTTTCATAAAGACGTATCTGAATTATCCTGCTGCGCAGCTTAATCGCTATCCCAAACAAGTTGAAGCTAGTGCTTACACTAGCTCTCTTTTTATTCAACGATCATAGCAAACACCTTCTGTTCTTCTTATCTCAGACGTGTAATTTGGCAACACTAAATTCAACTCTCCCCTAAGATACTGATAAATCGTCCTATTATTCTCGATAAGATTTAACGTTACAGGATGAACTAAAACAGGCTAAATATGATAGTATCAAAGTAGCAAGTTGAACTTGTTAAGAAAGCCAACAAAAACCTATTTTTGATAGCCTTTTTAATGATACTTATTTATACTGATAGAAAAGAATTTAAGGATTAAAGTTATGTTTGTGAAGAGTGCAAGAGATAACAAGGCGTGCAACCAACCCACCCACTCAGTGATACTAAAAAACTCACGACATAACAAAATTTAATTAAGACGTGAGTAAGCAGTGTGCTTGCTCACTTTTTTGCGTTATCGAGTATTAAAAAATATGTCTTATTCTACATTTAGCAGAAATCATAACGACCAGTTAAAAGAACCAATGTTTTTTGGTCAAACTGTAAACGTGTCACGTTATGACCAGCAGAAATACCCTATTTTTGAAAAATTAATTGAAAAGCAACTCTCTTTTTTCTGGCGTCCAGAAGAAGTTGATGTATCTAAAGACCGCTTAGATTTCCAAGCGTTGCCAGAGCATGAAAAGCACATTTTTTTAAGCAACTTGAAATATCAAACATTGCTAGATAGTGTGCAAGGCCGTTCACCAAATGTTGCATTATTGCCTATCGTTTCAATCCCAGAGCTTGAAACTTGGATTGAAACTTGGGCGTTCAGTGAAACAATTCACAGCCGTTCATATACACATATTATTCGTAACGTAACGCAGTCACCTGAAGTTATCTTTGACGACATCGTAAGCAACGACAAAATCAATGAGCGTGCTGATGCGGTTACTAAATATTACGACGAACTAATCGAAAAGGTATCAATTTATAACCTTTACGGTGAAGGTAAGCATGTAATTAATGGTGAAGAAGTTCGAATTAACTTATTTGAGCTTAAGAAACTACTTTATCTTTGCATCATGTCTGTAAACATTTTAGAAGCTATTCGCTTCTATGTCAGCTTCGCTTGCTCATTTGCTTTTGCTGAGCGTGAACTAATGGAAGGTAACGCAAAGATCATCAAGCTTATCGCCCGTGACGAAGCCCTTCACCTTTCTGGTACGCAGCATATTCTTAATATTATGCAAGAAGGTAAAGACGATCCTGAGATGTCTATTGTTGCAGCGCAATGTGAAGCTGAAGCAATTCGTATGTTCGAAGAAGCGGCACAGCAAGAGAAAGAATGGGCTGAATACCTGTTCAAAGATGGCTCTATGATTGGTCTAAACAAAGACATCCTTTGCCAATATGTTGAATACATTACTAACACACGTATGTCAGCAGTTGGCTTAAAGCCTATTTTTGAGACAAAGAGCAATCCAATCCCGTGGATCAATGCCTGGTTGGTATCAGACAACGTGCAAGTTGCTCCGCAAGAAGCTGAGATCAGCTCTTACCTAGTCGGTCAAATCGACTCTCAAGTCGATGCATCTGACTTCGGTGATTTCGATTTATAATGAATTCGAAACCCAGTTCTAAAATATCTATTGAAGAACATTCTGAGCCGCTAACATTTGCGGCTCAGTGCCCTTCCATACTAGATGCACTCGAAAAAGCAAATATTGAAGTTACTTATCAATGTAGAGAAGGCTTTTGTGGTGCATGTAGAGCCAAACTTAACTCAGGTGAAGTGATTTACAACCAAGAGCCGTTAGCTTTTGTAAGAGATGGTGAAGTGTTAATGTGTTGCTCTAAACCTTTAACTGATATTTCAATCACATTACTCTAGTTTTAACAAAGTTGTTTTACTTCTGTTTGATAATAACCTGACTTATCACTCACACTCATCGAATTCTGTTCAATTAAAATGTCCCAATGCATACTATTGGTTAGATTTGTTTTTAGATCTTCTAAGAAGCTAGCTTTAATGCTAAAAATACTAATATTGTGATGTTGTATTAAGTGTGATGAAACTTCTTTGTACCAATGCTCACCATCGATAGTTAAAATCAAAAGTCTATTATAAAGTTTACATAGTCGGGTAATTTCGCTTATGTCTAACTCTGACACATATAAAGCTAAGACAATCTTTTGCTCATCGTTTTCACACCAAACATCCGGATACGATTTGTCTGACTTTTGATTCAAAAAAGTACGTTGATTATAAGAAAGTGCACAAAACCCTAGTATCCTAAGTAAAAAGTGCTCTAGACTTTCTCTTTTTGCAACAGCAGCTGTAAACACTTCTATATGATTTGCATGGTGAAAAAGATCCGCCACTTTTAACCTTGCTTTAAAGACAAAAGGTTTGCTCATCAGATACTCCTATCCCTAATGAACTAACTTTAGGTCAAAAATGCGATAATTCAACAAAGCTACAGTATAACATTCGTTGATCGCAAGCATGGTGTTGTTATACCATAACCATAACTGAGAACATTAATGAAGTACTAAGATGAAAAAACACTCTATAATTGCGACTGCAATTCTGACAGCTTTGTCTGCAGGCAATGCATATGCTGCGCAAATCACTGGCAAAGTGATTGACTCAAACAAACAACCTATATCTGGTGCTAAAGTTCACCTACATGGTAAAAAACAATCTGTTATTACTGACAGGTTTGGTAAATTTAGCATCAATACTGATTCTGATAGTCAGCTACACATCACTAAAAACAACTACATCGACCAGCGAATTGATATCAAAGCAGATCAAGGTAACGTACTAGTGTCTTTAGAGCCTAGTTCAGTTGAAAGCATTGTTGTCTATGCCTCTGCCCTTCATAAAAATAATTTAGAAATGGCGTCACCTGTTTCAGTTCTATCTGGCGATGAATTGAAAAAGCAAGCTAAGCCAACTCTAGGCGAGACACTTAAAGGTCAACCTGGTATTAATGCAAGCTACTTCGGGCCAGTATCTTCTAGCCCAATTATTCGTGGCTTAGATGGTCCAAGAGTAAAAATTACGCAAAATGGTTTAGATAGCAGTGACGCTTCTCGTATTGGCCCAGATCACGCAACAACTAATGAGAGCTTATCTGCCGAACAAATAGAAGTATTACGCGGCCCAGCAACCCTACTTTATGGCTCTGGTGCAATAGGCGGTGTTGTAAACGTTGTAGATAACCGTATTCCAACAGACATCATTGAGACATCAACCGGTGCTGTAGGGTATAGCTTCGATACTGTGTCTAACACGAATACTTATGCTGCTTTATTCGAAACAGGTAAAGATGGATTCAATTTCCATTTTGACGGTGTAGTCAGAAATGGTAAAGATTATGACGCACCTGAATACCCTTCTCATGAAGAGCATGATGAACATGAAGAGCATGATGAACATGAAGAGCACGGTGAACATGAAGAGCATGAGGAACACGAAGAACTTTTAAAATCAGTACCAAATACATTCATCGACTCTCAACAAGTTAATTTTGGTACCAGCTATGTAAATGACCACCTGACCGTAGGCTTCTCATTTGGCAGAATTGATACAGACTATGGCATTCCTGCGCATAGTCACGCTCATCATGACCATGACCATGACCATGACCATGACCATGACCATGACCATGAAGAGGATGAACATGAGTCTCATGAAGACGAAGGCCATGACGAAGAAAGTGTTTTTGCACGTGTAAAACAAGACCGTTGGCAAGCACTTTTAAATTACGCACTTCACAACGATTACGTTGAAAATATTAATGTGAAAGCAGGTTTTACAGATTATCAACACAGTGAAATTGAAGGCGGCGCTGTAGGCACTACTTTCAAAAATAAAACGTCTGAATTAAGAACCAGTGTTGAGCATAAACTTGCTGGTTGGCATGGCATTATTGGCTATCATTTCTCTGATAGTGATTATGAAGCACAAGGTGCTGAAGCATTTACACCAGCTACTGAAACAACGAGTCATGCGCTTTATGTCTTAGAAGAAAAGCAGTTTGGTGATTTTACCCTTGAGCTTGGTGCTCGAATTGAAGATTACCAACTTTCTAGTGTTATCTCTGAGGAAGCACACGAAGAACATGACGATCACGAAGAGCATGAAGAGCATGAAGAAAAGCGTTTATTTGCATATGAGTTAAACCAAACCAATATGAGCTACTCAATTGGTGGTGTATATGATTATGCCGAAGGACAGAACATTGCTGTTAACTTGTCACACTCTGAACGCTCACCTTTAACTGCTGAATTACTCTCTAACGGTACGCATATCGCAACAAGTACTTATGAGTTAGGTCTTGCTTATCATTTAGAAAATGGTGAAGCCCACTTCGAACCAGAAGATATTCAACAAGAAGTTTCTACGAACTTTGACATCAGCTTTAGAAAATTCACTGGTGATTTTGGTTACACACTAAACTTCTTCTATAACGATGTAGAAAACTATTATTACCAAGAAAATACTGGTTTAATCTACTCTTCTGAGCACGGTATTGAAGAAGCAGATCATGAGCATGAAGGTGCGTTACCTGTATACCAATTCAAAAGCCAAGATGCTGAGCTATATGGTTTTGAACTAGATACTCACTACAAGCTGAATGAAGAAAACACGATTAAGCTATTTGCTGATTCAATTACGGCAAAACTAAAAGACTCAAGTTATTTACCTCGTATTCCAAGCAATAAAATTGGCATTAAGTACGAATACGCACTCGACAATTTAGTTGCTGACTTAACTGTGACGCGTTACGCAACTCAAAATAACATTACCTCTTATGAGAGTAAGACAGCTGGTTATACATTAGTAGATTTAAGTATGCAGTATGATTTTGATATTGCAGGCAATGACGTAATGGCTTATTTCAATATTGATAACTTAACAGATGAATTAGGCTTCGTTCATACCTCTGTAATTAAAGAGCAAGCACCGCTTCCTGGCAGAAACTTTAAATTAGGTGTCAGAGCATTCTTCTAAATTTAAAGTAATCACACTAAAAAAAGGCCAATTTATTGGCCTTTTTTTATTTTATTCCTTACAAGACATTGAATTAATATTATATTTCACTAGTCTTCATAATACTGAAATAAATTTAAGGAATGAAGATGAAGACTGTTAAAGCCAAGTTACTCAGCACAGTTTTTGGTGGATTAGCCTTAGTACTTCTCAGTGCAATGTTCGCGATTAACTCTGTTAAATATATTGCACAAGAATATGATGTTCTGATAGAAGAAGAGCTAAGTGCACAATTAAAAGTTAACCTCATCTTAAATACTTTCAAAACTCAGGTCCAAGAGTGGAAAAATATTCTTATTCGTGGTGAAAACCCTGATCAATTCGAGAAATATTTAAAGCAATTTACAGAACAAGAAAAAGTTGTACAAAACCTAACTTCTGAGCTTATGGCTGAAGCCTATTTGCCAGAAGCTATCCGGTCACAACTCAATAAGTTTAAAACTGAGCACAAGAAACTTGGCGAGCTATATCGTGTTGGTTTGTCTGATTTCGAGAATGCAAGTTTCAATACGCAAGTAGGTGACAAAGCCGTAAAAGGTATAGATAGAGCGGCTGCTACACAGCTAAAGGAACTGAATCAATCCATAGATAAGTATGTTGAAAAGGCCGTTAAAGTGCTGCGTGAAGAGAAGGAAAATGCAATCTTTGAAAGTACTGTAATTACCTTAGCTGTCTCTTTTGTTGTAATCGTGATCATGGCATTGTTAATTCAGCGTTGGATCACTCGCCCTATAAAAGTAGCGTCACAAGTTGCAACAGAAATATCTGACGGTAATTTAGAAAACAGCATCAACTCAACTAGTAAAGATGAGATTGGTACTCTACTCACTTCACTCGATAAGATGCAAACCAACATTCGTGAAGCTAATGAGCAATTGACCCAACAAATGCTCCAGCAAAAGTTACAGGCTGAAGAAAGCGGCCGAATTAAACAAGCACTAGATAACGCCTCTTCCCCAGTATTACTTTACAAAGCAAATAATGAAATTATTTACGCTAATAATGAAACAAATACACTGTTAAAGCGCTATCAGAGTATATTCAACAGCCCTTCAACACTGATTGGCTCTAATATTATTCAAATATTGTCGAGTAAGTATGAACAACAAATTGAGCAAGCTAAAACTCAACAAGTTCAATTCGAAATGAATGTAGAGCATGTTTACCTAAATATTACAGCGAGCCCTGTTTTAAATAATGCTAGTGATGTAATTGGTGTGGTCGTTGAACTCAATGATCTAACTGAGCAGAGAAACACAGAAAATAAAGTAGACGACATTATTAATGCTGCGGTAGCAGGCCAATTGGACGCCAGGTTAGACGTAGACAACCTAAACGGCTTTATGCTGACACTAAGCCAAGGCATCAACCGCTTGCTTGATGCCATTGTGTCGCCCGTCCAGCAAACAGAAAAATATCTCACAGCTATTTCACGTGGTGAAATACCAAATAAAATTGAAGGGAGCTACCAAGGCGACTTTTTAAAGATTAAGCAATCTTTGGAACAAAGTGCAAAAGCGATTAACTTATTAATTTCTGACTCAACGTATTTAGTAGATTCAGCTTTGGCTGGTGAACTTTCAAATCGCGCAGATAGCAATGCGCATAATGGAGAATTTAAATCTATCATCACTGGCATTAACCAAACTCTTGATGCCATCATACAGCCAGTCCAACTCACGTCTAGCTACCTTGATAATATTGCCGTTGGACAATTACCCAATGTTGATAAATCACAATTCAAAGGCGATTTTGAGAAAATTCTGACCAGTTTTGAAACTAGTATTCATGCCATTAACTTGCTCTTAAATGACACTTCAATGTTAGCTAGTGCTGCTAATTCTGGTGAGCTATCAAAGCGTGCCAATTTCGAGTTACACCAAGGAGCTTATAGAGATATAGTCTCTTCAATCAACGATACATTGGACGCCATCTCTACTCCATTGCAATCTTGTATCGGAGTAATGAATGCCTTAGAGCAAGGCGATCTAACTAAAAAAATCAATGGTAACTACTCAGGTGACTTTGCAAGTCTCAAAGACTCAGTAAACCAAAGTATTGAAAATCTTGCCGCTATGGTCACCGAAATTAATGAAACAGCTAATACCGTTGCGAATGCTTCAGCGCAAATAAGTCAGTCAACACAAGAGTTAAATTCATCCACAGAATCTCAAGCGGCTTCTATTGAAGAAACTACCGTCTCTATGGGTGAAGTGACTGATAAAGTCACTAGTAATACCAAACATGCACAAACCGCAAATGAACACGCACAAAATGCCGACCAACAAGCCATCGAAGGTGGAGAGTTAGTCAATAACACGGTTATTGCAATGAAGGCCATTAGTGACAGTTCAAATGAAATTTCTAATATCATTGAAGTAATCAATGGCATTGCATTTCAAACTAATCTACTTGCGCTCAATGCCGCCGTAGAAGCCGCACGAGCAGGCGAAAAAGGACGAGGATTTGCCGTGGTTGCCGCTGAAGTGCGTCAGTTAGCACAACGAAGCTCAGATGCTGCTAAAGAAATCTCTGGTTTGCTAAAAGACAGTGCCGACAAGGTTGAAAATGGTTTGATGCTTGCAGAGCAATCTGGTAATACCTTACGTGATATTGTAAGTAGCATACAGACTCTGTCGAAACTTATGAATGACATTGCATTATCAAGTAACGAGCAGTCAAATGGTGTATCACAAATCAATATTGCCATTAAACAAATCGACCAAAGTGTTCAGCAAAACAACTCGCTTGTCGAGCAAACCAGTCATGCTGGCGCATCTTTGGATAAACAAGCCTCGCACTTGAAAGCGTTAGTCAGTCAATTTACCGTGTAATATCAATTAAAAAAGCCGCGACCATGAAATGGAGCGCGGCTTTACAACCAGAAACTATTGTTGTTCTTATAATGCGTTTTCTAGTTCAGGCAACACATCAAATAAGTCTGCTACTAAACCATAGTCAGCAACTTGGAAAATTGGTGCATCTGGATCTTTGTTGATAGCAACAATGACTTTAGAGTCTTTCATACCCGCTAAGTGCTGAATTGCACCACTGATACCTACTGCAATATACAAGTCTGGTGCAACAATCTTACCTGTTTGACCTACCTGCATATCATTTGGAACGAAGCCTGCATCAACTGCAGCTCGTGAAGCACCTATTGCAGCACCTAGTTTATCTGCAATACCATTTAGTAGCGCAAAGTTTTCACCATTTTGCATACCACGGCCGCCTGAAATCACGACAGGTGCAGCATTTAACTCAGGACGCTCTGATTCAGTTTGCTCAACAGAAACAAACTCAGATAGGGTATTATCAGCACCACTTTCAACAGACGAATCAGCAACTGCAGCTTGCTCACCTTGCGCATCAAATGCACTTGCTCGCACTGTAATAATCTTTTTATCTTCTGCTGACTTAACAGTTGCAATCGCGTTACCCGCATAAATTGGTCGCTTAAATGTGTCTGCATCAATGACATCAATGATTTCAGAAATCTGCGACTTATCTAGTAATGCTGCAACGCGAGGTAACGTGTTTTTACCTGTGGTTGAAGCACTTGCTAGAATATGTGAGTAATCAGCAGCAATCTCTACAACTAAGTCCGCAGTACTTTCTGCAAGCTGGTGATCGAACACAGGCTTATCAGCAACAATTACTGCCGTAACACCTGCGATTTTAGAAGCCGATTCAGCGACAGCTGCGACTGAATGGCCTGAAACTAACACTGTAATATTGTCTGAAATCTTTGCTGCTGCATTGATAACTTTAGCTGTTTCAGGTTTTAGAGCGCCCTGCTCGTGCTCTGCAATTACTAATACACTCATGAGATCACCTTAGCTTCAGTTTTTAGTTTATTTACAAGCTCTGCTACATCTTCAACAATGATACCTGCTTCACGTTTAGCCGGCTCTTCAACTTTTAAAAGCTCAGTTCGAGGTGCTAAATCAACACCTAAGCTGTCAGCTGCAATTACGTCTAATGGCTTACGTTTTGCTTTCATAATGTTCGGTAGAGAAGCATAACGTGGTTCATTTAATCGTAAATCTGTTGTAACAACTGCTGGAAGTGATAGAGACACAGTTTGTAAACCACCATCAACTTCACGAGTAACTAATGCTTTACCACCTTCAACAACCACTTTTGAAGCAAATGTACCTTGGCTACGACCTGTTAATGCCGCAAGCATCTGACCAGTTTGGTTATTGTCAGAATCAATCGACTGCTTACCTAAAATAACTAATTCAGGTTGTTCTTGTTCTACAAGTTTACTTAGCAGCTTAGCAACGTGAATTGACTCAAGCTTTGCATCTGTATCGATTTGAATAGCTTTGTCAGCGCCTAGTGCTAGTGCGGTACGAAGCTGCTCTTGGCAAGCTTTATCACCAATAGACACAGCAATCACTTCTGTCGCAATGCCCGCTTCTTTTAATCGGATGGCCTCTTCTACCGCAATCTCACAGAAAGGGTTCATTGCCATTTTTACGTTCGTAAGATCAACATCACTGTTATCAGGCTTTACTCTTGCCTTGACGTTGTAGTCAATCACGCGTTTGATTGGCACAAGTACTTTCATAGTTACTCCATGATCTGGTTAATTCTTGAAGATGACGCTAACGTCAATACATTTATTTAATGCAATCAGCCTACTTCCTGTTGACGTAAACGTCAACCTAAAATAACCTTAGATTAACTTATAAAAAACTTAATATTTAAATAAACGTTTATTTGGCAATCCGTCAGCCATTTTAATGTGTTCAGAGTCATTTAATAGCGGTCAAGTTCAAGATTGCGTCATATAACTAGGTCACAATAAAACATTTAAACGTTTACGCTACCGTCAAGATAAGTGAGGATAATATGGTCGAACGCGAAACGATGGAGTTTGACGTTGTAATTGTTGGCGCAGGACCTGCTGGCCTTTCATGTGCAATACGTCTGGCTCAACAAGCACAACAAAAAGAACAAGAATTAATGATCTGCGTTGTTGAGAAAGGCTCTGAAGTCGGCGCACATATTTTATCTGGTGCTGTATTTGAAACTAAAGCACTGGATGAATTATTACCTGAATGGAAAAGTCTAGGTGCACCTATAAATACGCAAGTCACCGAAGACGAAATATATCTATTCAAAAATGAAGAAAATGCCACCAGCATTCCTCATTTTGCAATTCCAAAGACATTCAAGAATGATGGCAACTATATTGTGTCTATGGGTAATGTATGTCGCTGGCTGGCTGAACAAGCTGAAAGCTTAGGTATTGAGGTATTCCCTGGTTTCAGTGCCCACTCTCTCATTATTGAGGACAATCAAGTAAAAGGCATTGTTACAGGTGATATGGGTCTAGACAGAGAAGGTCAGCCGAAAGATAGCTACATGCCGGGTATGGAGCTTAGAGCAAAATATACTGTGTTTGCTGAAGGTTGCCGTGGTCATTTAGGTAAACAGTTAATTAAAGAATTTAAACTCGATGAAGATGCAACACCGCAACATTACGGATTAGGCTTCAAAGAGATCTGGCAAATTGATCCAAGTAAGCACAAAGAAGGCACAGTTGTACACGGCACTGGTTGGCCACTAACAGGCGACACAACAGGTGGTTCATTTATGTACCACGCTGAAAATAATCAGGTCGTTGTGGGTCTTATCATTGACTTAAATTACTCGAATCCACATTTGAGTCCATTTGATGAATTCCAACGAATGAAACACCACCCTGTGTTCAAAGAAACGCTAGAAGGTGGTGAACGTATCGCCTATGGTGCGAGAGCTATTGCAAAAGGCGGTTTCCATTCACTACCTAAAATGCATTTCCCTGGCGGCTTATTGATTGGATGTGACGCGGGTACATTGAACTTTGCCAAAATCAAAGGTAATCACACCGCAATGAAATCAGGCATGTTAGCTGCCGATGCAATTGTTGATGCGCTATCGCAAGAAAACCCAACAGCTGATTTAAATTCATTTGCCGAGTTATTCAAATCAAGCTGGTTATATGATGAGTTATACCAATCGCGCAACTTCGGTCCGGTCATTCATAAGTTTGGTAGTATTTTAGGTGGCGCGTATAACACCCTAGACCAAAACTTTTTCAATGGCTCTTTACCATTTACATTCAAAGATACAAGCTTCGACCATGCATGTATGAAGCATGCGAGTGAATGTGACACCATTAGCTACCCAAAACCTGATGGTAAGCTAAGCTTTGACAAATTATCTTCTGTATTTTTATCAAATACCAACCATGAAGAAGTACAACCTTGTCACTTGCAGTTAAAAGATAATGCTATTCCTATTAGCGTGAATCTTGCAAAATTTGATGAACCTGCACAACGCTATTGCCCTGCTGGTGTATATGAGATTTCTGAAAATGAAGGTGAGAAGCAGTTTGTCATTAACGCCCAAAACTGTATTCATTGTAAGACCTGCGACATCAAAGATCCTAATCAAAACATCACTTGGGTGACGCCTGAAGGGACCGGTGGTCCGAACTACCCGAATATGTAAAGTTGTATTCCTATACCTAAATTGCACAAGGGCCGAATGGCCCTTTTTTCGTTTTACAGACTGTTGACTATACTTAACATTACTTATCGTAATAGGTTGAAATATATGAATCAGCAATCTGAGCTTGTTTTTAGATTTTTAGCAGAACCCACGGATGTCAATTTTGGCGGTAAAGTGCATGGCGGCATTGTTATGAAGTGGATAGATCAAGCCGGTTATGCATGTGCTGCGGGCTGGAGTGGCAGTTATTGTGTCACCGTTTCGGTTGCAGGTGTCAGGTTTAAACGCCCTATTCTTGTCGGCCAAGTTGTAGAAGTCACCGCACAAATCGCACATACCGGTAAAACAAGCATGCAAATTTTCATCCGAGTAAAATGTGGCGATCCACAAAATAATATTCTATCTGAAAGTAATCACTGCATTATTAGTTTTATTGCGATGGATAAAGCAGGTTACCCTGTGCCAGTGCCACAGTTTGTAGCAAAAACCAAAGAACAGAAAAAGTTAGAGCAATATGCAATCAAAATGAAAGAAATAGCGATTGAAACTGAATCCTTGCTTCATCGCACAGTAGAGGAATAAAAGGTTTTAATTGAGAGCGTGCTTAGCCAGTTCATAAATAGTCATATTTGCAATGTCATTTATTTGCTGCTGATTATGTTTATTCGTTTTTAAATCATGAATTAATAGTGATTTTTGTTCTTCAATCAAAAGTTCAAAGTTTTTCGGGCTCACTAAGCCATCTTGGATCTGAGAAACAAGTTCATTTAGCTTTGTTTTTCTCGATATCAGTGAATCTTTAATCGAACTGTGTAACTCTTCACAGCTATATTTTAATATTACCTTTCTACATACGACATCAATATTGTGCTCAAATCCCATGTTCACTCTCATCACTCCCTTTTGAGTTATTACTCGTGCCCTTAAGGTTAAATACTGTTCTAGAAGCAAAATGATCTTTTAAGGCAGATGCTCTTGCACTCATCAATAATTCTCGCTCATGCTCAGGAGGTTGATGGTTACTGGCAATAAACCTAGATGCGTTTTTTTTATCGGTCATTTTTCTGTAACTTAAATGATAATTCAGACATAAGATTATGTCGGTTTGCAAAATAATCCAATTACACGCCATTACAGCTTCATTACATGGTTTATTTGCTTAAGAAAAGTTACAATCCGAACATCTATGTTTTTATATTTAGTTGCTTGTGGAAAACTACCAAATTGAGCCTGTCGGTTTTATTCAATCTCCTTATAAACAAAAATTTGCCATACCTAGACAGCCCCGTTTAGTGCCAGAGGCAAAAGCCAAACTTATCTTTAGTAAAGAATTTAGCCGCGAAGAGTTTGTTCGAGGTATCGAAGAGTTTACACACTTATGGTTGTTGTTTCGTTTTCACGAAACCGCTGACAAAGGCTATTCTGCGCTTGTACGTCCGCCCCGTTTAGGCGGGAATGAAAAAAAAGGCGTATTTGCAACCCGAGCCACTTTTCGACCAAATGGCATTGGCATGAGTGCGGTGAAATTAGAAGGTGTTGAATATAATAATGGTCAACTTGCTCTACTTTTATCTGGTATAGATTTACTTGATGGCACACCAATTATAGATATAAAGCCATATTTACCTTATTCAGATGCCATGCCTGAAGCTTCTGCAGGTTTTGCCGATACACGCCCTGAAACCTTAATGACTGTTGAGTTTTCAAAGCAAGCAGCTGAGTTTTTGGCAAAGCAAGCTGATAAATCACTGACAGAGTTTATTGCCAATGTACTTAAACAAGACCCTCGACCTGCTTACAAAAAACAAAAAGCAGGCACACAGACTTACGGAATGAACTTGTATCATTACAATATTCGATGGCAAGTCGACGGTGAACACAATCTTGTCACAGAAATCAGTATTGAACGTTAATAAACACTTTGTATGGGTCGTTAGCACTGCTAAACTAACGGCCATTTTCTAGAAAAACAAAATACTATACGAACGGAACCACCATGCGTACCAGTCAATATATTCTTGCGACTCTAAAAGAGACGCCTTCTGATGCTGAAATTATCAGCCACCAACTTATGCTTCGTGCAGGCATGATCCGTAAACTTGCATCAGGTTTGTACACTTGGTTGCCATCAGGCTTAAAAGTTTTACGCAAAGTTGAACAAGTAGTTCGTGAAGAAATGAACAAAGCCGGTGCAATCGAGTTACTTATGCCGGTTATTCAACCTGCTGATCTGTGGGAAGAGTCTGGCCGCTGGGAACAGTTTGGCCCAGAACTATTGCGTATCAACGACAGACATAATCGTCCGTTTGCGCTTGGTCCTACACACGAAGAAGTGATCACAGATCTAGTACGTAAAGAAATTAACAGCTACAAGCAGTTACCAATTAATTTCTACCAAATTCAAACTAAAGTACGCGACGAAGTACGTCCTCGGTTTGGTGTAATGCGTGCACGTGAATTCACCATGAAAGATGCTTACTCTTTCCATATGACAGAAGAGTGTCTGGATAATACCTACCAACGTATGCATAAAGCATACTGCAATATTTTTGAGCGTTTAGGTCTAGATTACCGTCCAGTAATTGCAGACACAGGGTCAATTGGTGGTAGTGTTTCTCATGAATTTCACGTGTTAGCAGAATCAGGTGAAGATGCAATCGCATTCAGTGATGCAAGTGATTACGCAGCAAATATTGAAAAAGCCGAAGCAGTTACACCTAGCGAAGTACGCCCTGCTCCATCTAAAGAATTAAACACATTCGATACCCCAGAAGCAAAAACCATTGAAGAGCTTAAAACAAAGCATGGTGTTAAAGCACATCGTGGTGTTAAAACCCTCATTGTTTATGGTGCATCAGATGAAAATGGAGAACGTGGTTTAGTTGCACTTATCGTTCGTGGCGACCATGAATTAAATGAGTTAAAAGCTGAAAAGCTATCACTTGTAGACTCTCCGCTAGAAATGGCAAAAGAGGAAGACATTGTCGCTGCCATTGGCGCTCGCCCTGGCTCATTAGGCCCTGTAGGTCTTGATATGCCAATTATTGTTGATCGCAGTGTAGATGTGATGGCTGACTTTGTTGCAGGCGCAAATAAAGATGGCGTGCATTACAGCGGTATCAACTTCGATCGCGATGTCACTGACTACACTGTAGAAGATATTCGTAACGTTGTTGAAGGCGATCCAAGCCCTTGTGGTAACGGCACGCTACATATCAAACGCGGTATTGAAGTAGGCCATATTTTCCAACTTGGCAGTAAATATTCTGAAGCAATGAATGCTGGCGTACTTGGCGAAAACGGTAAAAACCAAATCATGACCATGGGTTGTTATGGTATTGGTGTATCTCGTATCGTTGCTGCAGCGATTGAGCAAAACAATGATAAGTTTGGTATTAAGTGGCCAAAAACACTTGCGCCATTTGAACTTGCTATTGTGCCAATGAACATGCACAAGTCGCATCGTATTCCTGATATCGCAGAGCGTTTATACAGCGAATTCCAAGATGCTGGTGTTGATGTGTTATTCGATGACCGTAAAGAGCGCCCTGGTGTCATGTTTAATGACATGGAGTTGGTTGGTATTCCATACACACTTGTTATTGGTGAGCGTAACCTTGACGAAAATAAGGTTGAGCTTAAGAACCGTATAACCGGTGAAAAGCTAATGCTTGATATTGATTCAGCGGTTGCTGAGATCACGAAAGCTATCAAAGCTTAATCTCACAGCATCAAAAAAAGCGGCTATTTAGCCGCTTTTTTATTGTCTTCAAACGCTATTATTTTCGTTTTGGGCGAAAATAATCGGTATTAGTATAAAAATTTGCATCTTTGTTTTCTTCATACCATGAAGGAACGCCCAATAATGGTAAAGGTGACATCTTTTTATTGTCTTCTAATAACCCATCTGTGATCATTTGATAAAGCTGCTCATCTAAATAGTGATATTGCTGCTCTAAACTTAATTTGTAAAAACTTTCCTCAGCTTTTATACAAACTAACTTACCGGTAAGCCCAATAAATGGGTTGGTCATCATTTCATAGTTAGCGTGGCCAAATGTAAAAGGTAAATAATTTTTACCCCACTGCATTCTTTGTTCTACAAAAGCTTCTGACCATTGATGTGATTTTAGTTGAGAAATTATTTGATCATTATTAACCACTAATATAACGCCACACTCGTCAAATAATGTTATTGCATTTCTTTTTTTACTTCTTTGTTTAGTGCCATGCGCTTCTATTTCTTCAATATGCAATTCATTCAGAAGTGCTTTGGTTTTTGGAAATAAGCACCAAATGAAAGCGCCAAATAAGTCATGCCAATTTTGCTCACGTGTTGGCACTTGCCCTGTTTCGAAGATAATTGCTTCGTAGTATCGGGTTTCATTTTCTAATTCAGAGTTAGGCGTAAAGCGAATCTTTAATCCTTGTGGGTTCTTTAAGTCTTTTAACCCGTTTAACCAGTCAAAACTTGGCCAATCTGTATGTGAACAGAGGTTAAACAAAGTATTTAGATGCTCAAAAGCACCATTATTAAGACAGGATTGAGAGAATGTCTCTGAGGCAACAAATCTTTTCATAGGACTACAGACTTAAAAATTTTCGCGATTTTATCGTAAACTTGTCTTCACGCCAACCAAGGCGGTTAATCGCTTTAACTCGAACAAGCAGTCTAGAAATGTGTATACTTAAGCGATTTTAATTAAAAGAAAAAAGTGATTATGAAACTGAGAATAACACTTAGCGCAATTGCAGCTGCCGTGCTTGCAGGTTGCGTATCAACAAGTAACACATCTAACGATATTCAAGCCGCTTATAACAGCATTAACGAAACACAACTTGCAGAGCATATTAAAACACTCGCTTCTGATGAGTTTGAAGGTCGTGCCCCTTCTTCAAAAGGTGAAGAGCTTACCCTAGCCTACCTAACAAAACACTTTAAAGCACTGGGTTATGAACCTGGTAATGGTGATAGCTTCTTCCAAGAAGTGCCGCTTGTTTCAATTGAAGCAGACTCTGACATGGAGTTGGTAATTGGTGGCAAAGCTTACCAATACAAAAAAGAAATGGTCATGGGCACAGGCCGCATTAGCGAACTTGAGTCTATCAACAACTCTGAAATGGTGTTTGTTGGCTATGGTGTGAATGCGCCAGAATATGGCTGGAACGATTACGAAGGCCTAGATGTTAAAGGTAAAACGGTTGTAATGCTGGTTAATGATCCTGGTTTTGCGACCAAAGATCCAAGCATGTTCACGGGTGAAGCCATGACCTACTATGGTCGTTGGACATACAAATATGAAGAAGCAAGTCGTCAAGGGGCTGCGGGTGCCATCATCATTCATGAAACAGCGCCAGCTTCTTATCCTTGGAGCGTTGTTGAAAACTCTTGGAGTGGCGAGCAATTTGGCTTCCAAAAAGAGAATAAAAACATGGACCGTGTAGCAGTTGAAGGTTGGGTGACTGTCGATGTAGCTAAAGAGCTGTTCGAAAAAGCAGGTCTAAACTTTGAGGATGTTAAGAAGAAAGCGGCACAAGGCGCCTATCATGTTGATATGGGCGACTTAACCGCCTCAGTAACGGTTAAGAGCAAGATCAAGACATCAACGTCGTATAACTTTATTGCGACTTTACCTGGAAGCAAAAAGCCAGAAGAGCACATTGTTTACTCTGCGCACTGGGACCACTTGGGTATAGATAAAAACCGTAAAGGTGACCAAATCTATAACGGCGCGCATGATAATGCGACGGGTACTGGTGGTATGATTGAAGTAGCAGAAGCATTCGCTAAGCTGCCAACTCGTCCAGACCGTTCCATCACCTTCTTAGCAGTAACTGCGGAAGAGCAAGGCTTACTTGGCTCAAAATTCTATGCGAATACGCCGGTCATTCCAGCAAAACAGACCGTTGCTAACATCAACATGGATAGCTTAAACCTACTTGGTAAAGTGAAAGATATCAGCGTAGTGGGTATCGGTAAATCAAGCCTAGACGAAATGTTGGCTGATGCTGCTAAAGCTCAGGGTCGTGTAGTTTCTGGAGATCCACGTCCGGCATCAGGAGGTTATTACCGCTCAGATCACTTTGCATTCGCTAATATGGGTGTACCTGCAATGTACGCTGGTGGTGGTACAGAAGCACTCGATGAGGCAACAGCAAACTATCGTAAGAAAATGAGCTTAGTACTGCGTGGCTGCTATCACCAACCGTGTGATAGATACCGTGATGAGTGGGATTTAAGCGGTGCAGTTCAAGATTTGCAGTTGTTCTTCCAAGTTGGCTATGACGTTTCTCAACAAGCTGAATGGCCAACATGGAAAGCCGGTGCTGAATTCAAACGCAAATAAACCCAAATGAGATTGATTTTTATTTAAATTAAGACTAAAGTGCAACTGATAATATTTATTGGTTGCACTTTATGAACACTCTCACAACGTTAAGGCATTCGCCTGTTCTTAATTCGCTTGCATTCATGCTTGCCAATAAACGACTTGTTTTACCTGTTTTTATACTGCTGTCTTTACTCTATGAACCAATAAGACCTATTACAATACCTACTCTTGCAGATGCATTTTTTCAGGTCACTGTTTTCGTCGCCGCAACCTTATTCATCTATTACTATTTAGTTGACAGATTACCTCAGCTTGAACTCAGTTACTTAAAAGCAAAATCACCTACATTAGAAATTACCTTCGCAGCAATACTCGGCGCATTACCAGGTTGTGGTGGAGCTATTATTGTAGTTACTCAATTTACCAAGAAACAAGCCAGCTTTGCTTCTGTTGTCGCTGTATTAACTGCGACCATGGGAGATGCTGCTTTTCTACTGTTAGCTAAAGACCCTATTGCTGCTTTAAGTGTAATTAGTATCGGCGTTGTTACAGGCATAATAAGTGGTTTAATTGTCCATTTGTTCCATGCAGATTCATTTTGCTATCCTCAAAAAGCTGCAAACTATGCACATGATTGCATGAAATCTAATAAGGCCATTCATGTTGGTGAAAAGTTATGGAAGTTTTTTCTAGCGCCTTGTGTGGTTATATCTTTACTCATTGCATTTAATGTAGATTTCGGCGAGTTTGATAATGCCATCACTTATTTTGGTGCTTTGTTTGCTGCTATCGCAGTCACCATTTGGGCATTTTCTTCAGAAGGTAAAACCTATCAACAAATTGCTGCTGAAGATGAGGAAGTATCACCGCCTAGTAAGTTTTCTCGAATAATACAAGATACCCACTTTGTAACAGCCTGGGTCATCGCGAGCTTTATGCTTTATGAAATTGCAGTGAGTGTGTTTGGACTAGACCTTAGAGCTTGGTTTAGTGAATATGCGATTTATGCCCCGCTCATTGCTGTTGCAATCGGTTTATTACCTGGTTGTGGCCCTCAAATAGTCATCACCACATTGTATATACAAGGTATTATCCCATTTAGTGCTTTAGTTGGTAATGCTATATCAAATGATGGAGACGCGCTTTTCCCTGCTTTAGCAATGGCACCTAAGGCAGCTTTAATTGCCACGTTATATTCAGCAATCCCTGCATTATTAGTGAGTTATATTTTGTTTTGGTATTTATAATCAAGGTTTAACACTTGTATAGACAAGAAAAAAGCCTTTAGGGTTTGCTCTAAAGGCTTCATTGTTTTTTTAAAGTATCAACATTAATTCATGACAGGCTCTGCAGCTACATTTTTCGAGTAAAGATTAAAACACCACAACGCAATAGATGTGACGCCGGCAATGGCAGCAAATAGTAACCACATCAGTTCTGGTTTATTCATACCTAATGCTAGATTCGCATAACTCCAACCTGACAAAAATCCTGCACACAAAAAACCTAATGCCATAGAAACAAAGTAATAACCCATATACAAGGCTGCTTGCTCTTTCGGTGCTATGCTTGCAACATATTCTTGACTCTTTGGTGAGGTAAGCATTTCACCTAATGCAATTAATAAGATCACAACTGTAATCACCCAGCCTACCATATTGTTTTGAGAGCCAATTAAGAATATGAATGCAGCCGCAATGATGATGAGTCCAGCAATTAGCACATAGATAGATTTAAACCTTTGACAAAGCAAACTCACAAATATTTGTAGCAAAACGATTGCAGCAAAGTCTAAGTTAATTAGATACTCAGGGTTAACCTGTCTGTATGCTAAAAGATGAGCTGTATAGTTTTGTATTTGTGTACTATTTAATTCGTTTGTATTGTCTGCAATTAAACGTAACTCTGTCACCAAATTTGCTAACTCATTAGTTGGCACATTTACTTTTAAATGCACCCACTCCAGCCTCAAAGTTTCAAATTCAATGGCATTACTCATCTTAATATCATTAAATAAAGTCACTATAGCTGCAGATATTTTTTCTTCATCTACGAAGGCAAAGAAATCAACTGCTCCCTGCCCAAATAATGATAAGAACTGAACTAAATCTTTGGTATCAACAAAGTCACGAATAAACAGCGGTACGGTGTAAAAAAGTTGGTTATAGACAGTCCAAAAACCCGTTAATATCGCAAGATAAATCGCGAATTTAGCATTACTGACTTTTACTTTCTCTTGCCACCAGCATGATGCACTTTCTTTTGCAAATAAATTCCAAACTACATTTGATATAAGCCAAAGTACAATGGCCAAAAACGCTTTAGGGTAAGTTAACCACTCAACACCCGCACACATTAGTAGTACGATAGAAACAAATAAAACCAAAGCAAAACGACCATTCCCTAACACACTTTGTGCCTCATTTATCGTTTCTTTTAAGCTTTTATCGCTTTGCTTTTTAAGTGATGGTGGGTTCTTGTAGAAGAATAAAACTGGCACAAAATTTAATAGTATCCAAGCCGCCGACATCATAAATACCGCATCCCAACTTATCGCTCTCATAGAACCAGCTATAAGCGGACCTAGAAACCCACCGACGTTAACCATGGTATAGAATATACCAAAGCCCAGCCCTCTATTTTGGTCATTAGTGCTATGAGCAATCGTGCCAACAACGACTGGCTTAAAGCATGCAGCACCTAAAGCGACAAAGCTGAGTACAATAAAAAATGGCCAGAAGTCTTTGACTTGCCCTAGTAAGAAATAACTCGGCGCCATAATTACAAAAGAAATGACAAACATTTTTTTATAACCAATTCGATCACCAAGCGCACCAGTTAGAACAGGCAATAAATACAAAAAGAAAGGAATGATCCCTTGAATTGCTCCTCTCTCAATATCAGAAAATCCGACACCACCTTGTGACTTTGGTGTCGTCATATAAATAGATGACACTGCAAAAAAACCATACCAAGCTAATCGCTCAAAAATTTCCATGATATTGGCAATATAAAAGCTCTTTCCAAATCCCGCTTTATGATTAGAGTACACTTTAACTCCCCCTCTTATTTTGCATACAATATACCACCAAAACATAGAGTGATGTAAAGCATTAATTCTTAGAGGGAGATCTTTAAAAATAACTATTCTTTTTTCATAAATAGTAGACAGTAATAATGACCCGATTGAGTAAGTGATCTATTTTAAGGCAAGAAAACTTGTTGGTAGCACTGTTCACGCGTCGTGATATCCCTGAGGTACCTACATCTATAAAGGTAAGGCAAATATTTCGTCATTCTAAATGAGAAATCTATAGCGCAGCTATCACCAGATTTAATCCCTAAAAAATGATTAAGTGTTAGTGCGGTTAGTATTATAAAGTCATTAACTCATAACTGCTTTCGAAGCATCAGACATCGCATTGACTAAAAGGTCTAAAAGTACATCAACACCTTCCAAGCTACCGCTTTTCAGTAATTCATCAAGTTGTGTCGCATAGTTATGAATTTCATAGCACTCAAACATACCAGCAGTCCCTTTGATGGCATGTACATGCCTTTTCAATGCCACAAAATCACTATTTTCATAACTTGAGTGCAATAGGTGTTTTTGTTCCTCTAACCCCTGAAGATAGTTATTCTGTAGAGCTTCAAATTCACCGATAGGCAGGCTTAACTCTTCTACTTCTAGGTTGAGATAATGACTGATTTTCTTATGGAACTTTGTTCTGTCGATGGGTTTTGATAAATGATCCGTAAAGCCCATTTTTAGATAACGCTCTACTTCATGGGTCATGGTATTAGCGGTTAATGCTAATACGGGTGAACTAACCCCAGTTGCTTGGATAAACTTAAAAGCTTCTTCACCGTCCATTATAGGCATTTGTATATCCAATAAGATTAAATCAAACTCATGATCTAAAACAGCTTGAACGGCTTCTTGCCCATTTTCTGCTGCGATCACCTGAAGCCCCATACCTTCAAGTATAATGGTGATAAGCTTTCTGTTATCAGGATGGTCTTCAGCAAGCAATACTTTGCCTTTAAGCGTGCCCGATGTATCTATAGATTGTAAATCTAATTTAGATTGCGGAAGCTCATTTAGGTTGCCCACCCATTGAGTATCTTTGGTTGTATATAAACCTAACTCAAGTGTAAATGTTGTCCCAGAGCCAACATTACTTTCAACGGTAATATCACCATCAAGCTTACGAGCTAAACTCTTGGATATGTTAAGACCTAAGCCTGTACCGCCATAACGGCGTGTGGTAGATGTGTCTGCTTGGTGGAATGCAGTAAACAATGATTTAATTTCATCTTTGGTCATGCCTATTCCAGTATCTCTCACCGAAATTTTCAACTTTTCGTCACCACATGACACATCAATACTTATCTTACCCACACTGGTAAATTTTAATGCATTTGAAGTTAGATTTAGCAATATTTGTCTAAATCTGGTTGGATCAATAACAATCAAATTAGGCAAAGGAAAATGATAATTTAATTCAAATTCTAAGCCTTTATCCCTTATCTGTTTACCAAGGAGAGATTCAATTTCAGCAATACATCTAAACATATCTGCTTCAATTAGTTCTACTTCCAACCTATTGGCTTCAATCTTAGACATATCCAAAATGTCATTTATCAAGTTTTGTACATGTCTGGCATTTTGGAGAATGACATTGATAGCATGCCCTTTTTCAGAAGGCTTTATGTCACCAAGCAACATGCCATCTGCATAACCAATAATTGAAGTCATCGGCGTTCTAATTTCGTGACTCATATTTGCTAAAAATCGACTTTTTGCTTCACTGGCATCACGTAATTCTGAAGCTAAATCTTCTAACTCCTGAGTCCTTTGTAGTACTTTCAATTCTAGGTTTTTGTTCAGCTCAATATTTTCTAAATTGGTTAATCTAAACTTATCTGCAACAGCGAATGCCAACAACAGCGCATCCATTGCTGTCCCTATTAGCCCAAGTAGGTAGAGGTTTAAACTAGATGGGGGCAACACGCCAAGATTGGTTAGATTGCCAATCATGTTTGGAATGGCCATTGCGACATAAGCAAGTACAAAATACCTTGCTGGTTTAAAGCCTTCGCTTATTCGCAAAAAACCAACATAGAGCCCCAAACAAAGCGTTACACCAGTTACGATTGTGGCCCATAGGAAACCAAAACTTGGAAACAACATCGCCATTGGTATCCCACACGCTGCTATAACACCAAGTACCAGCGACCCATTGGTTAATTTTGGGTGGGTTTCTTTAAGTTTAAGTAAGTTAATATAAAACAGGATATTCGTTAGCGGCGTTAAGGCAAAACCAAGCCAGTGTAAGTTCGGCGAATAAAGGCCAAATAGTTGATCTGAAATATGGAAAAAGTGACTCCATGCAAAGACCCAGCAAATAGCAAATAATGCGTAATATAAATGCGTTTTGTCTTTTGACCCGAAGTAAATAAGTAGATTGTAAAAGCCTAGAACTAAGCCGACACCAAAGCATAGAATCATTACCAAGTTTTCAATAACGACTAAACGCTCGAACTCAGCTTTAGGTTTAATGACAAATTTAATTGGTGTGTAAAAAAAGTCACTTTCAAAAGACGTTACCAATACATATTTTTCATTCGGGTTGAGTCGAATCGAGTTACCGTAATGAAAGGCAAATTCATTACTGACTTCCCCCCCTGTCGCAATAGTTTGAATTTCGCCTTCTTCACTATAGAGCTTACTTTCAATTCTTGATACAACGGTATTGTAGGGGTATAAGACAAACTCTGTGTCATTGGTATGATTTACAAGTTCTGTAATAAGCCAGTACTTTCCTCCAAAAAGCGCCCTCTTTGGCAGTATCTCAAGGCCTTGTTGCCACTCTTTTACAGATTGAAAGCTTGTAGGAAACGCCACATTTTCTTGCGACTTTAAAAGTAAGGCTAAATCATGCAAGTTTGTTTCTTGCATGTTATGGTGATAATTAAATGTCTGTGCGTGTGACACAGCACACACAATACTCAATATAATTAGCGTAATAGAAAGTATCAATTTACGCATTTAGCCAGCCAACTACTCTTCTATATTTACTCATCGTATCAATCAAAAGTTATATGAAACCTCTAGCCCAACACGCCTACCCTCACCTTTAAAATCTTCTAACATACCTAAGAAGCTAGATAAATCGAATTTTAAGTGACTATATTCTTTATCAAATAGATTTTTAGCCCAAAACCTTAGCTGGTAGTCTTTAAAAGTAATTTGGCTATTCAAATACCACAATGTGTAGCTTGGTTGGTGAGCTAGTATATTTTGATTTTGGTCAAAATAATAATCCGACTGATAATCAAAACCCAACGTTGCTGTCATCCTTAGGTTAGCTTGTAGGTCTGTTTCATAAGTAAGCGCGCCATTTATATTCATTTCTGAAGTAAAAGGTAAGCGATGGTTTGTCAGTTCATTGCCAAGTGGGTCAATAAATTTTTCAAATTCGGCATGTGGAATATAGCTAAACCCTAAGGTGGTGTTAAATTCATCTGTTAATTTATACTTAACATCAATATCAGAACCGTAAATCTTTGAGTCACCGACATTTTCTAGAAGTTGTATCGGCGGAGCCCCCTCAATGAGGGAAGGTTGATTCATGAAGACTTGTTGACCTTTATAGTCATAGTGAAACAAGGCCCAGTTTACTTTTAACGTTCTATTGTCATTAATATACTTACCACCGACTTCATTCGAAATAAGTTCTTCTGGGCCATAATCTGCAAGCATCGCTTGCTCAGGGCTTGATAAGTATCCTCCGTAATAACCACCACTTTTATAGCCATTACTTAGACTATAGAATACTGAATGATTGTTACTCAATGCGTAAATTAGGGAAAGTTTGCCAGAGATATCATCATCTTTAACTTCGCCTTCAACACGATAGAAAGGCAATAAAACACCTTCTAATGAGTTAGGGTCTACTACAACATTAATGTTACTTATTGATTTGTATTCAAACACTTCGTCAGAGTAACGAAGACCCGTTGTAAAGATTAAGCGCTCAGATAGTTGCCAATCATATTGTCCAAATAGTGCGAATGACTTACTAACTAAGTCATTATCATAAAAGAAATTGGCGGAGTTACTGCCAAATTGCGTGCCACGTAAATCTCTCAGAATATCATTGTAGTTGTCTTGATAAATTCTTTCTTGCAGTGAGAACAGACCAAGTGTGAAATGATCATCGCCTAATTCATAGTTCAAACGTACTTCGTTATTTAATACTTCTGCTTTGACACCCAATTGACCTTCACATAACCTCGCAGGAGAGCCATCACAATTGAATGCGTGCTCTCTATCTAAGCGGTTAAAGCTGTTTAGCCAAATGACTGATGCATCATCACTTAATTGCCAAGTTAATTCACTTGTCCAGCCTTTATTTATACCATGATGAGGAGAGTCATTATTTACGCTCACAGCCCAGAAGTCATCAGCACCATCATTAAACCCAAATGCATCAAAACAATTTCCGGCATTAATATCACCAACTGAGCACATAACACGATTTACAGGATCTGAGAATATGCCTATATTACCGACGGGTTGAGCAATACCATTCCAGTGACTGTAATTTAACTTTAAATACCATTCCAACTCATCCCACTGACCCAGATAGCTCAATCGCAGATCATTTTGTTCCATTCCCGCCTCTGGTGAAGTAGGAAATACATTATAGCTCGTATAGTCGTAGCGATTATGATTAAACGCAGCCCTAAACGCTGATGTATCATCTATCTGTACATTGTAAAAGCCATTACTTTTATAAAAACCATCAGTGCCAGCACCGACTGTAAACTGTCCATAATCACCAGCATCCGGCCGTTTACTTCTGATCAGTATTGCGCCGCCGGTGCTATTTCGGCCAAACAAAGTACCTTGAGGGCCTTTCAAAACTTCTACTTGCTCAATATCAAATAGGTTTAATAATTGATTATTAGCAGAGCCAACAGATGCTCCATCTACATACATGGCTATCGGGGAAGTATTTGCAGTGTTGTAATCTATTAAGCCTATTCCCCGAATATTTATTGCAGGTGGCGTACCTTCTGCTGCATTTTGACTGATTTTAAGACCTGAAATAAGTAAGCCTAAGTCTGTTGTATCTTTTAAACCAGTGCTAATTATCTGCTCCCCTTTAAGCTGATTAACAGTCACACTGACTTTACTTTCGAGTTGCTTTCTTTTTTGAGCGTACACTTCGATGACTTCAATACTTTCATTCGCATATGAATAACACGATTGCATTAAAGACAAAGATATCATTGTTGATAAAAGGCTTTTCGGGGATAAATTAGACATTTCCATACTCTCAGTGCAGATTTAGGTGTGCAAGACGAAGTATAGTTTAAATGTCTTATGTGACCAAAGGAGATACTTAACTTTGTTTATCAATAAGCTACTTGTAAATTACAAAAAATATTCTACACCTGACAAGAAAGAAGATGATTATCTGTTATTTCTTGTAGGTTTTGTTGCTCATTCAAACAAATCTGCGCGTAATGCTCATATGCATCATGGTTAAAGTTTTCAGATAATGCATTCATGAAACCATGTTTATAACGTGATTTAACAACGTAAAGACATGGAATTGTCTTTAATGTGGCTATAACAGGATTAAGATCAAAATGCTTTTCAACATCAGGAAAATAGATATCTACATGACAGTTTGGATTTAAACTTGTGAAATGTCTAATTTGGCCTGGGTAAAAAGCAATCATCTTTTGCACGCGCTTCAAGGGTGTCATGGCTAAAGCACGCCAAGCCGCAGTTGCACCTGCACTAAAAGCAATTATAAAGTCAGGGCTAAATTTAATCAGCGTTTCTTGTACTTTGTTTGCGTAACCATCATGGCCTAACCTGTCTATAAACTTATCGTACATTAATTGTTCATGCAGTTCATTGTCCGCTGTGGTTGCTTCATAAGGAGAAACAATTAACAGTTCACCAGAAAACTGCTCACAAAAGCTTTTTAGTTGATTTGTACAACCAAAAATATCGGAAACAATTAGTGTTCTCATAGCTGGGGGTCCTTATTTGCAGACTCTTATTAAACTTTCATATTCTACCACTGAACAACGTATTGGTGATGTGAAATTAACTTTCCTCCAATCTACCACTTGATAAATAATTGTAAAGATTTTGTTTATTTGGAATCTTGTATCAAACATTTGCTACACTTAACATCTGTATACTTAAAATGTAGAAAAATGTTTAAGTTCCTAGTTATTATTTTTTTTCTGCTATTGGGTTTTGAATCAGTTGCTAAAACAGTCACTTTTTTAAAAGTAGACTTTGCACCATATTACATACTCGATGGAGTACATAAAGGACGAGGTAGAGATGAAGCTATCATCGATTTATTAAAACAGTCTCTTCCAGATCATAGTTTTCAACAAATACTCATTCCATCTAGTCGAGCTTTATTTGAATTACAACATAGTAAAAAAACAACTTGTATGTTGTCGCTGTATAAAACAGAGCAAAGAAAACAGCAATTTTATTTTTCTGAACAATACTCCACGATTGGTCTAGCACCAACCGTTGCTATGCACAAAGATATTGCCGAAAAAATAATACCCAAAGGGGTTACCACTACTTCGCTGAAAGACCTAATTTTTAAAAACGATCTGCTCCTTGGTAAATCAACTGAACGTTCGTATGGTCAACATGTAGATAGGATTATCCTTAAAATTCCGCAAGACGATATGATAGTTCGTGCAGGCAAAGACTCCTTACAAAGTCTAACTTATATGCTACTCAAGAAAAGAGTCGATGTAATTATTGGCTATCCCGGCGAACACCTTTATCTTCAATCAAAATTGAAAAAAGAAAGTCAGTTTATTCAATTGCAAATCTCTGAATCGCCAAAAACCGTTTTAGGTTTCATTGGATGCAATAAATCTAAAGAGAGTAAGCAATTTTTAAAGAAAGCTGATATGAGCCTTAGTAAAATTAAAGCATCACCTGAATACGCTTCGTTAATGCTCAGATGGGTTCCAAAAAATTTACAACAGAACTTAGTCAATAAATTAAACAATCAATAAATTTTAACGGGTAACAACGATAGTTCATTAAATAAACCATCTTTTCGGACATAGTACTTAAGCTTTAGCTCTTCTGTCCTGAAATAGATTTTTCAAACAAATATGCAGTTTTAATTCTTAGTTTTAATGGTCAATAAGTTAACTAATATGTACTCAACTGCTTAAAAAAAGGGGCTAATATAAGCCCCATATAACTAACTAGTTTTTATAAAAATAACTTTCTTTCGTTATTTTTATGTCTGCTCTTTGCTTAGACTCAACTGTAAAACTAATTGGGGTTGCTTTAAGCTTGAGGTCATAACCGTCTTTGATAACGGTAACAGGTATTTGCAACATTTCTCCACCTTCAATTTCAATCACAGCAGGCACATTGAGCTTTGCATTTGCTAACCCCTCAAGACTAACCGTGTAGGTCATGGTGGTTTGCGTTTTATTGATCACGCTTAACGTATAAGGGTTTTCAACTAAGCCTTCATAGTTAACACGATATAACGCATTACGATCTCGGATAACCGATGCTTCAATTGGCGTACGATTAAATGCCCATACCACCATAGTTAAAGTAATCAACGCAGTAAGGGTTGCATAGCCAACTAGCTTTAGTCTAAACGGATTGGTTTTTTTGCCAGATGCTTCGTGTTCACTTTGATATTTAATGAGCCCTTTGGCATAACCGAACTTATCCATGGTGTCATCACAGGCATCAATACACAAACCACAGTTTATACATTCATATTGCAGACCATTTCGAATATCAATACCTGCTGGGCAAACTTCAACACACAAGTTACAGTCAACACAATCACCGAGGCCGAGGTCTTTTGGATCTTGTTTACGTTTACGTTTGCCTCGTGATTCGCCGCGTTGTGCATCGTAGGTGACTAATAGTGTGTCTTTATCAAACATCACAGATTGAAAACGTGAATATGGGCATGCAACCGTACACATTTTTTCTCTTAAAAATCCAGCATTACCATAGGTACAGAATGCAAATAAGAACACCCAAAAACTAACTAGACCTGACCATTCTAGTGTGAACATGTCGATATATAATTTTTGTGCTGGGACAAAGTACGCCATAAATGACGTTGCGGTGAAAAGAGAAATGAGCAACCAAGCACTGTGTTTTGCTGTTTTTAATGCAAGTTTCTTTGCATCCCAAGGGCTTTTATCTAGTTTAATGCGTTTATTACGACTGCCTTCAATACGGTGCTCCACCCATGTAAACATCAGCATCCAAATCGTTTGTGGGCACACATAACCACACCATACTCGGCCCAACCAATTGGTGACAAAGAAAAGCGCAAACGCCCCAGCCATAAATACCCAAGCCAAGATCATAAAGTCTTGTGGCAAAAATGTGAGGCCGAAAATTCTAAAATGTTGACTGCCTACATCAAACAATACTGCCTGTTGGCCATTATATTGCAGCCAAGGAATAGCAATAAAGGTCAGCATTAATAACCAACCCAGATTACGACGGATTTTTTGGAAAAAACCTTTTTGTTCTCGCACATAAATCGGGCCCTCCGATTTATGTGGCTTAATGATCATGTCTTCTTCTTTAATATCAAACTTCATATTACTTGCTCTACTAACATTGGTTAATATCTGCAGAGCAAGTTTCAGTCCAATCTGAAAGTTTATAACACTATGTTTTTATTGAATTTTAAATAATATCAAAAACTGCGAGACGTGAAATATCGCGAAACCCGTCATATCTCGCGATTTTTAGTTATTTTCAACTTTTTCATTTTAGAGCGCAATGTACTCTCTGGAAGTCCTAATTTAATTGCTGCACCTTTTGGACCCGCTATTCGCCAGTTAGTTAGCTCAAGTACATGCTCAATATGAAGCCTCTCAGCCTCATCAAGCCTTAAACTTTGGCCTTCAAGTACTTGTTCATCAGTCATATTTAATGGCTGAGAAATAGAAACTAATCGCCCTTTAGACAAAATAGCCTCTCGCTCTAAAATATTTTGTAACTCTCTGATGTTGCCGGGCCAATCATAAGCTTGAAGTTTGTCTATCGCTGCCTTTGTCAGCCCCATTAAGTGTTTACCAAGTCTTTTATTGAGCTGATTAATAAGGTTTGTGCACAGCAATGGAATATCTTCTTTTCGCTCTTTGAGACTTGGTACTCTGATAGGAAAGACATTTAGGCGATAATACAGATCCATTCTAAATTCACCTTTTCCAACCATTTGCCACAAGTCTTTATTGGTTGCCGCTATGATACGAATATCTACTTTTAACGTTTTGCTGCCACCTACACGTTCAAACTCTTGCTCTTGGAGTACGCGCAAAAGTTTACTTTGCGCCTCAAGTGATAGCTCAGCAATTTCATCTAAAAATAGAGTGCCTGTATCGGCGAGTTCAAAGCGCCCTTTTCTTCTCTCATTGGCACCTGTGAATGCCCCCTTTTCATGCCCGAATAATTCAGACTCTAATAAACTAGGCGTAAAAGCCGCACAATTTACTTTTACAAATGGCTTCGTATTTCGATTACTCAATCTATATAGGTTTCTGGCAACAAGTTCTTTACCTGTACCATTTTCTCCTAAAATCAATACGGTACTACTTGTTTTAGCAACAAGATTGATTTGTTCAAGCATGGTTTGAAATATATGACTTTGTCCGACTAGCCCCGATCCTTGCCAATCTGCATTTAATTCTTCCAACAAGTAAGAATTTTCTTCTTTTAATTGCTCAGTTAATGTTTGGACTTGCTCTAATGCTGCTCTTAGTGCACTTTCTGCTTCATGCTGCTTCGTTACATCGCGAAATATCGCGACTGCCCCAATTATTTGTCCGTCTTTAAAAACCGGTGTAGAGGTATATTCCACAGGAAAGCTACTGCCATCTTTTCTCCAGAATACTTCATCGGATATTTGCCTTACTTTGCCATCAAACATGGTGCAGTAGATGTTGCATTCATCTGCCGGATATGGCGAACCATCAGCATAGCTATGATGATGGTATTGGTGTATTTTTTTACCTATTAACTCTTCGGCTTTCCAACCGGTCATACGCTCAGCTGCGGGGTTTATGAATACTGCATTACCAGATAAGTCGAAACCGTAAATGCCTTCGCCAACAGAGTTGAGCAGTAGTTCAGGGTCATTTAATAGGCGTTTAAGTAAGTGAGACATAGTATTCCTCGTGAAATATCACGAAAACTGTAACATATTGACACCTTATACCATTAGCAAATTCTGACAAATGTGTTTAAAGTCGCTAAAACACATTTTTATGAGATGATAATGAGCAAACCACTTCAAGACGCTACCTTGTCTGTCGGATATATTGCCAAACGTGCCGGCGTAAAAGTGTCAACCCTACATTTCTATGAAACCAAAGGGCTGATCAGAAGTTGGCGAAATCAAGGAAATCAACGTCGATACAAACCCGATGTGCTCAGGCGAATTGCCGTCATCAAAGCAGCACAGCATATGGGCGTCACATTACAAGACATCAAAGATACTCTAGATGCGTTACCCGATAATAGAACCCCGACTAAAAAAGATTGGGCAAATTTATCTCAGCGATGGCGTACACAGCTTACCAAGCAAATTGAATATTTAGAGCAGATCAGAGAGAAAGTCGACGGCTGTATTGGCTGTGGCTGTTTATCAATGACCCAATGCCCTATGTATAACCCAGATGATGTCTGTGGAAAATCGCAATCCGGCGCAGCTTTTTTGCCTTCTACCCCTGATGAACAGGCTAATCATGAAAAAACTGATAAAATAGATGAGAATCACTAACAAGGAACACACATGAAAAAAACTGCACTCTCGCTCGCACTTGTCGCAGCGCTTGGACTGACTGCTTGTTCGCAAACAAGCACGCAACAAACAAAGAATAACAGCGTTCAAGTACAACAAAATTTCACTAATTTCTCTGAACAGTTTATCCATGATTATTGGAAACAGTTTCCTGAACATTCAGCTTGGGCTGGCTACGGTAAATACGATGATATTATCAGTATCCCAAATCAAGGTTATCGTGATAGTACCTTAGCTTTTGCTAATGCAAAATTAAACGAACTAGCAAAGTTCGATTTAGACTCATTGCCAACAGCGCAAAAGACGGATTATTACTTAATTGAAAATGCTTTAAAACGTACCATTTGGCACTCAGAAACATTCAAGAGCTGGCAGTGGAACCCGTCTAACTACAATGTATCTGGTGGCTTTGCGACAATTCTAAATAGCCGCTTTAAAACTGATGACGAAAAATTTGCTACCGTTTTAAGACGTCTTCAATACGTGCCTGCATATTACGATGCTGCAAAAGCAAACATTGATAACCCCACTTTAGAATATACCCAGCTTGCTATTGGCCAAAACAGGGGCGCTTTCAGTGTGCTAAAAGATGAGCTATTAACGCAAGTTGAAGCTTCAAACTTACCTTCAAGTGATAAAACACTATTTGTTAAGCGTTTCAATGCAGCAAAAGACGCAATCAATGGTTATATCGACTTCCTAACTGAACTTGAAAAGTCGCTTGTAGAAAATGGTAACGCGCGTTCATTCAGAATTGGAGAAAAGCTCTATGAAGAGAAGTTCGCACTAGATATTCAATCAGGGTATAGCGCAAAAGAGATGTATCACAAAGCAGTTGCAGATAAAGACCGTGTGACAGCTGAGATGGTTAAGATCACAGATGAACTATGGCCTAAGTATTTTCCGAACGCTGAACGCCCATCTAAAGACAGAGATGCAGTAGCGAAACTCATTAAACACCTATCTGTCAAGCATGTTGCTCGTGACGAATTCGTGCCTGAAATTAAGCGTCAAATTCCAGACTTAGAAGCATTCGTCAGAGAAAAAGATCTGATCACGCTAGACCCTGAAAAGCCATTAGTTGTTCGTGAAACACCAGAGTATATGCGTGGCTTTGCTGGTGCATCTATTAGTGCTCCGGGGCCATACGATAAAAAAGAAAACACGTATTACAATGTGACTCCATTAGATAACATGTCTGATGAGCAAGCTGAGTCATATTTACGAGAATATAACCACTGGATTTTACAGATCCTAAATATTCACGAGGCGATCCCTGGTCACTATACGCAATTAGTTTACTCAAATGAGTCTCCTTCTTTAATTAAGAGTATTTTTGCTAATGGCGCGATGATCGAAGGTTGGGCGGTGTACACAGAGCGTATGATGTTAGAGGAAGGCTATGGTGATTTCGAGCCAGAGATGTGGCTTATGTACTACAAATGGAATCTTCGTGTCATCTGTAACACTATTCTAGATTATGCTATCCAAGTAAAAGGGATCAGCAAAGAAGAAGGTTTAGATTTATTAATGAACGGCGCATTCCAAGAAAAAACGGAAGCCGAAGGTAAGTGGCGTCGTGCGACATTAAGCCAAGTCCAGTTGACCAGCTACTACAGCGGTTACAGAGAGATTTATGATTTCAGAGAATCATTAAAAGTCGCTCAAGGTGATGACTTTAACTTAAAAGCGTTCCATGAGGAGTTTTTAAGCTATGGCAGTACACCAGTAAAATACGTCAAGGCGTTAATGACTGATAAATAACGCCAAAAGTTAATTGAATAAGCCCTTGTTTAAGGGCTTATTATTTTGGTTAAGAGGATCACTAATTAGCTTGAAGTAATAAATGTGTATAACGACCTAGCGACGCATAAGGCTCTTGTTGATTATATTTAAGCTCTAACTCAAGCAAGTCATCAAAGTGCGCTTTGCCTTTTTCAAGCTCTCTCAAATAATCATGAAAACAACGCACACCCGTTTTACAGAGACGCTCAAAGTTTTCGCTACTTAAAGCATTGTCCACAATTTCAGGTTCTACAGGGTGATTTGGGCTTAAGCCAACTTTTTGTTTTACATGCAAACCTTGATTTACATAATCAAAGTTTCCATAGACCATATTTGCAAATAAATGCGCATCTTTATTGAAATACATTAAAGACAAATAACCCGCATCGCCGACAAGCTTTGACAAAACTGTAATCGCCTCAACTTGGTCAACTAACCATTCGAGCACAGCATGACATAGTACAAAATCGAAAGTACCTAACTCTAATTCAGGCAAAGCCTGTAATTGTGCGTGAATAAATTCGAATTGACCACTTAAACCAGCTTGATCCACGTGCTCTTTGGCAAGTTGTAGCATATCTTCCGATATATCCACCAGCGTGATGTGATGACCTAAACTAGCCAAATAAATCGCTAACTGCCCTTGCCCACCGCCGATATCTATTATTCGTTTTGGTGCATTCGCATTATCTAGCCATGGAATATGCTGAGAAAAATCACGCTTTAAAACGGCTTCTCGTATTTTGCCTTTGGGTGTACCGTATATATTTTTCTTAAATTTTTGCGAGATAGCATTAAAACTTCTATCTCGCGCTAATTTATCTTTATAGCTTTTGCCTTTCTTGCTCATATTCAGTGGTTAAACCGGGTTATTGATATCTATAAATTCGACATCTAAATCATAAGTTTTAGCAAGGTACTCACCTAAAGCTTTGGCACCATAACGTTCAGTAGCATGATGGCCTGCTGCTATAAAGTGGATATTTTGTTCATTAGAACTATGGATTGTCTGCTCTGAAGCTTCACCTGTTAAATAGGCATCAATGCCTTGGCTTGCGGCCATATCAATAAAACTTTGGCCTCCACCTGTACACCAAGCAATGCTTTTAATTTGGTGGTCGCCCGCTTGATTTACTAATGGTTTTCTATCAAGTTTCTGTTCTACCAATTGCGAAAATGTCTCTAAGCTCATTGGTGTCTTGAGTTTGCCTTTCACTGCCACACAGTTTTTATTCCAAGGCTCCAGAGGCCTTTCGTAAGTTATATCGAGTAACTCAGCCAATTGCGCATTGTTGCCAAGTTCTGGGTGAACATCTAGAGGTAAATGATAAGCAAGTAAATTGATGTTGTTTTCTAATAACGCTTTAATACGTCTTTGCTTCATGCCTGTAATAGTTTGATCCTCACCTTTCCAGAAGAATCCATGATGAACCAGAATTGTATCTGCACCAGCTTCTACGGCAGCATCGATCAGCGCCTGACTTGCAGTAACACCCGTCACAATTTTTTTAACTTCTTCAGCCCCTTCAACTTGTAAACCATTCGGGCAATAGTCACTAATAGAAAATGGTTTTAATAGTTCAGTTAATTGATTAACAAGTTTTGTTCTTTTCATTTGATTTCTCGGCCCTTTAAATTTAGGGCGTATTTTAACAGCTTAGTCATGATGATAAAGCACAACAATAAACGAGTGCTTTAGATCTTTGAAAAGGTTTGAAGAAAGAAATAAAAGAGTAAAAGTATGTTTTGAATTACAAATGTAATAAAGAGCTTACCGTTGAACTGCCATTTTATAGTCTTATGACGTATTAACTCTTGCATCAATAAAGTTGAAAGGTTGAACGATAGCAGCGCCGTGACACTTAAACTTAACTCACTGATCCTTTGCCCATCCATTTTTGCCCGCTTTTTATCAAGTAAGAATAAAAAACAAAAGATCGAATTAGTTATGAGTAAATAGGTTAAAACAAGCAGTAAAAGTTTGTCATTAGTGGCGATAAAAATCGTGACTAAAAAGAGGGTTAGTATAAGCAGGGAGTGGTTCACACTTCGAAAAAATAAGTTCAAGCTTTGTTAATCTCATGATTCTATTTATTTGTAAGGTAGCCATTGTAACAAACGTTCAAATAAAACCTCGGGTTTTATTGGCTTTGAAATATAATCATCCATACCGGCTTCTAGACATTTATCTTTATCACCAACCATCGCATTTGCCGTCATCGCAATGATCGGAATATCTTTATAAAGCTCCCCTGCTTTTCCATTTCTAACGGCTTGTGAAGCTTCATACCCATCCATTTCTGGCATTTGGCAATCCATAAGAATGGCTGTGTATTTAGTCTCTCTTGTTGTATTTAATAAGTTTTGAATGACTTCTTCACCATTTGCCGCTATATCGATATGCGTTAAGTTAAGCTTTGCCAACATACTTTGTGCAACAATCTGATTAACCCGATTATCTTCTGCTAAAAGAATACGGATCCCCTCTCCCCAGCATATCTCTTCAGGTTTTAAAGCTGATTGAGCTTTTAGCGACTTTATGTAATGAGTCGTCACTAAAGGTTTAGCGCCTTTGAGAGCTTCTCCATCTTCTGCAACGATAGAAAGTGCTGCAAATAAATCGAATGTTGTCGCAGGCTTCGGAAAATATCCATCAAACCCCAAGTTAGCAAAAAACTTCGCATCGCCTTTATGACACATCGATGTCATCATAATTAACTTCATGGCTTTTAAATGTTCGTTTGCTTTTATATGTTCCCCCAATTGAGCCCCATCCATGACTGGCATTTGCATATCCAAAAATGCGATATCGAAGCAGTTATAGTGTTTTGCAAAGTAAGCTTCACTGATGGTTAAGGCTTCTATTCCTGAACGCGCCTCTGTTACAGTAGCGCCCCAATGTTCAAGCTGTGCCCTGAGTACTTCACGATTAGTTTTGTTATCATCTACTAGTAAAATATTAAGGTGCTTCATTTCAACATCTGGAATAACATGAAATGACGCATTACTCTTTCCTAATAGAATCGAAAAACTAAAACAAGACCCTTTATCAGCCTGACTGGAAACAGAGACTTCACCACCCATCAGTTCACAAAGTTTTTTTACAATTGCTAGGCCAAGTCCTGTACCACCATATTTTCTGGTTGTTGAAGCATCAACCTGACTGAATGATTGAAACAATTTTGCCTGCTGCTCAGGTGATATTCCAATGCCTGTATCTTTGATATTACAATTTAACTGCCAATTATGTGTATCATATTTAATCAATGAAGCTTCTATGAGTACTTCACCATCTGAAGTGAACTTAATGGCATTACCAACCAAATTGCTTAAGATTTGCCTCAACCTACCAGGATCACCAACTACAACGGCTTCATCTATGTTTGTTACATCTAAAATAAGTTCTATGCTTTTGTTGTGTGCTTGTATAACGGCTGACTCCGCAAAATCACCGAGCAACCCTCGTAAATCAAACTCTAGGTGTTCTAATTCCAACTTGCCAGCATCAACTTTTGAGAAGTCTAAGATGTCGTTAATTAAAGTCAGAAGCGAGTTAGCACTGCTCATTGCAACGTTGATTCTATGTTGCTGTTCTGCATTTAAGTCACTATTAAGCAGTAAATTAAGCATGCCTAATACTCCATTCATTGGGGTACGTATTTCATGACTCATTGAGGCCAAAAACTCGCTTTTGGCAATGCTGGCTTGCTCCGCCATCATTTTGGCTTCTTTTAATGCTTTTTCTGAAGCAACTCTATCTGTGATATCTTGTTGAATACCCACATAAGCGGTGAGCTCTCCCGCTTCATTATGTACAGGAAAAAGCTGTAAACTATTCCAAAATTGTTGACCATTTTTTTTGTAATTTAAGAGGTCAACCTTCACTATGCCATGATTTTTTAAAGCCTTCCTGATCTTATCAATTGTTAGTTGAGATGTTTGCTCTCCTTGTAAGAAACGACAACTTTCTCCTAGGATCTCTTCTCCATAACCTGTTATGTTAGTAAAAGCTTGGTTTATGTATATGAGAGGTAGTTCTGGATCAGATACTGAGCTAATTGTTACTCCGAGGTTACTAGCATCAATAGAAAGGGCTAATAAATCATTTTCTTCTTTCGCTTTTTTCAACGCTTGTTGCGCTTGTATTTGCTCTGTGACATCTGTCATTGACCCTGCCATCCTGATGGCTTTGTTAGTACTGTCAAATAGTGCATCGCCCTTCACTCTGTAAACTCTAAACTCCCCTTTTTTGGTCATGAATCTGTGTTGCACATCATAAATTGCTTTTTGCTGAAGGTGCGCTTTTAAGCTGCTTTTTACATATTCACGGTCTTCAATATGGACCATTCTTTCTAAGACCGTATAGTCCTCGGGAAAATCATCATTAGATGCATAACCGAGTAACTCTCTGAAACGCACAGAACAAAATACCTTTCCTGTTTTTATATCCCAGTCCCAAATGCCATCTAAACTCCCATTAATTGCAAGGTTTAACCTTTCTTCACTCAACTTTGTTGCTTGTTGAGACAACTCAAGCTTTCTATAGGGATTTAAAAGTAGTTTCTGACCAACTAAGAATAAAAATAAAGAAGATAAAAACAGACTCACAAAAATTGCACTGGCGATACTTATAATGACTTGCTTCACTTGTTTTTCTACTAAAGTAGAGTCAACTAAGTAATTCAGCATCAAGCCGGAACTGTGAAGGTCAGATTTTAGCACTGAGTCGTACTGATTATTTGTACTTAAATTTGAATAATTTAACCAAGGGCCTGATAGTTTAACGCCATGTGTATTTGACTCTAGAACTTCAGATAATAAAACATCAATGGGGGTTTCAAACTTGACAATCAGCGCCCCTTCAGTGAACCCGTTATAATTTATTGGTACTGCCAACTTGAAATATGCTTGCCCTTGGTTTTGATCAAGCAATACAGCGTGTGAAAGCTCACCATTAAGTAAATCTTCAAGCCAATCACTTGGAGTTTCTTTCAATGCCTGCTCTTCACTATTTTTATACACATAATCGCCTAGGACATTAAAAACCCAAAGTTGCTCTTTTATCCCTAGAATTTTAAACTCAGACAAATAATCATTTAAAGACGCTTCTGATACACCTGATCCCATAACGCCATTAATGATAATAGGTTGACTTGATAGATCTTTAAGCAACAAAATTCTAGTTTCTAAAAAGTTTTCTACATATTTTGCACTGAGCTTCGCTTCTGTTTCAGATGCTTGTTGCTTGTAGCCATTTAATACTGAAGATGCTTCTCTTCCTACTAGCATCACGCTTATAAATACCGATAACAAAAGACTCATTACAACAAAGACAATGAAAGCTTTGTTGGCATCAAGCTGCATTTTTAAGAACTGTGACTTCACGCACTAGCCTTTATTCTTTATGATAGAAATTGAGCCATTATCTTTGTATTTGGCCATACAAAGGTCTTCCAAACCTAAAGCCTCATGCGAATCTTCACCCTTATTTGAGAATGGTCTTGAATAAACCTTTATCAAGCCATCTACAGTTGAGTTGAGATTCTCGAGCGAATGTCTTAACGACTCTCTTGTACTGGCTATATTTTTTGTCGCTTCAATTTGTGTCATGGCCTGAACAAACAGTAATCCCAAATCATAGCCATGCACAAAACCAGCTGGAGCTTGTAACGTTTTAATGTCAAAATCATTTTTAAATAGCCTCGTCGCAGACATAATGGCTTTTTTGACACTATCTGAATGAGGTAGATCTTCAAAAGAGAAGCAAGACTGAATAAAATTGAGTTCAATCCCTTGAGACAAATATTGCTTAGTATTATTGAAGAAATTACCTCCAGTAATCCCCCAGTGACTGATTATAGGTTTTTGCAAAGTCTTATCTATTTCTGCCATCGCTTGAGTGAAGTATTTACCTTCAATGGCATTACCTACAAAGACAATACAATCAGATCCTGATTTTATAATTTCTCTCAATATTAGCTTTGATTTTTTTAGTCTCGTATTCCAATTAAACCATGTTACTTCAGCTTTATTTTTACCAAGCGCATCTTGCATGGTTCGTTCGTTTGATTTGCCCCATGGCGTGTTTTCAAGGAGCAAATGAGGCTGCTCACAAGAACGTGCTTCTTTTGCAAATTGGATTATTCGGTATCCTGCTTTAGTGTCGTCAACTGACAATCTAAAAACCCAGTTTGTTCCATGCTCATAGCGAGTAATTGGACCACCTGCGGCCCAAGGCACCAATAATAAGATCTCTTCTTTGTTTATGAAGGTTCTATTTTTTATATACGGAGGAGAATGAAGGCCGCCTAATATGAACAATGCTTTAGGGTCTTTGAGAAACTTCTTCATATGTAACAAGCTACGATTGCTATTACCTCGATGATCCATTTCTAAAAAATTAAATTCGACGTTTTCTAGCCTACTTTTTTCAGATTCTAACGCAGACATAAATCCCATTTTAATTGCATTTGCGGATGCAAAATGGTTTGAGTAATCTGAATCATGATAAATATTGAATTGGTGACCTAATTGCGCCCAATTTGATGAACTATAGGCAAAAAAACAAATGATAAAGCAATATTGGATGGCCTTCATAATTTCATCTGGTTGATTTTGTTTTTTTAACCTTAGTCCAAAAAATCAACTTTGTAGAAATTTAAGAAAGTATATTGATTAGATAAAACTTAATAAAAAAGGCCATATTTGGCCTTTCCTAAATAAATTTTTTGATTATGAAATCAACTTTTACACGCTTTGCCTGCCCTAATAGCTTCCTTACAGGTAACGGGTAATCTTGAACTGAGTCAAGATCTTCATGACTAGATAGTAATCGACAGTGTTGAAGAATGTCTTGCTTTTCTGCTAATAGTAATTTGTCGAGCTTGTGTGCTTTATCTTCAATCAAAATACCATTTTCAATATCTAAACCCCAAGCCCTCGGATTTAGGTTATGACCACTTAGTAGATGTAGCTGACCATCTTTACTTACGCCTTTCAAATGAAAAGAGTTATTTTCATGTTTCCAAAGGTGTACCTTAAGTAACCCTGACTGGATGAACCTTTTATTAGATTTTAAGAATTTAAATAAAATCGTTTCATAAAGATAAGGTAACGCACCTATTTTACTAAATGGTTGTTCTGGAGAAATATAAAAATCATTCGCTGTTTTATCACCAACAACAATGGTTATTTCCTTACCTTGCTTTAGTAAACGACGTAAAGAGCGAAGTAACGGCGCTGGAAAGTTGAAGTATGGCGTATAAAGCAGCAGTTCTTTTTCTGTTGTGTCAAACAAGGTTTTAATTAACCTGTTCAACTTATTTGCACGTCTACCAAACCCTAAGAATGGTCGAACATTCAAAGGAGAGTCTGTGTTCGTTGATTCTATATTGTATCGCCCTTTTCTCAACTCTTTCATCAATTGACGCTGAGAAACTTTAATCTCACTGTATTTAGGTATAGGACGACTATCTATTCTTGGTACAGCTTTTGACGACAACAAAAAATCATTTGTGAAGTTACAAAAAGAGTCCGCTAACCCTGCCTGTTGTAGGATGAAGTATCTATCAAGTCGATACTTTTCACCCACATTCATATAAACATTGTTTATGCTAGCACCGCTATAAAGCAAGATATCGTCTATAACAATGCCCTTTAGATGCAGAACGCCAAATAGTTCTTTGCCTTTAACTGGCACACCAAATACTTTTACATTACTTTGATGTTTTTCTAATTCATCACAATATAAGGCTGCATTTCCCTCTGATTTCTCAGCGCCTATAAGGCCACGTTGAGCTCGGTGAAAATCAACTAATACATTAATCTCAAGCGTTGGGTTTGCAATTGAAGCTTTATGAAGTGCTGAAAGCACTTCTCTACCCGCTTCATCGTCTTGTAAATACAAAGCAGTGATATAAATCCGATATTTAGCGCTTTCAATAAGACTTAACAGTCTTTCATGATATTGCTTTGCGCTATTTAGTATTTCAACGTCTTTGTCTGCTAACTCAAAGCTTGGAATGTCCTGCCAAAATGCCATAACAACCTATAAATAAAGGTGACTCAATCCAGAGTCTCACACAAAATTAGTAAGAACATATCAAAAAAATATTATTAGGTCATGAATTTCTGATAAAACATCGATTTTTGGATGTTTTTTTCAACAAGTACAGATTATTTGACACCTTTTAAATTTATTAATTTTCAATATTCCTAATTTATTTTACTTCTTACTTGTTTTACATAGAATCGTCCTCACTTCGTTAAAAAGATAATTGATTAGGAATACCTCATGAGTGATGCAAAACACTGTAAACTTTTAATTTTAGGCTCAGGCCCTGCAGGTTATACTGCTGCAGTTTACGCAGCACGAGCGAATTTAAACCCTGTGCTAATTACTGGTATGCAGCAAGGTGGTCAGCTAACGACAACGACTGAAGTAGAGAATTGGCCTGGTGACGCGCACGGCTTAACTGGACCTGCACTGATGGATCGTATGAAAGAGCATGCAGAGCGTTTTGAAACTGAGATTGTTTTCGACCATATCAACAAAGTAGACGTTACAAAGCGTCCATTTACACTAACAGGCGATCAAGGTACATATACTTGTGATGCACTTATCATTGCTACTGGCGCTTCTGCTAAGTATCTAGGCCTTGAATCTGAGACAGCTTTCCAAGGTCGTGGTGTTTCTGCATGTGCTACATGTGACGGTTTCTTTTACCGCGGACAAAAAGTAGCTGTTGTTGGTGGTGGTAACACTGCGGTTGAAGAAGCTCTGTATCTTTCTAACATTGCAGATGAAGTTCATGTTATTCACCGTCGAGACTCATTCCGCAGTGAAAAGATTTTATCTGACCGCTTAATGGAAAAAGCGAAAAATGGCAACGTGACACTTCATTTCAATCGTACTTTAGATGAAGTAGTTGGTGATGAAATGGGTGTAACTGGTATCAAAATTAAAGATACTGACTCAGATAATGTTGAGCAGCTTGATTTAGCTGGTGTGTTCATTGCAATCGGTCACAAACCAAACACTGACATGTTTGAAGGCCAACTTGAAATGAAAGATGGCTATTTAGTTGTTCAGTCAGGTCTAAATGGTAATGCAACGCAAACTTCTGTTGAAGGTGTGTTTGCAGCTGGTGATGTATCTGATCACATCTATCGTCAGGCAATTACGTCAGCTGGTACTGGTTGTATGGCAGCACTAGATGCCGAGCGCTTCCTAGATAACCAATAAATTTCAGACCAGGAGGGTTGTTTAACCCTCCGCTTTCACTTTAAGATGTTTTTCATTAAAAAATACGATTAATTTCTTAAATGACACCACGCCTATATCAACTATCAACTGAAACAATCGATTTTCCTTCACCAACTTTGGCTTTAAATGAACCTGATGGCTTACTTGCTATCGGAGGCTGTCTTACGCCTGCAAGACTCAATCTTGCATATCGGTCAGGTATTTTCCCTTGGTTTAATGAAAAAGAGCCCATCATGTGGTGGTCGCCAAATGACAGAGGTGTGATTGAACTGAATGATTTCCATGTCAGTCGTTCATTAAAAAAAGTGGTAAGAAGAACAAAACCTATAGTCACTGTTAATAAAGCATTTGACACTGTTATCAATGCCTGCCGAGAGCAAAGGTTACATGCAGAAGGTACCTGGATAAACCATCAGATGCTGGCTGCCTACAGTCATATGCATTCGTTAGGTTTTGCACATAGCCTCGAGGTCTGGGATCAAAACAATAGTCTGATGGGTGGTCTTTATGGGGTTATGAACTCGGGTGTTTTTTGTGGAGAGTCTATGTTTTTTAATCAACCAAACGGCTCAAAGTTAGCCATGTGGGCGTTAGTTAATTGGCTTAAAAAACACAACGCCCATTTTGTAGATTGTCAGTTGGAAAACCCCTATTTAACCACTTTAGGTGCAAAATTAATTTCAAGGTCTGAGTTTTTAGCTAAACTTAAGTTAGCTCAGGGCTTTGATATACCCAGTTCGATGTGGAAACCACAAGTATTGGAAGAGATTTATGACTGAACATTTTCCTTCAAAGATTGGATTAAGCCAACAGTTTGATTGCAGTTATTTACCTGACAAACAAGAACAGCTGCTCGTCATTCTCGATAGTCAATGCTACAACGCAGCACGGTTTCAAGACTTATTAGAATTAGGTTTCAGACGAAGTGGTGATCAAATTTATCGCCCTCATTGTCCTAGTTGTAATGCCTGTGAGTCAATGCGCCTTCCTGTTAAAGATTTTGTGCTATCAAAATCACAAAAGCGTAAACTAAAAGCAGCTAAAAGCAATTTCAATATTAAGGTGAGTGATAAAGAGCAATCAAATTATTACGCTTTATATGAAAACTATATAAATCAAAAGCATTATGACGGCACCATGTTCCCTCCAAATCGCCTGCAATATGAAAGCTTTTTATTTTGTAACTGGTTACCTGTCACCTTTATTGAGTTGTGGGATCAAGATGAACTTATTGCTGTTGCAGTGACAGACACTATGCCAAATTCATTGTCTGCGATTTATACATTTTATCACCCTGACTATGACAAGTTTAGCCTTGGTGTTGTGATGATATTGCTTCAAATAGAATTCGCAAAAAGCTCTGGTTTAGATTCCGTGTATTTGGGTTATCAAATTGATGAATGCAGAAAGATGTCTTACAAGTCACAATTTAAACCTGCAGAGCGTTTTATATCGGATGTTTGGCAACTGAAGCTGTAATTAAATTAACTAATTTCCCCCCTTACCTTTACTTATTGTGTGGTTTTCGGCAAAATCTGCTGCGTTAATCTAATCAAAGAGGTGTTACGCTACACATGGCGAAAGAAGACGTAATTGAAATGCAAGGCACGGTCCTTGATACTTTACCAAACACAATGTTCCGCGTTGAACTTGAAAACGGCCACGTAGTGGTTGCTCATATTTCTGGTAAAATGCGCAAAAACTACATTCGTATTTTAACAGGCGATAAAGTAACTGTTGAAATGACGCCATACGATTTAACTAAAGGTCGTATCGTTTTCCGCGCGCGTTAATTACGCCGTGATTGTAAAGCGTATTGGTTAAGTTCATTCGTTTTACTTTTGACTCATCATCGTGATTTAACTTGATGTGTTAAATAAAAAAGCCTAGCTTAGCTAGGCTTTTTTAATGGTCTTATGAAAATGGTGAGATTACACTTCCCCACTCTTAAGCTTCAGCCATTTCAACATCATATTGGAAGTTTAGCTTATTGCTCTTCAGGCCCACTTTGACTGTGCCGCCTTCGGCTAACTTGCCAAAGAGGATTTCATTTGCAAGCGGCTTTTTCAATTGCTCTTGAATAACACGTGACATTGGTCTTGCCCCCATTGCCTTGTCGTAACCCAGATCAGCTAACCACTCTCTGGCTGCTGCTGTAAGCTCAAGGTTCACAGATTTACGGTCAAGTTGCGCTTGAAGTTCAACTAAGAATTTATCTACAACTTGTAAAATGACATCTTTATCTAAATGGTTGAACCAAATGATGTTGTCTAAGCGGTTTCTAAATTCAGGTGTGAACACCTTATTAATCTCAACCATGGCATCGTGCGAATGATCTTGTTGCGCAAATCCTATTGACTGACGAATGGTTTCTTGAACACCCGCATTCGTAGTCATGACCAGTACAACATTTCTAAAGTCTGCTTTGCGTCCATTGTTGTCTGTTAACGTGCCATGGTCCATCACTTGTAGCAAAATGTTATAAATATCTGGGTGCGCTTTTTCAATCTCATCTAAAAGCACAACAGCATGAGGGTGTTTGATCACAGAGTCAGTTAGCAAACCGCCCTGCTCATAACCTACGTAGCCTGGAGGCGCGCCGATTAACCGGCTAACCGCGTGACGTTCAGAGTACTCTGACATATCAAAACGAATGAACTCCACGCCCATACATTTTGCAAGTTGCTTTGTTACTTCTGTTTTACCAACACCGGTTGGACCTGCAAACAAGAAAGAACCAATTGGCTTGTCTTCATTTGAAAGACCTGAGCGAGACAATCTAATTGCGGACGTTAATGCATCGATTGATTGGTCTTGACCAAACACCAACATTTTTAAGTTTCTGTCTAAGTTTTTGAGTGTTTCTTTATCACTTGAAGATACACTCTGCTGCGGTATACGCGCAATTTTAGATACTATCTGCTCAATATCTGCAACGTTGATGGTTTTCTTACGTTTAGATACAGGCAGTAAGCGTTGGTTTGCCCCCGCTTCATCTATCACATCAATGGCTTTATCTGGTAAGTGACGCTCGTTGATATATTTCGCACTCAATTCTGCAGCCGCACGGAGTGCTTTTTGGGTATAACGAATACCATGATGATCTTCGTAACGATCTTTCAACCCCATTAGGATCTTTGTAGTATCTTCAACACTTGGTTCGAGTACATCTATCTTTTGGAAGCGACGAACAAGTGCTCTGTCTTTTTCAAAGATATTTTTAAACTCGTTATAAGTCGTTGAGCCCATACACCTTAATTGGCCACTAGACAGTAACGGTTTAATTAGATTCGAGGCGTCCATCACACCACCCGACGCAGCACCTGCACCTATGATTGTATGGATTTCATCAATAAATAAAATTGAATGCGGTTTTGCTTGTAACTCTTTTAAAAGCGCTTTAAAACGCTTTTCAAAATCACCGCGATATTTAGTCCCCGCTAACAAAGCGCCCATATCGAGTGAATAGACAACCGCATCGGCAATCACATCGGGTACTTGCTCATTAACGATTCTATAGGCAAGCCCTTCTGCAATCGCTGTTTTACCAACGCCAGCTTCGCCTACAAGTAAAGGGTTATTCTTTTTACGACGACATAAAACCTGTACTGTGCGTTCTACTTCCTGATCTCGGCCTACTAACGGGTCTAACTGTCCCGCATGCGCCATCGTGTTCAGGTTAGTTGTGAAGTTTTCAAGTTTAGTCTTCTCTTCACCTTGTATGTCGTTTGAATCTTCACTATTGATATCTTCGTGATCATCTTCATGATGCTCGTCATCTGACTTAGCCACACCGTGAGAAATGAAATTCACTATGTCTAAGCGGCTAATATCACTTTTTTTCAGTAGATAGACAGCTTGACTTTCTTGTTCAGAAAAAATTGCGACTAATACGTTCACACCTGTAACTTCGGTGCGCCCAGATGATTGCACATGAAATACAGCCCTTTGTAAAACACGCTGAAAACCCAGTGTCGGCTGCGTTTCTCTATCATTTTCACTTTCTGGTAATAATGGTGTTGTTTCATCGATAAACTCAGAAAGCTCTCGTTTGAGCGTTTCTGTATCAACACCGCATGCGCCTAATGCTTCACCTGCTGATGGGTTATCTATTAATGCAAGTAATAAATGCTCAACAGTCATAAATTCGTGACGACGTGTTCTTGCCTCACGAAATGCTGCATTTAAGGTAATTTCAAGATCTTTGTTTAGCATAAGCAACCCCCAAACGAGATTTATATCGGTTATTCCTGCTCACAACTACATAGCAGTGGATGTTCATGGTCGCGAGCGTAACGATTTACTTGTTCCGCCTTAGTATGTGCAATATCGGAAGGATATAAGCCACATACTGCCTTTCCCTCGTGATGCACGCGCAGCATCACGTCAGTTGCTTTTTCGCTATCCATATTAAAAAACGTCATTAATACTTCGATTACAAAGTCCATTGGAGTGTAATCATCATTGTTTAAAATGACTTTATACTTTCGAGGTGGGCTTAGCTTTTGCTTTTGCTTCTCTCTAACTGTATCGATTACACCAGAATCTTTAATACCACTCATAATAAAATATAGTCTTGTGTTGTTAACTCAAGCAAACTTGAATTGAAAAATAAATTTTTTGTTAAAAATTTGTCTAAAAGTCTTGACTGATTGCTCAATTAAACTACAGTCGTTATTAGATTGTCTAATCTATGGGCAGTCTAGCAAATTATAAAGTTTAGATTAACTAAATTAGTCAACTTATAGAAGGATGTGGAAGTATGGCTTGCGGAAAAGTCAAATGGTTCAATAACGCCAAAGGGTTTGGTTTCATCGTAGAAGACGGCAGTGAAGAAGATATCTTCGCCCATTACTCAACGATTGTGATGGATGGATACAAAACACTTAAAGCCGGTCAAGATGTAACCTTCGAGTTGCAACAAGGTCCAAAAGGGCTTCATGCAACGAACATCGCTCCTAGAGAGACTGAACTCGCTTGATGTTATTATCTCATTAATAAAGCGGGTTTTAACTCGCTTCACCCCCTTCTCATTTAATTTCTCTTTCCAACTTTAAATTTTTAAATTAGCCCATATATAGATTGCTTGTTAAACTAGTGTCTGTTTTCAGGCTTGTTAGTTATACCTATTTAGGTTTACCCAATTATTTAGGTATCACCGTCAATGGTGCATATAGACTTTTAGAGTAGTTATAACTATCAAACTTGCTATATAAAGTTGCCTTAGGCAACATAGCATTCCCATTGCGTTTTGATAGGCACTCTGTGCCCCTGATCTAGGAATGATAATGACATCTAAAATTATATATACAAAAACTGACGAAGCACCGGCTTTAGCTACATACTCGTTGCTTCCAATCATTCAAGCTTACACTAATGCTGCAGGCGTTGAAGTTGAAACTCGTGATATTTCACTTGCAGGTCGTGTAATTGCAAACTTCCCTGAGTTTTTAACTGAAGAGCAGCGCATTGGCGATGCACTTGCAGAACTTGGTGAATTAGCTAAAACACCAGAAGCTAATATCATCAAGCTTCCAAACATCTCTGCGTCAGTACCGCAATTAAAAGCAACAATCAAAGAGCTTCAAGAGAAAGGTTACGCACTACCAAACTACCCTGAAGAACCAAAGTCAGATGAAGAAGCTGCTATTAAAGCAACTTACGACAAAATCAAAGGTTCTGCGGTAAACCCAGTTTTACGTGAAGGTAACTCTGACCGTCGTGCGCCAGCTTCTGTAAAAGCATATGCGCGTAAAAACCCTCACTCAATGGGCGCATGGGCAACTGACTCACAGTCGTATGTTGCTAGCATGGCTGATGGTGATTTCTTTGGTTCTGAGCTATCTACAACTGTAGAAAATGCAACTGACGTTCGCATCGAGCACGTTGCAGAAAATGGCGACGTTACTGTACTTAAAGCAAGCACACCTCTACTTGCTGGTGAAATCATTGATGCATCTCGCATGCGCGCGGCTGACTTACAAGCTTTCCTAGAACAAGAAATCAATGCTGCTAAAGAGAAAGGCGTACTTTTCTCTCTACATATGAAAGCAACAATGATGAAAGTGTCTGATCCAATCATCTTTGGCCACGCTGTAAAAGTATTCTATAAAGATGTATTTGCTAAGCATGGCGAATTATTTGAAGAGCTAGGTGTTGATGTTAACAATGGTCTTGGCGACGTTTACGCTAAAATCGCGCAATTAGACGATGCAAAACGTGCTGAAGTTGAAGCTGACATTCAAGCTGTATACGCTGAGCGCCCAAGCATTGCTATGGTTGATTCTGATCGTGGTATCACAAACCTACACGTACCAAGTGATGTGATCATCGATGCGTCTATGCCTGCAGCTATCCGTACAAGCGGTCAGATGTGGAATGCTGAAGGTAAGCAACAAGACACGAGCTTTGTTATTCCGGACCGTTGTTACTCTGGTGTTTACCAAGCAACTATCGACTTCTGTAAGAAAAATGGCGCTTTCGACCCTCGTACTATGGGTACAATTCCAAACGTTGGTCTAATGGCTCAAAAAGCAGAAGAGTATGGCTCACACGATAAGACATTTGAAGCGGCTTCTGCTGGTACAATCCGCGTAGTAGACACTGACGGTAATGTACTTCTACAACATGATGTTGCACAAGGTGATATCTGGCGTATGTGTCAGGTTAAAGATGCGCCAATTAAAGATTGGGTTAAACTTGCTGTTAACCGTGCTCGCGCTACAAACACACCTGCTGTTTTCTGGTTGAATGAAGCTCGTGCGCACGATGCTCAGCTTATCAAAAAGGTAAATACATACCTTGCTGACCACGATACAGCTGGCCTTGAACTTCTTATCAAAGCACCAGTTGAAGCAACAGAATACTCTCTTGCTCGCATGAAAGAAGGTCAAGACACGATTTCAGTAACAGGTAACGTTTTACGTGACTACCTAACCGACTTATTCCCAATTCTTGAACTGGGCACAAGTGCGAAAATGCTTTCAATCGTTCCTCTAATGAACGGTGGTGGCTTATTCGAAACTGGTGCGGGTGGTTCTGCACCTAAGCACGTTCAACAGTTCGAAAAAGAAAACCACTTACGTTGGGATTCTTTAGGTGAGTTCTTAGCACTTGCTGCATCACTAGAGCACTTAAGCCAAATGAATGGTAATGCTAAAGCACAAGTTCTTGCTGATACACTAGACGCAGCGACTGGAAAGTTCCTAGATGAAAACAAGTCACCGTCTCGTAAAGTAAACGAACTTGATAACCGTGGTAGCCACTTCTACCTATCTCTGTACTGGGCACAAGCACTTGCAGCGCAATCAGATGATGCTGAGCTAAAAGCGTTGTTCGCGCCGTTCGCTGAAGAGTTAACGGCACAAGAGCAAACAATTGTTGAAGAGCTTAACGCTGCGCAAGGTGTAAGCAAAGATGTTGGCGGTTATTTCCAGCCAAATGACGAACTTGCTTTTGCAGCTATGCGTCCTAGCGAAACTTTCAATACAGTATTAGCTAAACTAGCTTAATGCCAACTTGAATGATTAAGGGCATCGTTTGATGCCCTTTTTTATAAGTGTTTTACTTAGTAGCCAGCATATAATTTGCTATTATGCACACATCAATGCTTTTACCTCTTATAAAAAATGCAAAATCGCGTACCTAATCGCAATAACAAAACATTCCCGAAGAAACCACATAGTAAAAAGTCATTTAATAAAAAACGCGTGGTCAAAGATGCGCTTCCTGCAGATCAAGTTAAAATTGTCCTGTTCAATAAACCTTTTGATGTACTTTGCCAGTTCACCGATGATCAAAACCGTGCAACTTTGGCAGACTTCGTAAAAGAAAAAGGCGTATACGCTGCAGGTCGGTTAGACCGAGACAGCGAAGGGTTATTACTCTTAACAAATTGCGGAAAATTACAACACACTCTAACGAACCCGAAGAAAGACACAGATAAAACCTACTGGGTGCAAGTTGAAGGTGTGCCAAGCGATGAGTCAATTTATGCACTAAATAAAGGTGTCGAATTAAAAGATGGCCTTACTAAACCTGCAAAAGTCAGAATTATTAATGAGCCAAATATTTGGCTTCGTAATCCTCCAATACGAGAACGCAAAAATATTCCGACTACTTGGCTTGAAATAACCATTTCTGAAGGAAAAAACCGCCAGGTTCGTAGAATGACAGCCCATATTGGCCACCCTACACTTCGCTTGATACGCTATCGTATTGGAAAATACACTCTTGATGGCATTCACAATGGCGAATATAAAGTGCTTTAGCGTTAAACGCTAACTTGGGATTCAGCCTCTTAAAATATCGTGCTATACTCACGCCTTTCAAAATCATAGAGATTAACAGCAAAAAATATGAGCGATAATAGTCAGATTAAAGTCATCGTTGGTATGTCCGGCGGTGTAGATTCTTCAGTTTCAGCTTACTTATTAAAACAACAAGGCTATCAGGTAGAAGGCCTGTTCATGAAGAACTGGGAAGAAGATGACAATGACGAATATTGTGCTGCTGCTGAAGATCTTAAAGATGCACAAGCTGTCTGCGATAAGTTAGGTATCGAACTTCATACCGTAAACTTTGCAGCTGAGTACTGGGACAACGTTTTTGAGTATTTCTTAGAGGAATACAAAGCGGGCCGCACGCCAAACCCAGACATCATGTGTAATAAAGAAATCAAATTCAAAGCTTTCTTAGAATTCGCTGCACAAGCACTTGGAGCGGATTACATTGCAACGGGTCACTATGTTCGTCGAGAAGAACGTGATGGTAAGTTTGTGATGCAACGTGGTCTCGATGACAACAAAGATCAAAGTTACTTCCTTTATACACTTAGCCATGAGCATATTGCACAAACACTATTTCCTGTAGGTCAAGTTGAAAAGCCTGAAGTACGTCGTATTGCTGAAGAGCAAGGGTTAATTACACACGACAAAAAAGACAGTACAGGCATCTGCTTTATTGGTGAGCGCAAGTTCAAAGACTTCCTGCAAAAATTCCTACCTGCGCAACCAGGTAAAATTGAAGACACTGATGGTCATGAGGTGGGTGAACATGAAGGTTTAATGTACCACACACTTGGTCAGAGAAAAGGCCTATTAATCGGTGGTATGAAAGAAGGCAGTGGCGAGCCTTGGTATGTCGTTGACAAAGACGTAGAGCGTAACGTGTTAATTGTTGGTCAAGGCAAAAACCACCCTCGCCTATTTAGTAACGGCCTTAACGCAAATCAATTACACTGGGTTGACCGAGTTGGACCAAAAGGCACAACACGTTGCACAGTAAAAACCCGTTATAGACAAACTGACATTCCATGTACTTTGTTGGTTGGTGAAGACGGTATGGCAAGGGTTTTATTTGATGAGCCTCAAAAAGCAGTAACCCCTGGTCAGTCAGCAGTATTTTATGCTGATGACGTATGCTTAGGTGGCGGTATCATCGACTCGGTGATCAAATAATGTCGACAAGTTATGTTTTACCGCTGGCGGCCATGTGTCAGATCAGCAAACTTGTTCAAAAAACAGCAAAATACGGCCAGTTTAATGAAGCGGAAGTCAGTACTTTTTTAAAAAGTATCGTTAACCTGAACCCAGCTCACCCAGAAGACGTCTATGACGACAAATGGGTGATTAAAGACGGTTATAAAACGCTTATTCAACAGCTCTCCCCAGAAGGAGAAAAAGATGTTGAGCTGGTTAAATACGTTGGCAGTTTGATGCAATTAGAACGTGCACTTTCAGCAAACCCCAAAGCGTTAGATGAGCTGGCAAGCCGTTTGAATCAAATCGAAAGACAACTATTACACTTTGATATTTGCGACAGCACCATAGTTGCTGCTTTTGCTGATATCTACAGCCAAGTACTTAGTCCACTTGGTCAAAAAATTCAGGTATTTGGTCAACCAGATTTATTAAAACAACCAAGTTACCAACATAAGATCCGAGCGCTTTTATTAGCAGGCATTCGTAGTGCCGTGCTCTGGCGTCAACTTGGTGGTAAGCGACGTCAATTTTTCTTTGGCAAAAAGAAAATTATCGAAATCGCAAAAAACAGTATTTAAAGAAATCGTTCAAACAAACCAATTAGTTTAGGAGAAATTATGGAGCTTTCAGCGTTAACCGCTATCTCTCCAGTGGATGGCCGCTATGGTAGTAAAACTACTGAATTGCGTGGCATTTTCAGTGAGTTCGGCCTTATCAAGTACCGCGTAACTGTTGAAGTACGTTGGTTACAAGCCCTAGCTAAAGCACAAGGTATTGATGAAGTACCAGCTTTCAGTGACGAAGCAAATGCGCTTTTAGACAGCATTGTTGACAACTTTAGCGAAGCAGATGCTGCGCGCGTTAAAGAAATCGAGCGCACAACGAACCATGACGTTAAAGCGGTTGAGTATCTTCTAAAAGAAAAAGTTGCAGATAATGCAGAATTAAATGCAATCAATGAATTCATTCACTTTGCATGTACGTCTGAAGATATCAATAACCTGTCTCACGGTTTAATGTTAGCAGAAGCGCGTGACAAAGTACTTTTACCTTACTGTGATGAGCTACTTACAGCAATCAAAGCAAAAGCTGTTGAGTACAAAAGCGTACCTATGATGACTCGTACACACGGTCAGCCAGCTTCTCCTTCAACAATGGGTAAAGAGTTTGCAAACGTGTATGTTCGTTTACAACGTCAACGTCAGCAAATCGCAAAGGTAGAATTACTTGGTAAAATCAATGGTGCTGTAGGTAATTACAATGCGCACTTGAGCGCGTACCCTGATTACGACTGGCATGCGCATGCAGAGCAATTCGTAACTAGCCTTGGTTTAACCTGGAATGCATTCACAACACAGATTGAGCCACACGATTACATTGCTGAGCTATTCGATGCAATCGCGCGTTTCAACACGATCTTACTAGACTTCGACCGTGACGTTTGGGGTTACATTGCACTAAATCACTTCAAGCAAAAAACAATTGCTGGTGAGATCGGTTCATCAACTATGCCGCACAAAGTTAACCCTATCGACTTTGAAAACTCAGAAGGTAACCTAGGTCTAGCTAACGCGATTTTTGCACACCTAGCGCAAAAACTTCCAGTATCTCGCTGGCAGCGTGACCTAACTGACTCAACAGTTCTTCGTAACCTTGGCGTTGGTATGGGCTATACACTGATTGCGTACCAAGCAACATTAAAAGGTGTAAGCAAATTAGAAGTGAACGCTGATCGTCTTCTAGAAGAGCTAGATCAAAACTGGGAACTGCTTGCAGAGCCAATTCAAACAGTTATGCGTAAATACGGTATCGAAAAGCCTTACGAGAAGCTTAAAGAGCTAACTCGTGGTAAGCGTGTAAACCAAGAAATCATGGCTGATTTCATTGATGGTTTAGAATTACCAGATACTGTAAAAGCTGAAATGAAGCTAATGACACCGGCTAACTACATCGGTCGTGCTGAAGCATTCATTGACGAATTAGTGTAATTACACACAAATTTAGTTTATAAAGCGAAAGGGTTTCCTTTCGCTTTTTTTATGGAAAAAATATGTTTGATTTAAAAATTAACGCATTAACTCATGCCGAATTTCTAAAAGAGTATTGGCAAAAAAAGCCGTTATTAATCAAAGGTGGCTTTGCTGATTTCGAAGATCCGATTGAGCCTGAAGAATTAGCGGGTCTTGCCATGGAAGAAGACATTGAATCTCGTCTTATCACAAACCATGACGATAAGTGGGAATCTTACCATGGCCCATTCGAAGACTTTTCACTATTAACCGAAACGAATAGTACCCTACTTGTTCAAGCAGTGGACCATTGGCACCCTGTTGCTGCTGAATTGTTAGAGCCATTTCGATTTATTCCCAACTGGCGAATTGACGACTTGATGATCAGCTATTCTACGCCTGGAGGTGGTGTTGGGCCTCATCTTGATCAGTATGATGTGTTCATTATTCAAGGTGAAGGTAAAAGACATTGGCGGGTGGGTATGCCTGATTCAAACCTAAAAGAGTTTGCACAGAACAAAAGTCTCCTTCAAGTTGAACAATTCAATGCAATCATTGATCAGGTTCTGGAACCTGGTGATATTCTTTATATTCCACCAGGCTGCCCGCATGAAGGCTATGCTGTTGAGAATGCATTAAACTATTCTGTTGGCTTTAGAGCGCCTGACACGAAGGATTTCTTAAGTAATTTTGCAGATTACTTAATTGATAATGAGCTCGGTAAGACACGCTATTCAGACAAAACACTTACACTCAGAGAGTCATCTGGAGAACTCAATACTGGCGAAGTTGAAAAAATACAATCTCTCATGCTTGATGCGATTCAAGACAAAGAAGTAATCAAGCGTTGGCTTGGTAATTATTTAAGCCAGCCTAAACATGATATGGATTTACTACCATTAGATGAACCAATCTCATCAGATGAGTTAGCTAACTACTTATCATCACAAGTAATTAACAGAGCAGGTGGTGTTAGAACCTTTTACCAATTATTTGAAGACTCGATACTTCTAAGTATAAACAGTGAAACTTTCTCACTACCAATCAACATGTTAGATGCGGCCAAATTACTCACAGACTTAACCTATTTTGAAGCTAGCAAAATTATTCCTTCAGTCACATGTTTGGAGTTTGCTGAAATGTTAACTAAGCTTATTAATGAAGGTTACTACTTTATCCAACAAGAAGAATAAAGATCCTGTATGTGCAAGCAAGCCTGACAATTAATTACTTTGAGTGCCTAGGCTTGCACATTTGATTTGAATCTTACTGGAGGACACATGGTTTACCATGTAACTAAAGTTAATTGGTTTGAGCATCAAACGCTATTAACTGAGCTAAGAGAAAAAGTGTTTGTTTATGAACTAAACTTACCTAAGAAAGTTGAGTTTGATTCACTCGATAAAAAGTCTGAACACGCAATCATTTACGATGACTGTGATACACCCGTTGGAACTGGTAGGCTATGCCCTAATGGCTTGATAAGTCGCGTTGCTATTATTAGCCAGCATAGGAACAAAGACGCCTTTTATTCTATTCTAAATTACTTAGTTGTTATTGCGAAAGAAAAAGGCTTGAATAATATTTTCATTAATTCGGTACTTGATGAGGTACCTGCTTTTGTTGAGTATGGCTTCTCTAAAAAAGGAGGGGTATTCATGGAGGCAGGAATACCAAGGCAGCAATTATACTGCCCTGTGAATGACTTTAATGCAGAGCCTTTTACGATGCTACATTAGCCCATAGCTGTTCGTTCTCAAATAACTCGTATAAGCCATGTGCTCTGTTAACAAGCAAGTTTGCGAAGTCTACTTGGGTTTTGTCGATTGGTTTACTTGCCATAATCCCATCAGCCTTCAGTTGCCACTGAAATGAAAAGTGACGTAACACATCTCTTGCATTTTCTGCTGCACTAACTTGTACTGCATCGGTAGGTAAACGACCTGTGATAACCCAATAGGTGTTGCCATCATTGCCCTTTATTTTCCAAACGGCGCACAGTGGTGGAAGAATCCTACATTCCTTCTCTAAAATGCTAACAGGCAGTACACCTTTGTCAGCCAAAAACTTTTGTGCATTACCTAAACATTCTCTTTGCCATTGATTAACTTGCGCTTCAGTCAGTTCAACCGGTATTTTCTTTTCTTCAGACATGTCGTTTTCCCATAATTTTTCTTGCAGTCACTCTACTTCCTAACAACACCTTGTCAACATATGCACGCCCAAAAATTTATTTATTGATTTATTTGCACAAAAAACATTCTTCACTAAGCTTCTAATAGAGAAATGAGTGGACAATTAATATGCAAAAGCTCGTATTCATAGGTCTTGGTACACAATCAGCTTTGTGTGCTTTAGTTTTGTTTAATATGCCCTCCTCCATCATCACACTATTAATAATATTATTAGCTATATCCTCAACATTTTTATTTTTTAAGCTGAATAAAAGTGCTGAATCAACAACCAAATCCAGTACTCTAAAAGACCCCATTGCTAATACTAATCAAGCCGATGATGCTGACCTTGCTTGTCTAGAAAATCTTGCAACCGTAATTATTCCTCAGTTATCAGCTCAGATAAATCAAGCAAGAAATCAAACCAAAAACTCTATCGTGCATATGTCTGGTGAATTTGCTGTACTTGTGCAAAGTATTACTCATACAGCCGAGCAGTTTGAACAATCAGATAGTGCAAACATCCAAAATGTCTGTGATGACAATAAAACTAAACTCAATGACATCATCAGCGATGTTAACAAAAGCACTGAATCTCAACAGCAAATGACTGATACAGTGAAAAATTTGGTAACTCGCAGTGAGCAGCTAAAAAGCATGTCCACAGATGTGTCAAAAATCGCAGAGCAAACAAACTTGTTAGCCCTTAATGCATCAATTGAAGCTGCACGTGCAGGAGAAAATGGCCGCGGTTTTGCAGTCGTCGCCGATGAAGTTCGTTCTCTTGCAAATTCAAGTGGTGAAACAGGTCATAAAATCAGCGAACTTGTCGAATCAATTACCAATGATATGCAAAATTCTATGCGACTGCTAGAAGAAGATTTAAAGAGTAAACAACACTCTGCGAGTAAATATGAGCAGCAAATAAATTGTGTTGTTGACGAATGGCTCATCTTATCAAACAAAATGCATGATAAATCACTAGCGCTTCATAACGACAGTTTAGAAATTAGAAATAAAGTTTCTGAAATTATGGTTGATTTGCAATTTCAAGACAGAGTCGACCAAATTCAATCAAGCGTTGACAGTGCTCTGTCGGTCACAAGTGAAGAGTTAGCAAGATTCATTGCCAATAGAAGAAGCTGTAACAAAGCAACATTTGACCACAATAAAATCAGTCAAGTACTAGAAAAAACCGCAGCAACTAACGAACAAAGATCCATATTATCCAAAAGCGACGACAACATAGTCGACGATATTACTTTCTTATGAGGTAGGACATGAGTAAAACTATACTAATTGTTGACGATTCTGACTCTCTCAGACAAGTCGTGAATATAGCCCTCTCTGGTGCTGGTTATAATGTGATTGAAGCCTGCGATGGGAGAGATGCTTTATCAAAATTAAACGGTACTAAAGTTCACTTAATCGTCAGTGATGTGAACATGCCCAACATGAACGGCATAGAGTTTGTAAAACAAGCTAAGCAATTGCCTCAGTATAAATTTACGCCTGTCATTATGCTAACGACAGAGAACCAGCAAAGCATGATGGAAGAAGGCAAAAAAGCCGGTGCAAAAGCCTGGATGGTTAAACCCTTTAAACCAGCACAAATGTTGCAAGCGGTTTCTAAACTGCTCAGCATTTAACTTCGTTATTGGTAATTATTATGACTACCTTGAAGTTTAATTTTCCTGAAGAGTTAACGATTTACGAAGTTGCACACATCCATAATGAGTTAAAAGTCTACTTCGAAAGTAACGACGAAGTCGCTCTTGATTTAAGCCAAATTGAAGAGCTCGATTCTGCTGGTATTCAACTTATTTATAAAGCACTTCATCAACTGAATAAAGAGAACAAACCGCTTGCCACTTTTAGCATCAGTGAGGTTGTAAAAAAGAAGTTTTGCATTCTAGGTTTAAGCCTTCCTGTTCAAGTGCATGAGGAGTAAAAGCCATGACATTAGATTTGTCCTCTGCAATTTCAACTTTTTTGAGTGAATCAAAAGAGTTACTCCAAGAAATGGAAGATGGTCTAATTGAGCTTGAATCAGAGCTTGATGAATATCACCGCGGTGAAGTGATCAACGCCGTATTTAGGGCTATCCATACTATTAAAGGCAGTGCTGGTATATTTGGGTTTGATCATGTTGTTAGCCTTACTCATATCGTAGAAACAACACTTGACGCATTACGCCTAAATCAAATTTTGCTAGATAAAGATTTAATATCAGCATATTTATCTAGCAGAGATCTGGTTGAGACTTTAGTTGAATTAGCAGTTGAAGAGATTGAGCCGGACGACAGTACAAAAATACAGGTTAATGAACTCATTGCTTCACTCTCAAATTACATTAATAATGAAAATGAAGAAGACAGGATACTTAAAGATCAGCCTGCTGATATAGGAACAGTTGAGTCAAATAGTAAGTGGCATCTGTTTTTTGTCCCTAACGAAAATGTACTTAGAAATGGTTTAGACCCATTCGCTTTTCTTTATTTCTTATCGAATGAAGTTGAAAATCTGCACATTGACACTTTTGTTACTTCATTGGAACAAACACACACATTTGATCCGGAAAGTAACTATTTCTCATTTCATGCTGTATTCGATTCTGACAAATCAAGCGAAGAAATAGCTGAAATTTTTGAGTTTATACAAACCGAAGCTAATATTTCAATCATTCCTCCAAATAGTAGTTACCAAGACATCTTTAATGCATTAGGACAGTTTCCTGACTCAGCTTCAGCCGTTTCAATGCTTGAAAATAGCCAAAGCCTGCCAACTAATTATATCGATTCTATAAAGTCTGGTAGAAGCGAATTAGAAACTAGCGATGATAGCTCGCCTAGTGACACTAACAGTCAACCCAAATCTAACCAACAAAAAATTCACCAAAGTAAAACATTAAGAGTTGAAGCATTAAAGCTTGATAGATTAATTGACCAAGTTGGTGAAATGGTGATCACAGGTGCAAGAACAAACTTATTAGCACATGAAACAGGCAATGAAACACTCATTGAAGCTATGTCACTTCTAGAGCGTCTTGTTGAGAATATACGCGATAGCTCATTAAAGCTCAGGATGGTGCAGATTGGAGAAACCTTCAATAAATTTAAACGAGTTGTTCGAGACATAGCGCAAGAGCTAGGTAAAGAGGTCGAATTGAGCATTGAAGGTGCTGAAACTGAGTTAGATAAGACATTTGTCGAAAAAGTCAGCGATCCGCTCATGCATATCGTACGAAACGCGATTGACCATGGAATAGAATCACCCGATGTACGAAAACAAAATGGAAAGGATGCCACTGGCACACTTACTCTACGTGCCTACCATGATTCTGGTTCGATTGTTATAGAAATAAAAGATGATGGACAAGGTCTAAACAAAGAGAGGATCCTCGATAGAGCTATCGAGAGAGGCATTATCACTCCTGAGCAAACACTGGCTGATAAAGAAATAAACTTATTGATATTTGAACCTGGATTTTCAACAGCTGAAGCAGTTACCAACATTTCTGGTCGAGGTGTTGGCATGGATGTCGTTAAACGAAATATAGAAAGTCTTCGTGGTAGTGTTGAAGTTGAAAGTAAACAAGGGCTTGGTTCATCAATCAGTATACGTCTTCCTCTAACCCTATCTATTATTGATGGCTTCATGTTCTCAGTACACGATGCGAATTATGTTATCCCTTTAGATACGGTTGTTGAGTGTCTGGAGTTGCATGAGGTTGTACCTGAAGAAGATATTCAAGATAAAAATTACATCAATTTAAGAACTGAAGTGCTCCCCTTTATTCGGTTAAGGTCCTTATTCGGTATCTCAGAAAAAATAGACCATTCACGTGAGTCATTAGTCATAGTGCAATTTGGTACTTTACGTGCTGGTCTCGTTGTTGACTCGCTCAAAGGTGAGTTTCAGACAGTAGTAAAACCATTAGGAAGGTTGTTTGAAGGACTCAAATGTATCAGTGGGGCCACTATTTTAGGTAGTGGCAATGTTGCAATCATATTGGATGTCTCTGCACTCATAAAATCAGCTATATCTGTTTATGAGTCGCTAGAAATTAAGCAGTAGTTATTACTGGAGTTAACCATGTTCAAGAACCTAACCATTCGAAACAAAATCATATTAGCCATGTTTACCATGGGACTACTCTTACTTGTGATTGCAGCTTCCGTGCAGATAAAAAATGGCAGCATCGAAGCTTTCGCTGTAAATGTTGGTAAGGAAAATATTCCAGAAGCCATTTATTCGCTTAATATGCTAGACGAGCTCGGGGATATGAATAGTAACGTGCTTGAGTATATTGCCGGTGAAAAAGATGAAAGCGAAGACTTTAGGTCTAATTACAGCGAATTTTTAAGCTACCTTGAAGATCTCAGACAGCTAGATACAGTAAGTAATACATATATTCGACAGCTTGAAGATCTAATAACTCGATATGCGAATGAAAACCAAGAACTGATATTTCAAAGGTTTGATCCTGAATTAGAACAAAAAGCGACTGAGAAATACGACTTTCTCAACAAAGAATTTGCTGAACCAATGGAACTTTTGTTAGATACCTTAAAAGAAGAAGAAGTTGCAGATGCTGGAAGTTCTGGTGATTTCAATGAGGTTGTAAATGATGACCTACCTGGTGTTCGTTATTACTTAGAGCTCATTGATGAACAAGGTGACATGATGAGCTCATTAAATGCCTATATGCGTGGTGGTATTGGCGCCGTGAATGCATTCGAAAAAGACGCTAGAACCTTTTCTGGCTTCCTTGCGGATATAAAGCCCCTTGAGAGAAAACCACAAGAAATCAAAAATTTGGCTGAAGTTGAAAGGATGTATCTAGCACTTTATAACGGTGGTAAAGAAATATTCTCTACTTATGACCCTAAAAAGAAGATTCAGGCAACACAAGATATTGACAGATTAGAACATGAAGTGTTTAACAAAATTGAAGATTTACTAGAGACGATATCTAATGAAGCCATAGATGAAGGGAATCAATCTTTAGATGAACTTATTCACGCAGCCCGTGAAAGTATTACATTAGTCTGGTCATTACTTGTTCTTGCTATCATACTAGCTGTAGCCACAGCCGCATTCCTGATAAAAGGGATTGTACTGCCTATTAATGCCCTCGCCGAAGCCGCGGAAGATCTGCGCTCAGGTGAAGGCGACCTAACTAGACGAATTCCTGATTTCGGCAATGATGAAATTGGCGAAACTGCCAAGAGCTTTAATGGCTTTATCGAACGTCTGCAAAATATACTCCTTGATATTCAAGAATCCGTCGAATCGATTGCGCATAGTACGAATGAAGTCAGTACCACTTCTAGAATGCTCAGTTCAACTTCTAACCAACTCGCTGCCAGCGTCGAAGAAACATCCGCGTCATTAGAACAAATGAGTTCTTCGATATCGATGAATACCGAAAATTCAAAAGTAACGAATGACATCGCCAAACAGTCTAGCAGTGAAGCCAATGATGGAGGACAAGCAGTTAAAGATACTGTTGTCGCCATGACGCAGATTGCAGAAAAAATAGGTATCATAGAAGACATCGCATATAAAACAAATCTTCTTGCCTTAAATGCAGCAATTGAGGCTGCAAGAGCTGGCGAACATGGTAAGGGCTTTGCGGTCGTAGCTGATGAGGTCCGAAAGCTAGCAGAACGTTCACAAATTGCAGCCCAAGATATCAGTACACTTGCCGATAATAGTGTCAAAATTGCCCAGCATGCAGGTGGTATGCTAGATAGAATGGTGCCAAATATTGGTAAAACAGCTGATTTAGTCCAAGAAATTACTGCAGCTTCTACCGAGCAAAGTACTAGCGTAGGCGAAATCAATAGAACGGTTTCTCAGTTAGATGAAATAGCGCAACAAAATGCGTCAGCTTCTGAAGAGCTCGCCTCTACTGCGAAAATGGTACAAGACCAAACAAGTGACATTCGCTCAACAGTAAATTACTTCAAACTGAGTAATGATAGAACTCAAGTAAAAATTAGACAACAGGTTCAGTCGCAAGGCAACAATGCCTCTCCATCTTCTGAAAGTGGTTTTAGTCCTTTTGATGAGTAAATGAGTATGGAAAATAATTTAGTGGATAATAGTGAGCATGAGTTTTTAGTTGCAGAGAAAGACAAATATTTGGCTTTTGAGCTAAACAATATGCCTTACGCTGTGCCCATATCTCTTGTAAAAGAAATAATGGAGTTTATCACGGTTGACCCTATTCCAATGGCTCCAGATTTTATAATCGGTGCGATAAATTTGCGCGGAGAGGTAATTCCTGTTTTTGATTTATCGATAAGACTCGCAAAAGATAAGCAACCTTGCACTAATAGAACCTGTATTATTATTGTCGAATGCGAATTTAAAAATATTCCAATTGTCATTGGATTTAAAGTTGATATGGTGACTAAGGTACTTGATATTTCTATGGATGAAATTGATACAGTACCTAGTATAGGAGGTCAGTTTCAAAGTCGTTTTGTGATGGGCTTAGCGAAACTTGATACTAACCTTTTAACTATTTTAGATATCTCCAAATTGCTGACCATCAACGAATTTGAGCTTATTCAGGATATTACGCAAAGTAGCAACCAGCTTGATTTAGAGCTCGAACATCAAGAAAGCTCGGAGCCACACTATGAATGAACAAAGCAAAGCGATTTCAAACTCTGAGCAAGGAAGGTATTTATTTGTTTGTATTGGTTATGACACTTTCGGTATACCCATTGAATCAGTAAAAGAGGTCATTGAACATACCGAAAGCACCATGATACCTATGTGCTCTAATGTTATCAGCGGTGTCATCAATGTACGTGGCAGTGTGATCCCAGTTTTAGATGTGCAAGCGAGATTAAATTTAAAATCGGTCACACCTTATGATAGGTACAGTTGTATCGTTTTGTACGACTTTTATGATGATATCATTGACGAAACCATGACACTCGGCATGCTAGTAAACAGTGTGGTATCTATTGAATCAATCACTTCTCAACATTTAGAAGAGTCACCATCTTTTGGGTCAAATATACCTCGTCAATTTGTATGGAAAATGGCGAAATTGAATAATCGACTGACTAGCCTCTTAGATATGGCAAAAGTGATAGATATTAACGAAATAAATCAACAGCTAAAAATAGCGCAAGATGGCTTTTTCCTTAGACATTGTGAGCGTTAAGATATGATTAATACGCAAGAGTTTAATCAACTAAATCGCGTATTAGAGCAACATACCGGTATACGGCTAGCATCAAGTAAAAAAGATATTATGGCCAGTAGAATGAGCAGGCGTTTAAGAGCAACTAAACTCAAATCATTTGGTCGTTACTACCAGTATATAATCAGTGATGAAGGAAGAAATGAGCTAAGTATCTTCATCGATAAGATGACCACCCATGAAACCTATTTTTTTAGAGAAATTGCGCAATTTGAATTTTTGTACGATTATTTAAAAAATAATAAGCCCAAACGGTTTCCTATTAAAGTCTGGAGTGCAGCCTCATCAACTGGTGAAGAGGCATACAGCCTAGCCATGCTTATAGATGACCTATTCTATAATCAACCTTGGCATATTTATGGTACTGATATATCAAGAACTGCTGTAAACATGGCTCAAGATGCGTGCTATGCCATTTCTACTGCACAAAAAATCCCAAGTAAATATAGAAAAAGCTACTGTTTAAAAGGTCATGGAGATAATGAAGGCGCATTTACGCTAATCAACAAAATAAAACATAATTGTACTTTTACCATTGATAACTTACTTGAACTTAAAACCGTAGACTACTCATTTGACATCATTTTTCTTCGTAATGTATTAATCTATTTCGACGAAAATAAGCAACAAAAGATTTTAGACAACATAGTAAAAAGACTTAATTATTCTGGGTTATTGTTTTTAGGCCATTCAGAAACCCTTAAGAAAAAACGCAATGACTTAAAACTATTACAACCATGCATTTATAAAAAGGTTGCCACATGATCAGCGTATTTGTTATTGATGACTCGGCAGTAATGCGCCAGGTAATGAGCGAGATAATAAATCATGATAGGCATTTAAAACTATCTGGTGTTGCGAGCGACCCTGTATTAGCCGAAAGAAAAATGAAGCTAAATTGGCCTGATGTCATTTTACTTGATATTGAAATGCCAAAAATGGATGGCATCACTTTTTTGAAAAAAATCATGCAAGAGCGCCCTACTCCCATCATTATTTGCTCGACGCTTGCCCAAAAAAATACATCAACAGCCATGGAGGCACTTTCATCAGGTGCGGTTGATGTAATAGCTAAGCCTACTGCAGGATTAAATGACTTCCTTCACTCTTCAGGTATCACCGAAATAGTAGAATCAATCAAAGCAGCTGGTAAAGCCAAAGTTAAATCCATGTCTTATACCAGTAGCACTTGTATTAGAGAGAATTATACTGCAGATAAAATATTACCTGTCGCACCCAGTACAAGCTCTATCAAGACTCAAAAAATCATTGCAATTGGCGCATCTACGGGTGGTACAGATGCAATTCAAACACTACTAGGTTTAATCCCCCAAAATTACCCGCCTATTGTAATAGTGCAGCATATGCCCGAGAAATTTACACATGCTTTTGCAACTCGCTTAAATCAAGTGTCTGTTCATGATGTAAAAGAGGCGCAAACAGGTGATAAACTGACTTTGGGAAAAGTGTTCATTGCGCCTGGTGGTAAGCATTTATTGGTAAATAGGCAAGGTACCGACTATTATTTAGAAGTTAAAGATGGTCCATTAGTAAGTCGCCATAAGCCATCAGTAGATGTGCTATTTCGTTCTGTAGCTCAGTCTGCAGGTAAAAATGCCATAGGTATAATCTTAACCGGTATGGGTGATGATGGAGCAAACGGGATGCTTGAAATGAAGAAACAAGGTGCAATAAATTTTGCTGAAAGCGAGTCAAGCTGCGTCGTATTTGGTATGCCTAAAGAAGCCATTGCAAGAGGCGGCGTTGATAAAGTGTATTCCCTACATAACATTCCGTATCAACTGCAAAAAGTATTGAGTTAGCCTTATGTTAGAAGATAACATCACAGAACTTTTCTCTATTTGTTATTTCTCTATAGATAATAAGGGGAATGTATTGTCAGTGTCACCTGAAGCATGGCAGCGGTTTGGATTAAATGTATCTGATAATATTCTGAAAGTTAAACATCTCAGCCTAATCAATGAAAGTTATGAAACACTTAATCCTGAACATGTATTCTTATCTGAATGCACAGATAAAACTGAGATTGGATTAAGCATAAACAACAGTACAGTTGACTGGCTGCAATTAGATTTTGTACGCACTTCTGACGCTAAATTTGTGCTTTTTTCTAAAGCAGAAGAACTTGTTGCAATAAGGCGGCTCAACAAGCAATTGGCCATTCAAGACCCTCATACCGGTTTACTATACAGAGAGGCTTTTGTTACTAAAATAAAAGAACTGGATACTGTCGGTCTGGTGTGTTGTGTGCGAATTTGTAACTACCAAAGAATTTCAGAGCTTTGGAATATTGGTGTAGCTAACTTGGTATTTATGGAGGTTTTATCTCGCTTTCAAATCGAGTATGAATCGGCTATTTTTTCGAAATATTCTACCGATTGCTTTTCAGTGTATATTCCGAGTACTAAAAATCTCAATATCGAAAAACTGTATAACACGCTTAATGCCCCTTTTACTTTTAATGGTAGCAGCTTCTATAGCAACATTGCGCTTGGTTATTACAAGGAAAAAAATAATGATGACCATGAACTCAGCTTAAACAAAGCTGAAATGGCCACTTTTGATGTTTTGTCTGAGAAACTACGACTAGTTGAATTCCAAGATACATTAGCCAAACAGATTGAACATCAAAATAAGATTGAAACAGAGCTTCAGGTTACTTTAAACAAGAATCTAGCAGATTCTTTTTTTGTTGCCTTTCAAGCTATCCATGACACACGCTCTGAATGTTTAATTGGAGCTGAATGCCTAATGCGCTGGAAAGTGGATGGTAAATTAGTTCCTCCTGATGAATTTATTCCAATTGTTGAAAGCTCTGGTGAAATTAATAAGCTAACTTTATTCAGCATTGAGCAAATCAGAAAATTGTTAGATTTACTTGATGAAGAAGAAATTGACGCGAATTTTTATACATTTGCTATAAATATCTCAGTTACAGAGATTCTCGACGTAAACTTTGAAAAAAAGCTACTTGAAAAATTAACTGAACAGCGCCTTAATCCTAAAAAGATTAAGCTTGAGTTGACTGAATCAGCTTTAATTGACAATTTCAGCTATGTAAATAACGTGCTTGTATCACTTCAGAAAAAAGGCTTCACCATTGCAATTGACGATTTTGGTACTGGGTTTTCAAGTTTAAGTTATTTATGCAAACTGAATTTTGATGAATTAAAAATAGATAGAGCTTTCGTTACTAACGTGATTAAAGACACTAAACTCCAGTCAATTTTCAATTCCATTGTTTCTTTAGCCAAGAATTTAGACAAGCCAATTGTTGCGGAAGGCGTGGAAGAAATGGAACAAATGATTTATGCAAAAGCTAAGGGGGTTAACTACATACAGGGGTATTACTATAGTAAACCCTTAGCTATTACTGAATTTGTGGAATATGTGCTAGAAGATAAATCTAGCTATCTTCACTTTGATTCTTAACCATTGCCTAACACCTTCGCTGGATCAGTTTTTGTAGCTTGCCAAGCAGGATAAATACTGGCTAAAAGTGCGAGTATTAACGTTACGCCTAAAGTGATAGCAATGTCGGTCCAGATCAATTTTGATGGAAGAAACTCAACAAAATAGACTCCTGAAAGTGGATTTTGTGTGCCCTCACCATAAAACCAGACAAATAATTCAGGCAAATAAAGAGATACTAAAACACCTAGCGCACTGCCAACTAATGAACCTAGTAACGCATTACCAACACCTTTGAAGGCAAAAGTAGAAAAGATTGTACTATCCTTAGCGCCCATTGTTTTGAGTATTGCGATATCCGACTGCTTATCTTTAACTTCCATCACCATAGACGAAACGATATTAAAACTCGCTACAGCAATTATCAAAATAACCACTAGAAATACAATTGTACGAACCATTTGAATATCTTGATACAGGCTGCCTTGTGTTCTAAACCAACTATTCACATACACTAGATCGGGTAAGCTTCTGCCTGCAGACATAGCAATATTATGAGCTTCAAATACATCCGTCACTTTGACTCTCAAACTCGTGACTTGATCTGCCTTAAGACTTAATACCGTTTGTAAGGACTCTAAGCTTATCAGTGCCATAGATTGATCTATTGGACCGCCCATTTTAACCAAACCGACTAACGTCACTTTTAAGCGTTTAGGTGCTGACAACATTGATTTCGCATTTTTATTAGCTATTAATAAAGTAAAATTATCACCAATAGAAAGGTTAAGACTCTCTGCTATCTGAGCACCTAGAATTACTTCATTTAGTGCCAAGTTCTTTATACTAACATCTTTAATAAACTCACCGACGCTTGATACATCTTCATGTGAATGAACATCAATACCCTTTATTTGAGCGGCTTTTAACTTCCCCTTAAATTGCACCATACCAGTCACATTTATTTCAGGTACAGCTGCAACAACACCCTGTTGTTGCTCTAGAATATGTATCTTTGATTGCCAATCATTGATTGGATCATAAGGTGCATCATAGGTGACATGAGACACAACAGATAAAAGCCGCTTTTCAAGTTGTTCTTCGAAACCATTAATAACCGACAAGGCCACAATTAAAACACTAACCCCAAGTAAAACGCCTATAGTAGACGCTTTATTTAGGATTGAAGCGAAACCCTTTTGTCGAGATTGACTAAAGCGCTTAGATAAAAATAAACTAAGCATGACTAACCTCAGTCAATACACCATCATCTAATTGCACACTTCGACCAAGTTTCTCTGCGAGCTCTAAGTCATGAGTAACAATGACAAAACTTGTCTGAAGTTGTTGATTGAGTTCATTTAATAAATCATAAATTTTTATGGCATTTTGCTTATCTAGATTACCAGTGGGCTCATCAGCCAAAACCAATGCGGGTTTTGTCACCAGTGCACGAGCGATTGCCACGCGTTGACGCTCACCGCCAGATAACTCCGAAGGTTTATGTTCAGCCCTATGATCTAATCCCACCTTCTCTAGCATACTGAGTGCTTCAGAATGCGCACGATTTGCTTTGACTCCTTGAATGAGTAGTGGCATGGCAACATTTTCGAGCGCAGTAAATTCCATCAATAAGTGGTGGAATTGGTAGATAAACCCCATATGTTTATTTCTAAATTCAGCTTGCTGATTTCTTGATAACTCCGCAACATTTGTACTTTTAATTTTGGCATAGCCAGTTGTTGCATGATCTAGGGTGCCAAGTATATGTAATAAGGTACTTTTACCCGATCCAGAACTGCCAACTATTGCAAGCATTTGTCCTTGCTTTAGCTGTAAGTTTGCACCTTTCAACACTTCGACTTTGTTCTTTCCATCTTGGTAAACTTTGCCTAAGTTTTGACAATCAATTACTAAATTACTCATATCTTAAAACCTCAGCAGGCATTACTTTCGCAGCTTGTTTGGCTGGATAAAGGGTAGCTATAAAACTTAATAAAACACTCAAAGTGCCCATGATAATTAGACCTGTAATTTCAAACTTAACGGGTAAGGCCATCCCCCCCAATAAAGACAAGCCGACCAGTGACATCACTTCATTGATATAATTTGCCAGTAATAATCCAGCAAATAACCCCAATAAAGTACCGATAACACCATTATAAAGTCCTTGAACCATAAACACTTTCGATATCATCGCGGGTGTAAAGCCCAAGGTTTGCAATATGGCTACTTCACCCTGCTTTTCTTTGACCATCATTGAAAGACCCGAAATAATATTGAAAATCGCGACTAATACAATTAGCCCTAGCAACAAAGACATCACTCTTTTTTCCATTGCAACGGCTGCAAACAAAGCACCTTGTTGGACTTGCCAGTCAATGCTTGTGTACCCAGAGGTATCTAGGGTAGAAAGATCTTTATAAAAGTCTTCAAGAGAAAAGGCATCATGTAACGAAATACTAATATCTAATTGAGATTGTGACTTTTTTCGCATTAACCTTGCTAGGCTTTTACCATTTGCGAAGGCAAGTTGTGTATCAGCTTCACTTCTTGAATTATAAATAAGGGCCACAGTAAATAATCTTTGTGCAGGCACCCTTCCCATAGGCGAATAAGTTGTGACCTCAGGCATAATCACTCTAATTTGATTACCAACCTGTACTTTCAAACTATTTGCCAAGTAACGGCTAATGGCTAATTGATACTTACCCGATTGAAACTGCTCCACACTGCCAGACTCAATATGACTCTCTAACTGTGAGGTCCCGCCTTCAAAAATCCCCTGTAATCTAACACCTAAAAGTTCTTCATTGGTCTGTAGAATGACATCTGAGGTCAGATAAGATTGCACTCGCTTAACCGTACTTAACTCGGCTAATTGTGTCTTTAAACTATTAGAGGCTTTTATTTCATCTTCAGGCTTTAGCTGCACATGGGGGATCATATCCAGCATGGCATTTTTAAGTGTTTGCTCAAAGCCGTTCATCACAGAGCTCACTGTGATCAAGGACATAAGTCCTAATGCGATACCTGCGATAGAAAAAAAAGAAATGAATGAAATAAACGCATTTCCTTTGCTCGCTTTGGCATACCGAAGCCCAACAAAAAGGCTAACTGGTTGAAACATATATAATAAATTAAACTTTCATTTTCTACATGCCCGCATACTACCACAAAGTCACATGACATATATAAATACTAACTTGTAAAAAAGTTTGTAAATCCGATAGTTAAAAAGAAAATTTGGTGTAAAATGCGTGAAATCTCGCGGTATGGAAGTTCTATGTTATCTCTATCTCGATATAAGCATATGAATTTAAAGGGCGATTTATTTGGTGGTGTGACCACTGCCATAATATCTCTCCCGCTTGCCCTCGCGTTTGGTGTTGCTTCAGGAGCCGGTGCTGAAGCAGGTATGTGGGGTGCAATTTTAGTCGGTCTTTTCGCTGCCTTGTTTGGTGGTTCTACTTCCCTGATTTCTGAGCCAACTGGTCCAATGACGGTTATTATGACCGCAGTTTTGACCGCAATGATGGCTAAATATCCTGAATCTGGCCTGGCTATGGGCTTCACGGTTGTGATGATGGCCGGTGCTTTTCAAGTGTTACTAGGTACCTTAAAGCTCGGTAAATACGTAACATTAATGCCCTATTCTGTTATCTCTGGGTTTATGTCAGGTATTGGTGTTATCCTCATCATATTACAGCTTGCACCTTTATTAGGCCACCAAGCTCCCGCTGGAGGCGTCACTGGCACTTTAGGTCAACTTCCTGAACTCTTACTAAATATTCAGTTTTCAGAGTTGTTATTAGGCGCGGCCACATTAGCAATATTGTTTTATTTCCCTAAAAAATATCGCCAATATGTGCCAGCTCAATTAGTCGCACTCGTTGCAGTGACCATAGTTTCAGTAATCATTTTTGATACTGATAGCATTCGTAGGATCGGTGAGATACCAAGTGGCCTACCCTCTATAGTTATCCCGACTTTTACTGCTGACCAATTTCAGTCAATGGTAATCGATGCCCTAGTGCTGGGTACTCTGGGTTGCATTGATACCTTATTAACTGCCGTTATCGGAGACAGCTTAACTCGAACTGAGCACGATTCTGATAAAGAGTTAAGAGGTCAAGGTGTTGCAAATATCATCTCTGGCTTATTTGGGGCGTTACCTGGTGCAGGTGCAACTATGGGCACAGTGGTAAATATTCAAGTCGGTGCGCGTTCTCCACTGGCGGGTATTTTCCGAGCACTGATTTTAATGGCGGTTGTCTTTGTAGCCGGAGGCTTAACAGAACCAATTCCCTTGGCTGTTTTAGCGGGTATTGCCGTATATGTTGGTATAAATATTCTTGATTGGAGCTTTATTCAAAGAGCACACAAATTAAGTATATCTCAAATGGCAATTATGTATGGTGTAATGTTACTCACTGTATTTGTAGATCTCATTGCCGCTGTAGGCTTAGGTGTCTTTATCTCAAATATCATGGTGATAGAGCGACTTAGTCGTGTTCAATCAGAACAAGTTAAAGCCATTAGTGACTCTGATGACGATGTTCCGATGAATAAATCAGAACAAGCATTATTTGAACAAGCGAACGGCCAACTGCTCTATTTTTACTTATCGGGCCCCATGATATTCAGTGTCTCTAAAGCCATTGCACGTCAACATCGCGATATAAGTAAATACAAAGCCATGGTTTTAGACTTAAGTGATGTGCCAATGCTTGATGTCACTGTGAGCCTAGCGCTTGAAAATGCGATTACTGATGCATTAGATGCAGACTGTAAAGTCTTTATCTTCTCGCCAAACTCAGAAACATCTGATCAACTCCATCGTTTTCAAATTAACGAAAAACTTGGTGAAAATGCATTTTGTAATTCTAGAAGTGATGCATTAGAACGCGCGTTGGAATCAATGTAAATTTAGTCGTTTTGGCACAAAGTAAATTCTTTATGTCAAAACGACTTAAAAACCCTTCATTTATCAAATAGAATCAAAAACCTCCTACTTGGCATTTACTTTGCCTGCTATGTTCTTGGAATATTAAATTACTGCACAAAACAAATTATTGACTTAATTGTTTATTAATTGTTGACGAAACCGACACAAAATACGACAATAGGATTAATTTCGCTTTCAAAGTTTGTTGTAAGCAGTTTTTAAACTTGGAGAACTACTAAATGAAGTTATCTTTATTAGCAATGTCGACGCTTTTTGCAACGCAATTTGCAATGGCTGATAATTTAGTTACAAACGGCTCGTTTGAAGAAAATGTGATCAACTCTAAATGGACATTGTTGAATTCAGTTAACGGATGGGAGCGTGAAGGCGCACGTTTCGAGATTCAAACTTCTAGACTGGGCATCATAAATGCACAAAACGGCAATCAGTACATTGAGTTAGACTCGACTGCTAACCACAGTGTGTTTCAAAATATTAGCACTGAAGCTGGTCAAAGTTATGAAGTTTCTTTCTATTACTCTCCTCGTATTCAAGGTGATAGTTCAACAAACAAAGCTGAAGTTAAATGGAATGGTCAAACTGTACTAAACCTTAATTCTACAACTCGCGGTTGGCAGTCATTTAACGTCACTGTAACTGCTGACTCTGATTCATCTGAGTTGCGCTTTGTTGGTACAGGCAAGAACGATAGCCTTGGCGCATTCATCGACAATGTTAGTGTGACTAAAAAGCAATCATGCCACACTGGTATTTTCGGTATTAATAATTATGGCGACCTAGAAACAGGATACGTATACAAATTCGATCTTGAATCTAAAACGTACAGTGTTGTTGCTGGCGCACAAAACACAGCATCTAACATTGCTAGCCACAACGGCAAGCTATATTTCATGGAACAATTAGATTCAAAAACTAAAGCATCTAAGCTTTGGTCTTTAGATTTAGAAACAGGTACTCAAACCGCTGAAGCAGATGCTACTTCATGGCCGATTTATCGCTCTGCAGTTACCGCTGACGGTCAGTCTTTACGTGCAACCAGCAAAACATATATGTACGACTACGATCTACAAACTGGCGAGAAAACGGTTTTAGGTAAAATGCGCTATTCTGGTGACACATTCTCACACGGTGATGTTGCCTATTCTGCAGATAACAACACGCTTTATGTGTTAACTGGCAAGTCTCTTTACACGATTGATGACAGTACTATGGCGCTGACATTAATCGGCCATCACGGAATTAATTGGGCATCTGGTTTGGCAATTTCTGACAACGGTGCTCTATACGTATCAGGTCGTGTGTCAGGAGAAAACGCAAAAATTTACAGTGTAAATCCTCAGACAGCGGTTGCAACCTATGTGATGGATGCACCTGAACACATTAATGACTTAACGTTTGTAGACAACTACTGCAACTAAATTTCATTAGAAAATGGCCAGTTTTAACTGGCTATTTTTTTGCGCCAAATTTACCTTAAAATTCCTTTCAAAACCCTATCTATCGAGCATAAAGAGTTTGTTGATTACGTAAAAAGGCCCTAATTTTCCTCAAAGGTTGATAAACTGCAACTCGCAGCTTTAACTTCAGTTCCACAAAGAAGCCTATTACTTTTGGCTCTGCTAACAGCAGTTTAAACTCCTCTAAACTTGGATCAGTTTCAACCTCAGCCTATTTGAAATAAACCCTGAAACATTGCTTAAAAAGAAATCTACACCATCAGACTATAATCTTTAGAAAAATAAGGGAGAATTTACAGATCTATTTTGTGTAAGTGCAAGCCGTTTTAATTAAGATTAGCCGCTGTAATTTAATTTGTTATCTACAGCTTAGGTTATTCAAGTTTGGGCTTAACATTCTTAATTGGTTACTTTAATGAATTAATAAACATAAAAAAGCCCCAACAAATGTCAGGGCTGAATTATAAATTTTATGTTTAAGTGCTTTGTGATTAATACAAACTTGCTTGGCTTTACTTAATCGTATTACCTATTTCAAAGCTACATTTACAAATACCGCAGTCATTAATACCGGGCATACAAAACGAACATATTGCGCAAAGTAATAATGGAAACCGCTACTTGCTTCTAAAAGCTTATTGCCTCTTTGCCACATCCAGCCGACTGTCAAAAAGTAGAACAGTCCCATTAAAGGTAATTGATATTGTGTGAACACACTGATAATCAAACCAAATAGCCATTCAAAATTAAGTATAATCGTCGTTGAAACCAACATAATCACTAGAGTTACCCAAATTGTGGCACTTTTTCGTTTCAAACCATGGTTTTCCACTAAAAAAGAAACGGGTATCTCAGTAGAAGATATTGTAGAAGTTAATGAAGCAATAGACATAAGTACAAAGAAGGTTAGACCTACAAATAGGCCTATTTGCCCCATATTCATAAATAGCTCTGGCAAAACAGCAAAAATCAAGCGCCCTTCCCCGATCAGTTTACCATCTTGAAAAACCTCAACGCCACTTTGCTGTGCAACAAATATTGCAGGAATGATTAATAAACCTGCAAGAAAAGCAACACCAGTATCAAGCAAGGCAACACTCGCAGTTAATTTAGGTAAATTTTCATGTGGTTTTAAATACGAGCCATAAATCATCATGCAGCCAACCCCTAATGAAAGTGAGAAGAAAGCTTGACCCATAGCAGCAATAACCAAATCAGGATCTGTTACTTTTGAAAAATCTGGTACTAAATAAGCCTTAAAGCCTTCCATAGCACCGTCAAGCGTTGCCATATAACCAATTAAACCTATAAGTAATAACAATAATAAGGGCATTAATCTTCTAGACCATGCCTCTATACCAGACTTAACACCTTGCAAAATGATACTGGCAGTAAGCAACAACATAAGCGGGGTGAAAATGAAATTCCGCAATGTTGAGTCACCTTTTAAGAATGCTGCGAGTTCATTTAGTTCTAATAGCCTTGCAAGTGGTTCAAGTGAAAAGGCCAGCATCCAACCAGCAACGATCGAATAAAAACTTAACATCACAATGGCACCACATAGGCCAACATAACCTGCTGTAGCACCCACTTTAGGATTGCTATCCTGCCATGCTTGTTTAAGTGCTTTAACTGGATTAGATTGTGCTTGGTGACCTATGTACAACTCAGTGTACAAAGCTGGTAATGCCAAAAGAAATATAACCACAAAGTACACTAATAAAAATGCACCACCACCATGGTTTGCAGCTTGGGTAGGAAAGCCCCAAATATTTCCAAGCCCTACAGCAGCACCAGCTGCTGCTAAAACAAAGCCTAAGCGACTTTGAAAGCCATCACGCAATTGAGCCATTTATACATCTATATGTTTATTATTGTTAACTGACGATTATACGCAACTGAGCTGATTTTGCTAATAGACTGCGTTTAATTATCACTTGTAATCAGTAATAAGACTAAATAAATTTGCAAAGTAAAGAAAAACTTCTGTAATCTGCTTTTTGGCCAGTTCCATTCAAAAGGAGTTCACAATGTTAATGCCAAAATTAGGATTTGCACTCGCTTTACTTTCTATACTCCCCGCTTTTGTACCGGGCGCAATGTCAGTAATCGGCTATTTCATCACTCTAGCTGGGCTAATTATCTGTGTAAGATACAGCCAAAGTGCGCCGAAGTACTTTTTGTTAGCAAGCACACTATCTATAGTTAATGTATTAATAGTGAACGATACGTTACGTCTCATTGAGAATGAATCATCAATTACTTTATCTGAGCAATTTATAGCAATTTCTATAGTCTTTGTAATACTTGCGTATGGAATATCTAAACAAAAAATCGGTCAAACTTGAACAGAATGACCGATTAGAATACTTGAAAATTGTGAGCTGGTTATCAGCAAGCTTCTAAAAGCTGTGCATGAATTGATTGAACAACCTCGTCTGATTCACCTTGTTCAACTAAGAAACACAAATTGTGCTTGCTTGCGCCATGGCAAATTAATCGAATGTTAAAGTCTTTAAGCACATTCATAAAATTCACTTCGTGTTGACGAAGCTGGATTTCAGAACCGATCAATGCAACCAATGTCAGATTGGTCTCTACCGTTACATGACAGAATTCACTCAACTCTTCTAAACACGCTTGATCTAGTTCAGGTCTAGAAGAACTCAATGCATTATCAAGTGTGATGGCAACACTGATCTCAGAAGTGGTTACCAAATCTACCGAGATATTATATTTACTTAAAATAGTAAAAATACGCGCTAAAAAACCACTCGCCAACAACATTTCTGGGCTCTTTAACGTTAAAAGAATCTGATTCTTACGTTGTGTAACGGCTCTGATCCCAGCTTTTGATTCGGTTTCTTTTTCAATCCAAGTACCACCGGCTTGAGGTTCGCGACTAGAACCAACAAAGACCGCTATACCGCTGCGACTCGCAGGTAAAATGGTTGCTGGGTGTAATACCTTTGCACCGAATGTGGCCATTTCAGCCGCTTCATCAAAGCTCAATCGTGCAATCGGTGACGCTTTTTTACATAAACGAGGATCTGTGCTGAATATGCCTACAACATCTGTCCATATCTGTACGCTTTGTGCACCTATCGCTTCCGCCAATAATGCGGCACTATAATCTGAACCACCTCTACCTAGCGTGGTTGTCTGGCCATATGTATCACTGCCAATAAAACCTTGTGTTACTAACACTTTGTCTGCAAGTTGTGGCAATAAATGCTGCTCTGCTGCGCTTGCAGTTGCACTCACGTCAGGCGTTGCTTTACCAAACTGGTTATCTGTTTTAAGTACTTGGCGTACATCAAACCTGTCAGCAGTAACACCTAGATTACGTAATACTTGAGTAAATAGAAAAGAGGATAGTCGCTCACCGAAGCTAAGCATTTCGTCACACTGCTGTGCACTTAACGCAGGGAGTTCAGCCAGTTGTTCAAACTCGCTAATTGTTTGAGAAAAGCCGGTTGCTAAGTCTGCATCTAGTGTCAGTTTTTCTAAAATGGCGTCCTGGATTTCAAGTACAGCTTTAACAAGGGTTTTACGCTCTGCTAAATCAGCTTTTTGCTGAGTTAATGTCACTAGGTGATTAGTAACACCTGCACTGGCACTCACTACTACAATACGTACTTGATTATCATCATGAATAATTTGTGCACAGCGATGCATTGCTTCAAAATTGGCGACACTTGTACCACCAAACTTAGCAACTGTGAACTGGGAAGTCATTTTATCTCCTTTATGAACACTGTGTGTTCAACATCAATAAGGAGAACTCGGCAAGAATATACGGATAGATTTGATATGCTCATTGCCAGAAGCTCTCCACCATAAATCGGTGACAGTTCCGAGGATTCAGCCTCGTAAACCGAAAAATAGCAGCGACGTACTGATATTCTTCTCGGCGAACACTTCCCTCACTGACTGTCATCGGTATACGTCACCTCAAACCAGCTACCTAAGTTTCGCGCCTCTTCTGTTTATTTTGCGTAATCTAAGCTGAACTTAGGCAAAATAAAAACCGCGCAAACGCAAGTTTGTGCGGGTTTTTAAAAAGTAACTTTTAGACGTCTAGGTGTCAAGTACTGTTTTAACTAATTTGTACTTAAAGCTTCTAAATCATCATGCCTGCGTAATAAGCACCTACATAACCTACTGAATAAGCTATGAGTAGATAAAAGAACATACGTAAGTAGCTAACAAATGTCAGTGCTTTAACCTTGTTCATTGCAATAATGCCTGCAGCAGAGCCGATGATCAGCATTGAACCACCAACCCCCGTTGCATAGGTAAACATTAGCCACTGCTGTGTAGACATAGTAATATCAGCTTTTAAAAGTGCCGCAGTTAAAGGCACGTTATCTACTGCTGCAGACATAATACCAACAATATAATTCGCATACTCGGGTTTTAGGTAATCATACAACTGAGTGAACTTAACCAAGAAACCCACTTCTTTTAGTGCGCCAACCACAAGTAAGATACCAACGAAGAACAGAAGCGTGTCGTATTCTATCTCGCGAATATAGTCAATAATTTTACGGTTTACGTCTTTTTTACGCATTAAGAACTGAGCAACTAAGAACATCAGTGACAAGCCAAATAACATGGTTAATAAAGGAGGCACTTGATACTCAACACTCAAAAATAAAGTAGAAAAAACCGTTAATGCAAAAATACACGCTATTGTTACATCCGTTTTCTCGATACGACGTGTTTGTTCTTTTTCAAACACAATCGTTTCATTCATGCCAAATGACAGCAATGTAGCCAACACGATTACGCTCACAATCGCTGGAGCCACGAGCAATAATAAGTCTGGAATGGTTACTTTATCGGCAAGAAATATCATAAGTGTTGTCACATCGCCTGTGATCAATGATACTCCCCCTGAGTTGACACTAAATATGATTAAAGTTGCGTATTTTATAAGCTTCTTTGGGTCTAATTTCAACGACATAACAACAGCTAATGAAATGAGCGTTGCTGTAATATTGTCTGAAATTGACGAAAATACAAAAGCGGCAATGCCAACCAGGAACATGAGTTTACGTTCGCTGATTTGTGATGGCATGACACGGTGCACGATATTTTGTATAAAGCCTTTAGAGTTTAGATAAGCGACGAAAGTCATGGTGGCCATTAAAAATAGCCACAAGGTTGCTATCTCTAATATGTTGTGGTTTAGCTCATGTTGTACATTTTCTGGGCTTTGACCATGTATTGGAGAGATAAAGGCGATAATCCAACATAAAGTACCAAAAAAAAGTGTAGTTTTGGCCTTGTTTACATGGATTATATCCTCTATAACGATGAGCACAAAAGCTATCGCTATCAGTGTTAGGATTATAGTAGTAACCATAATGCGTAAACAACCTGTGTTTAAAAATTAACAAAAATGGTGGGTAACGTAAGTCGGCGCAGATTCTAGCATTATAGGTACATGTAAGCTATCAATATAAGTATAAAATACGGTCTTTTTTCACAAAAAAGACACAAAGTGGAAAAATATGATCCCAGCGAAGAAAGTTTTAAATACGCTCACTGAACACTGGTCTGTCATTGAGCTTTTGTTTAAACGTTTCAAAATGACTGATTTCAGCATCAAAGACGTTCAAAACATCATAAAAAACAAAAATCCTCATTGGAAAAGTGACAAAATATTCAAGGAAACTAATAAATTATTAAACCAGGAAATAATCATACCACTGGCAAAATCGTCACAATTAGAAATTAACAGAGCGATTGCTGATTTCATCAGTTTTTTATTGCAAGAAGAAGACTTAGGAATCGCTGCAGAAATAACGGTTTTGGTTACTGATCTGGAACGACTCGGTAACCGCCTAGCACAATCCGGTGAAGATGGTGACTTTACTGAGTTACGTCGATTTAGCCGCATTATGGACGAGCGAGTGCGTAAAATCGTCAAGCTGTTTAGTCATAATGAAAACGCTATCTTTAACATTGTAGAGCAAGCAAAGTCTGATACCAGCCATGTTTCACTTCAAAAGCGTTATAAAGCCGTGATAGAGGCATTCGACGAATATATTGAGCCTATGCTGGAAATGGTCGATATTCGAGGTGATTTTCACCGCTGCTTTAACCGCATAGAAGTACAAATTAGTGCTCAGATAGAACACATTGAACTCTTTGGCCGTGGAAGTATTGATAAGCGCATGCTCGAACAACTTCGTACTCGTATTCTTGATATGCACCTAGTTGGTCGAGAAAGTCTGCGCAAGAGTGCTGATATGCTAATGCCACTACGAGAAGAACTGCGCCGTAACAATCTGATCACACGACAGGCATCTAAAGTTCTAGGTCTTATTCGTAAAAACGGCGTTGATCGAACACTTAGTGCCGTACAGCCTGAGTTTGTCTCTGATATTCAACGTTTTTCATTAGGCCAACAACGCCACATGGTCGCCTATATGGCAAGCTTAGTAGAATTTGAGCATGACGAATACGAACTTCCCGATCAAACCGACGTACCGGCCTATCAGAGCCCAAATATCCCAGATTACAATAATGTAAGAACAACTTTCGCAAAAACAGGCCAAAAACGAACAGCGATTTTAGGTTTCTTATCTGAACAGTATCCAGATCTTGAAGCCGATGAAATGCTGTTTTTATATCAAAAACTAATTAACGATACAGATCTCGAATTACAACAGGACGAACAACGTACAAGCGTGTCTATTTCGGGACAGACATTCAAACTGTATCCATTTAATGCCGCCAACAAGCAAGAACAAAAGAATGACAAACATTAATTTAACTGATTTATCAGAATTACAAGCCATCAATAAAAAATTGGTTAGCGGGTATCACATCAGTGAACAAGACACCACCTTATGGCAGCAACTTGACCAAAAAATTGATGCTTACCAAGCCTTATTTACTGCGCTTGGTCACGATCTTATTCATGATGCCCGAGGCTTTTATTATTTAGGCAGTGATGAGAGCACCCCAAACATGGGGAAGATTTCTCGTGCCATTGCATTAACTATCTATATTCTTATTGAGCATTACGCCAACCAAGGTAAAGATCCCCTTCGTGCCCTATTTGATAACATCGCCGATTTAGAGCTGATGCAAACACTGGTACAAATGAATAAACACCTGTTTGACCAGCTCGAAATTTTTTCAGGCTCAGAACTTCGTAAAGACGTGTATTTACGCATGGTGCGCTTAGGGCTGGCTAAAGAAGTTGAGCAAGGCTTTGTATTACTCGCGCCAGTTTATAGATATATAGATGCATTAATGGAAGTAAATGATAATAACTTTGACGAACTCGAGGAAGAAGTATGAGTAAGTTATATGGATTAAGTAAGCTTGCACTATTAAATACGGCGGGCTATGCAAAATGTGTGATCCCGCTCAATAAGAGTGCCTCTATTTGTGCGCCGAACAATACTGGTAAAAGCTCGGTGATTAATGCGCTGCAATTTCCGTTGATCAACGACCTGCGTTTAACTGAATGGGATGGTCACGATTTAGAAGAAACACGTAAATTCTACTTCTCAAGCGATCAAAGTTACATTTTACTTGAAGCCAATCTACCCCACGGTGATGTCGTCATCGGTGTTGCAGGTTTAGGCAAGATTGCAGGTTACGCTCACCAGTTTTTTTGCTACCCAGGAAAGCTTGATTTAAATGATTTCACGCAAGACAAGAGCATCATTAAATATACCAAGCTTTTTAATCACCTTGAGAGCAAAGGCAAAAAAGCGGTCGAGTTAAAAGCACAAGAGCTAAATGCCCTACTCATTGGTGGTGCAACACAATTTGATGGTGATATTAACCTTAAAATGATCCCATTAAATAACGTACAAGATGCGTCTATTTATAAAGAGATTTTCAGACGAATTTTGAACTTGCATAAATTAGGCGCGCAAGACGTAAAACGCTTTATGCTGCGTGTATTTGAACGCCACATGTCAAACTCAAAAGTCGACTTTTATGAAGTATGGCGTCGAGCTTTTGATAAAGTAAACCACTCTCGTCGCGAACTTGCTGCTCTTGAGTCAATGCAAGAGCCCATTGCAGCCCTTGAACAAATGCTCGATAGCGAGAGCGGTATAAAAGGTAAACTTGCCGCCTACGCCCCTAAAATTGATATGGCACTGGTGGAATTTGCCGATTATCAAGAATCACAAATGAGTGAGCTTGAAGCTCAACTAGAAGACATAGAGCAAGAAAAACACGACTTCGAACAAAAACAACAACTTTACTTACAACAGTCAGGCGACATTGCCCGTCGCCAAGCGCAAATTGAGCAGTGGTTTATTGACTACTCGGCCCTTAAAACTGAGTTTGAATTAACCAATCACGCGACCTTAAAAACCAATCTGCAATTATTGAAAAAAGAATACGAGCAGTTGTCGTTTTCTATTAATAGCGCTCAAGGGCAAAGCTTACATACCCTTGATTATCGTATTAACGAGAACAACAAGCAGATCAAGAGCCTAAAGCTGCAACTTAAAAACCTTGAGTTCAATTTGTTTACTCGTATGCGTGAAGATCTGTCTCTAAAAGAAGTCGAAGAAATTTCTCGTATTTTGAATCCAGATATTCTGAGCTTTGCAACGACAAGCCAAGGTGAAGTTGATATTCATGACGAAGATGCTTTCGGTGAGTTCTTAGCAAACTTATCAAACAGCGTAAAAGGCGGTGAATTAACACTGCCAGGTGCAACCATCAAGCTTAAAAAGCTCAGTCCTGTACAAATGCAAAGTGGCGAGAACAAAGCACAGTTAAAGGCGCAGTTAGAATCATTACAGCAATCATTAGTCGAGCTCAAACAACAGCGTGAAGTTGCAGCAAACGTAGTACAAAAGCAGCAAGAGCGTGATGCATTATATGATGAGCTAATGGCACTAGAAGCAACGCTAAAACGCTTCGAACAATACCAAACCATGCTGCAATCTGTTGAAGCACAATCTCTACTCAAAGAGCAATTAGACGCTGAGCGCGAGCAAGTAGACAGCTATCTTCAAGATATTCAACGCAACGCCAGCTCAATCTCAGATAGACGTTCAATTATTTTATCGAAGCAAGACTTAATTAAACGTCAAGGGGACCGTTTAAAACAGGTTAAATCTGAGCGTATTGATCACACACTAGACATTGTGAGCGAGCAACAAACGCCTTACCCTGTTGAGATAAACCTTGATTTCGATAACTTGGCTGATGTGATCCACCAGTTCAATAAAGATTGCCATGAACTGCGTAATCTAGCTGTCAACGTGCGTAATACCTATTTGCATATTTACAATGCGGGTATCACCAAGTTTGATAATGAATCCGATGAATTTACTAAATATCAGAAACTCATCAGCGCATATCATAATATTGACAATGAACGTGATGCGGTTGAGAAACAAGCACGTGTTGCCCTCACTGAGGTAGCTGCAACCATTAAAGGCCTTCGTGAAGATTTAGATCGTTTACGTCGTGAAATGAACAGCTTTAACAAAGGGATCAGTCAACATAGGATCTCAAACTTACAGGCGTTTAAGATCAATGTGATACCTCGTAAGATGCTAGTCGACTCTATAGATACGATTATCAGCACGTCTGATAGTTATGAAAAAGGTGACAATCTTGATCTATTGAGTGAATTACCTACAGACGAAAAAGCTGTTACCGCAGCAAAAGATCATTTAATCAAGCTTGCCAGCGAAAAAACAGGTTTAACGCTTACCGACTTATTCGATATCCGTTTTGAGGTGGTTAATCGCGCCGGTGAGACTGAACATTTCGATAAAATCGATTCTGCAGGTTCTAACGGAACGCGTATTACAATCAAGCTGTTATGTGGTATGTTGTTCATTCGTTATCTATTATCAGATCAGGAACAAACGTTGTATCGTATTCCTATCTATATAGATGAGGCGGCAGATATTGACCCGCAAAACCAAAAAGCCATTATAGAAACCGCATTGAGTTTCGGCTTTGTACCAATTTTTGCTTCGGTTAAACCGCAAATCAGTTGTGACTACTTAGTGCCAATCCGTAGTGTAAAAGATGGCAGTCAGAACTGGGTTGACGAAAAAGATTGGATTGAAGTGGAACATTCTGAGGCCAGTTAGGTCTCAGAAAGCAAATGACATTATCAACTGGGATGGATCCCAGAAACTAGGAGAACGCTATGTTAAAGCATTTATTTATTGCAGTATTGCTCACGCTCGTTGCGGCTTGTGGTAGCACACCGGATTGGGATTATGATACCTCTGTTGAGTTTGCTAATTACAAAACATTTGCATGGTCAGAACATGCTGATATTAAAAATCACGGCAGTGACTATCAAATTAATGACTTAATGGAAAAACGTATTCGTAAAGCCATTGTTGAAAATTTAGCTGCGCAAGGGATCAAGTTTGTTGACGCTAAAAATGCGGATGTATTAGTGAATTATCATGCATCTGTTGACCAAAAACTGGAGTCAGACACAATGCAAACCACCTACTCTGCGCGTTGGAATTACTGGGGCTGGGGTTATCAAACTCAAACTACAACCCGTGAATATGATGTCGGCACTCTCGTAGTTGATATTGTCGATGCTAAATCAAATCAACTGGTTTGGCGAGGTGCAAAAGAAGGTCGTTTACGTAAAAAACAAACACCAGAGCAACGCACTGAAGCAATTAACAAAACCATAGCTGAGATATTAAAGAACTTTCCGCCAAAGCCACAGCATTAATAATTGATAAAGTAAAAAGGCGCTTAACAAAGCGCCTTTTTTGATTTGAACAAAAGCATAGTCTGCCTACCATTTTCTCTTGCCCACAAGCTTAATTAATCCAAATATAAAACTGCGACAATAAATCCATACTATTACTGATATAAATAAACTTATAAATGAACTCAATAATATAGAGCGTGAGTAATACACCTCATCGTTCATCTTTAGTTCCGTGATCAAACCATCATCTTTAAGGTATTCCACCTCTATTATTTTATCTTGAAACTCATTTTCAAAATCTGAACAACGGGCAAATGAACCTCTTAATCTTAATTGTAACCCTTGAAATTTTATATAGCCGTTTACTCTGTTAAGTTTATCCGCTTCACTACAGTGTAAAGTTGCGTGTGATAAATCAATTCTATTTACTTCAATGTCAGCGTACTCAATTTCAAACAGGAGATAAACGACAGCTGATAGCATCAAAACAACGACTACATCAAATTTAATACGGTTTAAATAATTTCTCATCATATCGAAACTTTACAATCTCACCTTTAATAGCTTTAATAGCTTTAAGCCTCCATCACTAAATGCTTTTAATATCAAGCTCAAGAATATCAGCTGAATTGCTGCTTTGTTCAAGCAAAATTACTTTGTCTGATATACTCGTTATTCTTTCACACCATGAATCACAGAACTTTTGTGATTCTCTTTGCATTTCATTGTTGTTATTAGTAAGAGAGTTATATTCATAAAAACCAAGGTGTGTTTCTGAGCCTTTTTTTACCAGATAAGAAAAGCCTTGGTAATGCGGGTAAACACGTTTGATACCCTCAACACCTTTCAGAAGCTCCTCGTCATTAGTGTGATCAATTATTTGACCCTCTGACAAACTTATTAAGTTGTCTTTAGCGTCTAAGAAAACTTGTTTTTTTGCCAACTCGATATTTAAGCTTTGAGATACTTCAGTATTTAAATTAAATCTGTTGAGATTGTCATTATGAGTACTTTTATCAACAAATAAAATAGCTTCTGAGTGTTGGTACCATGCTTTTGGTACACCTATTATTTTATCTAGCCACTGCAAAGAATGATGCTTTTCTTCAAGATGAATAATAAAAGGTTTATTGTTGATGCTACTTACAAGTCGTTGTCCCTGTTCATCCCAAAATGTCTGAGTCAGAGCATATTCATTTTCTTTATTTTGAAATACTAGGCGTTCTTGACCCGTTGAAGTGTCCCTTATAAATATTTGCGGCAAGCCATTTTTGAGAGATATATAAGCAATACTAGAACTATCGGGTGACAAACTCGGCTTCATATCAACCGTATTTGAATCTACAACTTTTATTGGCTCTGCCAACGTTTGAAGATCTGTTTTCAGAATGTCTTGATCTGATTTGGCCTCAATGAAATATAACTTGCTTTTAACTATCTGAGGGTAAACAAGGAAGTTATAACTCTTATAGTCGAGTGTTGTTATGTCACCTGACAAATTTAATTGTTTTAGCTGGCTACCATTACTTAAAAGCAGAGCGTGTTCGTTCTCAAACCAAGATAAGAAGTGCCAGTTGTGATCAATCTCAGCGATGGTCGTTATGTGTTTAGAGTCCAGCGATAAGCTCTTTACTTCAGAAATGCCATCCCTATTAAATCCTATTATGGCAAGATGTGACTGGGTTGGAGAAAGGGAAATTTTATATGGCTTATAGTCATCATTTGGCTCTAAAAGTATCTCTAAAAGTCCCGTGTTTAAATTGTGTTTATATAAGCTCACATTACGACTGTGCTCAGAACTGTTTTGATTAGCTAGGTAATAAAGCTTTTGATTATCATCAATAAAAAATACACTATTCCAAGTGATATCTTGGCGCTGAAATAATACTTGATCCGAAACTGGCTTTCGTTGTGCATCCAGTAAAATACGATTAAAAGAGATGCTATTTTGTTCTTTTGAGGAATAAACAATACTATTTAAATGCATGTCCCATGCAAGATATGTATAAGCTTTAGCATTTTGGCTTAAAGGCCACTCCTTTTGAGTTACAAGGTCTTTCAATAGTAGCCTGCGTTGACTAGGTCCGCTTTGACTAAGTCCACTCTGAATATAAGCCATATAGCGACCATCAGGACTAACCTGCATATAACGCTCTTTATCATTGCTAGATGTGATCGGACTCAGGTTTAAAAGCTGAATTTTTGACTTTTGAGGTTTGAATAAAACCACACTAGAAACCGCGACAATACATAATATTAAGGATATCAAAGCCAAGTTTGATGGCTTTATCTTGAGTAATGCAGACTTTTCAGCTTCTAAGCTTGAGCCTTGTTGTTCTGTTTTTTCATTCGCACTATCAATCAATTTAATCGAGGCTTCTAGACTATATCCTCTTTTGGGGTGGGTTTTAATTAGTGTTTTATCTTCATCGGATAATGCTTGTCTCAGTAAAGCTATGTTCCTTCTGACTGAGTTAGGGCTGTAAATAGATTTGGGCCAAACTTTTTCAAATAAAACTTCAGCGCTATGAACCTGTCTAGGTGCACCACAAAGTACCCTTAGCAAATCCATTACTTTTGGCTCTATTACCTCTATTTTTGTATCTGTCGAAATTTGTCCGGTTCCAAAATCAACTCTAAATTCATTGATAGAAATTTTTTTTGGTAAATTTGTATATGATAAATCCAATCTTATCTCTTTGTAATTATTAGTTATATTTTCCTTAAGCCTTTTTTAATCTGTTCTTAATGGCTTCATCATCGCCTGCTTGCAAATAAAAAAGTAAAACAGTCACCAAGGCAGACAGCCATATTAATCAATTAAATACAAAAGGAATACAACATGAAGCGAACTTTTATTGCACTATCTCTACTAGCAGTTGTTAGCAGCGCCTCAGTTGCTGCTGAAAATACTCTAAATCACAACAAAGTGGCGGATGATTTTTTAACCACACTGAATAGTCAAAACCTGTTTAACATAGAAAACTTTGTGGTTTCTCATTTCTCAAAAGATGCGCTTTCACGTTGGGAAGGAACGGGCAAAGACAGGTATGTTGGCTACTCAATGAATAAAGCACTTTACCTTGGCAATTTAGAAGTCTTGGATTCTAAATTGGAAAAAACAGAAAATGGCTTACAACATATTAGTACGCTTTATTCTAAAAACATTGATATGCAATACCGCATGGTAATCTATTTCAATAATGAGCAACAGCGCGCTATAACAGGTTGGTATATTGGGGAAAGCCCAAAAGACACCTCTCATCTTTCTAAATTATCGGATGATAGATTTGTCGAAGAAATAAAAAGCTATAGTACCAGATTGGCGAATAACGGCGCGTTTTCTGGCGCTATTTTACTCGCTAAAGGTGACAAAGTGCTCTTCTCTGCTGCACACGGATTAGCTTCAAGACGTTACGATGTACCAAATAATTTAAATACCAAATTCCAAATTGGTTCGATGAATAAGATGTTTACCAGTACTGCTATTTTGCAGCTAGTTGAACAAGGTAAAATGTCACTAGACGACCCTATGACAAAGTATATTGACCCAACCCTTTTAGGTGAAGGAGATTTCTCAAAAATTAAAATTAAACATTTACTGAGTCATACATCGGGTATTGGAAATGGAGAAGGCTTTAATGCAATTCAAAATAAAGTCCGATCATTAAAAGATATAACCCCCCTACTTCCTTCCATTGATACGACCTTTGAACCCGGTTCAAGATGGCGATATAGCAATAATGGTATGATGCTGCTTGGGAAAATTATCGAAAATGTGACCGGTGAAAGCTATTTCGACTACATTAACAAACACGTTTATGCAAAAGCAGATATGCGTAATAGCGGCAGTTTTGACTTAGACGTGCCCGTCAAGAATACGGCAAGGAACTATTGGTTTTCAGTAGAAACCGGCCAAATCACCGAGAATTTAATGTTTCAATCTGTTAAGGGTGGCCCTGCTGGCGGGGGTTACTCTACAGTGTCAGATCTTCATAAATTTGCGATTGCACTGCAAAATGGCAAATTAATAAGCAAATCCCTCGCTCAACAAGCACTAAGTGCAAAACCAGAGCTTAATGCTAATAACTGGGGGTATGGCTTTTCAATAAGAGGCGACGAAGAAAATACCATTATTGGTCATAACGGTCAGCACCTCGGTATGACCGCTCGTTTAAATATGTATCAAGAAAAAGGCTATATCTTAGTTGTGTTAGGTAATTATGAGTCTTCAGCTTGGCCTGTTATCGCAAAAGTAAACCAACTTATGAAACGACTGTAATTATTCTTCACTTCACCATAAGCAGCTAGGATTTTATCCTGGCTGTTTCATAGCCTCACTATTTCAAACCCAAACCACAAAATTAACGTATTTAGATTTCAACAAATTTAAATTTTTGTTTGAAACTATTTAAACGAAACATTTCGCCCATATATTGATAAATATTGAACTTTAATACAAATAATCGCACAAATTACTGATTGGCTTTATTTTTGAGGGGTCTTATGAAACGAGTCGTGTTGTTTTTAATTACAAACCTAGCGGTGATGATCGTGTTAGGTGTTGTCTTATCCATCCTGATGAGTGTCTTTGGTATTAGTAACCGAAGCCTTGGTGGTATTTTAATGATATCTACAGTTTTTGGTTTTGGTGGTGCTTTCATTTCACTATTCATGTCGAAATGGATGGCCAAGAAATCGACTGGAGCTTATGTCATTGAGCAACCAAGAAATGAAATTGAACATTGGTTAATGACAACGGTTGCGCGCAAGCTGAGCAAGTAGGTATTAAAATGCCTGAAGTGGCAATTTACGACAGCCCAGAAATGAATGCGTTTGCAACTGGCCCAAGTAAAAACAATAGCCTAGTTGCTGTAAGTACAGGGCTGATGCACAACATGACCCGTGATGAAGCAGAAGCTGTACTTGCTCATGAAGTTTCTCACGTTGCTAATGGCGATATGGTTACCCTGACTTTGATACAAGGTGTTGTGAATACCTTTGTTATCTTCATCTCTAAAGTACTTGCAGGTATCGTTGATAACTTCTTAAACAGCGATGAAGAAGGTGAAAACAGTGGTGGAAGTTGGACTTATTTCATTTTTGATATGATTTTCCAAATCATCTTTGGCATTTTAGCTTCAGTCGTAGTGGCTTACTTTAGTCGTAAACGAGAATTTGCTGCAGACAGTGGTGCAGCGCAATTAGTTGGTGCACATAAAATGCGAGCAGCACTTGAGCGCCTGCGTACCAACCATGAATCACAGCTTGAAGGCTCAATGATGGCGTTTGGTATTGCATCTGGTAAGAGCATTGTTGATATGTTTGCTTCTCACCCACCACTTGAACAGCGTATTAATGCGCTGAGATAACCGTCAATAACATTAAAAAAGGAGTACTAACTAGTACTCCTTTTTATACTTCTTCTCAGTCTGCCTTATTCAATGTCTGAAATAAGCGCCGGATTAACAACTAGGTTACGCACACCATGAGCGTGGTCTTCGTTGAATGCGTTACCTTTACACCACTCACCGACTGTCTCGATATTTACCTTAGCAACACGTGGGCGAACGCTCCAGCTCACTTGTAAAGGCGAACCTTGCTCATTGTAGCTTGGACCCGTTGTTGAACCCGCATATTGTACTGGCGCACCTGTAAAGTTAGGAATATTCAGCGCTTGGTAGTAGCCATTTTGCTTACCAAACTTTGTTAAATCATCAAAATCTAACGCATTTTTGTCGTTTACAAGTACATACACTTGCGCTTCTACACGTAATTGTGGATTAGCAATTGAGTCGCTTAAACAAGCACCCAGTGTTGGGCCTGGTTTTACTTGCGCTGTTGTATGAACATAGTGAAGTTCAATGGTGTCGCCCGGGAATAGACCACCCGTTTTAGAAGGACAAATTTGGCCTTTAACTGCTTTTAACTCTTTCTTCGAAAGTTCACCGTTATAAACAAATCCAGTTTCAAAACCTTTACCGTTACCATTGCCAGCATATTTAGTGAATTCGCCGCCTTTATGCTCAGCATTTTTATGGAAGTGGATGTTACACAAGTTCATTTCTTTATGAGAAGGCGCAGCATTAAAAGCGATGTTGTTTTCTCCCTCTAAAGTATCAATATCACGCGGAGATTGCGGGCCAAAACCTTTACCCTCGGTATTTTTAGCTAGGTTAGCACGCTGATCTGCAATCACCTTGTCAGATACATCTGCTGTAGCAGCAAACGAAAGCACAGAGGCAATGCTCATTGCTAATAGAGATTTCATTTTCATAATTTTTCCCAGTTATTTAGTTTTGCACTTCTAATGCCCTAGAAACATCTAGATACAATTGGAAATACTTAATCATTAAAACTGGGTCGAATTATGCTTAATTACCCAAAATAGAAATTTAAATGAGACAAATAACACCAAAACAGGAACAAATACGGAAAAACACGCATTCGATTCGATATTATTTGTTTATCAATAAATTTTACTCTTACAAAAACAACTCTAACGAAAAAATTTGCTTTTTAAAAACTCAGCCTTTGTTCGTCATATTCTTTAAAAAAGACAGTCTCTTTTTCTCATTTTCACTGGGGACATAGGCAGTTCGCTCAATTGTTGTAATATCTATGCTTTGAAAAATAAGTTTCTGTATTTCTGACTTTCCAAAGCGTGAAGGCTCTGCAGGGTGTGTTGAGCGTTTTTCAATGGTAAATGTAGTGAGTTCATATTGACTACTATTTGACAACACACTTTGATGCGCTTTTAACATTGCCTGTTTATTACCCGACGCCAATCTTGTTTCGGTTACTAAAGATGCAAGCGGTTTACCCGCGGAAAATAAATTGGCTCTTACTCTGTATAACCCGGACTCTTCAACATTAATGTCAATCGGAAACACCAGATCTGCCTCCTCAACATATGGCTGTGAGCCTCCAATGATCGTCGCACTCTTTTGGTTGTAATTAATTTGCGCAACCAGTGGGATTTCATCGCCATTCACATTCGCCAATGCAGTGATCTGTAAGTTTGTAGGATACTCACTGTCGCCCCGTATTTTTGTAATGTATCCATCTTGTGAGTGTTGCATCGTATAACTAGATAGGGTCTTACGCGTATCAGCATTCTGAACTTTCAACTTCACACCATAAATATCGCTTCCTTTGACCAGAACCTTAATAGTCTCAGGTGCAACAAAATGATATTTATTTAGCACCATGGATATTTTGACATTATTATCTTGCGTGACCATAGTCACTGGCTCGAAATAATTTGGATTTAACAGACTAAAGTCATTTAAGGAAAGCGGATGAGAATAAGGCGGAAATTTTAACGTTTGCTCGTATTTAGTTGCGATGATTTTAGCAGATTCAACGACTGACTGATCAAAGCTGGTAGGCATAGGCTTGTTTGTCTCTGGAATGGTTTCTTGCGAAGATTCCATTTCATCAACTTGGTTGATTACATTTGCTGTTTTTATCGCTGTATGTGATCGATTTACAATGTTTTGTTTCGAACCTAAAAAATACCAAATGCTTATACAGCTAATAGCAACGAGTCCAACGACGATTTTGTTCTTTTGCATAGTGTTGACCATATAAGGCCGTAAATTTATACGGCCTTAATAACATTACTCAATTTGAAAATTTATAACGTGTTGTAAATCAATTTAGACATACTTTGAGAGTCAGATTGACTCACATATTTGTAATGTGTTTTAAAGATCCAAAATCCATAATCTTGCTGATAAGTAGAAAATGAAATTGTATCGCCATTATCCAATCTTAAAGCGTCATTCGCCGCTGTCACCTTTCCTCTTTGCTTGTTCAGAATGATAGATAAATGATCATAGTTATCAGACATCAACATTGGATAGTGATTTGGCATAAAGCTTGTCACTGCATCACCTTGTGATGAAATCTTGCCATTAAAAGCGATGCTTGAAGAGCAGCTACCGAAGTCACCAGCTTTACTTGAACCACAACTCGAATGCGAGGCTACTACGCTATCATCTTTGCCTTTTAAAAATAACTTTGTCGCACCGAGGAATAGATCGCCCTCACCTACGAATCTAAGTCTTGGTGCTCTGTCACTCGGTAATGCTGCCAATTGACGCGCGTTATTTACTTTAAGGTCGTTCAAAACACCTAATTTATCGGTTAATGGGCCGCCCAACCAAGCCTGCAAAGCAGCTTCTATCAGGGGGTTCCAAGATGTTGCACCTTGAGTCACATTCACTGCCAAATCAGCTAATTCACTGCCGCCACCAGCACCTGCAATATCAAATGTTGCAATTATATTGAGCGGCTTAAGTCCTGCTGCACTTAACCAGTTTGCTTGGTTATCAATTATATAGCGTGCGACCAGATCACCTGTTGAGTGTGTAACAAGTACACAACCTTGATCACATACGCCACGTTCACTCATCGACTTTAATTTTGGCCAAACGTAGTCTGTGGCAATTTTACCTTTAACGCGTTCAAACGAGGGCCAATCTATTCTTTCATCAGCCAAAGCGCCCCAATAATCTGCCCAATAGCTCTCGCCATCACTGCTAACTGAATTTGGCGAACCAAACAATAATTGTTGCGGTTGAAAACCATGAATTAAAACAGTTTTATAATTTGCTGCACTTGCAACATTAGTTAGTGTTAAAGCCCATACTGCAAAAACTAAGCTTGTTATTTTCATTGTGTTCAGATTGCCCATTGCAACCTCCAAGTTTCTTGCAAAAATAACCTGATTTCGATTACGCGAAATCAGGTTTCCCGTGCGACATCTGGTATGACATCTGTCCAGACGTATTTAGAGTATTAGATCGAAATATAAACATTTGCAATATTTCATTTACATTCATTCACGTTTTATGTCAGAGATTTGAAAGTTTATTGAAGGTAATTCGGCTTAACTGACTCATTAAAATAAAAAATTTATAAATCTAAATTTGAGGGTTTTCCGTAGAAACAGGGTTGTTTTTATAAAATTTAAAAAAGTATGGATTTATTAGAGCATGAAGTTTCACGCATAATCGAAATGGCGTGGGAAGATAGAACACCATTTGAAGCAATAAATTCGCTTTATGGTTTAAATGAAACGCAAGTTATTAATTTAATGCGTAAAGAAATGAAACCCAGCAGCTTCAAAATGTGGCGAAAACGCATGGCAGGACGAGAAACTAAACATTTAAAGTTACGCAACCCTGACATTTCACGCGGATATTGTAAAACGCAATATAAGCACCGCTAAATAGTGCCCATATTACGTTTCTGATTGATTTATTTTGCAAATATAATTTGAGAGCTTATTCAGCCAATAAAACTTTGATGTCTGCAAAGTTTGGTCGAAGCGTAATATTGTCATTCAAACATGCATCTCTAAGGGATATTAGCTTAGCTATCGTGCTGTTATCACTTTCATTTAACTGGCTTTGTTTCAGCAAATCATCTAACAGATTACCAAACGCTCTGACTTCAATTCGCTCAAATTGCTGTTGCTGAACTCCTGACAAATTATGTAACTGCGTCGCAGCGCCAAAATCACCGAACATCACATGTCCCTGTTCATTAATCATTGTGTTATGTGCGTAAAAATCACCATGACTGACTTGCTGATTATGTAAATGCGATAATACATCTGCTAACTGTTTAGCAATGTTGCTGATTGTTTCAATAGAATATTGCGTGCCTTCAACAAATGTGTCTCTTGTACAGGTTTCATAGTTTGGTGGCAGGCCAAGATTTTCATAGCCTTTTGGTATTAAATCCATAAGTAGGGCCAAGAAATCTGGTTCTGAAATATGCGCAAATGTATTGATTAAATTTTCATGCTGACCCGCTGTTAAACAAGCATTTAACTCATCTTCTGGGTAACCATCACTGGTTTTTCCGCCTTTAAACACCTTAATGGCAATGTCAGTGTCAGTGTCAGCATTAGTTAATTTGCCTTGATAAATTACACCCGATGCGCCCTGACCTATTTGCTCATTGAGTACAATATCATTCTGTTCATACTGGGTAATACCTGAATGTACTTTGTGCTCACCAACCAATGGATTACCAGATAGCGCCAACCATGCCAATTTTGGCAGTTTAAATAAACCCGCTGGGACTGAAGTTAGTTCATTTGCTGAAAGTCTAACTAACTCTAATTGCTTGCACTGTGTAAAACTTTCTGGAATTGAAGCAAGTTTATTGCCGGCTAATGCTAACTTCTTTAGCTGACTTAATTGACCAAAGCTGTGTGGTAATTGAGTTAGACGATTGTCGGTTAAAATCAACCAGCGTAAGTTTCTTGGTAGTGATGTTTCACTGATTGACTCGATTTGATTCGATTTAAATCCAACCATGTCTAAATTGATGCATTTTCCTAACACGTCAGGGAAAACTTTAAACTGATTAAACGATAAAAATAGTACTTTTAAGTTTTTGAGTTGAACAAAGCTGTCTGGTAATTCTGATAGCAGATTATTTGAGAGATCTAACACTTCAAGTGTGTTTGATAAAGAAAGGATTTCTTCAGGAAATTCAGATAAGTTTTCGACTAATTGCAGCCTTTTGTAACCTTGGTACTTCCCTGCTTTTAAATCATTTAGATTATGACATTGTCGCTCTGCTGCTGTTAGTCCTGAGATCACGCTTCTTCGCCTCCTAAAATTAAAGGCGAGAGTTTAACTTATCTTTATGAATGATTCAGTAATGACGAAGCATATTCTATTTTTTAGCTTCAAAACAAGCAAAGCGCGATTAATACGCACTTTGTCAGTTAGTTTATAAAAAGCCTAAAAGCTCGAGTCTGGCTCTTGCAAAAAAGCGATTTCTTCTTGGGTAGATTCTCTGCCTAAAATTTCATTACGATGTGGATAACGGCCAAACCTGTCTATGATCACTTTATGTTTAAGTTCAAACTCTAGATTATTTTCGTTGCCATGTGCAGTATAGAGCTTTACTGCTTCTTCATGAATGCGTTTTGACTCACTGTGCATGAATGGCAGATAAAAGAAGCTACGTTTCTCAACCTCAACTAATTTATCAAAACCATTTTTAATGGCTTGCTGAGCAAGTGCCAAGGCGAGCGGATCTGCAGCAAAAGCTTGTGGCGTATCTCGATGTATATTCCTTGAAAATTGATCGAGAATAATCACTTCTGCAAGACTAGACTCTGCATTCTCTCGCCATTCAAACAACTCTCCTAGAACCGCTTGTTGATGTAATGCGCCAAAGCGTCGAACAATTTCAGTATCAAACGCTAAATCTTTTTGCCACCACATCTTTGGTGAGATTTCATTAAACCAAAAATCGAATACTTGTTGGTACATAACGAACATCCTAACTAACTATTTATGCTTAACTTTATAACTCTTTTCTTCTTAGCACAAAGAAATGATAACCGAACTGCGACCCATCATGTGATTGATAAATATCGAGCTCTCTTTGAATATCTTTGATTGCCTGAGACTCTGGCATACTGGCTTTTAGCGCATTCACCCTTGCTTGCAAGGGCTGCCAATAGTTTTGCCAAGCTTTAGCACTAATTGTAAAGTCATCTAACACTTCAAAACCCAGCTTTTTAGCTTGCATCAAACGCGTATCAACGTTTGTCATTGCTGGATATTCAGTCGACCAAAATGATTGATACTTTTCATTTGGCTTCGAAGTTAGCCAAACTAAATCACTGACAATAATCAAACCATCTGCCTTGAGCACTGTTTGCCATTGCTTTAGGGCCTCTTCAAAACCCATAATATAGACACAGCTTTCTGCCAAAATTGCATCAAAACTATGTGCTTTAAATGGCAGTTCAGACATGCTCGCACACATGGGAGTAACCTGTTCAGCGTAGCCCTTACTATCTATCAGCTCTACTAAGTTTGTTACCGCAATGGGCTCGTTATCTATGGCTGTGATCTGTGCATTAGAGTGCTCTGCCAATAAACAAGTCGATAAACCTTTACCACTACCTATTTCTAAAATGCTATCAGCATTATCTGAAATATATGACATCGCTTTGAGCGTGTCACTTTCATCTCCGGGGCCCCAACGCGTCAAAGGTTCAAAAACGGTTAGGAAGTCTTGCATATATTGGTCGTGTGTATTCATATCTTTTGATAACCACCTTATTCTTTGCGCTTCTTTTTCAGTAAAGCCCTGCTGTAATAACCATTCATAGTGCGCTTGTGGAGCAAGTTCATTTAATTGCGCATGAAAGTCACGATTAGAACTTTCCCCCAGTAAACCAGAAAGTAATTTTCTCGCTTTCTGTTTTTGCACTATTTCTTCATCTAACAAATGCAGTCTTTCACTTAAAATACCTTTATCTATTTTACCATTCAGGCAGGCAATACATTCTTTAAGTGATAATCCACCAGCTTGTAACTGCATGGCTAAAGTTAAACGCTGAGCATCCAATTCGGTATAAACCCGGTAACCATTGTCTAAGCGTTGACCTCTAATGACCCCTAATTTTTCGTAGTACAACAACGTCGTTCTTGATACACCTACTCGCTTAGCCAGCTCTGAGATTAAAAACATATAAGCCCATTGTGAATGAATTAAATCGTATTTAAGATTAGCTTGTTTTGATAATGAGAGCATAAAGTGTATAGCTATAGACAGGTCAAAAGAAATCTTTATAAAACATTAAAAAATTATAATTGGTTACATTTCAGCCTTTAACTTTCAGTTTTTTCTGAATAAACTAAACAAAACTTTAAAGGAAATAAAAATGTATAAGTCAATTCGGTTTTTACTCATTACAATCGCCCTTCTTGTGATACAAAATGCTCTTGCAGAGGATGCCACCTATTCAATCGAAAAAGTCAATTATAAAAATTTAGTTGCTGAGTTGTACCTACCTAAATCAACCAAAGCCGTGCCGGTGGTCATTGCTTTTGGCGGCTCTGAAGGCGGTATTAGCACAGGTAAAGCGAATGGAGAAATGATTGCCCCGCATGGTGTCGCAGTTTTAGCACTTGCTTATTTTGATGCGCCAGGGATCTCAAAAACACTAGACCAAATACCTTTGGAATATTTTTTAGATGCAATTGATTATGTCACAACCCATAAGCAGATTAATGCAAATAAAATAGGTGTTGTCGCAGGCTCGCGAGGCAGTGAAGCTGCATTTTTGATGGCAAGTTTGGATAAGCGGATAAAATCAGTGGTTGTTACTACTCCCAGTAAGGTCGCTTGGTATGGTATGACAAAAGCACGCTCAGCTTGGACTTACCAAAATAAAGATATTCCAGCACTGAGTCTTGGATTAAGCAAAGAAGCAAAGCTAATTGACCGTTTCTCTGTTGCATTAAACGATAAAAAACAATCAAACGAGGCTCAATTTAACTTTGAGGAAATCAATGGTCCAATTTTACTTATCTCAGCTGAGTACGATCAAGTATGGCCCTCTTATAAAATGTCGAATGACATAAAAGCATATCTAGAAAGTCATAAGTTTAAACATACCGTGATCCATAACGCATATAAGACAGGTCATGGTTTTAGCCAAGAAACAGCACCTGAAATTAAACTTTCGATAATTAATCATTTTGTAAAAACACTATAACCAAAAAAAGAAAGCCAAGCACGTGCTTGGCTTTCTTTTACTTATAATTAGAATTTACTCATAACTATAACTTAAAGTCACACCCGAATAGGCTTTATAGGCTTTTACGCCAAAGTGCCACTCGCCTGCTTTTGGGTTTGTGAGCGTACATGTCTCACTGTTGCCATCTTTATAAGGGCGACATTCATAACTTGAACTATTGGGGGCAGAACCACTTTTAACATATAGGTCCGCGTCTCCCGTGCCACCAGAAATAGTGACCGTCATTTTGCTTATACCACTAGGTAAAGTTGCGCTTCGATATTGCCATTTATCGGTACTCGCAGACAGGTTAGTAAAGGTATCAGACCCGCCATTACCACCGCCACCATTATTGCTATAGGTTGCTTTTAAACTCACACCGCTAAATGCACTGTAGCCTTTAACGACCACATAGTATTTTCCCGTTTTCACAGCGTCAATACTACAAGTTTCATTATTGCCATTTTTATACGGGCGACAGTCGTATGTACTCGACGTTGGTTTGCTGCCATAGCGCACATACATGTCGGCATCACCTGTACCGCCAGACATTTCAATAGACAGAGTATTCTGACCAACTGGCACATCAATATAAAAACCGAGTTCGTGCGATTTATTGCCGCTGATATTTGTTGCAGCAACACCATTTGTTAACTCCGTATCACCCACTGGTGGATCAATAACACCTGTATCAATTTTAGTTAATCCGTTAGTCGCTTTAACTAAGTTAAGTACATCACCTGCCCCTGAGGCATACCACCAATTAACATTATTGGGTAGTAAGGTTGGACTTGCATCTCGTTCAGCTTTTGAAAGTGTGTTTGCAGTAGAGTTAAATTGTGCAGTTCTCACATCAAGCTTATCACTTGATACCGTCAGCACTTTGAATTGTTGAATACTAGCAAGATCAATCGTCCAAGATTTAGGATCGTTGGCACTACGGGCAGGCGCCCCCCAACTTCCTTCCCCTACAAACACAGTACCGCCACTGGTTGTACTCGTAAAATTGTTACCACTTGGTTTCAGTGCTTGTGTCACTTTGTTGATGTGCGTATCAGATTCAACCACCAAATTCATTTTATGGTTATAGAAATGATTTGCCCACCAAGTATGCAAAATGGTGTTGTCTGATTTACCAGAATAATGCGGAAACATTGGCTTATGGTATTGTGCTACACGCCAACTTGCAGAGCCACCAGAGCTTTGCAGATCTTGTTGCAACCAATTATTCATTGCTGTTGCATAACTCGACCAGCCCGAGTTTTTATATTGAGAATTTAACGTATATACACGTAATAATGGCGAAACGTTAAATGCACCATAGGTATCTTTAGCGTCACACACATTATTGTTGTCGTAATCCACACCAAACACCTGACACAGTGTTTTGTAGTTATCATCTTCATGATTACCATGTGTAGCAACAAACGGGTAGATCCGTTTGTAACCCAGCCCGTCGATGCTATCTGAAGAGAAAGTAAGTTGCCAATCATTGAGGTAACTGCTCATTTCAGAAGCGGTGTTAGCATTGGTATAGTCGCCGCCATGCATGATAAACAGTGGACGGATCTTAGCGACTAACTTATTGCCATTTTGTCGATTCGTCCATCCAGTACGTGTATCTCCACCAGCGATTGCGACAAAGGGAGAGCTGTCATTTGGGGCTGTTTTGAACCATAGACGTTGACCGCAGCCCGAATCATCACAGACGCGATAATACACGGCTTTATTCGCTGATAACCCTGTGAGCTTTACAAATTTACTTTGTAGTGAACCATCAAAAGTATGGCTAGCTGTCACGTTCTTTCTTTGCCATAAAGACTCATCTGTCGATACGCCATATTTGACATAATGATTTGTGCTGCCATCAGGTGTGAAGCCGATAGTCGCTTGACTCTGTGGGGCGTTATCCCAAATGAGTCGATGATATTTACTGCCTGCTTGCGCGTTAAACGCACCAAGTAAAGCGAATGATATAGCAACCTTGCTATAAGTTTTCATAGTTGTTCCTTGATATTGTGATACTGCTGTTTAAAGAGTCGCCATATACCAACCCTCTTAATTAAGTGGTCTATTTTGAGGGTTGGTATTTTGACGGGGTTATTGTGCATTAGCCTCCTTAATCGAATTGGGTAATTCGGAAGTTACTAACATCACAAATGCAGCATTTCTGTAGGGAAGAGTATGAAAACGCCCTTGATAAAAATCGACCGCAATCGCACCTTTATCTAGATGGCGATAATGCCCATCTAAGGGTTGCTCTTCGTCTTGTGTCCAATAATCGCCCGCTTTTATATGGCGAAAATAATCTGTAGAAAGCATTGCTTGCTGAGGTTTGTCTTGAGTTTGTAAGATTGCTTCTACTTCTTGTTTTGTCGGTAAGCGCCAGCCTGTTACTTGGCAAAGCCCACGTTGATTGGCTTTGCGGATCAAGTCTTGAGTATCACATTTGCTAGACTCAAAATAACAATCGCCGCTATTTTTTACGCCTATTTGGTCGTTGAACCACGAATAACTCCAGTAACCGTCATGGATGGATTCATCGTCTCGCTTCACTTCCCATAACAGATTTTCTTTTTCATCATAAACACAGGCCCAAGGCCCCTTCCATGCAGTCATCAACTGACCGTTATTACTGACTTTATAAAATCTATTATCTAGGGGTAAACTCGGCTCACTCTGAATTAAATGCCCAGCAGCTAAGCAAACCGTAAAAAAACCAATAGAAAGTAATAATCGTTTAAGCATCATAACTTTACTTTTTGACTGAGCGCCGAGTAATCCAGTTTCAATGGCCTTTGGTGACGAGTGTGTGCGATTTGTGCATGGTCAAATGCGGCAACCCACAAACAAACGCCCTGCTCTAACGCCACGTCATATTCAGAACCTGTTTTATTCCTTCTCGCGACTTCTAATGTCCAATATCCGTCTTGCCAATGACCTTTTGCTGTGACATCGCCTCGGTCTCCTTCAAAACGATTCGAACGATAAAGTACTGAGCTTAATAAAGTGCCTTCAGGGTAGGTATCTAGTAATGGTTTATAAGGTGTACTTGAGAACCAAGGCAGTACTGCTTGTTCAATATGTTGGTTATCAGCTTTATACATGTGCTGATATTCAGGTAACGGCAAACGCTTAGGGGTGATTTGGTTTTTGCCGTACCAAAACCAATTCATTACATAGGCGCCACTTTCTTTACCATCCGCAAAGTAACCTGCTGTGTACCGCCTATCTCCGGGTTTTGCTATTCTTGGCTTCGCTATTACATTGTCATCCATTTGTACCATGTCATTAGTGCGAAGAGCTTTCCAATGCCAAAGGTCACGCACTCTGCCATCGAGCGCACCATGGTAGCCTTTGCCATGCCAATTAGCTGGTTTGCCTTTAATAGGCGACTTTCCTAAATGAGCCGTGCCGTCACCGCCATGGTTACAACTCTGACTAAGCAGGACTGCAAATTTATCTTCGTAATAGCGAGTTTCATTGAATGAATGGAAGCCTTGCTGCTTAACTTGCCACTGTTGATTTAATTTAACCAATGGCAGGTGGGTTAGACTTTTAGTCTCATCTTGCCAACGAAATAAGAAGTAGCTCTCGACATCGTTGCTGGCAATCTTTATTTGAACGGGTGTATAACCATTATTGAAATTTGCCCCGCCGTAGGTGTTAATTGCTTTCCATTTGATGTTTTGCCAAAAAGGCTCTGAATCTTGCCCATCGATTGCAATAAAATCTGAATGCTCAAGTGGTAACACCTGGAAGCTTAGAGATTTATTCTGATCAAAAATAAATACGCCAATACCTGCCAGCAAGCAAAAACTAATGAGATGCCATTTAAGTCTCACAATCGCTTTTATTTGGAAGAGTTTGCCTACTAATTTTTTGCCTAGTGTTAAGAAGTATACGTAACTATGCAATATCAAGAAGAGTAGGAACGCTAAAGCACTCAAGTAATGAACTGTTGAGATCCATACATTGGCTAAGTCTAACCATCGGGTAAACCCCGAGATTAAACTGACAAGAAGAACAACGTAACCAAACCAGTTTACTGATCGATGATACTTGTTATTTGCTGCTTTATGATCAAACGTTAAGCGATAAATAATAAAACATGCACTCGCTAAAGCAAGTGTAACGCCAGAATAATAGTGAACTGTGTGCATTTTACCTTGCGGTAAAACAGGGGCTAGAAATGAAAAGTGATCATACTGTAACAAACTGACTCTCAAACCTGTTATCAAGGAGAGCGTTACGGAAATCATAACGATTAAATGCAGAATAATAAAAAGGTGTCGATTGGCTCTTTTCACTTGCAAACTGTTTATCCACTTGGCTGTATCAAAATTGGAGCCACACCCTAAATGAATTTATTTACAAAAAAATTACATTTCTCTTATGTTTTTATGTGTAATAATTCAGTCACACCTAAACAAAATGGAATAAGTGACAAAAAAATAGTTAAATAATCGTTAACTGTTGCCAAATACCCCTAATTCCCCATAGTATTCAAATAAATCATCTACAATAAAAATAATAACCCGGGAGGTGATATTTATGAGAATGCGCCAAAAGCTGATAGCCAGCTTTGTATTAACCGTGATTGTCCCTATCTTAGCAATTTCAATTGTGAGCATTTCACAAACCAAAACCGAATCTTTAGAGCGCTTCATCGACAGCTCTAACAGTGAAATACGACAGGTCGAAAATACGTTTAACCTATTTTTTGACCAAATGAAAAATAATGCGCGATTTTTAGCGCAAAGTAGCACTGTTACTTCTGTTTCTGAAAACACATCTACTTACTTTGATGCTGAAAAAATGATGGATCCGCGTTCTGCGGGAAAAGAAGAAGCTGAAATTTTTGAATTGTTTGAATCGTTCGGTCAAACCCATGAAGAGCTGCTGTTCGTATACTTGGGCACTCAATACGGTGGTTTTATTCAATATCCTGCCGAACCCTTAGGAAATTACGACCCTCGTAAACGCCCTTGGTACAAACAAGTTACGCAAAATCCAAGTGAAGTCATTGTTACTGAGCCATATCAAGGTGTAACAGGACAGGCTATGGTGAGTGTGGCAACGGCAATTAAAAAGTCAGGGCAAACGATAGGTGTACAGTCGTTAGATGTTACCTTATCAACACTCACTGATATTGTGAGCAACATTCGTTTAGGTGAAACTGGGTATTTAATGTTATTGGATGGCCAAGGCACAGTCCTAGCCGATCCTAAAAACCCTAATAACAACTTCAAATCAATTAACAAGTTAAATTCGCCTATTTTCAATGCGATCAGAACGAATAAAAATCAGCCTTTGATCAATATTGAAGCAAGCAATAAAACCATGGTTGCTCAGTTGTACCATTCAGATGCATTGAATTGGACGTTTGTCGCCATCATTGATGAAGACGAAATTCTGTCTTCTGCCTACAACATGTCTTATAGCATCAGTGTGATTGCTGTGGTCATGTTAATCGTCTTTGTCTTTATTGCAGTGGTGTTAGCGAATAAAATTGTCTACCCAATCGAAATGGTATCAGAAGGCTTAAAAGAAATAGCACAAGGCGAAGGTAATTTGTCGAAACGCCTTAAAGTCATAGGTAACGATGAAATCAGCGAACTAGCCTCGTGGTTCAACCAATTCTTAAATTCAATTAATGAATTGGTTAAAGACATTCAAAACAACGCAGCTACGTTAAATGATGAAGCGCAAAGCTCAAAATCACGCATTAGTGAGATTCGACAACGCTGCCAGACACAACTAGACCAAGCGCAGCAAGCAACACATACTACTGAATCTGTAGAAAGCATGGCCATAACCATTAGCCAAAACTGTGGTGATGCTTTAAATGCGATTGAAACGACTGATTCTCACGCACAAAATGGTAACGATTTAATTAAGCAAACGGTTTCACAAGTTGCACAGCTTCATGGATCTTTGGGCGAATCAGCCGGCGCTATGAGTGACCTCGAGAAGCAATCAAATAACATCACCAATATTCTAGAAGTAATTAGAAATATCGCTGAGCAGACTAACTTATTAGCACTTAATGCCGCTATCGAAGCTGCCCGTGCAGGAGAACAAGGCCGAGGCTTTGCGGTTGTTGCCGACGAAGTAAGAACACTGGCACAACGCTCTCATGATGCGACGCAAGATATTGAAAAAGTACTTACCGAATTAATTGATCAAACGCGAAGTGTTTCACAACAAATGACGTCTAGTGTCGCTGACTCAGAGCAAGCCATTGAGTGCTCGGAACAAGCACATCAAAGTTTTGACGAAATCGCTGAATCTGTTCGTTTAGTGCAAAACTTTATTGCGCAAATTGCTGAGCAAGCAAAACACCAAGGTGATACGGCAAGTGAGACTAAACATACCATTTCTGGGGTTAATGACTCAGCTCAGCATGTTGGCGAAGCTGCTGATAACCTCTCTGCTGGTGCAACTCAGTTAGTAGAACTTGCAAATAGCCTTAATAGGCTCGTAGGCCGCTTTGATATAAACTGACTCTGCAAGGTGAAGCTAAATAGTAGCTTCACCTTATTGTTATTTGCAACTTTGTATCACCTTTTCTATCCAGTTAAATTCTTTATAAGCGTTCGATGGCTAATCAATCATCTCTGTGTAAGAAGATTATTTACAATCATTGCGATAAGTGTTTTTATTTCAAATACAGACTAAGTATCAGATTTTTAGGGCTTATGCTTTTTTCGACAACAGAAACCATTCCAGGAAAAGAAATAGAAAGTATCGTTGGTGTCGTAACCGGCAACGTCGTTCAAGCAAAACACATTGGCCGTGACATCATGGCTGGCTTAAAGGGCATTGTCGGCGGAGAGATCCGAGGCTACACAGAAATGCTAAGTGAAGCACGAGACATTGCAATTGAACGTTTAGTTCAAAGTGCGGCTGACAAAGGTGCTGACGCCATCGTCGGTATTAGGTTTACAACCAGTACCATTATGGATGGTTCTTCTGAAATTATGGTTTTTGGTACAGCAGTTAAACTTAAGCCATGAGTAATCGGCAAGACATTTCTTTTAGAGATTTTGTAATTTCTGACAATGCTCGATTGATAGAAGTATTAAATCACCCTGATGTAAATCGCTACTTATCTAGCAAAATACCTTCTCCTTACACAGAAGCGGATGCCATTTGGTGGATCAACGAAGGAAGTAAGCAGGGTTTTGTTAAAGCAATATGCTATCAAGGTAAATTTGTTGGCTGTATAGGCGTTAACCCCGGTGAGTTTGAATACCAACGCGCTGGCGAATTAGGTTATTGGTTAGATAATACGTATTGGGGAAAAGGCATTATGCCTCAAGCAATCGAGTTCATAACTACCGAAGTTTTTCGGACAACACCTATTGTCAGAATTTTTGCCGCAGTATTTGAACCAAACATGCCTTCAAAGAAAGTATTGCTTAAATCCGGATTCCACCAAGAAGCAGTTTTGAAAAGTGCGATATTTAAAGATGGCATATTTTACGATAATCACTTGTTCGTAAAGTTGAAAATCTAGATTGATTTATTGGATTCAAGATTAAGTCGACGCGCGTCACTGAAACTAACAAACAGTGTAAAAATTTTATCAAGAACCATTAAAAGGATAATTAGATAAAAATAAATAAATACACTTTACTCTGGCTGGGTTCTATTGCCTGCTACCTTCTGCTCACAGCAGTGGGAATGCTAGATTTTGAGTTAGGCATTCTCGCAGCTATTTCAAATCTCACAATGCTTCCTTTTTTGTTTAATTCAAAGAATGGTATAACCGAGTATCAAAAACAACAAGTCGTAAAAGATCCAATCAATCATCTTACTTTTAACGACAACGTATTAAATATTGGGTCTGACAGCTTACCAGTGCAGCAAATCAGAAAGGTGGCAATGGATACTTGTGGAGAAACCAGTTTTTTCTCATTGCCATATAATCAAATAAAACCCGGTGTTGTGCCGGCATTTGAATTTCCATCTGAGCAGTTTGAAGATCTGAAATCTCACTTGAAGAGCGGGTTACCAGAAACAGTTATTTTTATTTCTTAATGGCTACCAAGGGCACTAGTATTAATCAATTTTCAAAAATTCACAAAACAACGAAATAAACTTGATACATTAACTGTCTTATTCTGCTCGAATATGACAAAAAGGCCTGAATATTGAAAACAAGTGTTCTGACATTTATTGCGCTTATTGCATTCGCAGGAAACTCTATATTATGCAGAATTGCTTTGAGTGATGCGCAAATAGATGCCGCAGGATTTACCGTGGTCCGTCTAATTTCTGCCGCTATATTCTTATATTTTTTGGTTTTCTTTAATAAGCGTACTGATAAATCACCTCTGAATTATGGTAGTTGGTGGTCATCAATTATGCTGTTTATCTATGCAATTTGTTTTTCTTTTGCGTATATCTCTTTAGATACTGGCACCGGTGCATTAATACTTTTTGGTTCAGTTCAACTGTGCATGTTAACTATTTCTAAGTTATCGGGAGAGCGCTTCTCATCGCTTGCATTGATAGGGTTGTTGGCTGCACTTATCGGGTTTATCTATCTGGTATTTCCAACGTTAACAACCCCCTCTCTCATTGGGTTTGTTCTTATGTCTTTATCTGGGGTCGCGTGGGGTTTATATACACTTGCAGGTAAAGGAGCAAAGCAACCAAAAGCAGAGACTTCTATGAATTTCATCAGAACTCTGCCATTAGCACTTATAGCACTGCCATTCGTTGACTTCAGCAGTATCACAACTAAAGGCCTAATCATTGCAATGATATCTGGTATTGTTACATCAGGTATCGGTTACATAATTTGCTATAAGGCTTTGCCTTTGTTAACTGGCATACAAGCGGCTGTCTCTCAGCTACTAGTACCGGTTATCGCTGCTATTGGTGGTTTTTTGTTTTTATCGGAGCCTACATCAACACGCCTTATAATAGCTTCACTTCTTATTTTAGGGGGCGTTTTATTAGTCTCGCTTGAGAAATCCAAAAAATAAATCACCATATTAATTTTCGTTATTAAAGCATGAGAATACATAGTAAAATTCCGATTTTTTTAAACTGGACTTCATATGGCTTGGTTATATTTAAGTATTGCTATTATTTCAGAAGTTATCGGCACACTGGCGTTAAAAGTATCAGATGGTTTTAACAATCTAATTGCAAGTGCTATTTGTGTTATTGCCTACTGTGTTGCTTTTTATTGCCTGTCTTTAGTTGTAAAAGAAGTGCCTGTTGGCGTTGCATATGCAGTTTGGTCTAGGGCAGGCATTGTCCTTGTTACAGTTTTGGGAAGTATCTTCTTTAAACAAATACCTAATATTCCTACGTTATTAGGGATGGCATTGATAATTTTAGGTGTCATTATCATCAATATTTTTTCTAAAAATATGACTCACTAAATAAAAGTTGGTTCATCACACAATTTAGTTTCTTAGTTATGTCTTTTTATCGCAACCATAATCTCTTCACATTTTTCAGTTAGTTTATTGATAATCTTCGAATTAGGAAAATATTATGTTATTTACTAAGCTACTCGCAAATAGACTGTTTTTGCTTTTTATCAGCCTTATTGTTACTGGCATCATTGGTACGTTAATGGTCCATGAACTCGAACTCATGTTTTCTGAACTTAGCCATGAAACTTTGGCTCAGCTAAAAGAAGATGAAGAAGGTATCGCGATTATACTAGTCGGATTCGGAGTACTTTTAGAAGGTAGACATATTTTACAAAACTGGATCACGGGCCATGAAATAGAAGCGACTGAAACGACTCATTTATGTGAATATTATGGGTTTATTCTACTGGCTCTAGGCCTCTTCATTGAGATATTTGACCAAATCACTAACTTAATTCATAGCCCACTGGTAGTTTTTTGGACTGAAGTATTAGTTAACTACCCTATTAATCTTTATGCGATGTTCTTGTTATTTAAAATCATTGTTGCTCTAGCAAACCCAAAAGCTGATGCGAAACTTGCTCACTAATTAAAATACGATAGCTGCGAGTGAGCTTCGCAGCTATCGTTCAGTTTAGCCCATACTAGATAAGACTGCTTCCATTTTCTCTTTTGCATTTGCAATGCTGAGTTCTTTACTAGGCATATTCAAACCCTCAGCATAAATGAACTCAACGTCTGTAATCCCTAAAAGCGCAAAAAACGATTTAACATGTGTAGTTTGTGAGTCATTATCAGTCCCTGCATAAATTCCGCCACGTGCAGCTAACACTTTTTAATTTGCTATCAGGCCAACAGGGCCTTGTTCTATGTATTTAAACGTCACACCCGCTCTAGCGATCCTATCCATCCAAGCTTTAAACTGTGAAGGCACACCAAAGTTATACATAGGTAAGCCAATAACCAGTATATCGCTTTATTGTACTTCTTTGATAAAATTATCAGATAAATCAACCAACGATTTTTGTTCACTGTTTCTCTGCGCTTAAGGCGTCATCCAAGCAAGCATTTCTGTTTGCTTTAGGTGTTCCAACGGCGCTTTAACTAGGTCTCGGTGTGTAACTGTTAACTCAAACTTATTTGATAATCTGTCTACAAACTCATTGCTCAAAATATAAGAATTACCATCGTCATGATTAATTGATGTATTTATTAGTAAAACATTTTTTATCTGTCTTCACCTGTAGTTATTTCAATAACACCAGTCTAAGCTGGTCAGTAAAGGTTAAACAGCTATGAATTTTGAAAACTTTAATCAAAATTTTTGAATAGATTAAATGTGTATTTTGCACCTATGCTGTAAATAGTTAATCACCTGATTTGAGTTACTTATGGCATTAAAATTATCCGCAACAGAACATGATATTGGTGGCCTAAACGTAAAACGTTTACTTCCCCACATGAAAAAGCGCATGGTTGGACCATTTATATTTTTCGACCACATGGGTCCGACTACTTTTTCTCAAGGTGAAGGGATTGATGTCAAACCGCATCCACACATTGGTCTCTCTACTTTGACTTATTTAGTTGAAGGCAGAATTTTACATAGAGATTCATTGGGTAATAACTTAGAAATCACCCCTGGAGATGTAAATTGGATGACAGCTGGCACAGGTATTACCCACTCTGAAAGAGAAAGCGTCGAAACAAGAGCATACGAGCATGTTCTTAACGGCTTGCAATCTTGGATTGCCTTACCAGAACAGCATGAAGATATTGCGCCTTCATTTACGCATGTGAAGCGAGAAGACCTGCCGCAAATAGTTAAAGATGGCGTCATGACCCGTCTCATAGCGGGTAATGCCTATGGTTTAAGCTCACCAGTCAAAACCTATTCAGAGATGTTTTATCTAGATGTAATTGGTGGTGCAGGTAAAAAAATTGAGGTACCTAACCCAGACTTTGAAACCGCACTCTATGTTTTATATGGTCAAGTCACTGTCAACGAAGAGACTATCTCACCCTATGAGCTTGTATTATTAGAAGAGACAGAAACAACGATTGAGTTTTCCAAAAACAGCCGTGTAATTTTACTGGGTGGAGAAAAATGGCAGCATGTGCCTTATATTCATTGGAACTTTGTATCGTTTAGTAAAGAAAAAATAGAACAAGCAAAACAAAACTGGATTGATGGTAAATTTCCAGAGATCCCATCTGATAAACTAGAGCGTGTGGAGTATTAAAGATAAATCTCCCTCAGCCAAATTTTAACTGAGGGAGTCGCTTTTCTAAGGAAATGAATATCGAATAATACGTTTTAAGACTGAGCCGTATTGGCGCCAAAATCCGCCCGTATTGTAGTGAATACCATGCTGCTGAAAGATTTGTTGTACTTTCGGGGCTATTTCTGGGTAACGCTTCGCCGGTAAGTCTGGAAACAAATGGTGTTCAATCTGAAAGCTTAAATGCCCTGTTAAAATGTGAAACCATGTGCGACCTTTCAGGTTTGATGAGCCCAAAGCTTGACGGTAATACCACTGCCCTTTGCTTTCGTTTTTACACTCTTCTTCGGTGAAAGTATGAACATGCTCCGTAAAATGCCCGCAAAAAATAATGGTTGAGGTCCATAAGTTTCTTAATAAGTTTGCGACTAAATTACCACAAAAAACCCATAGAAAGAGCGGCCCTGCTAGAATTGGGAAAATGACATAATCTTTAACCAGTTGCTTAGCCCCTTTGCTAAAGAAGCGCTTTTTAAGTTCTGTGTGTGATACTTTATTATCTCGGTTGTCTTTCTTTTTACCAAAGAAAACCCGCTCAGCTGCCATCTCATGATATGACACCCCCCACTGAAAAAGTACACTCAATAAAATATAAGTAATAAACTGCCAAAGGTTTTTCACTCGCCACCTAAAGTCATTCGATAACCTCAAAAGGCCATAACCAAAATCTCTGTCTTTACCGATAATATTGGTATAAGTGTGATGTTCGTAGTTATGCACCCTATTCCAACTACTACCATCACAGGCAATATCCCATTCATAGGCACTAGAATTAATGAACTTGTCGTTCATCCAGTCATATTGACCATGCATCACGTTATGACCAATTTCCATGTTGTCTAAGATCTTGCCTAACGCAAGACTTAAGACCCCCACCACCCAAAGTAATGGCTGCCAAAATCCTAACATCAGTAAAATTCTGCCGCTCCACTCAAACACCCTCTGCCAAACAATAACTTTACGAATATAGTTCGCATCTTCTTGTCCGACTTTTGCTTTTACTTGTTGTTTTACTTCATCGAGTTGCAAGGCTAACTGGTCAAAATTCACTTGTTTCATAGTTCTAACTCCAAATCGGTCACGGCTTGACTTACACACAGTTGGATCAGCTCTTCGCTGTTATCTGATAAGCGTCCATCACGCATATCTTTTACAATACCCTTCTTTTTCACACACTGACATTGATGGCAAATACCCATACCACAGCCATACGTCACAGGTTTATTGTGTGATTGAAATTCACTTAATAATGAATCTCGGTTACTGATTTCTAAGTCACCATGATTGAGTTTTACTGTGAATCTTGCAGCTTCATTTAAGGGTTTAGTTGGCTTAATTGCTTGAAAGTGTTCTGCTCTGATGGGTATTTGACGTGACTTACAGAATTCCTCAGCTTCAACGTACATTGCTTCTGGCCCACAAACGAGGAGCTCGTCGGTGTGTTCTATTGAAACAAACTTGGAAAATGAGCCGTGTTCATTACGATTAAGTAGTTCAAAACTAAAATTAGGGAGTCTGGTTAAAAGTTTCTCTAATACATCCACCAGTAAATGCGAATTAGGCTTCGCGTAATACAATAAATGGACGTGTTGGTGCATGTTTGTCTGTAAGTCATTCAACATTGCAATGAATGGGGTAATACCAGAGCCGCCTGCTAAAAGTGTCGTATGATTGCTTTGCTCATCAAATATGAATTCACCCATTGGGTTTGAAATATTGACCCAACTATTCATAGCTAACTCGCCAAGATACGGAGTGAAGTTACCCTTATCATGAGTGCGGATCACCAAATCAAATAAGCCCGTTTCTTTTAATTTTTTCGCGCCAGACGCGATGGTGAATACTCGAGAAATCAGCCGACCTTGTTGCACTATTGTCAAAGAAATATGCTGGCCAGCTGTGTGTGTTGGCCATTTTCTCTCTGGTTTTAGGGTTATTTTAAGTGCATTTTCGCCAAGTACTCGAATACCTTTAACCTGTGCCCGAAAAAAACCGCTTCTCCAAGCAGGCTTAATTACTTGTATCACTGGTTCGAAATAACCTGATAAGTCTCTGTGATGAAATAAATTGTTTGAAATAAACCGTAAGATATTTTGCATGTCAAAACCATTTTAGCTTACACGTGTACGCCCATTGAGCGCACAAGTGTAAGCTCAAAATTTTTAAATGCAAATTTTTTGGTTAATTACTCTAGAATATCGAATTAGTTTGTCTATTTTCATCAACAACTCTTTAATTTTTCAAAGCTCTTTATCAGAGCTAGATCTAGTAAAATCTTCTTAAATTTGATTTCAGAATTAATATGTAGATTTTGGAAAATAGAAAGTTTTCTGAGCCTTAGTTAAGTTGAATTTGAAACTTTAAAGTCTTATGAAGAATGATTTAATTAAAAGACGATAAATCAAATAAATTGAAGCTCTATACGAGAAGTTAAGGAAAATCTTTCTTTGTTAAGCAAAGGTTGGATTATAAAAATTATATCTTTTAGCAATCCAAACATCTCTTTAAAACGTACTAATTGACTCTATTTGGAGCGATACATGTACTTAGAAAAAGAAACTTTAAACTTACCAATTCCCCCAGAAAACTCGCTAGATGAGCATCAAAAACAGTTATACCGTAAAGACCCTCAAAAGTTCTTAAAGAGCGTTGATTTTATTCACGCATCAATAAAGTACATGGTCGACAACCACATAGAAAAAATCAATGTTACCAACAAACAGACCATATTCATTTATGATGATGGAACACAAGAATTTTGGGTTGAATGCAATAAGAATAGAAAAAACTTTAAATTTCAAATAATAGAAGAATCACCAGTTATCTTAGATGACAGTGAATACATCACTATTTGTAAACTTGCTCATTTGGTGAGACAAGACCAATTGAGATACTTTTAGTATTTATCATAGAAAACTTTATCATCTATTTTCATTAGCTGGTTCCACAACTCTTCAGAGAGACGTGGATATAGCGCGTAAAACTGATGGCTTAAAACTAAATAACCATAATTTTCTACAATCGGGCTTTTGTTTTCGAAAAAGTTTACGGGTAGGTTTTTATGTTGGCAATCACTCAGAGAAATACCTACCCGACCATTAAATAGTAACTCGTGGGCTTGCTTAACCGACACGGTTTCGTAGATTTGAAAACCTTTCTTCTTTAAATCTTCAACGAGCGAATAGCCTCTTGGCACAGAAATACCTTGTGGCAACTCTACGAATAATTCATGACCATTCCATTTTAGGGGCACATTCTTTTTATGTATAAAGCAAGTTGCAGTACTTGAAATTGCTCGTTGATTATCGAGCTCATTTTTTGAGGTTTTGGGGTATTTAGCAAACACCTCTCTGCTGACTGAATGCCTTGCTATCAATGCATCAACTTTACCTAGCTTTAAATCGTTTAAACACCGCTTCCATGGCTCACGAACAAACTCAATGTGTACAGTTGAGAGCATTTCATCAAGTTTTTGCATAATCTCGATTGCTGCACCAGGTTTTTCGTTAGGTGTTAAGATTCCCTCACCACGATAATGCGGCAAAAGCTCTTTACTCTCATAGCAAAACTTGAGTGTGGTTGCCTGAGCAGTAACGCATGCAATCAAACAGGTTAGATACAAAAAACATTGAAACATATGATTTTTAAACTTTTAGAATTATCGTAATTTTAGTCTTATATTTCGCAATGAACAGATATTTTTAATTTATTAGGTTTTTAATTAATTCAGTAAAGTCTGCTCATCGTAAACTGTCACAATTACATCATAAAACATATGCTCTAATTACTGGTATAGACCAGATGGGGTTCTTATGAAAAATAACTATTTATTACTGACCCCCGGCCCTCTCAGTACATCCAAAACAGTAAAAGAGGCCATGTTACAAAATTGGTGTACTTGGGATGACGACTACAACATTGGGATTGTAGAAAAAATTAGAACCCAATTATGCTCGCTTGCCGGCAGCACTGAACTATTAACTGCCACTTTAATGCAAGGCAATGGCACCGCTTCTGTTGAAGCGGCCCTGGGTACTTTTATCTCAAAAAGAGACACCTTACTTGTTATAAATAATGGTGCTTATGGTGCGCGCATTAAACAAATCTAGACTATCTCAACATCAATGTCATTAGTCTAGATTTTGCAGAGACGCACTACCCTGACGTTGTCCAAATTGAGCAAACGCTTAAAGAGAACTCACAAATCAGTCATGTTGCCATGGTTCATTGCGAAGCAACTACTGGCATGCTCAACCCACTAGAAGCTATTTCAGAGCTCGTGAGCCATTATAGAAAAACGTTTATTTTAGATGCAATGAGTAGTTTTGGTGGAATACCCATCGATATGATAAAGCTAGGTATTGATGTTTTAATTAGCTCTTCAAATAAGTGCATTCAAGGTGTTCCTGGCTTTGGTTTTGTGATCTGCAAACACGCTTTGATTTCACAATGCAAGGGCAATGCCCGCTCTCTATCTTTAGATCTGTATGATCAATGGCAAACTATGGAACAAAATAATGGTAAATGGCGTTTTACTTCACCTACGCACGTAGTGAGAGCTTTTGCACAGGCACTGATTGAATTTGAACAAGAAGGCGGTACTAAAGCAAGGTATAACCGCTATAAATCAAACCAGTCTTTACTTGTCAGTGGTATGAGAGAGCTTGGCTTTGAGACACTTTTGCCCGATCCGTTGCATTCACCAATAATTACTTCCTTTTTTTCACCAAAAGAACCTAGGTATAACTTCAAACTATTTTATGAAAAGCTAAAGTCACTTGGCTATGTTATCTATCCTGGAAAAGTTTCAGACGCAGACTGCTTTAGAATAGGCAATATTGGTGAAGTGTATCAAAAAGACATAGAAAGTTTACTGCAAGCTATCGGTGAAGCGAAATACTGGTAGTTTCTACTGTCTTTAAATGAAAAATTTCCCGGAAAGTAAATCAAAAGAATATTTATAAAAAATTAAATCGCTTTTGCTTTTTTCATCATTCGAATGTCTAGTCTGGAATGGGCTGATAAGTTCATTGCAAAATTCAAGTGAATCATCAACTTCCCTCCACTACCATTTCAATACAATCATGCAGCCAGAATTCAATGTTCAAGTCGACTAAGTTATCTTCTTTATCATAACGCGCCCTTTGCACTTTTAAGCAAGGCGTGCCGCTATTTATTTCAAGTAATTCAGCCGCATAATCGGGGAGCACAGTGACGCTGATGTTGCACTGCTCATGAGAAATATCAACCTGATAGTGTCGTTTCATAACATCAGTGATTGATCCATTTAACACTTGCTTTTCGAGATGATTGAAACGCGCTGCAAGACAGTGAATTTCTTCAACTAATACACCTCTTCCATCTAAATATCGAACTCGGGTCAGTTTGTAAATAGGCTTATCACCAAAATGAGTAAATGCAATGCTGTGCTTATTAGAAGGGGTCATCAGTTCAATTACTTTGGTAGAGGGTGCAAAACCTTGAGATTCAGATAATGCGTTAAAATTCACTTTGCGTGCGGGATGCCATTTTAGCTTTTCAGGGGTAACAAACCATCCTCTGCGCTTTTGACTGTAGATCTCTCCTTCTGATTCTAATCTGGCCAGTGCTTCTCTCACTGTGATCCTCGTAGAGTTGAACTGCTCTTGCAAACTGCGCTCAGAAGGAAGTTTAGAGCCGGCTTTTAAACGCCCCTCATTGACCAGGTTTTGAATATGATTTCGAATGACTTGATACAACAACATAAGCAACTTATTTAACTAACTATTTAATTGACTGAGCAGTACTAGCTTACTGCAGTTTTATGACAAACAGAATCTAGAGTTAATTTGAATAAAGCGAATTTGTTGTCTAACTTCTAATAATTAAACTGACATCTTAACGTGAAACAATTCAGAAATATTAGCTTGCATAAATAAATATTTTGTACCTTAATAGTTTTATGATTTTATTATGTATACTTGTTTAAGTATCGTCATTTTTACATCATTTAAGACTGATTAATGGAATTTTCTTTTCGTCAATTTATTTACCTATCTATCTGTGTTTTCAGTTTGTTTTGTTGCACTTTGAACCAAGCTTATGCAAACGAACAATTCACAATTGCTGTTATAGGTAAAACCAAAAATGATTCATTTTACGAACAATCATTCAAAGGCTGCCTTAATTTTGCCAGTAAGGTTAATAATCTAAAATGCATTTATGATGGCGCTGATGATTATCAAGATGTAAGAACTCAGTCCTTAGTGATTAACGAATTGTCAGAGCAAAGTATCGATGCCTTTTTAGTCTCAACCACTCACTCTGAATACTTAGTGACGCATGCCCTCAAAAACTTAAAGAAGAAAAATATTCCAGTAATTACATTCGACTCTGATTTATTACCCAAACATCAACAATACAGGCTTGCTTACATAGGTACGAATAATTTTGATTTTGGCGTTGCCTTAGGTGAGTTGGCAAAAAAATACAAAACAGTCGAAAAACAAAGTATTTGTCTTCAGTCTGGTCATCAAACTACGCCAAACCTGAATGCCCGCCTTGCAGGGGTTCGTCATGCTTTATCAGGTCAAAGCAAAAAGCGTTTATCTGGCGACAATGGTTGGGTAGAGCACCCTCGCTGCCCGCTTTATACCATGGGGAAAAGACATGCTTCTTTGGAACAAGTTGAGCGCTTTTCTACACTAAAAAATCCGCCAATCTTCTTGGCTGTGGCAGGGTTTGCTCAGTTTAACCCTGACTATATAGAGACCATGAAAGCAGCAAAAAGTAAAATAGCCGACGGTAACTTTGTGCTCATCTCTGCTGACACTGAGCAAATTCAACTTGATGCGCTTAAGCACGGTCTATCAACTGTGAATCTAGGGCAAAAGCCTTTTGAGATGGGCAGGAAAAGTACCGAGCTAATGTACAATTACCTCACGCAGGGCATTAAACCTAAACTAGACAAATATTATTTAGATTATCACCTGTGTGATAAATCTAATTTTGAGACCTGTACAGTAAATTATTAATTTCTCGTATATACCGACAAAATTGGAAATTTATTTTCGCCAAAATTCAAAGTAATAGACTGTGTTTCATTGCCATTGAAAGGCTGTTTAAAGTTTATTGGGGAATATCTTGAACCGTCTGCAAACAACGCCATGATGTGTTTTGCTTGTAACTCTCTGCGGCCGCTCGATTGGTTCGTAATAGTTAAAATCCCCCAACGCTCTCCATTGTCATTGCTCATCAAAACAAAGTGGTCGATGGCAAATTCACTCTCATCTGGATACGCATTATCATCGTTTTCAAAAGCAAACTTAACTTGGGTGACATCAATTCTATCCAAAGACAACACATCATTTTTTGCAGCTAAACCAAAGCACGCAGCAAGCAATAATATTGAAAAAGCGTATTTATACATATCCTAATGCACCTAAAAATCAAATGACTTTTATAACCAATGAAATATGAACACTACCTTAAATAAAGTTCATTATTGATTAACTTCCTACTGGTTTCGCCGAAAAAGTCATTAAAGTTTTAAATAAGCCTTATCATTGATGCAAATGGGCTTATCTTACCAATCAATTGTATAACGGGTAGGATTAGTTATGAATTTAGACCTATAAGCAATTTAGTAAAGCTAGTTCAAAACCCAGTCACACTGTTTGATAGCCACAAACCATGGGCGATTAAACTCTCGCTTAGCTTTATTTTCTGGTGCTTGTAAAGAGATGTTCATAAATTCGGCAAGATACTGATATATGTGTGTTTTGACTTTAATGTCTTCTAAATTAGTATATGCCTCTTTTAGTTTTTTAATTGTCTGAAAGGTAATTTTTCTTCCCTGTAGCTGTAAATATCTTTGATGGATCCAGTACAAAAGAGATTGTTTAGATTGATTAGGAAAAGCTAGGGTCAAGGTTGCCGTTGGCGAATACAAGCGCTGATAATCCAAAAACTTATCTTGTAGTAAGAATGAAAAAAGTAAGTTGATACTAGCTGTCACTATTCCTGAGCGTTTATCAATTAGTTGATAGCCTTTTAATGCTTGTCGGTAATACGCTTCCGCCTCTTTAATATTACCGTCATCGAATTCAATCATTCCGAGGTTATTATCGATCATCGCAATGATGCTTTCCCGGTTTGTCTCAACCGCCAATGCCCGAGCTTTTTTATATAGTAACCTAGCGCTGTCATAATCGCTCTGTTGGCGTGAAACCAAAGCCAAACTATTCGTTAAAGTTAACCTTTGCTTTTCATTTTGCGCATATTTATAAGCACACTCTAAACTTTTTTGTGCATCGGCCAGAAATTGCTTTTTCCTAAGATAGATCCCAGTTCCACTCAGAAACGAAGTTAAATGGGCTTTAAAGTAAGGATGATGTTTGTAGTGAAATACGGTTTCTAGAGACTCACTGAGTTTATCTAATTGGTTTGTAGGTACAGCGGCTCTCATTCTGATCAAATGCCAGCGGATAAATTGTTCGTCAGAAAACCTTTCTTTATCATAGATACTATCAAGCAAAATTAATGATTGTGCAGGGTTAACGGTTAAATAGTCTTCTGCTTCTGTAATTTTATTTTCAACAATTGAATTTGCTAATGAAGGAACAGCCAAAAATAGAAAAATAAAATTTATAAAGGTTTTCATGGAAATCTTCAAATTTACGAACTCTGATTTAAGCATAGTAAATTTGAGTGAATTCCTCAGTTAATTAAAGCTTAGATTCAAAAGAGCCCGAAGGCTCAACATAGAATCAGCAAAGACAAGAATTATGACCATCTTTACTTAAACGGTGACAAATATGACCTGTTGGTAGACAAGCATAATCAGTCAAAACACCACCAGCTACTTGAGGAGTTTGCTGCTTTTCTAAGTCGTTTACGCTACGATTTAATTGCTTTAGGTTTTTCTTTTTAAGGTTAAATTTCATAATCATATCCTGTTGATTGTTGTCATTGCTTTAAATAGCCTTTTATTTATCACCTAAAAACACCTTTTTGAAACAAAATATTTACCAAACTGATTTTTTACCGATAAGGAATACAAATGACATTACAAAAAACTGTTGTAATTACAGGGGCAAGCCGTGGGATTGGTGCAGCGACAGCGCTGTTATTCGCAAAAAATGATTATGCCGTTTGCGTTAATTACTTAAACAATATAGATGCAGCTGATGCAGTAGTCTGCAAAATCAAAGCAATGGGTGGAACAGCCATTGCCATAAAAGCAGATGTTAATAAAGAAAACGAAGTACAAAAACTATTTGGGCTTGTCACTGAACAGCTCGGTGTAATCGATGTGCTTGTGAATAATGCGGGTATTTTAAAACCGCAGGCAAAACTTATTGAGTTAACTGAGGAGCGAGTAAAAGAGGTCTTGACGAGTAATGTGATGAGTTATTTCCTTTGTTCTAAATACGCCATTAAGCATATGTCGACAGAGTTTGGCGGCGCCGGCGGCAGTATTATTAATGTCTCTTCGGCAGCATCGAGAACAGGCTCACCTAACGAATATGTCGATTATGCTGCAAGCAAAGGCGCAATTGATACGCTTACTATCGGCCTTGCAAAAGAAGTAGCCGCAAATGGCATTCGCGTTAATTGTGTCAGGCCTGGGTTAATCTACACAGACATTCACGCAGACGGCGGAGAGCCAGACCGAGTGAATAGATTAAAAGAAAAACTGCCTATGAAGCGCGGTGGAGAGCCAGAAGAAGTCGCTGAGGCCATTTATTGGTTAGCTTCAGAAAAATCATCTTATGCAACAGGAAACTTCTTAGATCTAGCTGGTGGGTTATGATCAACTTGTCAGGGTTTCAAGTTCAGTTAGGATCTGAAGTGCTTCAGTTTGATTTTGACCACATACCCACTCCACCGCTTTAAAATCATGGCAAACAGGGGGGCGTTCCGGCTGACCAAACAACTTACACAAGTTATCATCGGTCAAATTTTTACAACGTTCACCTGCTTTTTTACCATTTGGGTGATTAGGAAAACTTGTACTTATGCTTGGCGCTATGCAACACGCTCCACAGTGTAATCGACACTCCACGCAAAGACGACCTCTGAAAATGATAAGAAAGATATATTAACACGCTAAACAAGCATTATTAATCACCGAATCAATTATCCTGAAAATATCAACTATATTTATAATCTAGGTTGTACCTGCAAATGTAAATAACTATGTCATGAATACACGGATTGTTACATCTTCTTACTGCATATAAATACCTAGAAACATCTGATCGAGTATGCTCATTGTGTAGATTAATAAAATAGAATGCTGAAGCGTCATTCTACCGTCGGAAGGACTATTATTGTGGCTAGTAAAAAACAAATTCTCTTACCCTTAGCGGTTTTAGCTGGTGGTGTTGCTGTTTTCATTGGACTTTCATCTATGAAACAAGCACCTGAAAAAAAACCAGAGAAAATCATTCACCCTCTTGTACAGGCTGCGCCTATCACCATCTCAGATATGAGACTCAACGTTGAGTCCTATGGAATAGTTAAACCTAAGTACACAACAGAACTAGTCGCACAAGTTAGTGGACAAATTATTGAGCTTTCAGATAAATTTGTAAAAGGCGGCTTTGTTCAACAAGGTGATATTTTAGCCCGCATAGATCCTAACGACTATGAAGCAGCCTTAATTGAAGCAGAAGCTAGTCTTGCACAAGCAAGCTCTGCACTCGAAATTGAACAGGCTCAAGCACATGTTGCTAAAAAAGAATGGCAACGTATTAAGAACAATGCCAATGAGACTATCCCTTCTGAACTGTATTTGCGTAAACCTCAACTTGCTGAAAAACTTGCCCGTTTTAAGGCCGCTCAAGCAAGTGTAAAACGTGCAAAGCGAAACCTTGAACGAACTTACATCAAAGCACCTTATGATTCAATTATTGAAAGCCGCGTTGTCAGTTTAGGTAGTGTTGTAAACCCTGGCAGTAAATTTGGTATTTTAAATTCAACTTCAGTGGCTGAAATACGTCTTCCCGTCGCTGATCATGAATTACAATACCTACCTCAACAAGGTGTTGATGCAAATGTCGCTTTAACGGCACAAGTTGCGGGCAAAACTGTTACTTGGCAAGGTACAGTGGTGCGTAGCGAAGGTGTCATAGATCAGCGCAGCCGTATGACTTATTTAGTTGCACAAGTTCCGCAGCCTTATTCAGATAGTTCAAAACAGCTACGCTTTGGTGCGTACTTAAATGCTTCTATTGAAGGCGCTTTAGTTGAAAATGCCATTCAAGTACCGCAACACTTAATTAAAGACAATAAGATTGCCGTTCTAAATGATGATTTAACCCTGAGCTTTAAGGGTGTGAATATCATCCGTGAAACAAATGGCATAGCAATTATTGATCAAGGCCTTATGAATGGCGCTCAAATCATTACGTCTGCACTAGAGTATCCAACCGAGGGAATGCAACTTCGTACCGATGACTCTCCTATTACTTCTCCTGAAACGCAGCTTGCGCTTAAGGAGGAATAAGCATGAGTACATCAACTGAAAAAGGTTTAATTGCCTGGTTTGCACGCAACCCCGTTGCTGCAAACTTATTAATGATATTTATATTAGTCGGCGGGATCTTAACGGCTTTTTCTATTCGCAAACAGATGTTTCCCCAATTTGAAAGTCCATGGTTAAGTATTCAAGCAGTTTACCCTGGGGCGGCGCCTCAAGAAGTTGAAGAAGGCATAACCATTAAAGTAGAAGAATCAATGGAAGGCCTTGAAGGGATCAAACGACTCATCACCTATTCTAACCGTGGGTTTTCGCAAACTTGGATACAAGTTCAAGAAGGGTACAACCCGCAGGAAGTGCTTGATGAAGTGAAAATGCAGGTTGATTCGATTTCGAGTTTTCCAATAGGCATGGAGCGCCCTATCGTTCGATACGACAAGTTCGAACAAGAAGTGATGTGGATGTCACTGAGTGGCAGCTTGAGCAATGCCGAACTAAAAGAGCTTGGCAATACCTTACATGACGAAATGTTAGCCCTTCCTGGTGTAAACCTGTTAAGTTTTTTCAGTGGTTTAAACTATGAAATTGGTATCGAGGTTAGCCCAGATAAGCTTCGTGAGTATGGCTTAACTTTTAGAGATATATCTTCAGCAGTGCGTGCCTTTTCAGCCAATATGTCAGCAGGTCAAATACGCTCTGATAATGGCTACATTTCAATGCGTGTTGAAAATCAGGCATATCGAGGCCATGAATTTGAAAACTTACCATTAAAGACAATTGAAGATGGCGCGCAGATTTTCTTAAGAGATGTTGCTGTAGTTAAAGATGGTTTTGAAGAAGGCTTACAATTTTCAAAATACAATGGCAAAAATTCACTGACTTTTGAGCTTAGAGCGTCAAAAGATCAAGATATTACCAAAGTTGCTGATACAGTTAAGAGATACCTAGCTGAACGCAACAAAACGTTACCAGCAGACGTTCAAATAGAACCTTTCATTGATTTAACTTACTACCTAGATGGCCGCTTGAATATGATGATCGAGAACATGATTTGGGGTGGTATTCTGGTTATGTTGATGCTTGCGCTGTTCTTGCGTGTACGCTTAGCATTTTGGGTGATGATGGGCTTACCAGTTTCGTTTCTTGGTGCATTTTTATTTATGCCGATGGGCTTTTTAGATGTGACCATTAACCTCGCTTCATTATTCGCATTCATTCTAGTACTCGGTATTGTGGTTGACGATGCCATTGTGGTGGGTGAATCTGTCCATGCAGAAATAGAAAAAAAAGGTCATAGCCTTGATAACGTAGTACGAGGTGTAAAACGCGTTGCTATTCCAGCAACTTTTGGTGTTTTGACTACGGTTGCCGCATTTTTACCACAAACACTAGCAACAGGCCCAGCAGCGGCATTTTCAAAGGCCATTGGTGGTGTCATTATCCTTTGCCTAATCTTCTCTCTAGTTGAGTCTAAGCTAATCTTACCGGCTCACTTAGCAGCGATGAAAGATAAGCCGAGTAACCCTAAAAACCCATTCCACCGTTTACGTGAAATTTTAGATGGGGGTCTTAAAAACTTTATCGAAAATCTATACCGCCCATTTATTGAACGCTGTATTCACTACCGTTACACCGTAATTGTTGGTTTCTTAACCGTACTTATAGTCGCTGCAGGCATGTTTGCCGGTGGATTAGTAAAGTTTGTCGCAAACCCTAAAATTCCACATGACTTCCCTCAAGTAAGAATAGAGATGAACCTTTCAAGCTCTGAGACAGCAACACTTGAAACTGCGCAAAAAGTTGAAGCACTTATTTTAGAAGTCGACAAACAGATCGAAGCTAAGTATGGCCAAAAAATGGTACGTGACCTGTCGGTTAGCCTACGTGGTAGAACCAACGCTCAGATCATGGCTATCTTAGTAGAGCCAGACCTTCGCCCTATCGACACTTTCGCGTTAAGTGCCATGTGGCGCGAACAAATGCCGCCTTTACCAGGTGTTAAAACACTTAACATCGAAGATAGCATCATGAATGGTGGTCGAGATGATGGCGACATTAGCTTCAGACTCGAAGGTAAGAATAAAGACGAGTTAAAAGAAGTTGCTGAACAGCTTAAGGCTAAACTGAACTCTATGGCTGGTGTAGGTGACGTGAACGACTCTATGCAAAGTGCAACAGACGAAGTTCAACTGGAATTAAAACCACTTGCATACAGTATGGGCTTAACTCTGGCTGATGTTGCATCCCAGGTTAACTTTAGTTACTACGGCCTTGAAGCACAACGCATTCTTCGTGAAGGTGAAGAAATTAAAGTGATGATCCGCTACCCTAAAGAATCGCGCAACTCTATTAGTGATATACAAAATGTGCGTATCATTACTCCTGCTGGTGCTGAAGTGCCTCTAGTTGAAGTCGCTAAAATTAATCTAGTCGATGGTGTGAGTCGTATCCGTCGTGAAAATGCGAAACGTACTATTAATGTTTGGGCAGCAGTAGATACAAATCAAGCTGAGCCGTTCAAAATTGCTAAAGAGATCCGTGATGAATACCTGCCTTCTCTATTGAAAAACTACCCAGGAGTTCAAAGTAACGTTGCAGGCCGGATTCAAGAAGAAATGGACAGTGTTGCTGAGCAGATCCGAGATTTTGCATTATCAATGATGATCATCTTTGCCCTACTTGCTATTCCGCTTCGCTCATACTCACAACCTATATTAATCATGTCTGTGATCCCATTTGGTGTGGTTGGTGCCGTTTTTGGCCACGTGGTGATGGGCATGACAATGAGTAGTCTATCTTTCTTTGGAATAATCGCGGTTGCAGGTGTGGTAGTTAATGATTCACTTGTAATGGTTGATTTTGTGAATAAAGCCAGAGAAGAAGGGATTGCACTCAAACAAGCTGTTGTTGAGGCTGGTTGTAAAAGATTTAGAGCAATACTACTTACCTCTTTAACCACATTTATTGGTCTGGTTCCAATTATCACAGAAACCAGTCTACAGGCACAGATAGTGATCCCAATGGCAGTATCACTCGCATTTGGAGTTCTGTTTGCGACAGTTATCACCTTGATATTAATACCATGTCAGTATGTTGTGCTTGAAGATATCAAAGGTTTGTTTCGTAAGAAAAACAAACAAATCAAAAATACAGTAAATGCGAATTTAGAAAATTCGCTAAATAACTAAGACTTAAGGCTGGTAAAAGCTCGGCATTGTAAATGCCGAGCTTTTTTGTTTCTCAAAGTTTTCTCATTCACTTTACAAAATAAACTTAACGAGACACACTAAGTTAAGTTGTTTAATAATATTTTCTCACTATGACAAAAATCACCACACTGCTTCTTCTTGTTCTAGTTACATTTTTCGGCTGTGGCTCGGATGAATCTGCAAGGGGCGACAAAAGTAGCCCAGGTTATGCAGCGACCATGTATTTTGATGCCATCTATAACAAAAAAGATTTTGATGCAGCGATACAGCTCGCAACGCCGAAAATGGGCAGGATCATGCGCTCTTATGGAACAGCAAAACAATTTGCAAGAAACTTAGTAAATCTTCAGTATGACTCTGTAACAATTGAAGTTGATATGACCAATCAGAGCCTTCGTGAGCAATATGGCGATGATGCCAAAGTCAATTTAGTATTCACTGGTATGCTTCGGGGTGAACAAGTTGACGATATGCGCAGCGTTCAAATGATTCGTAAGAAAGGCAAATGGTACGTAGATAAGATTAACCCAGACCCATTTGCAAGATAAGTTTTAAACATAAGGCTGGTTATCCAGCCTTTTTTGTTTTCAAATTCATCCACATTAACTTGCCACATTGTCGCACCTCTGAAGCGCTGCTATTATTCGACACAATAATTACAACTGAGAGAAATAATGACAGCAAAATTTAAACTGAGTATTGGTGCGTTAATCGTATCAAGTACACTCGCACTTACAGCCTGTAATACGGTAAGCCATAACAAAAAAGTCACTGAACAAGATGCCGAAACCTTTTTAGCAAGCTCCGCAGAAACGTTGGTAGACCTTAACGCCAGAGCTTCTCGTGCGGCTTGGATTTACGCAAATTTTATAACAGAAGACACTGCGTCACTCTCTGCTGATGTTAATCGTGAATACACAGACGTTGTTGTACGTTTGGCTAATGAAGCAGCAAAATTTGATTCACTTTCTCTGAGCGAAGATAATCGCCGGAAAATGGATAAACTCAAATTAGCGCTTACTTTACCTGCTCCTCAAAATGCGGAAAAATCTAAAGAACTTGCGAGCATTCTAGCTGAATTAGACGGCATGTATGGTAAAGGCAAATACTGTAAAGGCAATGAGTGCATGAGCTTGGGTGATATGACATCCAAAATGGCCTCGTCTAGAGATTACGAAGAGTTACTAGATATCTGGCAAGGTTGGCGTCAAGTTGCAAAGCCAATGCGCCCTCTTTATGAAAAGCAAGTTGTTTTAACAAACGAAGGGGCAAAAGAACTTGGTTATGCAGATACAGGGGCTATGTGGCGAAGTAAGTATGATATGCCTGCTGATGATTTTGCTAATGAACTAGACAGAATTTGGGGGCAAGTAAAGCCTCTTTATGATTCTTTACATTGTCATGTTCGTGCCAAGCTTGGTGAGAAGTATGGAGAAGATAAAGTACCTCAGGACCAACCGATCCCTGCTCACTTACTAGGTAATATGTGGGCACAAACTTGGGGCAACATATACGACGTTGTTGCACCTGAAAATGCTGATCCAGGCTATGATGTAACCGAGCTGCTAGCGAAACATAATTATGATGAGCTAACCATGGTCAAAGGTGCTGAAAAGTTTTTCACTTCGATGGGATTCGCTCCACTACCTGAAACATTTTATAGTCGCTCACTATTCACAAAACCTAAGGATAGAGATGTACAATGCCATGCTTCTGCGTGGAATCTAGATGCTAAAGATGATTTACGCATCAAGATGTGTATTCAGCGTACAGGCGAGGAGTTTTCTGTTATTCACCATGAGTTAGGACATAACTTCTATCAACGCGCTTACAATACACAACCAGTATATTACCAAGAAAGTGCAAATGACGGTTTCCATGAAGCCATTGGCGATACAATTGCGCTTTCAGTTACACCTGGGTACTTAAAAGAAATCGGTTTGTTAGATGAAGTACCAGACGAGTCAAAAGACATTGGTCTGCTAATGAAGATGGCGCTAGACAAAGTTGCATTTATTCCTTTTGGATTACTAGTAGATCAATGGCGTTGGAAAGTCTTCAATGGTGAAATCAGCCCAGCAGAATACAATCAAGCTTGGTGGGAGCTTCGTGAAAAATATCAAGGAATTAAAGCGCCAATAGTCAGAACTGAAAACGATTTTGATCCAGGTGCAAAGTATCATGTACCAGGTAATGTACCTTACACACGTTACTTTTTAGCGCATATCTTACAATTTGAGTTTCATAAAGCACTATGTGAGATAGCTGGTGACAAAGGCTCAATTCATCGTTGCTCTGTTTACAACTCTAAAGAAGCTGGCGAGCGTTTAAATACTATGCTTGAAATGGGTAGTAGTCGCCCATGGCAGGAAGCATTAGCTACGCTTACTGGTAACGAACAGATGGATGCAACTGCAATCCTAGATTACTTTGCACCACTGCAAAAATATTTAGACGAGCAAAACCAAGGTCGACAGTGTGGCTGGTAACTTCAAAGTTACTCTTGATTAGATAACTTTGTTACAACTGCCATACTCTGAAACAATTTAAGTCTTTAATTTATTTAGAGTAACAACTAATGTTAACGTAAGTTAAAGGAGAATTTATGTCATTGTTTCGAGTATGGCAAATTACGCAATTTGAATTAACGCGTTTATTTGCTACAAAAAGAGGTTTATTGGCCCTCGCCGCATTCGCAATGGTTTGGTTTATGATTTTTAAATATCTCATTGCCGAAGCCGTACCTTTTTTAAGTGGCCCAATGTTTAAAGATATTGCTAGGCAGCTTGCAGGCGGAATTGGCTTTCAAGAGCTCATATCATGGCCAGAAGCTGAGTTTGCAATTTACTGGGTAATTTCCCTTTATTGCTTTCCACTGTTTTCATTATTTGTGAGCTCAGATCAAACTGTAGGAGACAGACAGAGAGGTACTCTCAGATTTTTATCTCTAAGAAGTACGAGAGACGAAATTCTCCTAGGTCGTTATTTAGGACAGCTATTAATCGTCGCTATTTTAATTGTTTCTACTGTCTTAGCAACATTACTGATTATGTCTTATAGAGACCCTTCTCTATTTTCAAGTGGCTTATTACTTGGCTTAAAGCTCAGTATACAGTTAACTTTAATAAGCATGCCTTTTATTGCGCTGATGGCATTTCTTAACATAGTCACTAGCTCATCAAGATTAAGTATCGTAATGGCAATTTTGTTATTCACATTAGGCTCAGCTGTCATTGCCTATCTTGCGCATTATATTCCGTTTATTGATACTTTGTTTTATGTCTTTCCTGGCGAACAAATTGCAGATGTAGCAGGGCAAAAGAATACATCTTTTATTGATTGGCTATTACCTGTTGTACAAAGTGTGGGTTGGTTATTTATTTCTCTTGTTGCTTTAAGGAAACGTGCATTATGAGTTCAGTAATAAAAGTAACAAATTTAAGTAAAAGCTTTGGATCAAAAGCCGCTTTAAAAAATGTGTCTTTTGAAATTGAACAAGGTAAAACAACGGCGCTTATAGGGCCTAATGGTGCTGGTAAAACCACTCTCTTCAGTATTTTGTGCGGTTATCTAGAGCCAGACTCAGGACAAGTTGATATTTTGGGTCAGCAACTCGGAGACCCGAAACTTTTCAGTAAACTTTCAGCCTTGCCGCAGGATGCTCAGTTAGATCCAAGGTTTTCACTAGAAAAACAACTTTGTTTTTATAGTAGACTTCAAGGGTTATCAAAACCTGCCTCTATAAAAGAAACACACAGAGTACTTGAATTAGTCGGACTAAAAGATAACGTCAACTCAAGAGTTTCTGAGCTATCTCACGGGATGAGAAAAAGAGTTTGTATTGCTCAGGCATTAATTGATAAACCAGAAATCATTCTTCTTGACGAGGCAACAGCAGGCTTAGACCCTGTAAATGCAAGAGAGATCAGAAATATAATTTCTGATTTAAGTGATCAGGCTACATTTATATTAAGTTCACACGATCTAAGTGAATTAGAAAGGCTTTGTTCACATATTTTATATTTAGAGCAAGGCGAGCTTTCTGAACACAAGACCCATAACTATCAAGGTGAGCATAATTATTTAACATTGCAACTTATCAACGAACCTCATCAAGCGCTTGATTACTTGAAGCAATTGCAGGATGTCACACACGTTCAGCAGACTCAAAGCAAAGAGTTTGTCATTGAGTACAAAGCTGAAAATAAGCAATTTGATGTACATTTACTAAAATATTGTCATAAACTGAATTGGCAGTATCGACAATTAATTAATGGTAACACGTTAGAAAACGAGTTATTTAATAAGGAGTAACAATGGGTTTATTAAGTGGATTATTAGGAAATGCAAGTGAAGCTGATAGTGGTAAAACAGAAGAGTTACTTGCAGATAGCCTAATTGAAGGTGAAGTATTAGAGAAAGCTTATCAAGTGATTCGTGACATGTTTGTTTTCACTAATAAACGTTTAATATTAGTTGATAAACAAGGGGTAACAGGTTCTAAAATGGAGATATTAACTATCCCATACAACAAGATCACTAAATTTAGTAAAGAGTCTGCTGGTCATTTTGACATGGATGCCGAACTAAAACTATGGATTGGTTCTGAGACTGAACCACTTGTTAAAGAATTTAAAGCCGGAGACAATATCAACGAAGTGTACAGAATAATAAGTAAGTATACATTGTAAAAAAAGAGCGGCTTTGCCGCTCATTCTATTCTTGTTCCATCTTAATAAGAAGCTCTTTTATGTCTTCTTTGGCGCTTAGAATATGTTTTTTCAAGAAAGTGCACGCGGCATCTATGTCTTTTTGCTTACATAAGTCTAATAACGTACGGTGCTCTTCAGGCGCAGTTGCAAAACCACCTGCCAGTAAAATATGCATACGAACATATCGTTCAGAGTTCTTACTATACATATCTACCAGTTCCGCAGTTTGCGGTCTCTCAGCTTTACAATATAGCTTTCCGTGAAACTCAGCATTCAATTTACCAGTAGCTAGTTGTGTGTCACCTCGTTCAACAGCCTCTTCTAAATCATACAATATAGCTTCAGCTTCTAATAAATCACGAGGTGTAAGCTTCTGAATAGAATGGCTTAATAACTCTGCCTCTAACAAAGCACGTAAATCAAAAATTTCATCTATTTGATCAGCACTTAATTGTGTTGCTGTTGCACCTTTGTGAGCTTCGAAATTAACAAGACCTTCAGCTTCTAATTGTAGTAACGCTTCTCGAACAGGTATTCTGCTCACGTTCAACTCTTCAGCTAAAGCAGCTTGTCTTAATGGTTCACCAGCTTTGATCTCACCAGAAAGTATTTTCTCTCTAATTGCTTCTGCAACAAGTTGAGTTCTTGTTTTATGCTCTATGCTCATACTAACCCCTGAACAGCATTTGGCATTCAATATACACGTAAATACTGCTTACAATATAACTTCTAAAAAGCGATAGTGTACTTTACTTAATTACAGAACATTTTCAATAACTTTCTAAGATTCAGAGTAATAAAGGTATTTTAAAGTTTGCTCGGTACCCTTTTCCAGATTTCACTCTCAACGAACTTACCATTTTCATACAGGGTGTGATACCAAAGATCACCTTCGACTCTATAGGTAAAGGCCATAGTCCTACCAATATAATCTTCTAAATTGCCATACTCCACTGTCTCAATAAAATAGTTATCTTTGATAACATATGTGCCTCCACCTGCATAAGCAAACTTATTTGAGTGGCGTGTAATATAACTGAAGTGTGTATCAGAAACGATTCGAGTCGAAGTAACTGCCGGCGCTTCAGCTTTAACATTTCCATCAGGTGTTGCATATTCACCACTGACATACTCCCAAGTACCCTTCAATGGATTAGCAAAAGCTGATAATGAAATAGTTAAGAAAAAGACATATAAGATTGATTTCATTAGAGTTCCTTATGATTGTTGTTTAACCATTACAGCATATTAGATAGATAAAAGCTCATGAGATTGTTTCATAGTGCAAAAGGTTACCGACAGCGAACGTAGTGAGTACGGTTCTTTTGCGCAAGGTGAAATGAGCTAGTTTAACTGGAGTTGAGGGTGTAATTATTTACGCGTGTGAAAAGTGTTTCAAAATGAAGAGAGTAACTACTGTGAAAGCTGCTCACTTCACCTTGCGCTTATGGTGCAAAATTAGCGAATGCGAACGCAGTGAGAGCGCTTCTTTTGCGCAAGTATAGTGTGAAAGGTTTATGACAAGCGCGTAGCGCTTACATTCTTTTCGCGCAAAATTAGCGACTGCGAACGCAGTGAGAGCGCTTCTTTTACGCAAGATGAATCAATCCATTTTAACAAACGCTGAGACACTTACATATCGATGCGAAAATTCTGAACTTAAAAGCAAAAAACCCGCTGCATTTCTGCAACGGGTTTCTTTAATTGCCCGGGGCAACCTTTGCTGGCGAT
>NZ_PPSW01000023.1 GCF_005876835.1 Pseudoalteromonas phenolica
TGATTTAGTTGCGCAGAACAACATTCCCATTTCTTTGTATAACTAAACCTGATACCGGAGACCTTACCTCGTAGGTATTTAAACTTTCATTCGATTCAATAACAGCTAGAAGATCTCCTTTTTTTACCTTATCTCCAATAGTGTAATTAATCGTCTTTATAACGCCATTGTATCTAGCGTTTATCTGAAACAGTTGCTCTACCCCTATGGTTGTCTTACCATAAACAGAAATTTCTTGATTAAGTCTTCTAGGTGATAACCTAGTTGTTTCTATGCCTACTTTTTCCGACATCTCGTTTTTTATTTTACTTATACTCTCTTCGGAGTCCTCATCACTTGCCCAAACCAATTGAGACAGCGACGAAATCCCTACAAAAATAAATAATGCAATTAAATAGTTTTTCATTTTTTTTCCTAAGTAATTCGATTATCGGTCGAATTAAAAATCAATTTTTAAATTAAAGTGATAACGCTTCATTCGTTAATTTTTCAATCTCGGCCCCGTAAAACAAAGCAGCAGAAGCAGCATCAATCAGCGTGCGACGAGCGTTTAGTAGTTCTTGTCTAGCTGATACATAGTCAAGATAGCCATTACGACCTTTTTGATAAGCAATTTGGGTATCATCTAGTGCCTGATCTAACATTGGAATTACCGACTGTCTTAGTGCATTTGTCGTCAAAATAGCTTGCTGCCTATTCGAGTATGCTCGCAGCAAATGATTTCTAAGCTTTAATTTCGTTACATCTTTTTCAATGGCAACTTGATCACGCTCAGCTAAGGCACTCGCGATTGCTCCTGAGTTTCGCTTGTCAGCAAATAACGGTAGGCTAAAGCCTGCGACTAAGGCAGTATCATTACTTTCTTGAGAGCGTCTAACCCCTACAGACCACTGAATATTGGCAGTTGACTCAGTTCTGGCTAAACGCAACTCAGCTTCCTTAAGTCGCTCCTCATTGGCGTAAATTTGAATGGCAGGATTTGTTTCTAACTTTGCAAAAAGCGTCTCAAAATCACTATCATTTCCAAATTGAAATAAATCACCTGTTACCTTCGAGAAGTTCAGCGTTGATTCTCCCCAAAAAGCGGCTAAAGACAGCCTTAAATATTCTAGGCGTTTCTTTTCTGATTGAGAGGTTAGCTTAGCTTGGGCAATCGCTGCCCTCGCTCGCTTTACCTCAGCATTAGGGGTTGCTCCTGCACGATTACGTTCATCAACAACATTGAATGCTTCTTGAGCTAGACTTAACGCATTATCGGCTAATAAGACTCTTTCTTGTGAAGCGAGTACCTCGATAAATTGTTGAGTAACTTGAGCTATCAAATTTAACGCCTCAACTTCCGTTTTAGCATTCAACAGCTTTTTAGAATTAGAAATAAGTCCAATTCTTGCAGAACGCTTATCTCCCATTTCAATCACGGAAGAAAGAGCAATCGTTAATTCAGCACTATCAAATTTATTGAAGTCACCTGAACCTGCAAAGTTCTCAGCTTCTACTTCAAGCTCAAATGCCGGATTTAAGCTTGCTGTTTGTTCTTGTCCTATTAAAGCTTGTTGCTTGAAATCAAATATTTTTAACTCTGGATTTTGCTTGAGTGTCCAACGTATTGCCTCTTGCAGGTTAAGCTCCTTTTCAAAAGCGTTAACATTAAATGTTAAAAGCGAAATCATTAAGCACGCAAAATATTTATATCGAGGTGTTATACACCTCACCTTCGCTACCTTTCGGTGCGGTGATACATTAAGTCTCATGTATACTTTCCTATTAATTTTATTCTATAAAACTGTGGGTGTAGAAGATGGCTCTACCTAATTTTCGGGGTAATCTAAGCTAGTTTTGGTGGTCGAAATGGCAAGGATATATAACCTTTTTGCTCGCTAGAAACTATGGTCTCAGCAAGAGGAAAATCAATCACTTGGTTAGGCTCGGAAGGCACATCTGTATATATGAATAATTGGCAACAACAAAAATTGCACTCATCTACTAACGAGCTGCTATTCTGGAGCTGAGTAAGCTCCGTAGCTTCTGTTGATTGCTCTAAAACATATGAAGAATTAATTGGCGTAAAAAAAGAAAGATCATCAAAATCATTCGGCGAACAAATCACAGAATGTGCTGCGATTAATAGCAGCATCACATATGTTAAATATGTTGTGAAACTAGGTAAGCGTAGAAAGGTCATTGCAGGTCTAACATGCTTTAATCAATCTAACTGTCCCTAATACAGTAGGAATAGCATCTTGTTCATAAACGTTGACAAACCCCGCTTCTACTATCAATGACGGGAGGTATCCATCCACATTATCTTTTGTCGTTTTAAAACCATCTAAACATTGAACTATTAAGAATAATGCTCGTTGTAAAATGGAGGTCGGCTTGCCCCAATCAGCAATGTACAATGCCCCGCTCGGTTTGAGCGTTCTACGAATTTCTTTTAGTGTTGCTATTTTATCTAAACGAGTAAGGTGGTGAAAAAACAAACTCGAAACAGCTATATCATAAGAGTTTTCACCAAAAGGCATTTCTTGACCAAAACCTTGTATCAGCGAAATATTGAGTTCTTTCTCACTGAGTTTTTTTCGAAGAATATCTAATGCTGTTTGGTCAGCATCCAAACCTGTCACCTTAAAATGAGGAAAATTTTCAGCAATTGTTTTTGTTAATGTTCCTGTACCACAGCCCACATCTAACAGTTCATTTCCTTTGGTTTGAGCTATTTTCTTCACAATTAAACTTTTAAAAAATTTTTCTCGTGTAGTAATTGCAACGATTCTGTCATAGTAACGAGTCAACCAGTGAAAACGTAACGGAGGTATATAAGGTGTATTTTTTTTCATTGTAAATTTCCCTGTCTTGATACTGAATACGTTGCTTTCAAACAGTCATGAATAATGGCTATTAGTACTTTAACTGTAGAATTCGGCGTGCGCCGTTCAATACAACAAGGGAAATTATTAACCCGATAACTAAGTCTGGATAACGGCTATCTGTCAGCGTCACGAGAAGGCCAGCTAAGATAACACCAACATTTGCAATAACGTCGTTGGCTGAAAATATCCAACTCGCTTTCATATGAGCACCATCTTCTTTATTTCTATAAATTAAAAACAAACAAGCTACGTTAGCAATTAGTGCAACCCCACCAAATATCATCATCAACGATGAAATCGGTTCACTCCCATAAATAAAACGTCGAATTACCTCACTTAAAGCTCCAAGCGCTAAAATAACCTGCAATAATCCAGATATATGTGCTGCCCTTAATTTCAGGCTAACTGTCTTACCAACAGCATATATAGCTAGTCCATACACAGCAGCATCCGCAAACATATCCAAAGAATCCGCAATGAGTCCGGCAGATTGAGCAATAACTCCGGCGACCACTTCAACAAAAAACATAACTCCGTTAATCAATAACAGCCATCTAAGTGCTGACATTTCACTTGCTTTGTTTGATTGATCTAACTTTCTCGCTCTTGCAGCTTCTTTACTGCAACTTTCACTTGTTGATTCTAGTGAAGCACCTAAATTGAGAGATTGCAGTTTGTTAGTAATCTCATCCAAATTGTCATCATGGAAAACTTTAACTAACCGACTGGGGATATCAAACTGCAACCCAATAGTTGTGCTAATTCCTTCTATAGCCAGTCGAATTAAACGCTCCTCAGAAGGACAATCCATTTGGGAAACCTTAAAAGTACTGACAAACTTTCCGCCAAAATCATCTGAATCGATGTGGTTATTATTCAGGTCATTGCTAGCTGGAGAGGACTGACATTGCCCAGAGCATTTTTCTGACATAAAATCTTTCCATTAAATATTTTGCACTAGTGTAAACTCTATACCAACTATAGAGTCAAGAATCTTTATCTAACAATAGATTTATAAAAAGTAATTGTTTGAACTTGACTGAAATCACTAGCTCCACAGAAAACTATATGCTAACGTTTATATGTTATATTCCCATTAGGTAGTCACTTTGAACTTGGCTGTTGCGCTTAAATTACTGTTAATAGTTTCGATTGTGTTGCAATCGATAACTGCTGTCGCGTCTGCAACTTCACAAAGCCACCAAATAGATATTGAACACATACAAACCCAACATGATCACAAAAGTGATTTTAAAATTTTTGACGACAATTCAGATGAAAAAGCAGGCCACGACATCAAAGATTGTCATCATTGTGGTCATTGTAGCGGCAGCCACTTATCTTGGATATTAATTAGCAATTCAAATAGTGCAACAAAGTTATATAACAACAACCTAATACCTTATCAATTCGATCAAACAAAAGAATTTTTAGACGCTATATTACGCCCCCCTATTTCTTAAATTTGTAGATTTATAACCATCCATTCATCGATTAAAAATCGGTAAATGGGTTGATGTTTATTAATTAAAAATTTAAGAAGTCCTATGTATAAATATTTAAAAAATACAGGCGTATGCCTGTCATTTTGCCTGCTTGTAAGCATTTCAAATGCCGCTTACAGCAAGCAAAAAAGTGAGTCGTGGTTAGACACACAAATAAATAAAGATCCCGAAATAATTGAAGCAAGAGAGTTGTTAATCGCAAGCAATCATCATGCAAAAAGCTTAACTCAGGCAATATATAACCCTGAGCTTGACGCAAGTTTTGAGAAAGAAGGTGATTTTAATAACTATTCAATCGGTTTGAGTCAGACCATTGATTTTTGGGATAAACGCTCTGCCAATACGTCAATTGGCGAGATAACTCTTTATGCCAGCCAGCAGCACTTATTGAATTTAATCGATTCAAAAAAGGCCGATGCGTTAATTGCTTTGACAAATTGGCAATCAGCGAAAGATACTGCACAGCTATCTACGGAGAGAGAAGGTCAACTGCAAACCTTACTTAGTATTGTGGAAGACAAACAAAAGGCGGGAATACTTGAGCCTCTAGATGCTGAGCTGGTTTACTTAAACTTGTCTCAAGTTTTTAGTGAAATAGCTGAATATCAAATAGAGCTAAAAAATGCTGAGGTTAAAGTTAAAGAGCTGCTGCCTGATTGGACACCAGAGTTAGCCAGTAAAATCTCTATTGATTTCGATGTTGAAAACTATTCATACAAAGCTGAATGGATTGAACAACACCCCCAAGTACAATTGGCTAAAGCAAAATGGAAAGAGCAACAAGCTAAAGCACAACTAACAACCATAGAGAATAAAGCTAATCCCACCATAGGGATTAGCGCAGGAAAAAATAGTGACGATAATATCGTTGGCTTAACATTCTCTATGCCTTTGAATATCAGAAATAACTATTCCGATGCTACTAAAGCGGCATATTCAGAAGCCGTTGCTGCGGAAGCTTATTTCCAATCCATTTATCGAAAACGCTCTTTTGAAGCTCAGGCCAACTATGAATCCCTCATGATCAGTAAAAAATACTATCAGCGATGGCAAAACCTTATGCAAAACCGAATTGATAATAGCGCGAGGTTGCTAAACGCTCGTTGGGAGGCTGGAGACATCAATACTTCAGACTATCTAATAGCGTTGAGCCAAAGAGCTGATGGATTGCACTCGGGCATTCAACTAGAAAAACAATTTAGACTCTCTGAAATAGCCTTCATTTGGAGCATGGGTCAATTATCTAAGTTTAAGATTTAATTAGTTAAAACGGCAATTAGAAATCTTAAACGTTAAAAGAATATAGGTAAAAAATGAATACATTATTTAGCAAAAAATTATTAGCAATAGTAATTAGTGGACTTTTTTTAGGTGGGACATTAAGCGGTGAAGTGTATGCTCTACAAGTAAATACAATTGAACCTGTAACAGCAAATCCCAAAAAACATAAACACGAACACTCGGAAAGTGAAGAAAATCATGTAGAAGAAGGCCATCAGGAAAATGAAGGCAACCATTCTGAAAAAGACACAGAACATGACGAACATGGTCACGACCAAGAGAGCAAAAATAAAGAAACTGAAGAGGAACATGAAGAAGGTATTACTCTAAGCCCTCAAAAAATGTCACTAGCCAATATTAAAGTTCAAAGCATAAGACCTGATTATCAATTCAGTACAATCTATGCGCCCGGAGAGGTCAAAGTAGATGGTTATAGCAGCTATGTCGTTTCTCCCCGTACCGAGTCAGTGATAATAAGCAGACATACTGCACTCGGTGAACACGTAGAAAAAGGACAAAAGCTGGTCACCCTATTTAGTGAAGCAATGGCTCAAGCTCAAGCTGACTACTTGATTGCGTCAACTGAATGGCAGCGAGTAAAGAAATTAGGCAACAAAACAGTAAGTGAAAGTCGTTTACTTCAGGCTCAAACCACATTTAACGCCACATACGGAAAACTTATCGCACTAGGGTTAACTGAAAAAGCGATAAAAGACATATCAAATAAAGACATAACTTCGTTTGGCCAATATTCGCTAGTAGCTCAGCGAGAAGGAGTAGTTTTACAAGATGACTTCACCCAAGGCCAACGAGTCGATGCGGGTGATACTATCATGCTTTTGGCAGATGAAAATAAGCTGTGGGTGGAAGCTAAAGTATCACCCAACAAAAAGCTCAATCTATCAATCAACTCTCCGGCAATAGTTAAATTAGAAGGAGAGGATTATAAGGCAAAAGTTATTCAGGAAGCCCACACGATTGATCCCATCACTAGAACTCGAATCATTCGCCTAAGTGTTAATAATGCAGATGACAATCTCCATTCAGGCATGTTTGTTAAAGTATATTTTCAATTTGCCACTGAACAAAAAGTTATGGCTGTTCCAGAAGAAGCTTTAATTAGAAGTGCGGACGGAGACTGGACCGTCTTTGTTGAGGATCATCCCGGTGAATTCAAAGCGAAAGAGGTTGAGTTAGGTCGTGCACTAGGTAATTTCAGAGAAATTTTTGGTTTAGAAAGTGGTACTCGTGTGGTAACTCAAGGAGCGTTTTTTGTTGCTTCTGAAATAGCTAAAGGCGGATTTGATCCGCATAACCATTAAGGAGAGACGCTATGTTTAATAAAATTATAGATTGGTCTGTAAACAACCGACTCCTTATATTGATTGCCTTATTTGCCACTATTGTTGGCGCAATAATGGTGATCCCCAAACTGAACTTAGATGCTTTCCCAGATGTAACCAATGTTCAAGTCGCTGTTAACACTGAAGCACCGGGGCTTGCAGCAGAAGAAGTGGAACAACTCATTACTTATCCGATTGAAGCGGTCATGTATGCGTTACCTGATGTTGAACAAGTACGTTCAATTTCCAAAACAGGATTATCTGGCGTTACTGTCGTCTTTAAAGAAGGGACAGATATCTATTTTGCTCGGCAGCTCGTCTTTGAACGGCTTCAAGCAGCAAAAGAGTTGATACCTGACGGTGTAGGTACGCCTGAAATGGGACCAAATACGTCTGGGCTAGGACAAGTATTTCAATACTTGCTCGTGTCAGATAAAGACGCAGGATATGACTCAATGGCATTAAGAAGTTTAAATGATTGGATAATTAAATTGCTCATTATGCCAGTCGATGGTGTCACCGACGTCTTATCTTTCGGCGGAAACGTTAGGCAGTATCAAGTTAACGTAGATCCATCTAAGCTCCTTGCATATAAATTATCACAAGAAGATATCGTTAAGTCGCTTGATAGTAACAATGCCAACGTTGGCGGTTGGTATATGAATCGAGGGCAAGAGCAACTTGTCATCCGAGGAACAGGCTGGTTCGAAAGTGGTGAAGCAGGCATTAGCAACATTAAGCAAGTACCTGTAAAAACCGTTGATGGTACAGTCGTGACAGTTTCCGATATCGCCAAAGTCGAATTAGGCAGTGAGATTCGACAAGGTGCGGTCACTATGACCCGAAAAACAGCAGATGGAAAGGTTGAAAACTTGGGTGAAGTCGTATCAGGCATTGTGCTAAAACGTATGGGTTCAAATACAAAAGCAACCATTGATGGTATTAACGCAAGAATCCCTTTGATCAATCAGGCGTTACCTAACGGTGTTCGCTTCGAACCCTTCTATGATCAAGCTGATTTAATCGAAAAAGCAGTCAGTACCGTAGTAAATGCACTCTCACTTGCCTTTATCTTTATTTGTATCGTACTAGCACTTTTCTTAATGAATTTAAGAGCGACTTTTCTTGTCCTTATTTCGATCCCTATTTCAATAGGCATTGCGCTGATGATAATGGCTTGGTGGGGTATATCGGCAAACCTTATGTCGCTAGGTGGCATTGCGGTAGCAATTGGTATGCTGGTCGATGGCTCGGTTGTGATGGTTGAAAACATGTTTAAACATTTAAACCGACCAGACGCTACTCATAAACAAAATGTGCAAGAACGCGTACCAAGTTCTGATATTGATCCACATGCTGTAGAGCAAGACGATCATGGAATTAAATTACGACTAAAACAAGCAGGGAAAGAAGTTGCAAGACCTGTCTTTTTTGCTGCATCTGTCATTTTGGTAGTGTTCTTACCTTTGTTTAGCTTTGAAGGCGTAGAAGCCAAACTCTTCCAACCGATGGCTGTTAGTATCATTTTGGCTATTATTTCGGCCATTGTAGTTGCTTTATTTATCGTTCCTGCACTTGCTACTTATATGTTCAAAAAAGGAGTGAAGGAGAGAGAAAGCTTTGTACTTAAACCATTAAATAACCTTTATAGAAAAGGGCTTAAGTTCGCACTTAAACACACCAAATTAATTGTATCAGCATCCTTAATAATGGTTGTGTCTGCATTTTCAATCGTGCCTTATATTGGCACAGAGTTCGTTCCAGAACTGGAAGAAGGTACAATTAACTTAAGGGTTACACTCGCTCCTTCTTCAAGCTTGGATACAGCATTAAGTGTCGCACCTATCTTGGAGGATAAATTGATGGCATTTCCTGAAGTAACCTATGCGCTTAGCCGAATAGGACGAGCCGAAATCGGAGGTGATCCTGAGCCTGTTAATAATATTGAAATTTATATAGGTTTAAAGCCAGTCGCCGAATGGACCTCTGCCTCGAATCGCTATGAACTGCAAAATAAAATGGAACGTTCTTTAGAAGAGTTTCCGGGTCTTTTACTCAACTTTTCTCAACCTATTGCGACACGAGTTGACGAACTATTATCTGGTGTAAAAGCACAATTAGCGATAAAACTTTTTGGCCCAAATCTAGACATATTGGCAGCTAAAGGGCAGGAAATTGAATTGGCAATCAAAGACGTTGAAGGCGCTAGAGATGTCGCTCTTGAACAAATCGCTGGTGAAGCTCAGTTAGTTGTAAAGCCTAACAGACAAGAGCTTTCTCGCTTTGGCCTTTCTGTCAGTGATGTTATGGAAATTGTACGAGATGGCATTGGTGGTATAGAAGCAGGACAAATCATCAACGGTAATGAGCGTTATGATATATATGTGCGTATAGAAAAAGAATATCGTAGTAATAAAGAAGCTATTTCTGATATTCGCATTCAGTCTCCAACAGGGGCTTGGGTTCGTCTGGGTGATGTAGCAACTGTCTCCTTTGAATCTGGCCCACCACAAGTGAGAAGAGACGACGTGCAAAGGCGTGTTGTTATCCAAGCCAACGTGCAAAATAGAGACATGGGTAGTGTTGTTACCGACATCAGTAAAGTCATCGCAGAAAAGGTTGATTTGCCTGCTGGTTACTCTGTTTCAATAGGTGGTCAATTTGAAAGTCAACAACGAGCACAACAACGGTTAGCTATAGTGGTTCCTCTATCTTTAGCCCTAATTGCTCTTTTGCTTTACTTCGCATTTGGCTCAGTTGGTCAAGCCATGTTGATTTTAGTTAATGTCCCATTAGCTGTTATCGGCGGTGTTTTCTCCTTATATTTGTCTGGGCAATACTTGTCCGTGCCAAGCTCCGTTGGCTTCATTACACTATTTGGTGTTGCCGTGTTAAATGGTGTGGTTATGGTTGAGAGTATAAACCAACGAATTAGGGATGGCTTGGATGTTGCCCAAGCAGTATTTGAAGGAGCAACTTCGCGTTTAAGACCTGTTCTTATGACAGCAATAACATCTGCATTAGGTTTAATACCGATGTTAATGTCAAATGGTGTAGGAGCTGAAATACAACGACCACTGGCAAGTGTTATAGTTGGTGGTTTGATAACAGCAACATTACTCACATTGTTTGTTTTGCCTGTTTTATATCGCTGGTTCTCCAAAAAGAAAATTGAGGAGTTATCCCGCTAATTCAATTTTCATCAATTGTGAAGCTTCCGAATCAAGGAATATGAATTGGAAGCTTCACTTTATTGCTATCACTAAAAAGCTAGCTATTACGTAAAATTACTAATCTGATCGAATATTGAATTTGTTGAAGTCATTCTAGACTCCTTATTTTCGTTATTTAATGAATTTTATTTCGAGACTTTAGTTGTTCCCTCATTTCTAAAACTCGATCTGCTGAATAAGCTCCTGCTCTCATAACAACCAGTTCAACAAACGAAATATCAATTAACTTATGGTCAGCATCAATCACATAACAACTCCCACTATGTGTGTATATTTCTAACTTATCCTCATCAGCAGTTTTGCTAATAATTAGCCCATTTGCCATAAGAAACAGGTTACAAGGTGGAAGTTCAGAGCGAATCAAGTTCGTTTGGTCTGAATACTTGTCTCAAAAAGAATCAATAATTGAAGAAGAAAATGACATTGAATTACCAGCAGAAATAGCTGAAAAATTGGAGAAGAACCAGCAAGCGACTATAACTCAACTTCAAAAGCTAGCAATAGAAAGCTACAAACTTGCACAGCAAGTAGCGGAAAAGAGAGTTAAGTCTACTATTGAAGACTATCAATCTAAAATTATCAAATTTGAAGAATCTGAAAATCAAGCAAGTCTCGCTATTGAATCTGGTGATAAAAAAATTGATGATTTGGAATCTGAAATTGATCTTTTGCAATCTCGAAACGAAGAGCTAGTCGCTGAAAACTCCCGACTGCTTGGATTATTAGAAGCCAATGAAAGTCGTATCAAACAACTTGAAGTGAAAGAAGTAGCGTTAGATCAACTCCAGAGGTCTTATGGGAAATTAGAAGGACAACTTGAATTGTTGAAAAGATAGGTAATGGTAAATATTAAGTGTAAATTCAGCTAATCTTAAGTTTAACGCGATACTCTGAACAATATTTATTCAAAGGCATATTGCATTGAAAGTTTTAATTATCGAAGACTCTACATCACTAAGGCGAAGCTTAAAAGTTGGGCTATCAAACTTAGGTTTTACCGTTGATGACACAGGAGATGGCTCCGAAGGTTTGAGTATGGTATTAGCTGGTGACTATTCTTTACTGATATTAGACTTAATGCTGCCTTCAGTAGACGGTACGTCGATATTAAAGGCTATTCGAAAAGCGGCTATAGATATCCGTGTTTTAATTTTATCCGCGAAAGATCTTACAGAAGATAAAGTTGAGGGATTACTTAACGGTGCTGATGATTATCTCACCAAGCCCTTTTCTTTTGACGAACTACATGTCAGGTTGCTTTGCTTAATGCGCAGAGGTAGTTTAAATGTCAACGATAGCACGATCAATATTGGTTCAATATCTTTAGATTTACATTTAAAATTACTCAAATGTGGTGAAACCGACGCTAACCTAACACCCAATGAATATAAAGTTGTTGAGTGCCTATTTACCAACCAAGGAAAAGTTATTTCACCTGAAAAACTTAGCGAATATCTTGCAGGGCAATATGATGCGATTGCGAAAAACTCTTTAGAAGCTCACCTTTCATCTGCCCGTAAAAAAGTTAAAGCGATAGGATATGAGCTTCCCATTAAAACCAAACGAGGTTTTGGTTACTTCGTAGAGAGTCATTAGTGAATTCAATCCATAAAAAATTAAGTCTCTATTTATCTATTTCAATCTCGATACTTTTAGTGTCAATTTTATTAGCAACGGATATTAGTGTTGATACTTGGATCAGCGAACAATTCGACCGTGCGATGATTAACAAGGTAGGGTTACTAGAAACTTTAGTAGAAGAAGATGAGGAAGGGTTAGAATTTGATTTCGCTGGTGAATTTATGCCCGAATTTGAAGGAAAAGAAAATCCTGAATACTTCCAACTTTGGTATAAAGAAAAAGTGTTTGAACGCTCTGATACCTTAGAGTTTTTTGAAATAAAAGATCTCCCTAGACTGAATGTAAAACTAGACGGGTTAATTATTCAAGACACGGTATTACCGGATGGTCGAGATGGCAGAATGCTTTATACAAAGTTTTTACCTCAGATTGATTCAGATCTTCGAGAGACACTTGGAGTTAGCAGAGAAGAGTTTGCAAAAAATCAAAAAACTATGGAGTTTGCTTATGCACTAAGCAGAGAAGAGTTAGACTATGTTCTTTGGTTTGTTGATATCATTTTTATTGTCACTTCGATACTTGCCGTTTTTGCTGTCAGAAAAATCGTCACGATTGTTGTGATAAATAGTTTAAAGCCCATAGATGATTTTAATAATCAACTCAGTAAGGTCAGTTTGAACTCTGATAACCTAGCCGTGTCTGTCAAAAACTTACCTCAAGAACTTGTACCAATTGCAAATGGTGTTAACCAATTTATAAAGGAAAACCATAGCTTATATATGCGGGAACAACGTATAACCTCTGACATTGCGCACGAATTAAAGACCCCTATCGCTGAGCTTCTAAGCTTGAGCGAAGTAGCTTTAAAGTTCCCTCATGAAAAACAAATTACTGATCATCTTGCTAACGATGTGTACGAAATATCTTCTCGATTAAAACATATTGTTAATAGCATTATGTTATTACAAAAAAGCAGTAGTTCGCGTGATTTACCCAAGAGCGAAGTGGACATAACTGAACTACTCAGTGATATTATCAGTCGAGAGAATTTAAGCCGTAGAGAAGTAAAAATACAGCACCAAGTAAATCCTGTTATTGTTGAAACGAATCGATTTGCTTTAGATACTGTGCTTTCGAATTTAATCAATAATGCATTTTTTTACAGCCCCAATGACACAGCGATTGAAGTATTGATATCAAAATCATCAGACGAAAAAGCAGTCATAGAAATTTCAAATATCAGTAATCAAGAATGCCAACAAGCGGATTTACAGTCTTTTTTTGATCCTTTATGGCAAAAAGACGAATCTCGAACATCAACCGAGCGCTTTGGCTTAGGGTTAGCAATCGTAAAATCCTATTGTAATAAATTAGGTGCAAGCGTTTCCGTAACGCTCGTTGACAGGACGATAACCTTTACTGTGTCGCTGTGATGAAAAAGCTCCTTAATCTCATTCTGGTTTCACTTAGTTTAACTCATTTAGGCATTAGCTTTGCAGATGAAGCTATCATTGATAATGTTCTACCGTGGCAAACAGTTAAACTAAACACCACTAGTTACCAAGTTATTCCACAAACACTCACAAAAACAGAATGCAACTTTCATTACCAAATTTTAACGACTGAGTTAGGTATGTATCTAAGAGTTTTTGCTCCAACGAACACACCATTAAGAGTTAGAACTCAGGAAAACGATACACTGTTTACTAATGATCACATCCAAGTAATGTTGGATATGAACAACACTGGGCAAACCAGTTATGTATTCTCGGTCAATCATCAGGGTTATTTTTATGATGGCATATATAAACAGAATAAAGAGTTAGATTTAGACTGGGATAGTCAGTGGCAATTTAAAACCAAAATATCTACCAATTCATGGAAGGCAGAAATTTACATCCCTTGGTCTTCTATGTCTTTCTCAATTCAAGATCGCAATGAATTTGGTCTATCAATTAATCGTTTTGATGAATCTACCAATGCAACCTACTCCTCTATTCCAGCAAATAGTTCAATGAATAGCTTTTTGACAAATTTCAGCAAAAAAAAGGTTAAAATAAGCAATCAATCAAGCCTAGATATTTTTCCATACATTTCAGCGAATAAGGACATTGCAAACAATAAAAATGCTGTTGACATTGGTGCTGAAATATTCTGGAAACCGACGAAAAGCCAACAATTAAGTGCAACTATCAACCCTGATTTTGGGCAGGTCGAGTCTGATGAACTGGTCGTAAATTTTTCAGCTATTGAAAGCTTCTTTTCAGAGAAACGACCTTTTTTCAATGAAAACCAAAGCATATTTGATGTTGCAGGTCCAGAGACCCTTAGAGTAGTTCATACGCCAAGAATTGGCGGGGATTCATATTATGATGATGATTATTCAGGCGAGTTGGATGCTGCATTAAAATACACGTTTAGTAGTAACCAAATGGATTTTGGGCTTATATCAGCTTTTGAAAATTCTAATACAGGACAAAAAGGCCGCGATTTTTGGTTAATGAGAAGCCAATATCATGTTGATTCTAATACCTTAGGTGCATCTATTAATTGGGTTACCACACCAAGTATTGATCGTGAGGCAATTATTATTGAATCTGATTTTAATTATGCATACTCAGAAGATACTGAGCTAAAATTAGGTATTATTAGATCTGAAATAAAACAAGACACTTCAACAACGAATGACTTAGGTTGGTGGATCACTGGCAGCACAGAGCCATTGGAACAACATAGCCATGAATTCAGTCTTTTCAGCTATGGGAAAGACTTACAGTTAAATGATATAGGTTATGTTAAACGCGTAAATCGTAAGCAATTTGAGTATCAATACCAATATAAGATCCCGAATTTAAATTTATGGTCAATTAGAGATATCTCATTCGCTGTAGAGACTGAAATTAAAACAAACCATCAAGGTGAAGAATTACCCCTCATTGCTGGAGGAGGAATCGAACTTGTTACAGACACTGAGTTTGAATATCAGTTTTCTGTTGAATACGGCTCTTCGGGTTACGATGATTTACTAACTAGGAGAAATAATTCCGTTTGGTTACCTTCATTTTATATTTCAGAGTTAGAAATAGATTCTCCTGAATATAACTGGGGTACATTTGGTGTGGAACTTGAGCTTGGTACTGAGGGAATATCTGGTCGCTTTTACAATATTGAAAGCAGCATTGAACAGCAGTTCAATGACAATATCTATTTTGTGGTAACACTGTCTCAATACAACAGTAACAGTTGGCTTGATTGGGATGAAGATAATATCATAAATGAATATAATTTTACTGAACAAGGAATAGAGCTTAGCCTTGACTATCAAATTAGTGATAATCATGAATTACGTCTTAAATTTGAGTCCGTAATAGGCAAAGCACAGCACATAAATCAATATCACGTCGGAACCGATGGTAGCTTGAGTTCTATTGGTCATCTGGAAGACTTTTCATTTGCCGAAAGCGCTTTTCAACTTCGCTATAAATACGCTTTAAGTAAACTCACTGCATTTTATCTCAGCTATGGGTTTGGTGGAGAGTTTGAAGATGATATAGCTAAATTTGGACAACGTAATTTATACAAGAAAGCTATCGAAACTCAAGACGATCACAATATATTCGCTAAAATTCGACTTCATTTTTAATCCTAGCTCGATTTTATAAAGATTGTACAAAGTTTCAGTTTGAACTAAGCGAATCTTAAGTTTCAATATTTAGTATGAAATCACTAACATTAAGGTGATTTTATGCCAGCTAAACTAACTATTAGCCTACATTCCTCAAAAGCTAGACTCCCCTATTGGAAGCCTTTAAGCATCATTTGTTTAATAAGTACTGTATTAATTAGTATGGCCTTAAATAAAGGGGCTTACTTAAATAGTCAAAAGGCTATTTTCTCTCTAAGCAACAACGCTCTACAAATAATGCCGAGTGAATTTTGGTACAATATTACTTTTATGGGTGATGCCTTAATATTGATTCCGCTGTTGTCTTTTATATGCCTTTTAAATACTAGAATGTGGGCAGCCATGTTCGGAGCCGTTCCATTAGCATTCTCCCTAAGTCATTTAGGTAAAAACTTTTTTGCTATTCCAAGACCTGCTGCTGTTTTAGAGCATCAAAATATGACTATTATTGGCGATACACTCACTGCTTTTACAAGTTTTCCATCAGGTCATACCATCACAATTTTCACTGCGATGTCGGCAATTGTGTTTGTAGCCTTAAAGGAAACTAACATAAGTAAACAACTTAGGTCAGGGCTGATAATAACCTCTGTTTTAATCGCTGTGGTTGTTGGTGTTTCTAGGGTTGCTGTAGGCGCTCACTGGCCTGCTGATATCGTAATGGGTGCAATTATAGGTTGCATTGCTGGCTTAAGTGGAGAATATCTATCAAGGCGCTATTCAAGTTGGTGGAACTGGACGAAAGTAAATCCAACTTACTTGGGATATTTCATTCTTGGTTTCTGTTTCATATTATTAGCATGTACGATAACTGGAAAGCTTCCCGAACTCACAATAATTTGGGCCGCAATAGGGATCAGCGCTTTAGTTGGCACGTTTATCACATTAAAAGCGCTGTTAGAAAATGAAACTTAAATTTCCAATGACCTTTTCGATTATCAAAGCAAGTAATTACACCTTACTTATCAGCATAATTGCTACTTTTGCTTACAACCTATTATTGCTTGATCTTGTTGTGAAAAATACTGATGTGTGGAGTGCTAGCGGACTTGGGATATTGGTATCAACCATTGTTATAATATTTTTATTCTCATTTACCGTGTTTTCCTTGTTAATGTTAATTTCACCTAAAGTGTTAAAAGCTTTTTTTGCCATTATTACGGTAATAAATGCCATCGCTATACATTTTATGATGACTTATCAAGTTGTGTTAGATAGAACCATGATGGGAAATGTTTTTAACACGCGCTTTTCTGAATCAGTGGAATTACTTTCACTAGGTTTAGTTTTTTCAATAATAATATTAGGTTTTATCCCAGCGTGGTTCTTAATTCAAATTAGAGTCAAACATCTTGATAGAACTAAAATCTTAATAAATGCGTTAATTACGTTTATCGTCTCCTTTTCATATCTCTATGCAAATTCAACTAGCTGGCTATGGATTGATAAGCATGCAAGTATCTTAGGAGGAAAGATTTTACCTTGGTCCTATATTGTAAATTCAGGTAGATATTATTCAACGATTAAGCGAACCACTGACGGGCAGCAAGCATTGCCTGATGGCAAATTTATCAATAATAATAAAATGGTATTTGTTTTAGTTATTGGTGAAACCGCTCGTGCAGATAACTTCTCACTGTATGGTTATGCTAAATTAACCAATCCTAAATTAACACAACAATCTAACTTATTAGTACTTAACAAAACAAAATCATGTACAACTTACACCACTGGCTCTCTAGCTTGTATGCTTGCCCCAAATAAGCAACATTTAAAATACGAAGCGCTACCAACCTATCTAACCCGGCATGGCGTTGATGTAGAATGGCGAACCAATAATTGGGGCGAGCCTCCAATTAATGTGACGAACTACGTTGAAGCAAACGAATTACGAACTGAATGTAATGGAAGTGGCTGTCATTTAGATGAAGTACTTCTTACAAACTTAATGAATACAATTGAATCATCTGATAAAGACAAAGTTTTTATTGTTTTACATACTAAAGGAAGTCATGGTCCAAGTTATTACTCACGATATACAAAAGAATTTAACCACTTTTCTCCCGTATGCCGAGATGAAGAGATCAGCAAATGTAGTTCAGAGGCACTAGTTAATGCCTATGACAATACGATTTTATATACTGATCATTTCTTATCGTCACTTATCGATAAACTAAAAATGGTAGAAAATGCATCGGCAGCTATGATGTACATATCAGATCACGGTGAATCACTGGGCGAACACGGTTTGTATTTACATGGTACACCCTATTCTTTCGCTCCTGACGTCCAAAAAAACATCCCTTTTCTCATTTGGTTGTCAGATCAATACTTAAAAGAAAACAAACTTAATATTAGCAAAATTCATCAAGCGCCAAACCACTCTCAATTTAACGTTTTTCATACTGTCATGGGAGCATTTGGCTTTGAATCACCAGTATATGAAAGCGCGTTGGATGTTTTACACAATTCAGTCGAATAATGGATAGTTGAGAATATGTACTTTAGTCATAATCTAATTAAAATCACATTATTAATAGCATTTTTCCTATCATTCGAAGTGCTTGCGATTTCATTTAGCATCAATGGTCCTAATGTTATTTCTGAGTTGAGTGCTTATACTGCGAAATACAAGGTCTTGCGAGGTAATAAAGAATATGGGAATGCAACTAGAGCTTTGAATAAAAATACCACGTCCTATTCACTATCCTTTAATTCAAATGCATCAATGCTGTTCTACAGTATAGAAACTAACCAAACGAGCACTTTTCTTTGGCAAGAAAATAAAATAACACCATTAAGTTATCAAGGAAAAGACGCAAGAACGTTTAAAGATGATAAGAATTTACAGCTCAATTTTAATCATGAACAAAGCATTTTGACGGTTGATAAAAATGGACAAAAAACTGAGAAAAAACTATCTGAACGTTTATTAGATCCTTTGTTAGTATATGAAATGATTAGGTTTGAAGCGATAGCAAACGATAATAATTTTAACGTAAAAAATTTAGAATATAGGGTTCAGGATCAGGATGGAGTAAAAGAATATCACTTCATAAATAGTGGACAGTTTGTAGTTGATACACTACTGGGGGAGCTTAAGTGTATCAAATTAAGCAGGCTTAGAAAGAATAGTTCCAGAAAAACTCATATCTGGTTGGCTATCGATTACGATTATATCCCGGTAATGATTTTGCAAGAAAACAATAATGAAGAAATTGCAACTCTTGTTGTCACATCTATTATTCGAAGCTAGTAATCAAGGTAGCTCCGCTCGCAATTAAAGTCAGACTAAATTAAGACAATTATCAGTTTGAACTAAGCTAATCTTAAGTTAAAAAAAATACCATATAGCCATTCTTTCCTGAGGTGGCTCTATGAATAAAATTTTCGTTTATAGCCTAATTACTACATCCATTATTGGTTTTATTTGCAAAGCCCACGCTAAAGACAGTGCTGCCGTCAATTGCAATCAAAAAGATAGAATTGAATTAACCACCAATGACATTTTCAACCTAGAAGATCCAGAAACAATATTCCTACATCGTTGGGCCAATTTTTTTCACATCAAAACCAAAAGTAAAACACTCTACAACGAAGCTGCATTTTTTATCGATAAATGTGACTTAAGCCAAGATGATCTTGAAGAATTGGAACGACATCTTCGAGGTAAAAAATACATCAAAGATGCACGAGTAGAGTTTAAAGAGAACTCAAACAAAGTTTCTGTAGAAACATGGGATAACTGGTCCTTAATGCCTACGGTGGACTTTGGCCGTAAGGGCGGAAAAAATAAATACGCTATTGGCATCAAAGATAGAAATTTATTTGGACTAGGTATTGACGCTGAAATTGAATCGTTTACCAACGATCAACGCAGTGGCTATAAATTTAAAACTCAGTTTCCGTTATTCCTCAATAACAATATCAATGCTCAAATTAATTTGACTAGCAGCGATGATGGCACCTCTGAATCCATATTCGTCAAAAAAGACTTTGTTAGCTTTGATACCAGCAACGCATTTAGCATTGGCTTTGATAACTTCCAACAAATTGATACACAATACAAACTAGGCACCACTTACAACCGATTTGAGCACAATCAAAAGTATTCAACAGCTAGTTGGCAATGGCTTAATAGTGATTCGAAAACAGATACTTTACGATTTGGCATTGGCTTCACTAATGAACAGCATGAGTTTGAAGCGATTGTTCCTCCACAAAGTATAGGTGTACTTTCAGCTCCACCTGCCAATCGAGAATTCATCTACCCCTATTTGAATGTTGAGTATTTACAAAAAGATTTTAGAAAGCTCACCAATCTGAACCTCATTAACCATATTGAAGATTTTAATCTTGGCTGGAATTTAACGGCTGAAATTGGCACTGACATTGGCAACACAAATACCTCACCAACATTACTCTGGCGATCTAATTTATCAAAAGGCATTGAAGTATCTGCAAACTCATTTTGGTTCGTTACAGCAACCTTTGAAGGTGAAACCTACAACGACTCCACCAATAAGAATAGAAGTGTATTCAATATTAATAATGAATTTTTTCACAAAATTAATGAAAGCTGGGGGGCATATTTAAAAAACAGTAGCCAATTTAGTGAAAATCAATTCCAAGATAACCCTATCGTATTGGGCGGTGAGTCAGGTTTACGTGGATATCCATTACAGTATAGGCATGGAAACCACAGCACCCTATTTACCGCTGAAGCTCGATACTATCCTCACATCAATATCTATAAATTACTTGAGTTAGGAGGCGCTGCTTTTGTAGATACAGGCAGAGTATTTGGTAGTTCAGATAATACAACTACCCAAGACTCGTGGATGACTTCAGTTGGAATTGGTGCTCGATTTTACTCGACTCAAACCAGTGAAGCTCGTGTCATTCATGTCGATATAATCAAACCATTAACATCTGATGCCAATGTTAATGGTGTTGAGTTTCGCATAACCACCAAACATTCTTTCTAAGGCAAGCCAAGTGTTCAAAATCATCAATTATTTAAACCATATTAAGCTGACAACCAATCAATTAGTCATTTATACCAGCTCATACATCACTTTCGTTTTGAATTTCCCATTTTTAAGTAAAACAATGGCTGCGATTACGGCGCTTGAGTCTTACAACTTGTTTTTCTTATTCTCTGTGCCCATTTTTCTACTAGCATTATCTATCTTCATTCAATGCTTTTTATCCTTTCGGTGGCTGACAAAGCCGCTGCTCATTTTAATGGTTTTATTGTCGTCTGTTATTTTTTATAGCACAATGACATACGGAATAGTTTTTGACTATGGCATGATCCAAAATACGGTTGAAACAGATACGGCTGAAGCGCTTTCCTATTTTAACTTTTCTGCAATCATATTTTTCCTGCTTTTTGGAGTAATACCTTCAATACTTATCGCCAAAGTCCAACTAACCTACAGTTCTTTTTTGGGGGAATTTTTCGCACGAACAAAATTACTGAGTGGCAGCATCAGTGTTGTATTTCTTATTGCATTAGTGTTTTATTCCAGTTATGCCTCAGTTGGCCGCAATAATCGCGATTTAGTGGGTTACCTAACACCCTATGCATTGATTGATTCAACAATTAAATATGTTCAAAAAAACTATTTATATCCACCGTTAAAATTTACCATATTAGATACTTCCCCCACTATCTCACACGTTGATAGTGCTAAAAGTATTACTGTATTAGTTCTAGGTGAAACTGCACGCTCTCAAAATTTTTCTTTAAATGGTTATGAAAAACCGACCAATAGTCGAACTAAAGACTTAGGCGTAGTGTCATTTAGAGATGTTACCTCCTGTGGCACAGCAACAGCCGTATCAGTGCCTTGTATGTTTTCGAGGTTAAACAAAAATAACTACGAGAAAAGAGTCGCTATAGCACAACAAAACGCCATTGATTTAATCCACTTGGCAGGAGCTGAAGTGTATTGGATCAGCAATAATAATGGTAGTTGCAAAGGCGTATGCTCACGGGTAAAAACGGAGCAGATTTCGACTAATCCTAAAAATTCATTATGTGATGGTGAGTATTGTTTCGATGAAGTGTTGGTTGACGAATTAAGAAAAAAACTTCATTCCGTTACCAGTAATAATACCTTCATTGTATTGCATATGATTGGCTCTCATGGCCCTACTTACTATCGGAGATACCCAGAAAATAAACGTGTATTTTCTCCAGACTGCCAACGCAGCGACATTCAAAACTGTACTCAAGACGAACTCGTCAATACCTACAACAACACCATCGCTTATACCGATTTAGTATTGTCTGAAGTCATCAACGAGCTTGAAACATTGAGCAATGAAAGTAACACCAAAACGTCAATGATTTATATCTCAGATCATGGTGAGTCATTAGGTGAAAGTGGTGTTTATTTGCACGGATTACCTTACGCCTTCGCACCACAAGAACAGATTAAAGTACCGCTTATTTACTGGGGAGATAAAATACATCACGAAGCAAAATTAGCCTGTTTGAATAGCATCAAAGAACAACCTATATCCCATGATAATATATTCGATATTTTATTAGGTGAAATGGCAATAAACTCAAAAGCCTACCAACCGATAAACAATCCATTTAAGCAATGTTCTATTGATATTGCTTTAGCAAAGACAGCGCCAGAAACAATGGCTCAAGGAGTAAAATAACTCGTGTTTGACAATAAAAACAAACCTAAAGGTCTTAAAAGAGTCTATCTAGCAACATTAAACTCTACGAGAGCATTCAAGTGGTTACTTGATAATGAGGCCGCTTTTAGACAAGAGCTAATGCTACTTGCCTGCTCCATTCCTTTAACTTTCTTATTCAATATTACGTTTAAAGAACAGTTAATACTGATAATTTCAATACTATTTATTATCTTTACCGAAGTTTTAAATACCGCAATTGAAGCAGTTGTTGACCGAATTGGTCTAGAAATTCATCCTTTATCTGGTTTAGCTAAAGATTTGGGGTCAGCCGCTGTCTTAATAAGTATAGTTATCGCAGTTTGTACTTGGCTGATCGTTCTTTTTTAGTACATGGCAACATTAGAGGTACATTCAAAATGAATAAGCAAATTTGCGATACCCTAGTCAAAGTCCCTCAAATAACTATGGGGTTTTGGGTTATAAAAATATTAGCTACAACCTTAAGTGAAACCGGAGGCGATGCTGTTTCAATGTCAATGAATTTGGGCTATTTAGTTGGGACTGTTATCTTTATGTCCTTTTTTATCGTCGCAGTTTTTATGCAAATAAAATCGACAAAGTTTAACCCCGCCATTTATTGGATTGCCATAATAGCCTCGACCACAGTAGGTACGACACTTGCTGATTTTGCTGATAGATCATTAGGAATAGGATATTTTGGAGGCTCCACTCTATTAGCCGTCCTATTAATTACCACATTAGTTATTTGGTATAAATCACTTGGGAGCATCAGTGTTTCTTCTGTCAGCACACCTAAAGCAGAATCGTTTTACTGGTTAACCATTATGTTTTCGCAAACACTAGGGACTGCATTGGGAGATTGGACTACTGATTCTACCGGATTGGGCTATGTTGGATCCGCATATATTTTCAGTGCGGGTTTAGTTGCAGTATTAGCTCTCTACTTATTCACTAAGCTATCTAGAACACTATTATTCTGGTTGGCATTTGTCATTACTCGCCCATTAGGAGCGGTTGTGGGTGACTATTTAGACAAGCCTATTGCACAAGGTGGATTAGAATTAAGTCGGTATTCAGCTACTACGACTCTGTTGTTTGTTATAATCATCTTGGTTGTACTTCTACCTCAACGACCTGCTTTAAAACAACATTAATTGCTAACTATCAGTTTAAATTAAGCAATTCTTAAGTTTCACTTAATACAGTAAACATCGTTTTTATCACTCAAATGAATTGCGATGTTTACTTCTATCTACAGCTTTATTAGACCATTATTCCTATTTTCTATTTCTATCATGGCGTTCCTAACCTTGATGCGCTCTGGATTCGCTATTTGGCAATTTGATAGATTCAATGATTTCAGCAGTATTTGGAACCTCTTCACAAGTGGCCTTCGTATAGACTTAAGTAGCGTTGGTTACCTATGTGCGATCCCTGCATTGTTGCACCCTTGGATGTCAAAAACTCGGTTTCAAGACTATTGGTCATTTGCTTTGCGAGTTTGGTTTTTGATCTGCTTTATGGCTATTCTGTTTTTTGAATTAGCAACGCCCGCATTTATCAATGAATACGGCTTTAGACCAAACAGGCTATTTATTGAATATCTAGCTTATCCTGATGAAGTGTCTAAAATGCTGGTGAATGGTCATTTGATGACAATATTGATAGTGTTTGCTCTATTGCTATTACCTGTTAAAAAATTATGGCAGTTTACTGATCACGTAGTCTCTAACAAAGTAAAAGAAGATAATGCAGCAATCGGAAGTAGGCTGGTTTCTTGTTTGATGCTTTTTGTTATAATTTCTTTATCTGCGCGGGGGACATTGGGGCATAGACCAATCAACCCTGCCTTAGTATATTTTTCTACTGATCCATTAGTAAACTCACTGACATTAAATTCAACATATAGTGTTGCTTATGCACTTAATCAATTTGGTGACGAAAAAAATGCAGCTAAGTTGTATGGCAAGATGGAAGATGATCGAATTATTGAGCTAGTTCGTCAGGAGTCAAAACAACCTTTAGACAGCTTCAAAAACGATAACTTACCCACTTTAAGTAAACGCTCTCCGAGCTTTAAGGGACAACCAAGAAACTTGGTAATAATCTTAGAAGAAAGCTTAGGTGCCCAATATGTATCATCTCTTGGTGGAATCCCGCTAACACCTGAAATTGATAAATTAAATCAAGAAGGCTGGGCATTTAAACGATTGTACGCAACAGGTACTCGCTCCGTTAGAGGTATTGAAGCGGTTATAACTGGTTTTACTCCAACGCCATCTAGGGCAGTTGTTAAGTTAGACAAATCGCAAAAGGACTTCTTTACTATTGCATCTCTGCTTAAGGAAAATGGTTATGAGACTCAATTCATTTACGGTGGAGAAAGTCATTTCGACAACATGAAAAGCTTCTTTCTAGGAAACGGCTTTACTGACATCGTTGATTTTAATGATATTGAAACCCCACAATTTGTAGCGTCTTGGGGTGCAAGCGATGGTGATTTGTTTAATCAGGCTAATATTGAATTAACTAAACTGCATAACGAGGGGAAACCATTTTTTAGTTTCATATTTACGTCAAGTAACCATGATCCATTTGAAATACCTGACGGTATTGTTTCACCAATTCAATACACTGCTGAACAATTACAACAATATGATGACAAAGAATTACTGCGCCATAAAGCCATACAATATGCAGATTATGCCTTAGGGCAATTTATTGCAAAAGCAAAAGCGCAAGACTATTGGGAAAATACAATATTCCTCGTTGTTGCCGACCATGATGCAAGAGCAATGGGTAAAGATCTTGTTCCCATTAACAATTTCCATATTCCGGGTGTGATCCTAAACTCAGGTAAAGAACCTACTCTAGATAAACGAATAGCCAGTCAAATCGATTTAGCCCCGACTCTACTGTCATTAATGGGTATAGAAAATAATTCACCAATGTTAGGTCAAGACCTTACAGAGCCAACTGCTTCTAACAGAGCAATGATGCAATATGCCGAGAATTTCGCTTACATGGTTAATGATGAAGTGACTATCCTTCAGCCAAGTAAAGCACCTTTAAACTTTCAATATAATTATGAACTCAACACACTATCACCAATTGATGTTAATCATCATACTTCAGAGATCGCACTGGCCCATGTATTGTGGGGAAGTTTGGCGTATAAAAATCATTGGTACTCTCTCGGACAAAATAAAACACTACAGTAGGTAGTTTCCTTAGCCATGAAAATTAGCAGCCTATTTGGGCTGCTTTCTCATTTGTAGAATCGTTTAAGGCGAGTATCGCCTTGAACGCATAATGACTAGCTCATCAGGCGTTGCGCTAAATAGTTTGGGTTCATTGCCCACTGAATAGCAACTGCCATTGTGAGTAATGATCTCTATCCTGCTACCGACAAAATTTTTGCTAACTATTATGGAAGTAAAGACTCTTTCATAAAGACAAAATCTGAATGTTTCTTCGTCAATAACCACCCCAGATCAAAACTCGCCGAAAAATAATTATTCAAATTCTTTATAGTCGTACACAAATACTATGTAGGCATCCTTTAAATATGTTCTATCCATTGTCTCGCCTCAACTGAATCAGCTCTTCTGGTGAATACATTTGGTCATGCATGAGATTAAACTCTCGAACAGAGACATCTAGCTCGCTTGGCTCTGCATCCAAAAGATAAAAATATGCACCGAAAGTTCTATATTCAAGACCGCTAACATTCATTACTTTAGATGTGAACAAGATCTCTCCTTTTTTGTAGCATTCACAATCTTCCGCAATTATTGCGTATAACACCTGAGGAACTTTGTCATCTAACTCAGAATGAATTGAAATTAGTGTAGCGTTAGTTAGTTTTACCCTAGGTTTCATACTTGATCTCCCTTCATATCTTCTGACGAATATGGGCGAAAGCAAGTCAGGTATTTAATACCATTAACATCTAATAGTTTGTCGTCGGCATCAAAATGAGATAAAACTCCCAAGTTAAAAGCATCTATGAGTTCACTGCTATTAACCGTATTAATAGTTGACTTATCAACTCGGCGTGCATAAAAGATTAACTGCTGTTGATCTATACGGATTAAAAATTTTTGTTCTCCATCTAAGTTTTTAACATGAAGATTCAGCTCAGGTTTTTGCCATTCGGAAACTAAGGATGGAACCAAAGGGAAGCCGTAAACTAGATAACGTTCCCCTTCAATTTCAAAAGTTGTTGGATTTAATCTTTCATCATTTACTTTTCCATTGTTGAAAAGCTCAAGAGTAATCGTCAACCAATTTTCATGTTTAGAAAAACTGTTCCCACGCGAAATACAGCCTTCAATATCACCATTGTGTTCCCAATTAAGCCAGTGCATATACCTTTTGAGATTATTAAAAGAGAGTTTCTCAAAAGGAAATTTAGTAGCAATCAGTCTGTAGTAACAACCATGAACGCTTAAGTCTGCATATTGAATAATTAACGGCTCACTAAAAGCGTCAAAGTACGGTCGCCATTGCAACGTGAAACCTGCACCTGTGTTTACGATGAACTTCGCATCTAGTGGCAAGCCCATAACTTTGTAGATGACAGAAACCAATTCAAGCGAGTCAAAATCGACAAGCACCTTGCTTTCAATTCGAGATACCATAATCTCAATTTCTACATGGAGTGAATTAATGATTTCTTGGTCATCAAATTCATTGATCATCAAGTATTTTAGAGTCTTGTGCTCTAAGATAAGATCGAGTTCATTTTCTTTAAATGCGTGCTCTAAAACATCATGAACTTCAGAAAATTGAGAAAGTGAATAAACGCTATTTGCCCAAACTTTTTCTGCATATAAAATAGGAAATTCCATTAATAGCGCAAAGGTTTTAGCTTGATAATTGAGTTTATTTTGTAATTGATTGAGTGAAATCATTTAGTTCTCCAAACAATAAACGTCAGATTAACAATGGCCTACCAACACACTGTTTAATTGACTGTTTGAATTACCTGATTGTTACGGATGCTCCGCTTCACTGTTCACGTTTTTCAAGACGAAAAACATGTGTAGGCGTAGGCTGTCCGTTCAGCCTTTACATTCATAGTATCGTCAAAAAACAAAATGACAACTTACGTATTTGTACAACTTTAGGTAGATATTTTGACTTTGAACTCTGAAAAACTAAGCCCAAACAAGGATATGACCAATTCTTCATTTATATTGGAGCCGGGAAATTTTTTTTCAAAATTTCCGATAATACTATCTAAGTGGCTAGCTAATATTTTTACTAAAAATATTTCCGAGTTTGGGGAGAGAGCAGACAGTGCTATCAATTGATTGTCAAAAGATTCTGCTTTTATTTTTACTAGTAAATCGCTATAACTTTCACAACCATACAGACAAATAGCCACACCTTCTTGGGCTTGTCCAAGGGAACAAGATAATTTTTTTGACAACCTCTTTGCCTGACGCTTTACATTACTTATAAGCGCTTTTGATTCAAAAGACATATACATACCAAAACATAACAACTAAGGTCCACAGCACCTAAGTCATTACATATTCAATATATGATTAATCTTTAAAATCCAGAGTAAATCCATTTCGTCCGCATGTGTGGAAACTGGCTTCTCTGTGTAGCCAAGAATCATATTTTAAGGGAGCTACGATAATTTTAAAATACTTTTCATATAGTTTAGATTTGCCATTACTAAAACTCTAAACCAAGCTGTATGTTCTTTTCTTCGGGTTCTTGAAGCCCAATGTGAACACCAAGTAGCCTAACAGACTTTCCCTGCCCTCTAATCAGTGCTTCCGCTAGTAAAACCTTCAACAAATCTAAACTAATTTCGCTAGCTTTCTGATCTTTTGTAGTTTGTTGAAAGTCGCTAAATTTAACCTTCACGCCAAGTTTATTCATAGCACGAGTTGCAAGGTACTTCGATGAACGACGCTTCAATTCTGGTAATAACTTTTCAACGATTATTGTTTCGAGTTCATACTGATCACTAATGTCGTACTCGAAAGTCCTCTCAACTCCTACCGATTTTCTAATTCGAGTTACTTGCACTTCTCTATCATCTATTCCATGGCTTCTATTCCAAAGCACATGACCATACTTTCCAAACTTACTTACTAAGAAACTCTCCTCTGAACGTCTAACATCACCGCAAGTTTCAAATCCAAGCCCTTTAAGCTTCTCAAAAGTTACCTTGCCTACACCCGGTATTCTTTTTAGCTGCAATGTTTCTAAAAACTCCCAAATTTGAGCCGGAGCAATAGTACATTGTCCATTTGGCTTGTTAAGATCGGAAGCAACCTTAGCGACAAACTTAAGCGGTGCAATTCCTGCTGAAGCAGTTAAGCCTGTAGCTTTTATAATTTCCTCTCTAATTTCTTGAGCAATTAAGGTGGCAGAACCTCGATGAAGTGTAGACTCTGATAGATCTAAATAAGCCTCATCGAGTGACAATGGTTCGATTTTATTAGTGTATCTTTCAAAGATGCTATGAATGATTTGGGTAGTCTCTTTGTATACCTCCATTCGTCCCGGAACGACAACAAGCTTAGGGCATTTTTTAAGAGCTACCCCTGTTGGCATTGCCGAACTAACACCATACTTTCTTGCAATATAATTACAGGTTGAGATCACTCCTCTACGATCAGATTTACCCCCAACCGCAACAGGCTTGTTTGCTAAAGATGGATTATCTCTAATTTCAATCGAGACATAGTATGCATCCATGTCGATATGCGCGATCTTTTTTTGCATTAAGTTAATAGTTTTAGATATTTTATGATAAAAAATTATGTACGCACAATTTTGTACGCACTAAAAAAAAACAAAAGTCATATAAAGCAATAATTTAAAAAATTTTGCGTACAAAAATAAAGTTTTTATTTGACATTAACAGTTTATGTCTATGTGGATAAATTTACGCATATATGGAAGACTGTATATAAACACAGTTATTATGGCGCATCTCCTGCTTTTATTGCAACTGTTACTGCGCTTTAAGATCAACTACACTAACTACTTAATAAAAAGTAATGTCTCAGTTTTTTAATACAGACTGAACAGTTAACTCAAGGAGCGCACATGCAATTTAGTCGTTTAGGCAGCAGTCAAATAGATGTTTCTCGTATTTGTCTTGGTAGTATGACATGGGGCTTACAAAACAATCAGCATGATGCCGATGAACAAATCAATTATGCCCTCAGTCAAGGCGTCAACTTTATTGATACCGCTGAAATGTACGCAGTTCCACCTTCACCAGAAACCTATGGTAAAACTGAGACCATAATTGGTAATTGGCTTGTACGCCATAAAGAGAAGCGTGAGCAAGTGGTGATTGCTACCAAAATTGCAGGCCCAGGCTTAAGCTGGGTTAGAAATGGCGGACCTATTACGCCCGACGCAATTTACAAGGCCATTGATGATTCTCTGGAAAGATTAAATACCGATTACATCGATCTTTACCAATTGCATTGGCCAAATCGTCAATCTCCGCATTTTGCACAGCACAAACCTAATGGTCACAACTTTGTAGATGTCGATACGCAAGCTGAAATCGCCAGTATGGAAGCCATTCTTGAAGCGTTAACAAAGAGTATTAAAGCTGGAAAAATCCGTCATTGGGGTTTATCTGACGACACCACATGGGGCATAAACACGTATTTGCGCCTTGCTGAGCAGCATAATTTAGTAAAACCAGTATCAATTCAAAATGAATTCAGCTTATTACATGCCAAAGACTGGCCATACTTAATTGAAAACTGCTGGCATGAAGATATTGCTTACTTGCCTTGGTCACCGCTAGCCGCTGGCATGCTAACCGGTAAATACTTAAATGGTGCTCGCCCAGAGGGCAGTCGGTGGACACTTGTTCAGCGCCAAGGTTTATTCAGAGACACAGAACAAGCAGGCCTTGCCACTGCCGAATACGTGGCTTTAGCGAAAAAACTGAATATGACGCCCGCGCAATTAGCCCTAGCATGGTGCGATCAAGTAAAAGGCGTGACATCAACCATTATTGGCGCAACCAATATGAGTCAATTAAAAGAGAACATCGCCGCATTTGATATATCTATTTCTGAGGAAGCATTAAATGACGTAGCGGACATATTCAGCCGCTACCCTGCACCTTTCTAATTCTTAACCTGAATTTAGATTAATAAAAGGGCTCTTTGTGAGCCCTTTTATTATTCCAAATATTGCCTCTAAAGCTGTAATCACTCGTTCTAATCGTTATACTGGCAACCGAAATTTTAGAGGTCAGTTTTTCGATGCAGTTACTCAACACACCACCTAGCAAACCTGAAGGTTCAATCTTCACTCGTCATACCGCACGCGCCATTGTTTTAAACGGCAACGACATTCTATTACTCTTCACTGAGCGTTATGACGATTACACGCTGCCCGGTGGTGGTGTTGACGAAAACGAAGCCATTGAAGCTGCATTGCTACGAGAACTTCAAGAAGAAACCGGCGTCAAAAGTATTACCCAATGCACTGCATTTGGTCGATTTGAAGAAATACGTGCTTGGTACAAAGACGATTTCGACTATGTGCATATCGTGTCTGATTGTTATGTGTGTGAGATCTGTGGAGAGTTTGATAAACCGCAAATGGAGCACTACGAAGTAGCCAATGGCATGCGCCCTGTTTGGGTCAATATTGATGATGCCATTACGCATAACAAGCAAACGTTGGCACAAAGCGAAAAGAAAGGTTTATCAATTCAAAGGGAAATATATTTGTTGGAGAGAATTAAGGCACAGTTAGTTTGCTAAGGTTAAACTTAACAAAGCCTAGGACCTCAACGCTCCTAGGCTTTTTAATTAATTAAAGACAATTCACCTCAAAATACTCTGGTACAGTTGATATCTCTAAATCTGGAAATGCATTAACTAAAAATCGATAATCTTCGGCGTTGCTTTCCTTATGTTTAAACATCACACGTCTATGGTGGTCTTCAACTCGATACCCGTTTTGCTGAAAATATTCTACAAAGCTCTGATTTTGTCTTGATGCACTATTTCCGCCAAATGAAAAAGATAATCCACTAAAGTCTTTTAAGAAGAAATAAAAATAGTCTAGGTCTGTAGTTTTGACAGTATCTCCAAACTTTTTCTCCACTAGAGAAAATTTATCAAAGTAAGCCTCCTCAGAGAGGCTATTCAGTAATAAGCTCACTTCTTCACTAGAAGGAGCTATTTCGTCAAGCCATAGGGTAACGACATCACCATTTCTAATAAACATAGGCAATATATACAAATGCTCATTTGATACGGTCAAATTGACTGCTTTAAATCTATTTAAAATTTCTTGATGTGAATATTCATTTGACGCTAAGTACTGCTCTGACAATAGTAAAACTAAAACATCTCTATCTAACTTTGACAGCTTTATACCTGCAAAGTCTTCCAATGAAACAGCATCAAGGCTAGTAATATTATTTTCTCTTATATAATTTTTTATGATTGATAACGCTTTAAAGTCTTTTTGCTTAACTAAAGACTCAATCCCCTTGAAACTGTCTACCATCGTTTCGCAATAACTTGACTCTGGAGAAGTTGTTAATTGCTCAATAAACTTTGACTTTTCAAACTGCTTGAGTGCTTGATGTTTTAATTGTCGAGTCTGCCACCAATCCTTTTTAACTTCACACAAATCAAGTTTAGCTTGGCTGTCAGCAGGAAGTGATCTATTTGGTATGTTCAAGTTCACATTCAGTGCCTCAGGTTTTGTATCATTTGTATGAATGTAATTTACATCAATTCCTTTTTTCTGAAGACTTAGAAGGGTCTCTTTTACGGCTTCATTATTAAAAAACCGCATCTCAACATGCGGGTAATAAATTGCTTCTTTTGAAGCATTAGAGGCTTTAATAAGGCTGATAACATCACTGATTTTCTCTGATTTAAGTACCTCAGCAAGACCAATTTCTTGCAAAATAGTCACTTGGAGTCTTGATTCAAACCGACTATCCCTTCTAACAAGATTGGGGTATTTGGTTAATACTTTGGCTGCCAAGCTGTAACGTCTCGCCTTGACTAAACTGAGTGAGAGACTTGATAAAGGACTAACATAGGGGTCATTTAAAATAGTATGAGGCACTGAAGTAAACTTTTGGATTAATAATTCCAAAATTTCTTCATCGCTTTTTCCATCAATTATCGCTTTTTCAACATCGATGAACTGATAGTTTGACCAAATCACTTCTAGCTCACGCTCAAAGTTTGGTAACTTTATTGATTGATCGAGATTGGTAAATTTTTCCAAAAGTGCATCACTATTTTGAAGCTTTTTAAAGAATGCTTGTTTCGCGTCTATAGCTTGCAATATACGAGCGTTGTAATACCAATCTTGCGCTTTATGCCAGCCATATGCGTCCCAGATAGCATCAGCAATATCATTAGGATCATCTCCCTGATTTAATAACCTATAGGCTGATGCATCTAGGTCTGATTCAAATTGATCATTGAGTCGATTGCGCTTAACGTCAATATCTAAACACTCTTCTTTACTTGGAGCATTAACCGGAAAAGGCACATATTGATGAACTTCTTTAGTGTCTTGTTTAGTTTGTTTTAAAGCTTCTTCATTCTTGGGCATTTCGTTATTACTGGCTTGTATTATCTCGACTTTTTCTGAGACTGACATGTCTTCATCATTCAGAAATACAAATAGAGCTAATACAATCGCAAAAAAGCTGATCCCAATAAGTTTTTTCACTTTCATTCCTTTAAGTTTGTTATTCCCGAATTCAACGGAAAACTAAAAACATCAATAAATGTAACATATGTAAAAATAATAGGTATAACTTAAAATAACAGGAACACATAAAGCTTTTTTAACTTCACGTTAAAAATAAGTCATTTTTCAAAACTTAGATTTTGAAGCTATTAGCTATACTATTAAACATACACAGAGCACGAACATGCGAAAAGTAATATAAAGACTCGAGGACTTTAATTATCTAGATGCCGAAGTCTTTAGAAAGAAGCTTCAGCCTTATTCTTCCATTAAAGTAAGTATTCTAATTTTTCTATTTTATTCTTTGTGAACTTTTTCCATCTTTTACATTCCAATCAAACTCATTCATTGAAGAGGAAAAATGTTGTTAAAAGGATGGCTTAAGGCACTCGCTATATCATTATTACTTCACATCATACTTGTGTTCATTTTACACAAGCGATTTGTGCTGCCTATGCCACCAAAGCCACAACATACAATGAAAACGTACCTAGTGATAGAAGAGCCTGATTCAAAAGCAGAGCCTGAACAAGCCGAACAAGCCGAA
>NZ_PPSW01000024.1 GCF_005876835.1 Pseudoalteromonas phenolica
CTGCCATTTTGTGTTTTAAGCACCCGACATAAAGTCGGTGCGACCGAATTGTGGATACTGTAGCAGCGATTTCACATCGCGTATTTTTATCTTAATTTTTAGACTTTAAACGTCAGTAACAAACCAGATATTTTGTTGGCACTTTCTACCAACTTAGCTGCATCTTCCGCGACTTTATAACTTAAGGTTAAATTCTCGCTGCCGTGATGGGTGATGGTGGTGATGTTGTCGTTAATCTCCACACTCACCATTTGTTGTTGCTCTGCAGCAGTTGAAATACCTTGCGCAGCATTAGCTATTTCACTGATCTGCTCAAAAATCACTTCTAAGGCCTGTTGGCTGGTTTGGCTTGCATCGGCGCAGTTAGATGCCCTGTCTTTGGTACTTTGCATCACTTCGGACCATTTATACAAAGTATCTTGTATCTCTTTAATTGATGCATAAATATGGCTGGTGGCACTTTGTGTCCGAGATGACAGAGCACGCACCTCATCGGCAACCACAGCAAAGCCTCGGCCATGCTCACCCGCTCGAGCAGCCTCAATCGCTGCATTCAGTGCTAGTAAGTTAGTTTGCTCCGCAATACCTTCGATTTCAGTCATGACTTGGCCAATTTTATCGGCTTCTTGAGCCAGAGAGTTTGCTGTTTGTGCAGCTTCATCTACTTGCGTGGCAAGCGAGCTGACCATATCAACGTTTTCGAGCATGGTATTTTTAATTTCTAAACAATGATGCTGCGTACTATCGACTTTGTTGGCGGTATCGGCGGTATTGTTTGAAATCTCACCAATGGTTTGGCTCATTTGTGACATCGCTGCAGCCATAGAACGCAAGCGTTCACTTTGCGCTTCAATCCCCTTTTCTGTATCGGAAGACTTTTCATCAAGTCCGGTTGCGATATTTTTGAAAGTAGACGCAGAATCTTGCATACGGCCTAAAACAGTTCGAAGCTTGGCTTGTAGCATACCCAAATTAAATTCAGCGATAGAAAAGGGCGTCGCTTCGCAGTAGACATAGCGAGAGACCGAATCGAATTGCTGTTGCTGTAATTTGAGCTTGGCAGGTACCACAAGCAGTTCATCATAGTTAATGAACAAAATTGCCAACATGGTGACCATCGCTGCAATACCGAGTTGCCAACCGGCAAAAACAAAGCAAGCGAGGGTAAGCAATAACGCAATAATCGTTGAAAGGGTTTGCCTCAGCGCAATTTTTTCACGCCAGTGCCACACCTTTTTACCTTGATTTATTGCATCATAAAGAGATTGCGCTCTTTTCTTAAGTTGTTCAGACGGCTTAACTCTCACCGATTGATAGCCAACGAGCTGACCATGCTCAAAAATAGGTGTGACAAATGCATCTACCCAGTAATAGCGGCCGTCTTTACAGCGGTTTTTTACCACCCCACGCCAAGAGTGGCCTTGTTCTAACTTATCCCAAAGTTCTTTAAACGCCGCTTTTGGCATATCAGGATGGCGTACAATATTGTGGTTTTTCCCTACTAGCTCTTCGGCACTAAACCCTGAAACTGCACAAAATGCTGCATTTGCATACGTAGTGACACCGCGTAAATCGGTAGTAGAGACAAGCTGTTGCGAGTCATCAAAGGTGACTTCTTCATTGATAATTGATTGGCCACGACGCATGATTTTCTCCATAGGGTTCAGTGTAAAACTGTGTTAGATTATAAGGCTATAATGCTTTGTGTAATAGTAGGAATATAGTATGCCTGTGCAAGCAATTAAATATGGAATAGATGAGTTTGGTGCTGCGGATAAAATTCAGGCAAAAACATGTGTTCTACCTGAGTTAAATGACACTCAAGTGCTTATTAAAGTATATAGCAGTGCAATTAATCCTATCGATTTGAAAACGCGTGCAGGTTTAGGTTTTGTTGCTCAAGCAAAAGAAGCTGATGAGTTTTTATCTTTAGGCTATGACGTATACGGTGTTGTAGAGCAGTGTGGCGTTCAAGTCTCTGACCTACATGTGGGGCAATTTGTCGCAGGTATGGTGGGATTTGCCAAACAGCCGGGCTGTTACGCTGATTATGTTATTGCTGAAGCAAACGAATTAATTGCATTTGATGTGCAACAAAAATCAGAAGTAGCAGGTCTATGTTTAGCAGGTTTAACTGCAATTCAGGCCCTGAAAAAGTTTTCAAGCTCACAGTCAACCCTTTACATAAATGCACCTACAGGTGGTGTGGGTCATTTAGCAACCCAACTAGCCCAATTACAAGGTAAAGAAGTGGTTGCAGTAAGCAATCGTCCTTCACATGAACTGTTACAAAAGTTAGCTGTAAAGGTTGTTGATTATGAGACATTCTTTTCACAAAAGCGCCAAGCACAACTACTCGATTTAGTCGGTGGTGAAATCGGCGAGAGAATGGTCGCGAATTTAAACTCAGGCAGTGAAGTAGTGACTGTACCAACCATCAGTGCCCAGCAGATCGTTGCAGCTGCACAGCAAAGTGACATAACGGTCTCTGGTATTGTAGTTGAAAAGAATAAAGCTGATCTAAATGAACTGATGACTGCGTATCGTGGTGGCGATTTATTTATCCATGTCGATTCGACTTTTGCGTTGCAAGACATCCAGCAAGCGCATGAATATATGGAAGCGGGGCAGCATGCCGGCAAGATAATTATGAGTCATAGTTAATAAATATTGCTTGAGTATTGGGGATGTGCCCCCATTGATTGAACATTGCCTATTGGCTTGAGGATAATTTTTTGAATACACCAGAATTAAAGACTCGCTTAGAAGCACTCTCTGCAGCAGAACACCAGCAAGCCATTAAGGGCATCAAGCGTGGTATTGAGCGAGAAGCATTAAGGATCAACCCAAATGGCTCTATCGCTAAAACGCCTCATCCACAAAACGCTGGGCATCCGTTAACGAACTCGCATATCACCACTGACTTTTCAGAATCATTACTCGAGTTCATTACCCCTGTCAGTGAAGATCCAAAAGAGACGCTAGCGCAACTGCAAGACTTACAGAAATACACCCTGAGTAAAATGGGCGACGAGCTATTGTGGCCTATGAGTATGCCTTGCTTCATTGAAAACCAAGATGATATTGCCCTAGCGTATTTTGGCGAATCAAACATTGGTAAAATGAAAACTCTGTATCGCGAAGGTCTAAAAAACCGTTATGGCAGTATGATGCAGGCTATCGCCGGTGTTCATTTTAATATTTCATTCCCAGATACCTTGTGGGATAGCCTACAAAAAATTGAACAAAGCACAGCTGAGAAACAAGCCTTTATTTCTGAGAAATATTTAGGCCTTATTCGAAACTTTAAGCGTGAGCTTTGGTTAATCAGCTATTTATTTGGCGCTTCTCCAGCGCTGTGTAAATCATTCTTGCAGGGTAATAAAAGTGATCTTCCGTTTGAAACTTTGGGTAAAGGCACGCTTTACTTAGAGCACGGTACGGCATTACGACTAGGTGATTTAGGGTATACCAACAGTGCTCAGTCGTCTTTAAAAGTGACCTATAATAATTTAGATGAGTATATTGCGGGCTTACGCGAAGCAATTGGCTGTCACTCTGACTTGTACGGTAATTTAGCTGACTATAAAGCAGAAACGCCGCAGCAGCTAAATAAAAACATACTGCAAATCGAAAATGAGTTTTACTCGCCGATCAGACCAAAGCGTAATGCACAGAGCGGGGAGACTCCGACTCAAGCTTTAGCAAGAGCAGGTATTGAATATGTCGAGATCCGCGCTTTAGATGTTAATCCTTTTTCACAGACGGGGATCAGTCTAGAACAAATTCATTTCTTAGATGTGTTTTTAACCTATTGTCTGCTGAAAGACGCACCAGCATTAAGCTGTGAAGATCAAAGGTCAACAGAAGCCAATTTACAAGCTGTGGTGAACTTCGGCCGTAAGTCGGACCTTGAGCTGCAACGTGACGGTTCACCTGTTTCTTTGCAAACATGGGCAGACGAGATTTTTGCAGAGTTAGTGCATGTGGCTCAGTATATGGACAATGCAAATGACTCGAATGTCTATCAAAATGCAATCAAACTATGGCGTGAATGCATTTCTGATCCGAATAAGACACTTTCAGGTCAGTTCTTATTTCAGCTTAAGCAAAACCAACAAGATGGTGGAAGCTATGCAATAGAGTTGGCGAATGAGTATAAGTTAGCGCATCAGTCTCAGACATTTGTAACCTACTCAAACTCAAGTCTAGATGCAGATGCAGACGCTTCTCACGAAGCACAGCTGCAAAAAGTGGCAGAAGATGATTTGACTTTTGTGGCATTCTTAGATGATTATTTTGCCAACGCTTAGGCAAAAAAAAGCGCAGCTAAATTAGCTGCGCAAATATTAAATCAGGGATGAAACAATGCTAAACCACTGCATTCATAAACTAAGACTTGTGAAATCTAGATAAGTTCACTAAAAAATGAAAAAAATAAAAAAAAGTTTTCTCACCTTATCTTTTGCTGCTGTTTTGAGCGGTTGTGCTACTGCGCCTCCGAAACAACCAGACAATATTTGTAAGATCTTCGAAGAAAAAGAAGATTGGTATTACGATGCGCGAGATGCCCAAGATAAATGGGGCTCACCTAAGCATGTTCTGATGGCAATGATGTATCAAGAGAGCTCGTTTCGACATGATGCAGCGCCACCAATGGAATACTTTTTAGGATTTATTCCAATTGGCCGAGCAAGCTCTGCATATGGTTATTCTCAAGCTAAAACGCCCACATGGCAAGATTACATTCGAGAAACAGGTAATTCAGGCGCTGACAGAGATGACTTCGAGGATGCCATTGATTTTATGGCTTGGTTTGTTTACAAAACACATAAAGTGAATGGTATTTCTAAATGGGATGCCTATGCGCAGTATCTTAACTACCATGAAGGATGGGGTGGATATAAGCGTGGTACTTATCGAAAGAAAAAGTGGTTGATGGCTGTAGCAAACAAAGTGAAGCATCGTGCTGGACGCTATGGTGCGCAATTAAAAAGATGTGAAGCTGAATTAGATAAGTCTTGGTTTGAAAGGCTATTTAGCTAAATTAGTAAAAGAATTAATAAATTAAAAAAGCCGCGAATGCGGCTTTTTTAATTTTTAAAATTTATAAAATCAAAGTTGTCATTTTCTTTGTTCAGGAAACACCTTAACCTGCTTTATCATGTTTTCTTTGATTTCGATAATTTCAATCGGGTAGCCTGCAATCCTCATTCCCTGAGGTTTTTGAGGAATATCTTCTAAATACTCAACAATTAAACCACTGAGTGTTTTAGGGCCTTCTGTTGGTAACTCCCAATTCATTTCTTTGTTGATATCACGTATGTTTGCAGTACCATCAACCAATACTGAGCCGTCAGACTGTACGTCAACTTCTTCACTCGGCGCTCGGGTTTGTGTTGTTGTGAAGTCTCCCACCACTTCCTCTAAGATATCTTCAAGTGTAACTAAGCCTTGAATATCACCATACTCATCCACAACTAAGCCAATACGTTCTTTGCTTTGCTGAAACTTTAACAGCTGGGTATTTAATGAAGTACCTTCTGGGATATAGTAAATTTCGCGAACGGCGCGCAATAAAGAGGGTTTGTTGAACTGCTCTTTAGTCAGTAGACGCAGTGCATCACGAGAGTGGATAAAACCAACGGCATCATCAATCTGGTCACGATACAGTAATACTCGAGTGTGCTGTGCATTGGTCAAATGTTTAGAGATGTCTTTCCAATCGTCATTAATGTCAATGGCGTTGATTTCATTACGCGGGATCATAATGTCTTCAACTGTGACATGATCTAAATCGAGAATAGACGTCAGCATGTTTTGGTGATTGCTAGGCAGTAATGCACTGGACTCATTTACCACGGTTTTAAGTTCTTCTTTACTTAAACTGTGCTCTTCAATGTCTTGGTTTGAAATGCCAAACAGTTTAAGAATGCCATTGGTGATCCAGTTTAATCCAATTACAAATGGGAACATCAACTTTAAGAGACCTTTCAATATTACAGAACTAGGAAAGGCAACTTTCTCTGGATGCAATGCTGCAAGTGTTTTGGGAGTGACTTCAGCAAAGATTAGAATTACGAACGTGAGCGCTATAGTATTGACAAGAGGGCCCCAAACATCGCCGAAGTACCTTTCTGTAATAATGGCAGCAACTGTAGCAGCAGCAATATTAACGAGGTTATTACCAATTAGGATGACACCAATTAATCTATCAGGACGTTGTAGCAAGCCACTTACGCGTTTAGCACCTTTGTGGTTTTCTTTTTCTAAGTGTCTTAGTCGATATTTATTTATCGACATCATGCCAGTCTCTGAGCTTGAGAAATAAGCTGAGAGCAAAATGAGTAAGCCCAAAATTGCAAAGAGCGTACCGGTTGATATGTCGTCCAAAAGAGGATCCCTTTTCTAATATTGAATAGGTATTAAGCGTTACTGAAAGTACTGAGTCAAGTTAAAACTTTACTAGAATCACTTCTTGTATGAATCTGCTACCAAAGTAGGCCAAAGTCACTAAACCAGAGGCACCTATAATAGCAAAAACCACAGGCTTTCCACGCCAACCAAAGCGATGATGACCTAGGGTTACAATTGCAAAAACTAACCAAGCGATAATAGACAGAACGGTTTTGTGGATGACTTCTTTAGCAAACATGCCTTCAAGAAAGATAAATCCAGACATAAGCGCCAATGAAAAAATACCTGTGCCCACAGTTAGCAGTTGGTAAAGTTGTCTCTCTACTAACATAAGTGGCGGTAGATGACTGTTCATAATGGCTAGGTCTTTCTCTTTAAGACGTTTATCTATATAAAAGAATTGTACCGCATAAAGTGTGGCAATGATTAAAATACAATAAGCGAGCAGTGATAGTGAGATATGTACAACCAGCCCTAAATCCACATTAATACTTTGCATAATAATATGATGTGGAATGAATAGACTGGCGATTAATAAAATAGCAGCAAAGCCATAGACAACAGGGAGCAGTAAAGTTGCAGGGAACTTCAATGATACAGTTGTGACACTCACGACAATCACCCAGCAAGTTAATAACGCTACATTAACGGTACTTAAATCCTGGCCTTCTTGCGTAAACACCGAATTCACGAGCACCAGCATGTGCGCCAAGATTGCGCCTGTGCTGAGCAAGACAGTTAGCTTGTGACTAGGACCTTCTTTATGAAATAGACGTGACAATACATGCCCAGTGGCAAGAACATATAAAAGACTGGCAAGTAAAGACAAGCTAATGATCAACATATTAAATATGGTCCAGAGGTTAGAATCCTTGTTACAGGCTATTGTATTTTAAGCCACCGTTCTTGCAAAGAGGTTATAAAAAGAAACTTTGTCTTTACTTGAATACTGTATTAGTCGCCTGCATATCAGTATAATGCGCTTAATTACGACTTATTGGAACCTAATACATGTTTGAAAATCTCCAAGAACGCTTAGGTAAAACGTTAAAAAACATCAGTGGCCGCGGCCGACTTACCGAAGACAATATTAAAGAAACCCTCCGTGAAGTGCGTATGGCACTGCTTGAGGCTGATGTTGCATTACCGGTTGTTCGTGAGTTTGTTAAACAAGTAAAGGAACGTGCGGTTGGTGTTGAAGTAACGAAGAGCTTAAGTCCGGGACAAGTCTTCATCAAAATAGTACGTGAAGAACTTGAAAAGGCTATGGGTGAAGCCAATGAAGAGCTTAACCTAGCTGCGCAGCCGCCAGCGGTATTAATGATGGCAGGTTTACAAGGTGCGGGTAAAACCACCAGTGTTGGTAAACTGTCTAAGTTCTTAAAAGAGCGTAAAAAGAAATCTGTACTTGTGGTGAGTGCGGACGTTTATCGTCCTGCGGCGATTAAACAGCTTGAAACGCTAGCTAACGAAGTTGATGTTGAGTTTTTCCCAAGTGATATTTCACAGAAGCCAGTTGATATCGCCACCAATGCTATTAGTCATGCGAAGAAGAAATTCATTGATGTTGTGATTGTCGATACTGCAGGTCGTTTGCACGTAGATAGCGACATGATGGACGAGATCAAAGATCTTCATGCAGCAATTAACCCAGTTGAAACCTTATTCGTTGTTGACTCTATGACGGGTCAAGATGCGGCGAACACAGCAAAAGCTTTCGATGAAGCGTTACCACTAACTGGTGTTATTCTGACTAAGACCGATGGTGATGCGCGTGGTGGTGCGGCATTATCAATTCGTCATATTACGGGTAAACCAATTAAATTTATCGGTGTGGGTGAGCGCACTGATGCACTAGAACCTTTCCACCCAGATCGTGTTGCTTCACGTATTCTAGGCATGGGTGACGTACTTTCATTAATTGAAGAAGTTGAAATGAAAGTCGATAAAGACAAAGCAGCAAAAGTTGCTGAAAAGGTCTTTAAAGGTGACGGCTTCACGTTAGAAGATTTTGCAGAGCAGCTTCGTCAAATGAAGAACATGGGTGGCATGATGGGGATGCTTGATAAGCTACCTGGTATGTCTAACCTACCAGATGCAGTTAAAGATCAGGTAGGTGACAAAACTTTCAATCAAATGGAAGCGATCATCAACTCAATGACACCGAAAGAGCGTGCTCGTCCTGACTTAATCAAAGGGTCTCGTAAAAAGCGTATTGCAGCAGGTTCTGGTACTCAGGTACAAGACGTCAATAAACTGCTTAAGCAATTTACCCAGATGCAAAAGATGATGAAGAAGATGAAGGGTAAAGGCGGCATGATGAAAATGATGCGCAATATGAAGGGGATGATGCCACCAGGCATGATGGGTGGTGGCCCTAAGTTTTAATTAAAACTTTCTAATTGTATTAAAAAAGGAAGCGACGAGAGGCGCTTCCTTTTTTTAAGCTTGCAGGGCGTAACTAGGCGCTTACAGCTTCTGCTTGTGATCTTGCTGCGTTTGTTAATCTCACTAGCTCTTTACGTACTGACATACCATCATGACATGGTGTTTCAAATTGAATGAAATAGTTTTTCTCATTTGCTCTTAGGTAACAGCCATCCGATACGAGCGTTGTCATCACAACATCATCGGCTTCAATATTATGCATGAGCTTAAGAATGAGTTGGTTGGCATCGCGGTGATCTTCATTCATGTGCTCTACCATGCGAGCTTCGTCTTCAAGCGAAAATTGTGGCGCTTCTAGTTGCCATTCATTTTGTTCAATCCAGAAGATATGGCCAAAACCCCCGATGTAGCGAACACGCTTTACTTCCATTCTCCAAAGCTGAAAATCATGAGCTTGTCGGTACGATATGGCTTCTGGATATTGTCGTTCGTATCTCGCCAGTAGCAATTCAGATTCTTCTGTTGGTACTGGGGCTGCATCACCGACCACTGTAACGCGGGCATGAGCATTCTGATCACCTTGTTCTGCAGCATCAAATACAGTGGCACACATTCTACTATCTTCACTTAAGTTTCGTGAGTGTTGCGCAATCCCTGCAATATAAAAAATAAGCCTACCTTGATTGTCTGTCATGAATGGTGATACAGACCCAAAAGGATAACCTTGCAGGTTTTTTGAAATTGTTGAGATCACACAAACATGTGACTGTCTGACTAAAGTGCGTGCTTCAAAAGCTGCCTGTTCACGCATTTTGGGCTCCTGTAAGAGGTTCTGAAAAAATCATAGGAATTGAAAAGCTGGGATGTTGGTTAATTTGCATGCCAGCTCTATATATAGGTTGTAGTATGTCTGTTTTAAGGACATGTTGCGGACTACCATCTTGATGGATATATCCATCGTGCAGTAATAAAACCCTATCCGCATATAATGACGCGAGGTTTAAGTCATGCAATACAGCAATGACGGTATTGCCTTGCTGTGCAAATGCTTTCGCTTTACCTAACGTACAATGTTGACGGTGTAAATCTAATGCAGAGGTCGGTTCGTCAAGCAACATGAGTTTGCCTTTGGTATCCGTTTTATGTGCGTTGAGTTGCGCCAAGCATCGTGCAAATTGCACTCGTTGAAATTCTCCACCCGATAACACAGTGACATCTCTATTTGCTAAATGAGCCAAAGAGAGCATCTCAATGATTTGACTTACGGTGTCGGCCTGCTCTTTGGTACTTTCTTGATACGGGTAGCGGCCCATGGCAATCAATTCGGCTGCACTAAACGCAAAATTGACGCGATTATTTTGCAATAGCATCGCTCTTTGTTTTGCCAATGTATTTGGGTCAAAGTCAGATAACAGCTGATTGTATAAGGTCACCTGACCAGTAAAAGATAAATCATCACAAATTGCACTCAACAGTGTTGATTTTCCTGCGCCATTTTCACCCAGTAATACAATAAATTCGCCTTGCTTTGCGTTAAACGACAAGTTCTTAATAATATGTTTATTGCCGCGTGTAACATTAAGGTTATGACATTCAAGCATGCATACCTCGTTTTTGTTTAATTAATTGATAAATGAAAAAAGGTGCGCCAAATAATGCGGTCACAATGCCGATTGGTAACTCAGACGGAGCAACAATTAAACGTGCTATCCAATCAGCCAGTAGCATTAACAAACAACCTAGCAGCATACTCAGTGGCAGCATTTTTCTGAGATCTGGACCAACTAGTAGTCTTGCGATATGCGGCACTACCAGACCAACAAAACCAATCATGCCACCCATAGCAACAGCACCACCAACGCCGAGTGCTACGAAAAAGACGACTTCTGTTTTCAGACGTTTTACATTGACGCCCAAATGTCTTGCGTCACGTTCGCCCAGCATAAGGGCATTAATTTGTCTTTTTTTCATAAGTAAACAGAGTGTGCTTACTATAATAAGTGGTGCACCATAGGTAATGGCTGACCAGCTCGCACCACCTAGAGAACCCATTTGCCAATACGTCATCAATCGCAGTGCACTGTCATCGGCAAAGAAACTAAAGAGTCCAATTATCGCCATGGCTATCGCATTGATGGCAACGCCGGCAAGTAGTAGTGTTGTTATTTGTACTTGCCCTTGGTGGTTTGCCAGGCGGTAAATAATACTTGTAATCGTCAATGCTCCGATAAATGCAGCTGGCGCAATCATGGCTTCATTAATGAAACTGACCTTTGGCGCGAGTGCAATGACGGCAATCGCTGCGACAGCCGCACCGCCAGTCACCCCCATTAGACTCGGATCTGCGAGTGGGTTTCTACATAAGGCTTGCGTAGCGGCCCCACTGCAAGCTAAAACCGAGCCGATCAGAATGGCCAGAATAAGCCTTGGTAAGCGAATTTGCGATACTACGCTAAGTTGTAATGTGTTGATGTCGGTTACAAAACTATCGGGCATTAACCAAGCAATTGGCATTTTCCAATCCCAACCCACTGGCCCCGTGCTTAATGAAAGCCAAGCCAAAAAAAAGAGTGAGATGGCACTGAGCCAATACCATTTTAAGTGCTGGTTAGAGTGTAGTGTAGGGAGCGCAAGACCGGTCATAGTGCATTTTTAAGGTGAAATTTATTTAATGTCGCGATGGCTTCAGGTAAGCGTGTTGTCATACCCAGTGCCATTAAAGAATCCATGATAAGAAGCCGACATGCTTTTGCTGCAGGAATTAACGCAAGAGCAGCCTGTTGGCAGAACTTTTCAGCGCCGCCCGCCCCATTTACAACATGGCTAGGTGCTACCAAGAAGTCAGGGTTACTCACTACTAAAGATTCGCGGTTAAAAGGTTTAAAACCTTCGTGTTGAGCTAGATTACGCACGCCTGTATAACTAAAAAGTAAATCAGGCACCGTTTCTTTACCTGCGACCATCAATCCTCGTTCACCAGCTGAAAGAATAAATAATGCTTTAGATTCAGAAATGGGGGCTTTGACTGGCAATGCTTTTTTTAGTTGTGCAATAAGCTTTTGCGCGCTTTCTTGTTGGTTTAAATCAGCGGCGACTTGAGAGATTAATTGAAAAAGCCCATCTACATGCTTAGGTTTGTTATAAAGCTTAAGTGCAACACCTGTACTCTTTAATTGCGTAAGTACTTCGGGGCGACCTGTACCTTCTAAGGCCAGTATAATTGTTGGTTGTTTTGATAAAACGCCTTCGGCAGCCAGATCTCGATAATAACCTACTTTAGGTAAAGCAACTGCTTTAGGTGGCCAAGTACTTGACGTATCTACAGCGACGACTTTCTCTCCAGCGCCAAGTGCATAGACAATATCTGTGATGGTGCCACCTGCAGTTACAATTCTTTGTGCTGAGCTATTAAAGCTAATGGTTAAAAGCAGTAAACCAATAGAAATAATGTGTTTCATTGTTTTCTCTTGTTTATAAATTTTAATAGCACTCATAGCCATAGCTTTGGCTCTATGAGCAAATTGCTAAATCCCTCTACGTTACTTCATCCTCGTTTGCTGATAATACCTATCAGAATTCTTAAAATCTATATAATAATAAAAACAATTATCATTTGTGATCAATTTAAAATGTGATTATAGTGCTCTCGAAATTGATTCGTTCTTCCTGTTTGAGGTAAAAAAATGTTTAAGAAGACACCCATTTCGATCAGTATTACTGCAGCTGTATTAACTGCATCATGTTCGTTTATTACTGCGGCTGAAGAAGCTCGGTTTGAAAAGCAAAGTGAAGTTATTGTTGTATCAGGCTCTCGAATTGAGCAAAAACTGGTTGATGTTGCGGGCTCAGTGAATGTCGTTACTGAACAAGAAATTGAACGTGAGTTGGCAGTGGACTTAAATACCGCATTTAAGTATCAAACAGGGATTACAACATCGGGCTCTACAGGTGAAGCTCAAGCGCTCAATATTCGAGGTATCGGTGGAAACCGTGTGGTATATATCAAAGATGGCCGTCGTGTAAATGATGCTTATGTAGGTGGAGCTGGCTTACTTATTGGCCGTGGATACTTTGATATCGATAATGTTCAACAAATTGAAGTTGCCAAAGGTGCCGCGTCCTCTTTATATGGTTCTGATGCGCTTGGCGGTATTGTTGTTATCTCAACCAAAGACCCATCAGATTATTTGGCGAATGACACCGCATATGCGCAATTAGGGTTGGGTTATTATGGCGTTAATTCTGAAAAGAGTTTTTCAGCTACGTATTCTCAGAAAGTAGGTGAGATGAATGCGACATCAATTCAATTAACGAGAAGAGATGGTAAAGAAGCGCAAAATTACCAAGAAAATCTACCTGGCTTTGATTACACCTCGAATGCTGTGTTGATCAAATCAGAATTTGATATTTCAGACAACGAACGTTTATTGGCAACGGTTGACTTTTTTGACCAAGAAACAAAGCAAGTAATAGCAGCCACAATTAATGAGACAACGGATCAGAATGAAAGCCTATCTGTGTCTTTAGCATTTGATAGCGCGAGTGCGACTGCTTTTTACGATAATTTAAAGGCACAAGTCTATTACACCGACTTTGAGCAGAAGAGTGACCAATTGCGCGCAAATGACGGCAGCCGCAGTAGAACAGGTCCTTATACCGATTACAATGACTATCGATTCGAGCAGTCTATTTTGGGGGCTCGAGTTGTATTAGATAAAAACTTAGAAGTAGCAGGGCTAAACCACCAATTCGTTTATGGTTTTGATTACGATAGTTACGAGACAGCTAGACCACGATATAAAACACGACTTGATGCGCAAGGGAACAAACTACTTGATAAAGAAGGACAGAAAACCTTCCCTGGTGCAGATACAAGTATGCTCGGGATATTTGTTCAGGACAACATAACGCTTATACCTGATTCTTTAGACCTTAATGCGGGTATTCGTGTAGACAGATATGACATGACGCCTAAAAAAGATGCCTTGTATGAGGGGGCTGAGTTTTCTGATATTACAGAAACGGCCTTATCACCAAAACTTGGTTTAGTTTATGCTTTTTCTGACAACCTTAATCTTGTTGCACAATACGCTCGAGGTTTTAAAATTCCACCGCATGACCTTGCATATCAAAGCCATGGTGTTGAGCCGTTTTACCAGATTTTACCAAATTCAGATCTAAACCCTGAAACCAGTGACAGTGTTGAGTTTGGCGTTAAAGGTGATTTTGAATCACATGGCTTTACTATTACCTTGTTCAATACAAAATTCGAGGACTTCATAGGTAATAAGGTTGTGCGTGTGGAACCAAGTACCATTCCAAACATGCCACCAAAAACGTATTACCAATATCAAAATATCAGTGAAGTTGAAATAAAAGGGGTTGAGACAACTTATACAGTGTGGGTTAACGATAATGTCTCGTTTGATACAGGCCTTACTTTTATAAATGGTAAAGATAAAGAAACCAATGAGTACTTAAATTCAATTAGTCCGCTAAATGGCTTTGTAAAAGCACGTTATGAACAAGGCGATTGGTCAGTTACGGGAGCATTTAAGTTTGCCAAGCGTATGACAAAGGTACCAAATAACGACATGGTTCAAACGTCAGGGTGGGGGACCGTTGATTTATTTGCTGATTATGACTTTGGTGTAGTGAAGTTGAATGCCGGCATATTCAATTTATTTGATAAAGCATACACCCCTTATGAAAGTGTTGCAGGTCAAGCTGCAGACGCTGATTTAACACAATTTACGCAGCCGGGAAGAAACTTTGCTCTCAATGCAAAAATGACATTTTAAGGCTGCTCTTCGTCACTAGATTTAAAAAACGGATGTGAGTTTTTACATCCGTTTTTTGTTCGTATGACAAATTTATTAAGCTTTTCAACTACCAAGCAATTACAGGGAAGGTGCCTAAGAGAATAAAATCCAAAACAAACTTGCATTGTTGAAAAAAACTCGTACAATTCCCCAGCTTCCCAAATTGGGAAGCAAATCTTATTAATGAAAACAGTCAACTAATTGAGGACGGTATGGTAACTATTCGTTTGCAACGTGGCGGCGCTAAAAAGCGTCCATTCTATCAAATCGTGGTTGCGGATAGCCGTTTCTCACGTGACGGTCGTTTCATCGAGAAAGTAGGTTTCTTTAACCCAATCGCTGCGGGTCAAGAAGAGAAATTACGTTTAGATTTATCACGTGTTGAACACTGGGTAGGTCAAGGCGCATCTCTTTCAGATCGCGTAGCTAAGTTAGTTAAAGACGCTCGTAAAGCGGCTTAATAGGCGTAAGTGTAACCATGAGTCAAGAAAACACCTCGATTATTGTAGTAGGTAAGCTTGGTGCCCCTTATGGTATTAAGGGCTGGCTTAAGGTGCATTCATTTACTGATGATCCCCAAGGGATCTTCGAATTCAGCCCATGGTTGATAGGGCAACAAGGTAAATGGCAATCTCTTGAAGTGAGTGACTGGCGTCGCCACAACAAGGGCTTTATCGCCAAGTTTGCGCAAGTAAACGACCGAGATGAAGCAATGGCTTTGACCAATGTGGAAATTTCAGTTGATTCGGCGCAACTTCCTGAACTCCCTGAAGGTGAGTTCTATTGGCGAGATCTTATCGGCATGTCTGTTGTAACTGATAAAGGTTATAACTTAGGCACAGTCGATGACTTGATGGAGACTGGTTCAAACGACGTTTTAGTTGTGAAAGCAAATAAAAAAGATGCGTTTGGCCAATCAGAACGATTAATTCCGTTTTTAACTGATTCAGTTATCAAGGGTGTTAATCATGAAGAAAAAGTAATTACTGTAGACTGGGATCCAGGCTTTTAAATGAGCCAGCAAAAACCATTATGGGTCGGTGTTATTTCACTGTTTCCCGAAATGTTTGATGCGATTACCCAGCAAGGCGTAACGGGACGCGCTGTTAAAAACGGTTTAATCGAGTTTAACAGTTGGAATCCTCGTGACTATGCAACTGATAAGCATAGAACCGTAGATGACAGACCTTATGGTGGCGGTCCGGGCATGTTGATGATGGTTAATCCATTAAAACAAGCCATTCTTGATGCCAAAGCGGCAGCAGGAGAAAACGCTAAGGTAATTTATATGTCCCCTCAAGGGCGAAAACTAGATCAGCAAGGTGCAGCTGAATTAGCAGCATCAGAAAAGTTGATATTAGTTGCGGGTCGTTATGAAGGTATTGATGAGCGGATCATTGAGTCTTATGTAGACGAAGAATGGTCCATCGGCGATTTTATTCTCAGTGGTGGTGAACTACCAGCCATGACACTAATCGACGCAGTTGCGCGTTTGGTGCCAGGTGTTTTAGGTCACAACCAATCAGCTGAGCAAGACTCCTTTTCGGATGGCTTGTTAGATTGTCCTCATTATACACGGCCAGAAACATTGGATGGCAAGCAGGTGCCTGCTGTATTACTCAGCGGAAACCATAAAGAGATAGCCAAATGGCGGCTTAAGCAGTCATTAGGCAGAACTTGGCTTAGACGTCCTGACTTGTTGCGTAACCTAGCTCTGACTGAGGAGCAAGCCATGTTACTTGCTGAATTTCAGCGAGAACATGAACAAGCTTGTGGCTAGAAGACAGTTACACCTAGGAATGTGAGAAATAAAATGGCAAAAGTAAACCAAAATATTATTAAAGAGCTTGAAGCTGAACAGCTTAAGCAAGACGTACCTGCGTTCGGCGCTGGTGATACAGTTGTTGTACAGGTACGCGTTAAAGAAGGTAACAAAGAGCGTCTACAGGCCTTTGAAGGTGTTGTTATCGCTAAGCGTAACCGTGGTCTACACTCAGCTTTCACAGTTCGTAAAATCTCGAGCGGTGAAGGTGTTGAGCGTGTATTCCAAACGCACAGCCCACTAGTAGATAGCATCACAGTTAAGCGTCGCGGTGCAGTTCGTCGCGCTAAGCTTTACTACCTACGTGAGCGTTCAGGTAAATCAGCACGTATTAAAGAAAAACTTAACTAATACGCGCGTTTTACTACGCTTTAAAAACAGGCCACTCTTTGAGTGGCCTGTTTTGGTTTATATACCCAAAAAAACCATATCGCACTTTGTGATGTCATAGTCTAAATTTAATTCATCCCTTCACTTTTATCTGTCATACCATCCTGTTAGACTAGTTGTAATTATTTATTTACTGGTGTTTATAAAAGTTTACAGTTATGACGGGTGAGCAAACATTAGCACAACTTCGAGCCGGCATTGATGAATGCGACAGTCAGCTCGTACAACTTCTTGCTAAACGCAACGCATTAACATCTCAAATCGGTGCTATCAAACAAGAGATAGGTGCACCTTTACACGCCCCTGACAGAGAAAGCCTTTTGATCGAAGCGAGAAGACAGCAGGCTGAAGAGCACAACGTAAACCCAGATCTAGTTGAAGATATGCTTAGGCGCATGATGCGTGAAGCATACGAAAATCAGCAAAGTAAGTTAGCCTGTAAAGCGCCTGAGTTATCTCCTGTCGTGATTGTCGGTGGTGAAGGGGCGATGGGCCAGTTATTCGCTAAGCAGCTTACTCGCTCAGGGTATGAGATTCGTATTTTGGACCGAGCGCAACAAGCCGATGCCGAAACAATATTAACTGGGGCTAAATTGGTGCTTGTGAGTGTGCCAATCAATGCCTTAGAAGAAGTGGTTTCGTCATTGCCAGCTTTACCTGATGACTGTGTCTTAGTTGATATTACCTCCGTTAAGCAAGCACCTTTGAAGGTTCTTATGGATAAGCATACTGGTCCTGTTGTTGGTCTTCACCCAATGTTTGGCCCTGATATTTCTCATTGGGTAAAGCAAACTGTTGTGGTCTGTGAAGGGCGAATGCCAGAAGCATGTTCAGATCTACTAGAGCAGTTAAAAGTATGGGGTTGCCAGCTAGTCGAAATGGATGCGAAAAAGCATGACCAAGCCATGCAGATTATTCAGGTGATGCGTCACTTAACCACGTTCGTCTATGGCCAGTTTTTGGCGAAGCAATGCCATACATTAGAAGAACTTCGAAGCTGTTCTTCACCTATCTATCAGCTTGAGTTAATGATGGTTGGCAGGCTATTTGCTCAGTCTCCTGAGTTATATTCAGACATTATGTTAGCGCAATTTAATGATGTAGAAGGGTTATTAGCGAGTTACCAAGAAACCTTTGAATTGACACTGGATAAACTGAAAGCGGGTGACAAAGCGGCATTGATTGATTCGTTCTCAGAGGCAAAACATTATTTCTCGGGCTGTGCAGAGCAGTTCTTAAAGCAAAGTCGTGGTTTGCTTAATAAAGCGAATGATGCAAAGGTGTTAGATATATAGCGCTTAGATGATAGTTCCTTTATAACGATTAAGATATAAAAAAGGCACTTCAAAAAAGTGCCTTTTTCAGTTAACTTAATCGTTTAATTTTAAACTTCAACGGCTTGCATAGACTCGCTTTGATAGCATCCTAAAATACGCACAAATTGAGTATGATCTTTAAGCTCTTCTAAGGCATTTTGCACATGCTTTTCTGCCGTATTGGCAAGTAAGTCAACATAGAACACTTCTTCCCAAGGGTTGCCAGGCACAGGGCGTGATTCTAACTTCACCATATTGATGTTATGGGCTTTGAAAACCATTAGTGCATCGGCCAATGAACCAACTTGCTGCTTGGTTGCCATAATCAGGCTTGTTTTGGTTGGGATCTGAGTTGATACTTGCAATGCTTTACGCGCCACAACAATGAAGCGACTGTGGTTTTCTGTTTGATTGGCAAGTCCTGTTTTGATTACTTCTAGGCCGACATTTTTACCGGCTTGTGCGGAGCCAATGGCAGCGCCATTTGGTGTTTCTGATGCTTGCTTTAAGGCACTTGATGTCGAATCACATGTTTCATGCAATACATTATCTAGTCCTTGAATGAAGCGGCTGCATTGCGCAAATGGCTGAGGGTGAGCAAAGATTTTTTGAATGTCGCTGAGTTCAGTACCTGGTGCTGCCAATAAGCAATGTTCAACTGAGTGAGTTACTTCACCGACTATGGTGACTTGCGCGTGTTGAAGTAAGTCGAATACTTCGTTGATACTGCCTGAACTGGTGTTTTCAATTGGCAGCAGACCATAGTCAGCTTGGCCTTTCTCAACATGTTGAGTGATTTGTTCAAAGCTCTGGCAGCCCATTTCAACTAACTTACCAGGGCGGCGGCTGAAGTATTTATGACAAGCAAGTTGGCTATAAGAGCCTTGCCCGCCCAGATAAGCAACACGATGCGTGTCACTCAATGAATCGGGGTTCAGGCTCTTTTGTAATAACGCCTGTTGATTTAAAACTGAATCTTCTAAGATAGTTTGAAAAACACTGTTTACATAAAACGCATCAAGACCGAGCGATTTACCATAGTTAATCAGTTTTTCTAGCAAAGCTTGTTCGCGCTCTTCGTCACGAACCGGTTTATTGTTCGCAATTTTATATTCCAAAACGCTATGGCTAATGCGACGGCGTTTTGCTAATAACACCATTAAGTCTGAATCGATTTCATTTATATCTTTGCGTAAAGCATTTAAAGTATTTTCTGTCATAGGTCCTCACTCCCAGCGGCAAAAAAAAACCTCCCAGTTGGGAGGCTTATCTATTCGTAATCACGCGCAAACAGGTAAGCCTCTTCATCTAAAAAAGAAGCTAAAAAAGAAATAAGTTTTGCGAGTAATAGAATTTGTCATTGTTTAATTAAGAATTACTTAATAGATTGAATACATTATTAACACAGGGGGTAAGTGCATACAAGCACTACCTTAGTCTTTACTGGTAATTTTTTCTCATTTGTTGCGAGATTGTAGGCCCCTAACTTGGCGAAAAGGAAAACATTCTGATATATTGGGGAAACGATATCGATATAAAAATAACAATTTTAATAAGGGTTTAGCAGTGGTCAATCGTCGACCCCCTTCAAGGTTTGGTTTTAATTCTTTAAGCGTCAAACTATCGATTTTAATTTCGGCGGTGTGTTTGGTTGCGGGAATTTTTGCTGCTGCTTTCATGTTAAAGTCAGAAGAAAAGCAGCTTGTATTTGAAGAATATGCAGATCTAAAGCGCTTTAGTACCCAAGTCATAAATCAATTCTCTAACTATCTTGAATTAAAAAAGAGTCTGTCTGAACAAACTGGTGCTGTTGTAACTAAACATCTTTTTTATGATGAACAGACCATTCAAAATCATTCACCATCTCCAATACAATTTAGAGACGGTGCTTATCGAAGCACAGCGTCAAATGGTTTAACGGCTGCCTATTTTACCGGAGAGTCTTTAGATGAAGCGCATAAGCAGTTTTTTGCTCGCTCAGAAGCACTATGGGATATTATTGCGCCGCCGTTATTACAAGACTTTTTTAACTTTTACATGGTGACGAACAATCAGTTTGTCAGAATATCTCCACCTAATACGCTATTGAACGCGGCCCCTAAAAAAGGCTTGTTCGATGGCCAAACTATTGCTCAACTTAAACAAGAGCTAAACCCGACACGAGAAGCGGTTTGGTCAAAAGTGCACTACGACGATGTATGGAGCAAATGGGTCATCAGTATTCTTGTGCCTCTGTACTTTGAAGAAGAATATCAAGGTTTCGTAGGGACAGATATTAGTATGGTAGACCTACTTAAGCACCTGCCAGTGCCAACTTCGAATCAGGGATACTTAATTTTTGATGGTCAGGGCAATATTCTTGCTGCGCCAAATCTACAAAAAATCTTTAATACGGGCTCTGCTATTAGTCGCAATGAATTAACGCCAGAACTTGCAAAGGTTGTTGATGATACATTGAAGTTAAAATTGCCAGATAGACAGTCAATCTTTGACTTAAAAGGTGAAACACATCTCATCAATGTTACTCAACTCACAGAGTTAGGTTGGTATGTTGGTATTTACAAAAAGCGTGATTCGGCGCTTGCTGCACTAGAAGAGCTAAAAGTTAAATTCTTTGGTTTATTTGTTTTATATGCGATGTTCGTTGCTCTCTTACTGCATCAAGTGCTTTATAAACTGGTGCTACAGCGTATAAATAATACGGTCAGTGCAGTAAAAGACTTTGGTCGAGGCCAATGGGATATGCCCGCAATGCCTAACAATAATGATGAAATTGGCCTCCTAAATGCCACTTTCAATGATATGGGTAAAGAAATTAAAACCTTAGTAACGGGTTTAAACAATAAAATTACTGAAAAAGAAATAGCGCAAAAAGCGGCTGATAGATTATCTAAAGCAGTTGAGTTCTCGGGTACTGCGGTGGTGATCACCAATGAGCATTTTCAAATCGAATACGTAAACCCCAAAATGCAAGAAATGACTGGCTACAATGAAGCACATTATGCCCGACAGCCTTTATTGAGCATTATTTCCAAAGAGATGTCGATACTAATTGAAGATATAGACCTTGATTTGCGAAGTCGAAATTATTGGCGTGGTGATACCATACTCCAAGGAGTGACAAATGAACCGATTTGGGTGAGCTTGAGCATTTCTCCTATTCGTGATGAAAGCGGTCACATTTCAAGCTATGTGGCGTCAGCTCAAGATATCTCGTTTGTTAAAGAGAGTCAGCGTAAGATGGAGGAGTTGGCTTACTTTGATACCCTAACAGGCCTCGCCAACCGCACCTTCTTTAGAATGCAGTTGAAAAAGTCGATGGCATTGGCTGAACGCGGTCATTACGCATTTGCGTTATTCTACTTTGACTTAGATGAATTTAAACGTATTAACGATACTTTGGGTCATGACGCAGGCGATCGCTTACTGGTGGAAGTAGCCGACCGACTTAAAACCCGTCTAAGAGCTGAAGATACGATAGCACGATTAGGTGGTGATGAATTTGCCGTACTGTTAAGTGGCATTGAGAAACGAGATAATGCGATGGATGTGGCTCAGATGATCCAACGCACACTGAATGTGCCGATTAAACTTGGCAATAATGAAGTGATTGTCAGTGCCAGTATTGGTATTACGCTTGCGCCTTTTGACAGTAAAGAAGAAGAGCAATTACTTAAACACGCTGACTTAGCTATGTATGAGGCAAAGGCGAAAGGGCGAAACACGTTCCATTTCTATTCTCAAGAGTTAGATGAAGCAGCAAACGAGCGCTTGTATATAGAAAATGAACTGCGCTCGGCTATTCGCGAAAATCAATTCACTTTGCATTACCAACCACAAGTTGATTACCGTAGTAATGAGGTGGTTGGGTATGAAGCCCTAATTCGTTGGGAGCATCCAGAGCAAGGACCTATCCCACCAAGTAAATTTATTCCAATAGCTGAAGCTACGGGTTTAATCGTTGAGCTGGGAGAGTGGGTACTCGAGGCAGCATGTCGCTTCTCGGTGAAGTTACAGCAGCAAGGCAAAGTTGGTAACATGTCAATCAATCTGTCAGCGAGACAATTTAAAGACAGCAATATGAAACGCGTGTTGTCTGATGTGCTAGCTCGTACAAATATGCCACCTAAATTACTTCACCTTGAGCTGACTGAGAGTATGCTTATGGGAGATGTAGAAGCAGCAATTTCTCAGTTACACCAAATTAAGGCCTTAGGTGTTTCTTTATCTATTGATGACTTTGGTACGGGCTATTCGTCTTTAAGTTATTTAAAACGCTTCCCAGTTGATATTCTTAAAGTAGATCGCTCATTTGTGAAAGATATTCCTGAAGACCCAAATGATATGGAAATTACTGCTGCTATTATCGCGATGGCCCAAAAGCTTAATCTTGAGGTTGTTGCTGAAGGAGTTGAAACGAAAGAGCAAGTAGATTTCTTAGCGAATAATAACTGTTATGTAGTACAAGGTTACTACTACAGCCCACCTATCCCTGAAGAAGCTGTTGAAGTCTTTAAAGTACAATAACAAAAGGGGGTTATTAGCCCCCCGCAATTTTGACCTTGAACTTCATCGCTTCTAGTATTTGTTTAAGCTTGTCTCGGTCATCTCCCTGTATTTCAATGACGCCTTCTTTTACTGCACCGCCTTGACCCATTTTACTTTTTAGTGTTTTAGCGAGTTTCTTTAAATCATGCTCAGACGGGTCAATACCAACAACCAGCATCACGCCTTTCCCTTTACGGCCTTTAGTTTGCCTTTCAATGCGGACTGCCCCATCTTTAAATAGACGGACTTCAGGTTCATTGTTTTCGCTCTCAGGTTTAATTCGGCCAAATTCAGTTGAATAAACAAGATTATTTTCAGACATTTTTCAGTGCTCTTTTGTTTCCATCCCTGAATAATAGCAGTTTCGTAGAGTGCATTGAACATATCTTGATAATGGTATGATTTTTATACATTTAAATAAATTTTGATAATAAGCTCGATATTTTTTGGCGATTATTTCTAAACAAGTTATATTTAAGAACAACGGATGAATAACAAATTCGAACCATATTAGGAGGTTATAATGAGTTTGAGCAAGAGCGCTTCTGCCGATGGCAAAACGTTGACGATACAGATAAAAGGAAAGTTTGATTTCAATTTGGTTCAGTCTTTCCGTCAAGCGTATGCTGAGGTAGATGGGCAAACGGATAAGGTGATTATCGATTTGCGAGAGACTGATTATATGGATAGTTCTGCCCTTGGTATGCTTTTAAATATGAAGAAAACGTTGGGTGAATCTGTGTCGAGTATTACAATTAGTAACTGTCGTCCTCAACTAAAGAAAATATTGCAAATCTCGCGTTTTGATAAAAAGTTTGATATTGACTGATTTAGATTAGACCCTACATTGCGTATTTTAGTCGTTGATGACCAACCCTTAAATTGCACTTTGCTTAAAGCCATGCTCGAGCAACAAAATTATCTGGTCGAGCTTGCAAGCAACGGGCAACAAGCGCTTGAAAAGTTAAACGAGCACTCTATTGATATCGTTTTGCTTGATGTCATGATGCCTGTAATGGATGGTTTTGAAACGGCACCACTCATTAAGCAGAAAGCTGGGGATGTTTACTTACCGATTATCTTTATTACTGCGCTTGAAGATCACCAAAGTTTTGAAAAGTGTCTTGAGGTGGGTGGTGATGACTTTATCCACAAACCCTTCGATAAAATCATTCTCTCAGCCAAAATTAAAGCGCATGCAAGAACTCGTCGTTTAAGCCAAGAAGCTAATAGGCAGAAGAAAGAACTCGAATACCATTATAATCAAACTGAGCGTGAGCATGAAATTGTGGAGCACATCTTTAGCAATGCGCTCTCGCAACAGAAAAGCTTTCCAAACATTTGTGACTTCCACCTATCCCCTGCGTCTATGTTTAATGGCGATATGTTCTTAATGGCACAGAGTCCGCTCGGTGGTTTCTATTGTCTGCTGGGGGATTTTACTGGTCATGGTTTAGCTGCTGCAGTAGGGGCTTTGCCAGCCTCTCGTATTTTCTATGCGATGGTGGCTAAAGGCATGGCTGTGAGTGACATCGCTTATGAATTAAATAATGCACTGGCAGAGTTATTACCTGGTCATATGTTCTGTGCTGCAGCAATCATAGAGTTAAGTGAGTCTGGTCGAAGTGTATCTGCTTGGCTTGGTGGCATACCTGATATTTATTTAATAGATAAAAGCGGTGCGGTAATTAAAACCCTTGAGTCACAGCATATGGCATTGGGTATTCTAGAAGCTGATGAGTTCGAGAGGAATATTGTTCATTTTGAGGTTAATGACGCTCACCGTCTTGTTATGGCAACAGATGGCATTGTCGAGACAGAAAGTAAACAAGGTGAAATGTTTGGTGAAGAGCGTTTAAAAGCGACGCTGGCAAGTAAATCAAATATCGGTACCGAAGATATTATTGCTCAAGTACATCAGTTCTCTGGTCACAGTGAGCAACAAGATGACTTGAGTATCGCAATTATAAATTGTGTTGCGAATCCGCTGATTATTAATTCGGAGGTGAGCTACTCTCAGCTGCCATTTGACTTTCACGTTGTGCTAAACGCAGAACAAATGAAACGAAATGATCCCATTTTAGAATTAGTAAATATGTTAAGTACGGTAGAAGGGGTTGATAATCACCGTTCAAATATTTTTCTTCTGCTTTCTGAAGCTTATAACAATGCATTAGATCATGGGGTGCTGGGGTTAGATTCAGACATCAAAAATCAAGAAGATGGATTTTTTATTTTCTATCAAATGCGTGAAGAAGCATTGGCAAAGTTGCAAGCAGCTCGGATCGAAATAAGTGCAAATTACGAACCTCAGCATCAACACATTAGATTTACCATTACTGACTCCGGCACTGGCTTTCATGTTAAAGAAGATAGCACAGCTTCTTTGTGTCAAGAGCATGGTAGAGGTGTTGGCTTACTAAACGAAATAGCTCATTCGGTGTCTTATAATGAAACTGGCAACTGTGTTGAGCTTATATACTCATTAAATAACAACCCTTATATTTCTTGATTGAGTATTTAGGCGATTACTGAATAGTTTAATTTAAGTGTATAAAACTTTAGCTTAGAAAAAGTCATATCTCAAAGTCAAATAACCCCTACCATAGCTAATATCGACCAAAAAATTTTTAACCGAAATTAAATCTTACTTCCGCAGGTCTTTAATGTTTCTTACTGAATTGGCTTTGTACCTTTGCAAAGCTAATTTTGTGTGTTAAGTTTCGGGTATCTGGATGTTTGGATGGCTAAAATGATTTCTTCTTATCTTTCACTGTCGGGCGTAACTACATCGCCTTCACTTGTAGAACAAGTGCTAGCAGAATTAGATACATTTCTAAATTCTGAACAAGGCACTGCGGATGCGGTTTGGTCTTATTTGATCCCTGAATTAGGGGAAGGCGGAAGCTGTAGCTTATTTGGCCAACTACAAGATGCACCTTTTGAGTTAGAAAGCTACATCAACAATAACCAAGAAAATAAAGTGTTATTGGCAAAGCTGAATGCGATTGTGCAATTCGTTGTTGATAAAACACAGGTCGACTGGTTTGGTATATATGCAAATACCTTAACCCCTGAAGGTGAGCAGTTACTTAAATTGGCTTATCACGGTGCACCAAGCCGTCCTTTATTCCCGCTTACAGAAGACTTTGCAAAGATAAGTAATAACGTACAAGTTGCCTTGTCTTCTAAAGGGCGAGTTGTGAATGATGTCGCTGAATATGTAGCACAAGGTGGTGAGTATTATACCTGTGATCCTAAAGTACAGTCTGAAGCATGTTTACCTATGTTTGATAACATTTCAGGTTGCACAGGGATCATCGATGCCGAGGCGTTCTCAACTGGCATTTTTGATGAACAGGTGTTGGCAGTTTTAGTTGCCGCCTGTATTAGAATTCCTCAGTATTTACCGCGTTCGTAGCACTCGAGTTCTTAAAATTTTATGTTACTATTAACGCAGTTTTAATATCAATTGCATTGAATTTATGTTCATTTCTTGCGACTGAAAAATGGTCAAAGAATGAGAAAGAAATGACGTGATATAGTTATTCTATATGAGAAGTTTCTGACGAAATTATTGGACCATTTAGCTCGCTAGAATGAACACTTAGTTGATAAAATTGATATCACCCGGGTTATGCCTTGTAAATACTCTGCGCGTTTATAAGGCACACTGACAAATAACTAAATTAAGAGATGACCTATGTTCTCAGAATTAAAACCGTTACCAACTGATCCAATTTTGGGTCTTATGGCTGCTTACAAACAAGATACTAACCCTAATAAAATCGATCTTGGCGTTGGTGTTTACAAAGATGAGCAAGGTAATACCCCTGTACTAAGAGCTGTAAAGAAAGCTGAAGCTTTTCGTTTAGAAAACGAAACCACTAAGTCTTACATTGGTCTTGCTGGTAATTTAGATTTTTGTCAGAAAATGGAAACCCTGTTATTAGGTGAGCACAGTACATTACTTGCAAACCGTGTTCGCACTGCACAAGCGCCAGGTGGTACAGGTGCACTACGTGTTGCTGCTGAATTCATCAAGCGTTGTAACACAGATGCGACAGTATGGGTAACAACACCAACTTGGGCTAACCACATTAGCTTATTTGAAGCTGCGGGCCTAACAGTTAAAGAATACCCATATTATGACTACGAAAATAAAGGCTTGTTGTTCGATGAAATGATCGACACGCTTAAACAAGTACCTAAAGGCGACGTGGTTCTTTTACATGCTTGTTGTCACAACCCAAGTGGTATGGATTTAAACGAGGAGCAGTGGAAAATAGTTGCTGAACTTGCAAAAGAAGTGGGCTTCACACCGTTAATCGATATTGCTTACCAAGGTTTTGGTGCAAGCCTTGACGAAGATGCAAAAGGCTTGCGTTTACTAGCAGATGCAGTTGATGAGCTGATTATTTGTTCTTCATGTTCTAAGAATTTTGGTCTTTACCGTGAGCGTATCGGTGCATGTTCAATCATTGCTAAAGACAGCGCAAATGCTGATATTTCTAACTCGGTATTATTAAGTGTTGTTCGTAGTATTTACTCAATGCCACCAGCACATGGTGCAGATATCGTAAATACGATTTTAGGTAGTACAGAACTAACACAAGAGTGGCATGATGAGCTTGATGAAATGCGTAACCGTATCAATGGTCTACGTACATTAATCAAAGATAGCCTAGCAGCTCAAGGTGTAGCGCAAGACTTCTCTTTCATTGATAAGCAAAATGGTATGTTCTCTTTCTTAGGTATTAATAAAGATCAAATCGAGCGCCTACAAAAAGAATACGCGATTTATATTGTAGGTTCTAGCCGAGTAAATGTTGCAGGTGTGAGCCAAGAAAATATTGAGTACTTCTCGAAAGCAGTTGCTGAAGTACTAAAATAATTAAGCATTACGCTTAAGTAAATGCCACTTTTGATAAGTGGCATTTTTGTTTCTAGATTGTGCTTTCATTTGCTCTGAAGTGGATAGCGAATCTCTCGCAAATTGCTTGTTTTAGTGCAGTTTGTTATAAGTAAGTAGAAGATGTTCCCAGCATTTTCTGGTCGTACGGTTTATGTAACCGTTACAATCCGCCCAATGTCAGTCTGTAAGGTATGTTTATGCGTCATGAAATTTGGCAGCAGCTTCGCCAAGAAGCAACAGAGTTAGTAAGTAGAGAGCCTCTTTTGGCAAGTCATGTTTACTCGAGTGTGTTAAATCACGAGTGTTTAGGCTCTGCGTTAAGTTTTATTGTTGCAAATAAGCTTGCGGATGCGGTGGTATCGGCTTTTACAATTCGTGAATTGTTTGACCAAGCCTTCGTTGACTGCGACAGAATGTTGACCCATGTTGCTCATGACATAAAAGCAGTTAAAGATCGTGACCCAGCTGCCGATAGTTATTTAACTGTTATTTTGAACTTGAAGGGTTTTCATGCAATCCAAGCACACAGACTTGCACATTGCCTCTGGCGTCAGAACCGCAAAGAGCTCGCACGTTTCATCCAAAGCCGTACCTCTGAAGTTTTTGGCGTTGACATCCATCCTGCTTGTAAAGTCGGTCATGGCATTATGTTTGACCACGCTACTGGTATCGTAATTGGTGAAACCGCGGTAATCGAGGACAATGTTTCAATCTTACAATCTGTAACACTCGGTGGTACAGGTAATGAACAAGGCGATCGTCACCCAAAAATCAGAGCGGGTGTATTGATCGGGGCTGGTGCAAAAGTATTAGGTAACATCGAAGTCGGAGAAGGCGCACGCATAGGTGCAGGTTCTGTAGTGTTAAACCCGGTGGCGCCACATACAACAGTCGTGGGTATTCCAGCAAAAGTGGTTGGTAAGCCGAATTGTCCTTGTCCTGCAGAATCGATGGATCAAAACTTCTTAGAAGATGAAGTGTCTTTAGAAAACGAATCGTATACCAGCGCTATGCTATAAACAGCATATAAATGGAAATTAAGGCTGCTACTGTGCAGCCTTTATTGTTTCTAGAGTGTGTTTCACTGTGGTGTGAATTTCACCATCATGGACTTGAGTGACAAGTGTTTCTCCCGCTTTTACTTGTTCAATCGATTTAACTACATGTTCGCCTTTCTTGGTGATGGAATAGCCTCTCGCTAATACTCCCAACGGGCTAATGCTTTCAAGTCTTGCCGCTAGCATGGCTAATTGTTGCTTCGCAGACTGTTGGTTTTTATTTTGTGCATTTAATAATCTTTGCTCTAACTGCTGTAGCGCATCTTTTGATTGAGAAAGTCGACGTTCAGGGTGTTGATGTTGAAACCTTTGTTGCAGCAAACTCAGTTGGTTATTTTTTTGATTGAGCTGAGCATGCACGCCACGTTGCAATCGCATTGAAAGTTCGTCTAAACGCTGAGCTTGTTGCTGCAGTTGGCTATTTGGATGCTGTAGCTTGAGCCGTTGTAGTAGCGCATTGTTAGTTTGCTTCGCTTCTTTGATTTTACTCAGCATTAAATGACTTAAGCGTGCGTACTTTTCAATAATATGCTTTTTAATCGCATGCTGATCAGGGCTGACTAGTTCAGCGGCTGCTGATGGAGTAGGGGCTCTTAAATCAGCAACATAATCCGAAATGGTGGTATCTATTTCATGACCCACAGCACTAATAATAGGTAAACGACTGGCAAATATCTCGCGGGCTAGATGCTCTTCGTTAAAGCACCATAAATCTTCTAATGAGCCGCCGCCACGGCCCACAATCAGTACGTCGACTTCATTTCGGATATTTGCCAAACGAATTTTCTCTGCAATTTGCAGGTGAGCATCGCTGCCTTGAACTTGAGTCGGATAAACGATAACTTCAAGTTGTGGAGCTCGACGCTTCATTACTGTCAAGATGTCTTTAATTGCAGCGCCAGTGGCAGAGGTAACCACACCTACTTTTCTTATTTGTGTTGGGAGAGGTTGTTTATGTGCACTGCTAAATAGCCCCTCTGCAGCAAGTTGTAACTTGAGCGCTTCAAATTGTTGTTTCAGTTGGCCTTCACCAGCAGGTTCCATATGTTCAACAATCAGTTGATATTCACCGCGGGGTTCATACACTGAGACGCGTGCTGTGACAACCACTTGGGCACCATTATTAGGCTTATATTTGCTGTAGCGGTTGTTTCCTCGCCACATGGCAGCCTTAATTTGTGCTTTGTCATCTTTTAAAGAGAAATACCAATGGCCAGATGCCGGTGCAACAAAGTTGGAGATTTCCCCGGTTAACCTTAAAGAAGCAAAACCTTGCTCTAAAATGCCGCGAATTTCTTTATTTAGCTTTGAAACTGAATAAACTTTGTGTTTTGGAGCTGAAGAAACTGAGAATGTCATCATTGGCCTCTGAAAAAATTACCGCGAAACTTTAGCATATTTTTTGAAAAAAAGATTTACTCACTACTACAACGCTGATAAAATTCGCACGCAATTCCTATTACTCAATTCCACGTGAGAGATACCGCAAACATGCTAAGAATTGCAAAAGAAGCCCTAACTTTCGATGATGTGCTACTCGTACCAGCACACTCTACCGTATTACCTCATACCGCTGATTTAAAAACGCGTTTAACGCGTGGTATTGATTTAAACCTACCTCTTGTTTCTGCTTCAATGGATACTGTAACTGAAGCGCGTCTTGCTATTGCACTAGCACAAGAAGGCGGCATTGGTTTTGTGCACAAGAACATGACAATTGAAGAGCAAGCGAGAAATGTTCGTAAGGTTAAAGCTTACGAAGCGGGTATTGTGTCTTTCCCTGTCACTGTGACAGCTGACCTGACAATTGAAGGTGCACTTGAGCTTGCACATGAGAAAGGTTTCTCAGGTTTCCCTGTCGTTGATGAGAATAATAAACTAGAAGGCATCGTAACTAGCCGCGACTTACGTTTTGAAACGCAACTAGATAAGCCTGTTTCTTCAGTAATGACGAAAAAAGCCGATCTTGTGACGGTAAAAGAAGGTGCTGCACGTGAAGAGATCTTAGGTCTGATGCACGAGCACCGCATTGAAAAAATCTTAGTGGTTGATGATGCGTTTGCATTAAAAGGCATGATCACAGTTAAGGATTACCAAAAAGCACAAGAAAAGCCGAATGCATGTAAAGACGAGCAAGGTCGTTTACGTGTAGGTGCTGCTGTTGGGGTTGGTGCTGGCACTGATGAGCGTATCGCAGCGCTTGTTGAAGCAGGTGTTGACGTGTTACTTATCGATACTTCACACGGTCACTCTCAAGGCGTAATTGACCGTGTTAAAGCCACACGTGAAACATACCCAGATTTACAAATCGTTGCAGGTAACGTTGCTACAGCTGAAGGCGCGATTGCGCTAGCTGATGCCGGTGCTGATGCAGTTAAAGTTGGTATTGGTCCTGGTTCAATTTGTACTACTCGTATCGTAACAGGCTGTGGTGTACCGCAAATTACTGCTATCTCTGATGCTGTTGAAGGCTTAAAAGGTCGTGACGTTCCTGTGATTGCTGATGGTGGTATCCGTTTCTCTGGTGATATCGTAAAAGCACTTGTGGCTGGTGCATCATGTGTAATGGTTGGCTCTATGCTTGCTGGTACTGAAGAGTCTCCAGGTGAAGTTGAGCTTTACCAAGGCCGTTACTACAAGTCTTACCGTGGTATGGGTAGCTTGGGTGCGATGAACCAAAAAGAAGGTTCGTCAGATCGTTATTTCCAAAAATCAAATGAAGCAGACAAATTGGTACCAGAAGGTATCGAAGGTCGTGTTGCATATAAAGGCCCTATCGCAACGATTATTCACCAACAAGTGGGTGGTATCCGAAGTGCAATGGGCTTAACTGGCTGTGCAACGATTGCTGAGCTAAATACAAAACCTCAATTCGTTAAAGTTACGTCTGCAGGTATGGGTGAGTCACACGTTCACGACGTACAGATCACCAAAGAAGCGCCTAACTACCGTATGGGTTAATGCGCAGCGCATTTTAAAAATTGGGCTAGCTTAGGCTAGCCCTTCTTAATTTTAGGTAAAGTTCGTTTTTGTGCTTTACTAAACTTATCGTTTTCTAACCAACGAGATTATCAATGAGCAAAGACATCCACGATTCCCGCATTTTGATCTTAGATTTCGGTTCTCAGTACACGCAGCTTATCGCGCGCCGTGTTCGTGAAATCGGTGTTTACTGTGAGCTTTGGGCTTGGGACGTAACGGAAGAGCAGATCCGTGAATTCAACCCTCAAGGTATTATTTTATCTGGTGGCCCAGAGTCAACGACTGAAGAAAACAGCCCACGTGCACCTGAGTTTGTATTTAATGCTGGCGTGCCAGTATTAGGTGTATGTTACGGTATGCAGACTATGGCGATGCAGTTAGGCGGCCTAGTTGAAAGCTCAGACAAGAAAGAGTTCGGTTACGCACGTGTTGAAAAACTAGGTAACTGTAAACTATTTGAAGACATTCAAGATCACATCGAGAATGGTTCAGACTTCCTAGACGTGTGGATGAGCCACGGCGACAAAGTAATTGAAATTCCAGAGACATTTGTAACATCAGCTAAAACTGATACATGCCCTCACGCGGCTATGTCTTGGGAAGAAAAGCGTTTTTACGGTGTTCAATTCCACCCTGAAGTAACACACACACAGCAAGGTCAGCGCCTTTTAGAGCGTTTTGTTATTGACATCTGTGGCTGTGAAAAGCTGTGGACTCCATCGCAAATTATTGAAGATGCCGTTGCTAAGATCAAAGAAAAAGTGGGTGATGACGAAGTTATCCTAGGTCTTTCTGGTGGTGTTGATTCATCAGTAGTAGCCATGCTTATCCACCGTGCGATTGGTAAGAAGCTAACTTGTGTATTCGTTGATAACGGTCTACTTCGTTTAAACGAAGGTCAGCAAGTAATGGAAATGTTTGGTGATAAGTTCGGTCTTAACATCATCAAAGTAGATGCTGAAGAGCAGTTCTTAAATGACCTAGCCGGTCTTTCAGATCCAGAAGATAAGCGTAAAGCAATCGGTCATACGTTCATTGACGTGTTTGATGCTGAGTCTAAAAAGCTGAAAAATGCAAAATGGTTAGCACAAGGTACAATTTACCCAGACGTGATCGAGTCAGCGGCTTCTAAAACGGGTAAAGCGCATGTGATCAAGTCTCACCATAACGTAGGTGGTCTTCCTGACGATATGGAAATGGGTCTAGTTGAGCCGCTTCGTGAGTTATTTAAAGATGAAGTACGTAAGATTGGTCTTGAGTTAGGTTTACCTTACGACATGCTTTACCGTCACCCATTCCCAGGTCCAGGTCTAGGTGTACGTGTACTAGGTGAAATCAAGAAAGAATACTGTGATTTACTTCGCCGTGCAGACGCTATCTTCATTGAAGAACTACATAAAGCAGACATCTACCACAAAGTATCGCAAGCATTCACGGTATTCCTACCGGTTAAATCGGTTGGCGTAATGGGTGATGCACGTAAATACGACTGGGTAGTATCACTTCGTTGTGTAGAAACAATCGACTTTATGACAGCGCGTTGGTCACACCTACCTTATGATTTCTTAGGTCTGGTATCAAACCGCATCATTAACGAGATCGATGGTATCTCACGCGTGGTTTACGATATTTCTGGTAAGCCACCAGCAACCATCGAATGGGAATAATGAGCAAGTAGTTCATTGCTAATTTGATGATTAAAAAGGCGAATAGGTAAAATATTCGCCTTTTTGTTTATTAAAGCCGCAGTTAAACGTTTTTTTGAAATTTTTACTTTACCTTTATAAAAACCTCTCTATAATGCGACGTCATTGCAGGGGCGTAGTTCCAATTGGTAGAACAGCGGTCTCCAAAACCGATGGTTGCGGGTTCGAGTCCTGCCGCCCCTGCCACTTCTTACTTTGCTTTCTCTGCTACAAACCTTTATATTCTCAAAAAAAATTCTTCAAGATTTAACTATGCGCGCATTGCATGCTGATGTTTTAGGTATTACACCACTTAAACTCAATTCACATTTTGCTCCAGAGACATCTGAGTCTGAAATGACTTCGGCTGATCACAGTGATATGCCTTCTGAGCAACATGAGTTACTAACCTTGCCTTATCAATTACATGCTGATTTATTATTGCTACAGCCCGCAGGCTTTGCAGAAATAATAAAGGGCGATAGCGTCAAGCTGCAGAACAACGTTCTTACTCTGCCTTCGGTGAACCTCAGGGTTGAGCACAAACGTGCGTTATGGAAGTTATTACATGACAAGTAAAATAGTTGCTAGCTTGCTTAATGATATGCCGCTTGAAACCATTATGGATATTGAACAGGCATGCCATAGCTTTCCTTGGAGTGCTAAAACCATGCAATCCTGTTTAGGAGGCAGATACTACAATGCAGGTTTATTGTTAGGTGATGAACTCGTTGGCTTTTATGTCGCTGAGCAGGTTGGGCCTGATCACACCTTAATGGATATTTGTGTTGCCCCTAAGTACCAAGGGCGAGGCTATGCAAAACAACTTATGGCGCATTTGCTAGAGCAGGCGCAAACACTTGAAGCCGAAAACTGTTTCTTAGAAGTAAGAGAATCAAATTTAAGTGCAATAGCGGTTTACCAAAAATTTGATTTTTCAGAGGTGGGTGTCCGTAAAAACTATTACCCAGCCAAAGAGGGTAAAGAGCACGCAGTATTAATGGCGAAAAGCTTCTTTTAAAAGCGCTAATGCCATTTAATTCACAGTTTGCTGCTGTTGTGCCAAGGTGTACTTGATGGCTTCACATAGATTCAATTGCGTATACTGCCACTGAGCCTGCTGATTGGTCATTAAGCTATTTTCAAGCTCCTCAGCAGCGCTGTGAATGTTCATAAAGCCAAAGCAGCCGGCACTACCTTTTAAGCTATGAGCAAGCGCTCTGAGCGACTCCCACTCCTGATTATCATAATAGTGTTGCACTTGTTTAAGATAGTCAGGCAGCTTTTCCATGTAATTTTTGTTGATTTGTACAAACTTTTCACTGGCTAATAGAGAATCCCACTTAGATTGACTCGCGGCCTGGATCTGTAGGTGCTCTAAAAGTACTTGGCCAAGTTGCTTCTTATCGATTGGTTTTGCCAAGGTTGCATCACAGCCAGCAGCAAGGTAAGACTCAACATCATGCTTCATGACATTCGCAGTGAGGGCGATGATAGGGCCATCATAGGCCGCATGCCGGAGCATTTCTGTGGCTTCTAGGCCACCCATGACAGGCATTTGCATATCCATCAAAATAAGTTGGTAATCATTAACTAGCGCTTTCTCAACTGCTTCAGCGCCATTATTAGCTATGTCTGGCTTAATTCCCCATGCATCAAGCAGTAGACAGATCAGCTCTTGGTTATCAGGGTTATCTTCGGCCAGAAGAATGTTGGCATCAAACTGGGTTGCTGCAAGCTCTTGTGAGGCATCAGGGATGTGCGCTGACTCCTCCAATTTATTGATAAGTTGATAATCGCCATTCGGGAAGTGCGCTAAAACACGAATGGTAAACTTACTGCCCACACCTTGCTCACTTAATACTTCTACATCACCACCGAGTAGCTGTGCTAAATTCTTAGAAATACATAGGCCCAAACCTGTTCCACCAAAGCGGCGTGTGGTGGTGCTATCAGCCTGCTCGAAGGGTTTAAAGACACGTTTTATTTCACTGTCAGACATGCCGATACCGGTATCTTCAATAATAAACTCGACACTTTGACTCTGGTGAATAAATCGCACGCTTAAACGAATGCCACCGTATTCGGTAAACTTCACGGCGTTGGTGGTAATGTTTAATAATATTTGTTTTAAGCGAGTGATATCGCTGTAAATGGAGCGCGGCAACGGAAATTGGTAGTCCATAGAAAAAGATAGCTGTTTTTCTTGTGCTAGTGGCGCGATGATCGACTCAACATCTTCAAGTAAAGGCTGAAGTTTGAATGGGCGATGCTCTACATCAAGCTTTTCAGCTTCGATTTTTGATAAATCGAGTATGTTATTTATCAGCTCTAACAAGTGCTTTGAGTTTCGCAGTACCGTGCTTAAGTGGTTTCGATTCGCGGTCGCTTGCGGGTTGATAATCAACTGCTCGGTGAAACCCATAATCGCAGTCAGAGGGGTGCGGATCTCATGACTCATATTGGCTAAGAAACGACTTTTTAAATCACTCGCTTGCTCAGCTTCCCTAATAGCAATTTCGAGTTGTTGATTTGTTTGTTCAAGTTCCTCAGTACGAACATCAACCATTTCTTCTAGGTGTAACTTATAGGTTTTAAGTTCAGATTGAGAATCTCTGATCTGTTTTACCATGTGGTTGAAGTCTCTAAATAAAAGTCCAACTTCATCGTTGCTTTGTTCAGGTAAAGAGACTGATAAATTACCATCACCGACCTTATGGCTGGCAGCACCAAGTAATTCAATTGGGTTTAAAAGTAGGTTCCTTACCACTATAAAAATCAAGATAGGGAGAGTTATCACCGACAAAATGACAATCAAAGCAGTGATCAAACTAATTGCTTTACCTGATTGATACAGCAGCGCTTTCGGAATGCTCGATAAATAATAATAACCGCCACTTAATTGCACCGCATAAACCATACGTTCGATGTTATCTACACTCGACAATTTAATTGATTTCAGCGTACTTCGCTCAGCGGTTTCTTGTATTTTTTGAGTTTCTTCGACGTTCAAAGATTGCGCATACAGACTCGGATCTGAGCTGAATAAGATTTCACCCTGCTGAGTGATCAATAAATTTAAGGTATTATTGTATGGAGACTCTAAGATACTTGAGTGAATTACCGAAGGGTCAACTTGAACTATGATGTAACCTTGTTGTTTTGGTCTTTTGAGCTGGTAATCAACACTGAAAATTTGCTGTACAAGATAAATATGTGTGGTGTTGTTTGCAGTCGGCACCATGAATTTCTGCTGCCGCATACTGCTACTTTTTACTTGCTCAAAAAACGGATAACTTTGTGGTGCCTGATTTAAATTATTCGCATAGTATGCTTTTGATTCACCCTCTGGTGAAACTAGGTTAATGCTTAATATGTCAGGGTAGGCATCACTGTAACTTGCAAATACATCCATTAAAGCGCCAAGCCGAGCGGTTTTTTCAAAAGGTGTTTCAAAATCTATTGCGAGAAAATCGCTTAATACAGGAGAAGTTGAGAGTAGTTTGGTGGTTGACTGATAAATCTCAATATAGTTGAACATCTTCTGATGCTGCTGTTCAACAAATCGACTTACAGTGAGCTTTGCTTGTTTTTGTGTTGAACTAGTAACGTTAGTCAAGGTGAAACCACCTAAAAACAGCAAAGGTAAAATCACTAATGGAGTGATGTACCATAATAATTTTATACTTAACTTGCTGGTTTTCATGCGATTTAAATAACGTCCTAAATGTTCTTCTTGTTAGCATAATGGAACAAAGCCCAAGTATCTAATCCTAAGACAATGCAGCTTTTTTAACAAGTCATATGCGCTATGTTCATACTTGTTTAATAAAGCAACTATTTTGCTTCAAATAAACATTGAGTGAATACAAGGTCATCTATAATTTGATAGTGAACATTAACTTCTAAACCTGTTTGTACTTGTTTGCTTAAGTTATGCATTATTTTAAAAGTTAAAATAGTATCGTTAAATGCAATTAACTTTGCTTTATCGAAGCCAAAATATTTTTTCACAAAAGGGTAGAGGGCTTTATAAATACTTTCTTTGGCAGAAAAAATAACACTTAAGGGGTGTGTTACTTGCTTACCAAGTTCATGAAATTGCGTTTTTTCGTCATCTCGTAATATGTGTGTTTGCAGTTTTGTCTCTTGACTATCTTTCATCAATTTTTCGACATCAATACCTACGGCTGTGGCGCGATCTTGCAAGCCAGCTATCGCACCAGCAATGCCCTTGGTATGGGTAATTGAGCCAAATGTACCTGCCGGCCAAATTGGTACTCTATCATCAGCCGTGTGAACTATCGGGTTATCAATGTTTAGTGCTGTTAATGCCTGAGTGGCACATAGTCGGCCTGCCAAATATTCAGCTTGGCGTTTATGAACAGCTTTTTTTATGCGTTCAGGGAGAGGCTGTTTAAATTGTTCGAAACTATGAGGCACAAAGCTCTCAGCATCGAACTCAAGCACCACGAGTTCAAGCGCGAGACGATTTTCAAAAATAGACGATTTAGTGACTTGCATAGCGCACTCCTTTTAAGGGGGCTGAGTGTCATTTATTTGTATTTAAATCGCAAGCTTTTCTAAGCAGGTTAAAGATCGACTATTTAAATGGCTTATAAGTTTTACAAAAGTTTACCTGCTTTATTTTAATCCAGCTTTTAGGATGACACTAAAGTAATTAAACGACTTAGCTAGGTCACTAAGCACATACTTTGTTACAAACGCCGAAAGTTATTTTGTAATAAAAGCCATGGGTTGAGGTCTTAGTTTAAGACGTATGAAATGGATTGATACTATGCAGCAGAGTCAAACTTTGTGTTATCTAAGTGCATCGCCTTGGCAGCTATTAAGAAAAACCACCGCTATTTTATTGCCAGCGATTTGTATTCTATTGGCTTACGATCTAGCCGAATCGTCGGTGATAGCCAATACCAATGAGCAACTTCTACAACTCTATGGGTATGCTCAGCCTTTGCTTGTAACCTTGATGGCATTTGCTGTTGCCTTGTCGGTTCGAACGAATATGGCCATGGTGCAATTGGTTGAGCAGAAAAATAAAGGATTGTTTGCTCATATTCGCTTTGGTGTATTTGTCAGTGTCGCTGTATCTATTTTCTTACTACTCACATTAGATGAAATACTGGCCTTATTCGGTTTAGCTGAGTGGTTGAGTACTTTATCGGACGTGCAGTCTGTCGAGTTTACTTCAGAGATCATGTCGTTTTTAACAGTGCGGATCAGCACACTCTTTGCTCTAGTGATTATTTGGCAAGTTAGCAGCGCGCTCAGAGCATTAAACGATTGTTGGTACTCGGCACTGTATTTATTGCTTTGGATGATGTGTAAATCAATTGGGTTGTTAGTGTTAGCTCAGCACAGCGAGCTTCATTTGCTGAGTTCTCTAGCCCAGTTGCATGCTTTTGTTGATGTTTTATTTGCAGCGATAGGTTTAAGCCTTGTATTTATGAGGCATAAATCGAGTTTATTTACATCAAGCAAATCAGTAAATGGAAATTTAGATACGATACTCATTATTTGTCAGCAGTTAATACCTGCATGCTCTCTTGCGCTATTAACTTATATCGCCAGCCAGTCTGATACCGCTTTTATCGCAGTATTTGCTTTAACCTTTAAGATAGAAGCATTGGCTTTATTGATCCCTATGGTGCTGACCGCTTCATTACCTGCAATAGTGGGCGTCAATTATTGGTCGAACAATAAAAAACGTGCTGTGAGTATCTTAAAAAGTGCGTTTTATCTCATTATTGCTATGCAATGTGTGATAGCCGCTTTACTTTATTTATTTCAGTCACAGCTGTTTGCTGGGATCTGCCCCGATTGTCAGCAAATTACTTTGTTAAAATACTTCATTCAATTCTTACCCATCAGTTATGCCGGCTTAGGTATGGTTATGGTGTATGTTTCTTGTTTGAATGCCATGGGCAAGAGTAAACAAGCCATGGTGTTTTTGGCTTTCCACCGTCTATTGCTTATCCCAATTTTGGCTGTGTTGGGGCTTAATCTATTGGGCAATATGGGGTTGTTTATTGGCTTAGCAGTATCGCATTTCATTATGGGTGGTTTTGTATTTTATCAGATCACTGTTGTTTACAGCCGTTCAAGTGATGAACAAAACGACATGGTGCAATTAGATTTGCAAACAGAAAAAACTTAACTATTTGAGAAGAAAAAGTTGTTATAAAAACCGCTGTACGATTGAGTATCTTGGCAAGATAAGCGAAAATAGTCGATTAACTGATATTCATAGCCTGAGCAGGACAGTAATTTCATTTTACTTGTGCTGTGCTCAACTTAAGAGAAGATTTTAATCGATGTCAAACGCTTCAATTCCTCAGGAAGTCTCGAAAAGACGGACTTTCGCGATTATCTCGCACCCGGATGCGGGTAAAACCACCATCACAGAAAAAGTACTTTTATTCGGAAAGGCCTTACAAAAAGCCGGTACGGTAAAAGGTCGTGGTTCAAACCAGCACGCTAAATCTGACTGGATGGAAATGGAAAAAGAGCGTGGTATCTCAGTAACAACCTCTGTGATGCAGTTCCCGTATAACGATGCTTTGGTTAACTTACTAGATACCCCGGGACACGAAGATTTCTCTGAAGATACTTATCGTACACTGACAGCCGTTGACTCATGTCTGATGGTGATCGATGCAGCAAAAGGCGTAGAAGACCGTACACGTAAACTAATGGAAGTAACGCGCTTACGTGATACGCCAATCGTGACTTTCATGAACAAGCTTGACCGTGACATCCGTGACCCTATGGAAGTGATGGACGAAGTTGAAACTGAACTTAACATCATGTGTGCGCCGATCACTTGGCCAATCGGTTGTGGTAAAGAGTTTAAAGGTGTGTATCACATTCACCGTGATGAAACGATTTTATACGCAACTGGTCAAGGCCATACTATCCAAGAAAAGCGCATCATTAAGGGCTTAGATAACCCAGACTTAGATGCAGAAATCGGGGATGAATTAGCAGAGCAACTTCGTGAAGAGTTAGAGCTAGTAATCGGTGCATCAAACGAATTTGATCACGAGCTATTCCTATCAGGTGAGCTAACGCCTGTATATTTTGGTACAGCATTAGGTAACTTCGGTGTTGACCACATGCTTGACGGTTTAACTGAGTGGGCGCCAACGCCTATGCCACGTCAAACAGAAGAGCGTGAAGTAAAAGCCGAAGAAGAAAAGTTCTCAGGTTTCGTATTTAAAATCCAAGCTAACATGGACCCGAAACACCGTGACCGTATCGCTTTCATGCGCATTGTATCGGGTAAATATACCCAAGGTATGAAAATGGACCACGTACGTATCGGCAAAAAAGTCAGTATTTCTGACGCGGTTACTTTCATGGCCGGTGACCGTGAACGTGCGCAAGAAGCGTTTGCAGGTGACATCATTGGTTTGCATAACCACGGTACAATCCAAATCGGTGATACTTTTACTCAAGGTGAGAAGCTTAAGTTCAGCGGTATTCCAAACTTCGCGCCAGAGTTATTCCGTAGCATTCGCTTGAAAGATCCTCTTAAGCAAAAGCAGTTATTAAAAGGCCTAGTTCAGCTTTCAGAAGAAGGTGCAGTACAGGTATTTAGACCTCTGCAAAATAATACCCTAATCGTTGGAGCGGTTGGTGTGCTGCAGTTTGATGTGGTTGTTGCCCGTTTGAAAGCAGAATATAACGTAGATGCAATCTACGAGAGTGTGTCGGTACAAACTGCGCGTTGGGTAACCTGCGACGACGATAAGAAAATGGCTGAGTTTAAACGTAAGTGTGAAGCAAACTTAGCCCTTGATGGTGGCGATAACTTAACTTACATTGCACCAAGCCGTGTAAACTTAAACTTATCAATGGAACGCTATCCTGATGTTCAGTTCCACCATACACGTGAACACTAATAAACGCTTAAATTGAATCGAATTTAACCTTGCTGGCATTGAAGGCTGGCAAGGGTTACAGGATAAAAAATGAATATCAAAACTCTATTAATTGAAAAAGCTAACGCGGCGATGCACGCTGCGGGTATTCCTGAAGGCACAAACCCAGCGGTTACACAATCTACTCGTCCGCAATTTGGTGATTACCAAATCAATGGTGCAATGGGCGCTGCAAAAGCATTAAAAACTAACCCGCGTGAACTTGCACAAAAGATCATCGACAATTTAGACGTTGCAGACCTTGCTGCAAAAACTGAAATTGCAGGCCCGGGTTTTATCAACATTCACTTAAAGCCTGAGTTTTTAGCTGCAAGCCTAGAAGCGGCAAACCAAGATGCAAAACTTGGTGTTGCTGAGCATGCAAACCCGCATAAAGTTGTGGTTGATTACTCTTCACCAAACCTTGCAAAAGAAATGCACGTAGGTCATTTACGTTCTACCATCATTGGTGATGCGGTTGTACGTGCCCTTGAGTTCCGTGGTGATACCGTTGTTCGTCAAAACCACATGGGTGACTGGGGTACTCAGTTCGGTATGCTTATCGCACACCTTGAAGACTTACTTGAGCAGGGCGTAGATCTTGAAAAAGTAGCACTTGCTGACCTTGAAAGCTTCTACCGTGATGCGAAAAAGCGTTTCGATGATGAAGAAGGCTTTGCTGACAAAGCCCGTGACTACGTCGTTAAACTACAAGGTGGCGACGCGCACTGCAAAAAGCTTTGGCAGATGTTTATCGATACTTCGGTTAAACACTCTGAAGAAGTTTACGCGAGATTAAACGTTACCCTTGGCCGTGATGATATTAAAGCAGAAAGCGCTTATAACGACCGTCTTCAAGGCGTGATTGATCTGCTTAAAGAAAAAGGCATCGCAGTTGAAGACCAAGGTGCGCAAGTAGTATTCCTTGATGAGCTTGCGAACAAAGATGGCGAGCCATCAGTGTTTATCGTACAAAAATCAGGTGGCGGTTTCTTATATTCAACCACTGACCTTGCTGCTTGTGACTACCGTTCAAATGAACTAGACGTAGACCGTATCTTAATTTTCGTAGATGCACGTCAGGGCCTACACTTCAACCAAGTTGAGATCACAGCACGTAAAGCGGGTCTGTTAAAAGACAAAACCAGCTACGAGCCAAGCTTATTCGGTACTATGATGGGTGACGATGGTAAACCATTCAAAACTCGTACTGGTGGTACAGTTAAACTAGCAGACCTACTTGAAGAAGCGGTAAGCCGTGCAGCAGATAAAATTGCTGACCGTACAGCTGAATTAAGTGAAGAAGAGCGTAGTGAGATCGCCCGTAAAGTGGGTATTGGCGCAGTTAAATACGCTGATTTATCTAAGCACCGTACCAGTGACTACATCTTCAACTGGGATACAATGTTGAGCTTCGAAGGTGCAACCGCACCTTACCTACAATACGCTTACACGCGTGTAAGTGGTATTTTCCGTAAAGCTGGCGTAGACAGTGCAAATCTTGCTGGTAGCATCAACATTGTTGAGCCACAAGAAAAAGCATTGGCGTTAAAACTACTTCAGCTTGAAGAAGTACTCGATCTGATGATCAGCGAAGCGACTCCGCACGTATTATGTGGTTACTTATATGAGCTTGCGAGCCTATATATGACATTCTACGAAGCGTGCCCAATCTTAAAAGATGATGTGGCAGCTGATGTACGTGAAAGCCGTTTACTACTATGTAACTTAGTGGCTAAATCGCTACGTACCGGTCTAGACCTTCTGGGCATCGAAGTGATGGAGCAGATGTAATCTGTTTCATTAACTAAATGAACTTCATAGGCCGCGCAACAGCATGTTGTTGCGGCCTTTTTTATACCCAATTAAGAGCAGATTGTTATTAACCTAAGCTCAGGTTAACGAGTAAGGAACGAATATGAAATTAGAAGACATTCGCCGCGAGTATACCCAAGGTGGTTTGCAGCGTGACACGCTAGCAGATGACCCTATTGTGCAATTTGAGGCTTGGCTAAAACAAGCGGTTGAAGCCAAGTTTAGCAATGATCCGACAGCCATGGTTGTAGCAACGGTTGATGAAACCGGCCAGCCTTCACAGCGTATCGTGCTGCTTAAACATTTGGATGAAAATGGCTTCGTATTTTTCACTAATACGGGCTCACGCAAGGCACAAGAGTTAAAGAGCAATAACAAGATTTCTTTGCACTTTCCTTGGCATGCGATTGAGCGCCAAGTAATCGTGTATGGTGAAGCAAAACCACTGCCAACCAGCGCTGTAGCAAAGTATTTCTTATCTCGTCCAAAAGAGAGCCAACTCGCAGCTTGGGCGTCACAACAGTCTCGTCCGGTGTCATCGCGTCAAGCGCTAATGCAAACCTTTAACAGCATGAAGTCAAAGTTTGCTAAAGGCGATATTCCACTGCCAGACTTTTGGGGGGGCTATTGTGTTGAGCCAACTAAAATTGAATTTTGGCAAGGTGGCGAGCACCGCTTACATGATCGCTTTATGTATGTAAAGCAAGCCGATGGTCGTTGGGCTGTTGAAAGGTTAAATCCTTAAGCTTTTATTTAGGTAAGCTCTTACATTAGTGGCCCTTTATTACAAAGAGCCACTTTGGATACTAATTAATTACACACGTCAGTAAGGCGACAGTTTTGATCATTAGTAAAGTTACCTGTGCGACACCTCCAGTGATCATCACAAGTATAATCCCAGCTAAAACCAGGGCCAGTACCACCACCGACTTGTGGCGTAGCATTTACTGGTAAAGCATTTTTGTCTGAAGAAAGACTCTTAATTTTCTTTTTATTTAGTTTTAATTTCATTTTTATTCCTTAAAAATTAATATGTTTGCCATGGTTGGCGTTTTCCAAACTAATAGAAAAGATTGTTGTGGTCAATACTTGTTCGGCTTGTTCTTTTTCAAAAATACATGCTAGGTGCAATACAAGAGGGTGTTAAAAATGGTATTTATTGATACACATTGTCACCTTGACTTCGACGAGTTTAAAGGTGACTTTCAAAACTATGTTTACCGTGCAACTCAACTCGGTGTTCATGGCTTTGTTGTACCTGGGATCACACTCGAGCAAAGTCAAGCTTTAGTGGGTTTTAAACAGCATAACCAAGGTGTTTATATTGCTTTTGGTCTTCACCCATATTTTATGGTTGAGCATCAAGATGGCGATTTTGAACAGCTAAAAAGCTTAGCCTTTGAGCATCGTGAGCAGCTGGTGGCCATTGGCGAGTGTGGTATCGATGCCAGTATTGAAGATATTGAAAAGCAACAAACGCTATTTGTTGAACATATAAAACTTGCGAATGAGCTGTCATTGCCGCTTATTGTGCATCACAGACAAAGCCATCATTTGATCATGCAAGCATTTAAACAAGTGAAACCCAAATGGGGTGGGGTGATCCATGCTTTTAGTGGTTCACTGCAACAAGCTCAAGCGTATATCAAACTGGGTTTTAAACTTGGCGTGGGGGGCACGATAACCTATGAACGTGCCAACAAAACCAAACAAGCTTTAGCACTAGTACCACTCGATAGCTTAGTGCTTGAGACTGACGCACCTTCTATGCCGCTTGCGGGTTATCAAGGGCAGATAAACTTACCTGAACGCCTTAAAGCAGTATTTGATTGCCTAGTAGCAATTCGCAGTGAATCAGAGTCTGAGATTGCCAAACAAGTTTATTCGTCGTCTTGTTCGCTTTTTAATATTTGACGCTTTACTTCCCAACGTTTTAACGCGCGCCCTAATTGCCAAGTGAATACACAGGTAATGATCAACATCAGCAACACCATACGACCGAGTTCGTGAAAGTGATGATGACTTTCACTCATAGCGTCTTGGGTTAAGTACACCATATTTACAAAGCCAAGGGGCTTGTCGTCCGCATCGGTAATGGGTAACACGATGGCATCTTTTAATTTGCTGATCCCTGGTAACTGTTTGGCAATGCCTTGATTCAGTGGCTCAGCTTGAAACCCTGCGGTTTTAGTCAAGAGTTGCCCTTGATGGTCGTAAATCGCAGCACCTAACACATAAGGGTCTTTAGCTAAGTTTTTAGTGAGTTTTTCTAACTTATCGAGCTCTTGGCTTTGCATTGCAAAGCTGGCGTTCCATGCTGTTTGCTGTGCCAAACTTCGGGCTGCTTGATGCGCTTGATTATGTAACAGTTGGTGAGAGCGAAAACTGGTATTAAAGGCAATCCAAGTCAGTGTGACAAAGCAAGCCGCGGCAATGATTAAACGGATCAAGCGTCGGTTTTTCGAAGACGTTATCAAATCAAGTGCTTGTGTATTTTTCATAGTATCCATATTGAGTGCTGACAGCCTTTTGGAATGATGTTACAAATGCATTGTTACTATATTTGGAGCTCACAATGGCTGGTATTCGCTTTAACCTTACACCGCAACTTCCACTCACCGATTTATGCACCTTAGCAAAATGGTATCAGATTGAAAATGATCACTTAGTCGAGCAAGCGTCTGAATCATTGCCATTGGGTGAAGATTTTATCGTGTTTTTTGGTGCTCAAGCGAACACACATTTCTTGCAATATGCCATTGAGTTTATTGGTAAGACGAATATCAATGCAGTAAGCCTATATCAGCCTGCAGCGCAATTAGCACCCGCGTTAGCGTTTAACGTTAAAGCACAGTTTGATGACTCGAAAGAATATAAAAAACAGCTGCGTAGTTTTGCTGTCGAGCATGGTTTTGAAGGTGCTTATTTATCAAAGCCAGCCAGTTTGAGTCAGCCAGGTTTACTCATCATGGATATGGACTCTACGGCGATAGAAATTGAGTGTATTGATGAAATAGCACGTTTAGCCGACGTTTATGACGAGGTTGCTAGCGTGACTGCCATGGCAATGGCTGGGCAATTGGGTTTTAGCGAAAGTTTGTATCAGCGCGTGGCGAAACTTGAAGGTATTGAACTGTCTTTGATCCAACAGTTAAAAGATAACCTACCGCTGATGGAGGGCATTCAAGATCTTTGTCATACATTAAAAGCCCATAACTGGCAGTTAATAATCGCATCGGGTGGCTTCACTTGGTTTGCAGAAGCACTGCAAGCACCACTGTCGCTAGATGCTTTTTATGCCAATGAGCTGGAAATAAAAGAGGCCCGCTTAACAGGTAAAGTATTGGGCGATGTGGTCGATGCTCAGAAAAAGGCTGATATTTTAGCAAAGACACGCACGCAGCTTGGTTTAGCGAAACAACAAACCATTGCCATTGGTGATGGCGCCAATGATTTAGTGATGATGGCTGAAGCGGGAACAGGGGTGGCTATTCATGGTAAACCCAAAGTGGTTGAAAACGCCGATGCAGCCATTTGTCGTGGCTCATTATTGCAATTGTTATATTTTCTTGCCCTATCAAAATAATCAGTTTGCCAGTGATTAATTGTTCGAAAAAAGGAAGTCGCTGAGACTTCCTTTTTTGTGTATGAAAAGGTTACCTTCGACATGCGTCCACATTTTCACAGGTAGGGAAATAACTCATAGGGCAAATACCTTGTGGCGTTGAAAAACCAAACCCACCTGCAATGTTAGGAGTCGCAACGTTATCAATGGTTTTTGCATTCGATAAGTTCTTTAACTTCTTTTTATTCAATTTCATGATCAGTTTCCTTCTAAATAAAGCCGAAATAGGCTTTTTCATGTTAGGTGGTAAAAAAGTTAGGAACAAGTTTTTACTCAGAGTAAAAAATTATAAAAACAGTTTGTTCAAACGATTAAGTGCTATTGAAATGCCTGCACTATTTAGCTCTATAGAATGATTGTTTAACCTTCATAGGGGCGAGCTTGTGAAGATTAAACATTATGGTGCTAAGTAAGTGGTATAAACGAATTCATCGCAATCTAGAAATCTCATAAAGGAGCTTCATAAAAGCCGAGCAGAGCTTATTACTCTGCTAAGAGGCTAGTAAATCTGACACAGTTTTGGCATTGTGAGATAGCATGTTAGGAGGTAATAAGCACTATGGCCCGTTTTTGTTCAGCAATTTTTTGTATGTTATTAGCTACACTTTCTAATAGTGTGCGGTCTTCAGAAACCTTACGTTTTGTTGCGGAAGATCTTTACCCCCTTCATTTCACTGACGATAAAAAGCAGCCAAAAGGGTTTTTAGTTGAGTTAGTCGAAACGGTATTGCTCGAGTGTCAATGTAAAGGACACGTCGAAATAATGCCTCAGGCACGCGCTTTCAAAGAGTTTAAGTCAGACAAAAATACTTTGATGATCTCCTTATTAAAAACGCCACAACGTAGCAAAGAGTTTAATTTTTTAGGCAGTGTTTATTTCGCAGATGCTTATCTGATTGGACTAAAGAAAAAGTCGTTCTCATTATTAGATTTAAAGAGTGCACATGGGTTAAGAGTCAGTACGGTGAGGGGATACTTTAGTCACCATTACTTAGAAAAATCGGGGTTTTCAACTGAACATGATTTAGTGCTTGCGCCAGATCCTGAGAGCCTACTCCAAATGCTTTATAAAGAAAGAACAGATCTTGTGTTAACAAATACTTTGTCGCTTGATAAAGAGCTAAGAAACATAGGACTAGACCCTGATAAGATAGAAGAAAAACTAAGTTTAAAAGACTTCCCTAACGAGTTACATTTTGTTGCCAATAAACAGCTCGATCAAGAGATAGCTCGGAAGCTAAAGCAAGGACTGGAAAAAATTAAGCTGACAGGGGAATACACAACCCTATTGAATAAATGGCAGTTACTTCAAGGAAAGTAAGTGAGCAATTTTGCTAAAAATGAGAACTAATAGAGTTGTTACTGGCAGACAATTGAATAATATATAGGATCTGTACATCTCATTTCTTCCCTAAAAAACCAAAATATCGATTAGTTACATTTTTTAACTTGTGAATGTACTGCCTACTCCCTCAAATTTTAGACTGTCCAAGTACTGGAACAGTAAAAGTAATCTTTAATGGTCAGACCACTTTAATTTGTACTGTGGTTTTTCCTAAAGTTGTATAAAGTTTAGACTTTGGTTGTAGAAAAGCTGTGGTTAAACCGTGCAGAATTTTGACAGTATCACGGGTTTTTGATAGTGTAATGCGCAAATTTGGTATTACCAATTTACCTTTTGGTTAAGATTACCTAGCAATAAGATGTTAGATGGTCTTTTCAACATGCTTAAATTCGGCGTTTGATCAATGTCTTTAAAGATAAAAGCAGCAAAATTATCTGATGTTATTTTAGAGCAACTTGAGAATATGATCCTCGAGGGCTCTTTAATGCCAGGTGAAAAGTTGCCTCCAGAAAGGGAGCTTGCGAAGCAGTTTGAGGTTTCACGACCTTCTCTTCGAGAAGCAATTCAGAAGCTTGAGGCAAAAGGACTCGTGACACGTCGTCAAGGCGGCGGAACGTATGTAAAAAATCAATTAGAACAGGGGCTCACTGATCCGCTGTTTGACTTGATCAGTAAGCATCCAGAATCACAATTTGATTTACTGGAGTTTCGTCATGCACTAGAAGGGATCGCGGCATATTATGCAGCGCTTCGCGGTACAGATACTGACTTTGAGAAAGTTCAACAAAGTTTCGACAATATCGCCGATGTGCACGGGGACCTAGAGCAAAAAGCACAAGCAATTAATGCATTTCATTTTGCAGTGGCTGAAGCGTCACATAACGTGGTGTTGCTACACCTTGTTAAAGGCATGCAGTCTTTGCTGGAGCAAAATGTATTACAAAACTTACAAGTTTTGGTGCAAAAGAACAACGTGAGTGAACAGCTTGCTGAGCACCGTAAATTGTTGATGGATGCTGTTATAGAAGGTAATCCAGAACAAGCACGATTAGCCAGTAACGCGCACTTAGCGTTTATTGAAGAAGCATTACTTGAAGCGGACAAAGAACGTTCGCGGATCGCACGTAGTTTAAGACGTACCAGTAACAATCGAGTTCGTTAAGATTAACCAGAAGTAATTAAATTCGTATTTTAAACATAAGGAACACTCCATATGTCTGAAGTCAATAAAATTGACGTAGACGCGTTAGAAACCCAAGAGTGGTTACAAGCGCTTGAGTCTGTAGTAAAAGAAGAGGGCGTTGAACGCGCTCAGTTTCTATTAGAGCAAGTATTAGAACAAGCTCGTCTTGATGGCGTTGATATGCCAACAGGTATTACTACAAACTATGTAAATACTATTCCAGCAGATCAAGAACCTGCATACCCAGGTGACACAACAATTGAACGCCGTATTCGTTCAATCGTTCGTTGGAATGCGATCATGATCGTTTTACGTGCGTCTAAGAAAGACTTAGAGCTAGGCGGCCACATGGCGTCTTACCAGTCTTCGGCTGCATTCTATGAGATGTGTTTCAACCACTTCTTCCGTGCACCAAACGAAAAAGACGGTGGTGATTTAGTTTATTACCAAGGTCACATTTCACCTGGTATCTACGCACGTGCTTTCTTAGAAGGTCGTTTAACTGAAGAGCAACTTGATAACTTCCGTCAAGAAGTAGACGGTAAAGGTATCTCTTCATACCCACACCCTAAGTTGATGCCTGAATTCTGGCAGTTCCCAACTGTATCTATGGGTCTAGGTCCAATTGCATCAATCTACCAAGCACGTTTCCTTAAGTACTTAGAAGGTCGTGGTCTGAAAGAGACGAACGAACAACGCGTATATGCGTTCTTAGGTGACGGTGAAATGGATGAGCCAGAATCACGTGGTGCAATTTCTTTCGCTGCGCGTGAGAAGCTAGATAACCTTTGTTACCTAATCAACTGTAACCTTCAGCGTCTAGATGGCCCAGTAATGGGTAACGGTAAGATCATTCAAGAACTTGAAGGTCTATTCAAAGGTGCTGGTTGGAACGTAATTAAAGTTGTTTGGGGTGCAGGTTGGGATGCATTACTAGCGAAAGACACAACGGGTAAGCTATTACAGCTTATGAACGAGACAATCGACGGTGACTACCAAACATATAAAGCGAAAGATGGCGCATATGTTCGTGAGCACTTCTTCGGTCGTTACCCAGAAACAGCGGCACTTGTTGCAGATATGACTGATGACGAGATCTTCGCGCTTAAGCGTGGTGGTCACGATACATCTAAGCTTTACGCAGCTTACAAAGCAGCGCAAGAGACAAAAGGTCGTCCAACTGTAATCCTAGCTAAAACGGTTAAAGGTTACGGTATGGGTGAAGCAGCTGAAGGTAAAAACATTGCGCACCAAGTTAAGAAAATGGACATGACGCACGTTGAACATCTTCGTTCACGTCTTGGTCTTGAAGACTTGGTATCTGATGAGCAAATCAAAGATTTACCATACCTGAAGCTTGAAGAAGGTTCAGCTGAATATGAGTACCTTCACTCACGTCGTAAAGCGCTTCACGGTTATACACCGCAGCGTTTACCTAACTTCACGCAAGCACTTGAGCTACCAACTTTAGAGCAGTTCAAGCCACTACTTGAAGCACAAAAGCGTGATATCTCTACAACAATGGGTTACGTACGTGCACTAAATATCTTATTAAAGGATAAAGGTGTAGGTAAAAACATCGTTCCTATTATTGCGGATGAAGCGCGTACTTTTGGTATGGAAGGTCTATTCCGTCAGATCGGTATTTATAACCCGCATGGCCAGAATTACACACCTCAAGACCGTGACATCGTTTCTTACTATAAAGAAGCAACATCAGGTCAGGTACTTCAAGAAGGTATCAATGAGCTAGGTGCAATGTCTTCATGGGTTGCTGCTGCAACGTCATACTCGACAAATGACCTGCCGATGATCCCATTCTACATCTACTACTCTATGTTCGGTTTCCAACGTGTTGGCGACATGGCGTGGATGGCGGGTGACCAACAAGCACGTGGTTTCTTACTGGGTGCAACCGCTGGTCGTACAACCCTTAACGGTGAAGGTCTACAGCACGAAGACGGTCACTCGCACATTCAAGCGGGTACTATTCCTAACTGTATTTCTTACGACCCAACATTCGTATTTGAAGTAGCGGTAATCCTACAAGACGGTATTCGTCGCATGTACGGTCCTGAGCAAGAAAACGTGTTCTATTACCTAACGCTAATGAACGAGAACTACGCACAACCTGCAATGCCAGAAGGTGCGGAAGAAGGTATTCGTAAGGGTATCTATAAGCTTGAAGACAACGCTGGTGACAAAGCACACGTTCAGCTAATGGGCTCAGGTACTATCTTAAACGAAGTACGTAAAGCAGGTCAGATCCTAAGCGAAGACTATGGCATTGGTTCAGATGTATTCTCTGTAACGTCATTCAATGAGCTTGCACGTGACGGTCAAGATGTTGAGCGCTTCAACATGCTTAACCCAGCAGCAGATCAAAAAGTACCTTACATCACATCTGTATTAGGTGAGTCTCCAGCAATTGCTGCAACTGACTACATGAAGAACTATGCAGAGCAAGTACGTGCTTATATGCCAAGCGCTTCTTTCAAAGTACTTGGTACTGACGGTTACGGTCGTTCAGACAGCCGTGAAAACTTACGTCGTCACTTCGAAGTAAATGCAGGTTACGTAGTAGTCGCTGCACTTACAGAGCTTGTTAAGCAAGGTAAAGTTGACGCATCAGTTGTTGCTGACGCTATCAAGAAGTTTGATATCGACACAACGAAAACTAACCCACTATACGCATAAGAGGCAGATATAATGGCAATCGAAATTCATGTTCCAGACATTGGTGCAGATGAGGTTGAAGTAACTGAGATCCTAGTTAACGTAGGTGACACAGTTGAAGTTGATCAATCTCTTATCACTGTTGAAGGTGATAAAGCTTCAATGGAAGTGCCAGCTGCGCAAGCGGGTACAGTGAAAGAAATTAAAGTAGCTGAAGGCGACACTGTTGCAACTGGCTCTTTAATTATGATTTTTGATGCTGCGGGTGATGCACCTGCAGCAGCCGAGCCTGAAGCACCAGCAGCCCCAACGGCTGCACCAGCTCCAGCAGCGGCATCTGAATTAAAAGAAGTTCACGTACCGGATATCGGTGGTGACGAGGTTGAAGTAACTGAGATTATGGTTACCGTAGGCGACGTGGTTGAAGCTGACCAATCAATCTTAAACGTAGAAGGCGACAAGGCTTCTATGGAAGTACCAGCACCATTTGGCGGTACAGTTAAAGAAATCAAAGTTGAAGTTGGCGGCAAAGTATCAACGGGCTCGTTAGTATTCGTATTTGAAACTGGTGCATCTGCGCCGGCAGCTGCTGAAGCGGCTCCTGCGGCAGCGCCTGCTCCTGCAGCGGCGGCAGAACTGATCGAGGTTCACGTACCAGACATCGGCGGTGACGAAGTTGAAGTAACTGAAGTTATGGTTGCGGTAGGCGATGCGGTTGAAGCTGACCAATCAATCTTAAACGTAGAAGGTGATAAGGCTTCTATGGAAGTACCAGCACCATTTGCAGGTACTGTTAAAGAAGTGAAGGTTGAGGTTGGCGGTAAAGTGTCGACTGGTTCATTGGTATTTGTATTTGAAACGCAAGGTTCTGCACCAGCTCCTGTAGCGGCGCCAGCAGCTGCACCAGCTCAAGCGGCTCCGGCAACACCTGCGGCAAAACCAGCGCCAGCATCGGCACCTGCAGCTTCAGCACAAAAAGATGAATTTGTAGCGAACGACCAATACGCACATGCATCACCTGTAGTTCGTCGTCTAGCGCGTGAGTTTGGTGTAAACCTAGCACGTGTTAAGGGCACGGGTCGCAAGAACCGTGTACTTAAAGAAGACGTACAAAACTACGTGAAAGAGTTAGTGAAGCAAGTTGAATCAGGTCAGCTATCTAAAGGTGGCAACACTGGTGGTGGCGAGCTAAACTTAATTCCTTGGCCAAAAGTAGACTTCAGCAAGTTTGGTGAAGTTGAAGAGAAGAAACTTTCTCGTATTCAAAAGCTTTCTGGTGCAAACCTTCATCGTAACTGGGTACAGATCCCACACGTTACGCAATTTGACGAAGCGGACATCACCACGCTAGAAGCATTCCGTAAAGAGCAGAATGTACTGGCTGAGAAGAAGAAAATGGGCGTGAAGATCACACCACTAGTATTCGTAATGAAAGCAGCGGCTAAAGCACTAGAAGAGTTCCCAACGTTTAACTCATCACTGTCTGAAGATGGCGAAAGCTTAATTCTTAAGAAGTATGTAAACATTGGTATCGCAGTAGATACACCAAATGGTCTAGTTGTTCCTGTTGTTCGTGACGTGAACAAAAAAGGCATCATTGAGTTATCTCGTGAGTTGATGGAAATTTCTAAGAAAGCACGTGAAGGTAAACTAACTGCATCTGATATGCAGGGCGGTTGTTTCACTATTTCTAGCCTAGGTGGCATCGGTGGTACTGCGTTTACACCAATCGTAAATGCACCAGAAGTTGCCATCTTAGGTGTGTCAAAGTCAGACATGAAGCCGAAGTGGAATGGTAAAGAATTTGAGCCGCGCCTAATGGTGCCGCTAAGCTGTTCATACGACCACCGTGTAATTGACGGTGCGTTAGCAGCACGCTTTACTGCAACACTGGCAGCTTACCTAAGCGACATTCGTCAGCTGGTAATGTAAAACTCAAAAATCCCACTGATTTTCAGTGGGATTTTGTTTGTATCCTCTGATACAATCGACGCACACTTTTTTAGTCTGCCCCTTGTTCCTCCTGACAAATGGATGACATGGCAGTGAGTATAACGAGTAGGGCAACGCCAATTTGGCATAACCCGTTCGCAAAATATTAAGGTTAAAACATGAGCAACGAGATCAAAACTCAAGTTGTTGTACTAGGCGGTGGTCCTGGTGGTTACTCTGCAGCTTTCCGTGCTGCTGATTTAGGTTTAGACGTTACACTTATCGAATCACGTAACACTCTAGGTGGTGTTTGCTTGAACGTAGGTTGTATCCCTTCAAAAGCATTACTTCACGTTGCTAAAGTAATCGACGACGCGAGCGAAATGGCATCTCACGGTGTTACTTTCGGTGCTCCACAAATTGACCTAGACAAAATCCGCTCTTGGAAAGAGTCTGTAATCGGTCAATTAACTGGTGGCTTAGACGGCATGGCGAAGATGCGTAAAGTTAACGTTGTTAACGGTTACGGCAAATTCACAGGTGCTAACACTATCGCTGTTGAAGGCGAAAACGGTACTACAACTGTTACTTTCGACAATGCAATCATTGCAGCGGGTTCTCAGCCTGTAAACCTACCTTTCATCCCAGAAGATGAGCGTGTAATCGATTCAACTGGTGCACTTGAACTTAAAGACGTACCTGAGAAGCTACTTGTATTAGGTGGTGGTATCATCGGTCTTGAGATGGGTACTGTTTACCGTGCGCTAGGTTCACAAATTGACGTTGTTGAATTTGCTGATCAACTAGTACCAGCAGCTGATAAAGACATCATCAAGATTTACCAGAAATACGTTAAGAACAAGTTCAATGTAATGCTTTCTACGAAAGTAGTGGCTGTTGAAGCGAAAGAAGACGGTCTGTACGTATCATTCGAAGGCAAGAACGCTCCGGCTGAGCCAGTACGCTACGACAAAGTATTAGTTGCTGTAGGTCGTACGCCTAACGGTAAACTACTTGACGCTGAAAAAGCGGGCGTAGCTGTTGACGAGCGTGGCTTCATCAACACTGATAAGCAAATGAAGACAAACGTAAACCATATCTTCGCGATTGGTGATATCGTTGGTCAGCCAATGCTTGCGCACAAAGCGGTTCACGAAGCACACGTTGCTGCAGAAGTTATCTCTGGTCAGAAGCATTACTTCGATCCTAAGTGTATTCCTTCAATCGCATACACAGATCCAGAAATCGCTTGGGTTGGTGTAACTGAGAAAGAAGCAAAAGAGCAAGGCCTTAATATTGAAACTGCGGTATTCCCGTGGGCAGCATCTGGCCGTGCAATCGCTTCAGCTCGTACTGAAGGTTCAACTAAGCTTATCTTCGATAAAGACTCAGGTCGTGTTATCGGTGGTGCTATGGTTGGTATCAACGCAGGTGAAATGCTTGGTGAGATCGGCCTAGCGGTAGAAATGGGTGCAGACGGTGAAGACCTAGCGCTTACTATCCATGCTCACCCAACTCTGAACGAGTCAATTGGTCTAGCTGCTGAAATTTTTGAAGGTTCAATCACTGACCTACCAAACAAAAAAGCAGTTAAAAAGAAGAAGTAATTCTCTGATTTAAAGCTTTAAAAAAACCCGCTTCGGCGGGTTTTTTGTTATCTGCTACATTAAAGTGTCACTTTTACATATTCTCCGGGTGCATCATAGATACCCGGCTTTTCATCAGTATGCGTTGCTCTGGCGTCTACTTTTGTGTCGTTGAGGTTGTTAAGCCACTGGTGCCAGTGAGGCCACCAAGACCCCGTTTGATGCTTAGCTTTATCAAACCATTCTTGCGCTTCACCTTTGGCCTCTGGGCCATAAAAGTAACCGTACTTATTTGCCTCAGGCGCATTAATTACACCGGCAATGTGGCCACTCTCACCCAGCACAAATGTCACTGGGCTTGCGGTATTTTGCACACCTTTAAATGTGGCTTGCCAAAGCGCAATATGATCATCACGCGTAGAAAGCATATAAATCGGTGTTTTTACCTTGCTCAAATCAATTTTAGTACCACGAATACTGATTGCTTTAGGCTCTACCAGCTTGTTTTCTAGATAGAGGTTACGCAGCATAAAATTATGACATGCTGCAGTAAGATTGGTACTGTCACCATTCCAATAGAGCAAGTCCATATTCATAGGTGCTTTGCCTTTGAGGTAATTATTCACATAATAATTCCAGTACAGGCTGTTTTCTCTGAGCATACTGAATGCGGTGCCGAGTGAGTGACCATGCATGACCCCATTTTCAGTATTATAAGCTTCAAGCGCTGCAATTGTTGACTCATTGATAAAGACACCAATCTCTCCAGGCTGAGCAAAATCGAGTAATGTGGTTAATAAGGTCGCACTTTTAATGCGTTGTTTCATACGCTTCGCTGTGAAATAAGCCAATGTTGTGGTCAGCAAAGTACCGCCAATACAATAGCCCATGGCATTGACATAAGTTGTGCCTATATGCTTTTCGATGGCATCAAGGGCTGCTATCACGCCATCAACCACATAATCTTCAAAGCTGATGTGTGCCATACTTGGATCTGGGTTTTTCCACGACATCATGAATACGGTATGGCCTTGATCGACAGCCCATTTCACCATTGAGTTTTGTTGTTGCAAATCTAAGATATAGTACTTGTTCACATAAGGTGGAATGATTAATAGCGGTGTCTCGAGTACTTGTTCTGTGGTTGCACTGTATTGGATTAATTCAAATAAATGGTTTTGATACACCACACGACCCGGTGTCGTCGCTAAGTCTTCACCGAGTTTATAAGCTTGCTCTTCAGTCATGCTAATACGCAGCATGTCTTGGCTTTTGTCTAAGTCTTTTTTAAGCAGTTCAAAGCCTTTTACTAGGTTTTCACCTTTTGACTCTAGGGTGAGTTTGAGTAGTTCGGGATTAGTGCTGATAAAGTTGCTGGGCGCAAGCGAATTAATAGTTTGTCTGGCAAAAAACTCAAGGCGCTCTTTTTGTTTTTCGTCTAGCCCTTGGGTATCACGAATGTTCTGCAGCAGCGATTCGCCAAATAATAAGTAACTTTGTTTGATGTAGTTAAACCATGGATTTTGTTGCCATTGCTCGTCTTTAAAACGGCGGTCGCCACGCTCTTCAGTGATGACAGGCGCAACGTTTTCATCACCGGCTTGCATCGCATTTTGCATTATCTGCAATTGCTGTTGCCACCAGTTCGTTTGATTCTTTATTAATGTCTCAGGCTGCTGGCTTAGCGCTTGCAACCAGGTAGTAAAGTCTTTGCTGTTTTGCTCATTTAAAGCTTGTTGTACAGGGCTTTGTTGGCTCAGGCTTTGGGTAAAGGAGTTAAAAATTTCTTGGTTTTGTTGCCACCAAGATTGCATCGTAGCATTTAAGGCGTCGTTATCCATCTTCATCATGATTGTCCTAATGACACAACTAGACGCTGCTTGGGTGTCGCAGCATGAAGGCAAGAAGAGCAGATAGCGGCAGAAATACCGCTACCTAAATAAGTCTTAAGCTTGAGCAGTTTGCATTTGCTCTTTAGTTAGAGTTTCAAGGTTGTCTTTAAACTCTTGACCTAGTTTAGTTAGCTTTTGACCGTCTTCGATCATTTGCTGGCTTAGTTGGGTCATCGCTGAAACTTGGCTTAAGTTAAAATCGATTGCCGATTTCACATCTTGTACTTCAGTCGCAGCTTTTAATTGCGATACAGAAGCATTTGAGATGTTTTGTACTGCATCAATTTGAATGCTCGCTAGCTGCTCAATGTTCTTTGCAACTAGTTGGTTGAACTTAATAGCTGGGCCGAAAAACTTTTGGTTTTGTTCAGTTAGCGTGTTTAGTAAATCAGTGTACATAACGTTTTCCTTTTGAGTCGTTGAGATTTTTCAAAAATTTGGTTGAGCGTTAACTGCTTACTCAACTAACTTAATTCATATATAAACCGCCGTTTAAGGCGAGTGTTTCACCTGTGATATAAGCCGCATCGTCAGAAGCTAAAAAGCGGACTGCTTTGGCGACTTCTTCTGGGGTCGCTAAACGTTGCATAGGTACTTGGCCGCGAATGTTATCTAGTACTTCAGGTTTCATTGCTGCAACCATTGGGGTTTCTGTATAACCAGGGGCAACTACATTCACCGTAACACCGGCGCGTGCACCTTCATAAGCTAGAGATTTAGAAAAGCCGATCATGCCCGCTTTTGCTGCGGCATAATTTGCTTGACCAAATTGGCCTTTTTGACCGTTAACGCTGGAGATGTTGATGATTCGACCTTGCTTTTGTGCACACATATGCGCAAACAAGGGTTGGGTCATGTTGAAAAGGGAGTTTAAGTTGGTATCGATCACTTCGCGCCATTGTTCAATCGACATTTTTTTAAATGTGGTATCACGTGTGATACCCGCATTGTTGACTAACACATCAATGTGTTGATGCTCTTCGATGAGGTCGTCTAGGGCAAGTTTACAAGCTTGCGTATCTGTCACATCTAAAAACGCCGCTTGGACATGTTTTGGATTGATGTTTGCTTCATTGAGCCATTGATCAAAGTCAGCTTGGGTTCGACGTTGACTGGCAACGGCGATAACAAAGAATTGGTTTTCTACAAGAGATTGAACGATGGCTGTACCAATGCCACCAAAGGCGCCAGTTACAATGGCAGTTTTTTGTATATCCATGATGATTTCCCTACATCTTTTATGACAATTTAACTGCATTTGTCATGTTTGTTTATGGCAACAAACACCAGTGAAATTCACTTGAGTGATCGTTAAGTGACTTCATTATTTGCGAAAAAAGTGACAGTTTTTTAACCAAACCATGACCTTTTTAAGAACTCACCCTTGCGGCTTACTTTAAGCGTAAACCCCATAGCGCGGTTTATCATATAGTCTATCGTTATGCTCGAAATTTGCACAATTTATAACTTGATCTAAATCTAGTTTTCTTTACTAAACTTAAAGTAAGGAAAAATAAAGGTCAGACTATGCGCGTTCAGTCTTCATTACTTATTTTTAAAGTTGCTTCGAGCACATGTGTGTTTTTAATCATGCTTGCAAGTTGGTTCATGTATTCACACATAGATCATACTCAGCAAGTTGAGCTGCAATTAAATCGTCTTAAGTTAGCTGCAGCTCGATTAGTTGGCGTGAAAAATGATTACATACAAGAAAGGCAGCCAGAATTTATTGAGTCTTTCGATAAGCATTATTTTCAATTCGAAAAAGAATACGGTGAGCTTGCTCAACTTCTTTTAGATGAGCCAAAAGTTATGCTGCAACTTTCCGCAATAGAATCTAATACCGCACAACTAAGGCAAACTTTAAAGCGTTTTGAGCAGTTCCAAATCAAGTTAGGTCATGAGGCTGATGAGGGGGTATATGGCTTGTTTAGACGTCACGCTCATCAGTTACAAAGTTATGTGCAAACAGCTGAAAAACCCATGTTAGAGCTTAAAGTACTTGAATTACGACGTGCAGAAAAAGACTTTTTACTGCGACACGATCATGCCTATGTTGAACGTCATACTGGAGTTTACGAAAAATTATATCAAAAGTTGCAATCCGAAAACCCTCAAGCGGCACTGCTACTCAAAGCTTATCGGCAGGGATTTTTATCTTACAGTGCAGTGCTCACAGAAATTGGTTTGAACTCTAAGCAGGGGTTGAGAAAGCAACTTGATGAGCAAAAAAATGCGCTAACAACCAAAATATTGGGATTGAGCAATACTATTATTTTACAGGACCACGACACTAAGCAAGCTTGGGTTTTAAGCTTACTAGGCATGATAATTTTGATTTGCTCTGTGTGCTTTGTGCTGTTGATGATCTTGCATGCAAGAGTCTCGAAAAAAATTAATGTGATCAATGATGTCTTAGACAAGGTTGTTGAACATGAAAACTTTAAACTCAGGACTAATCTCAATAATATCGATGAGTTAGGTCAAATAGGTACGCATGTCGATAAATTACTTGAATACCTTGATGGCTTATTAGCGCGTTTGTCTTCGGCACAAAAACGCCTTTTAGAAGATGCTGAAGTGGCGAGTTTTAGCAATGTCATACATCGCTTTGCTCAAGAGCTCAATACGCCACTTGGAGAAGTAAAAAGTGGTAAAGGCGATATGGCTGAGTTAATAGCCATCATGAAAAGTAACCTAAGAGATGGGTTAGATGAGAATGCCTCTATCACTGAGATGATAAGTCATCTAGAAAGTACGCTAGATATTATTGAAAGTAACCTCACGGTTAGTGAGCAGCTTATTGAAGAGTTTAAACTGATCTCTGCAAACCAACACTTGGATATCTTGACCTATTTTAACTTACTTGATCAAGTAGAACAGACTTTTCGAAGTAATGACGGTTTATTATCTGCCGATGATTATGATATCACCTTTGATATCTCAGAAGGGTTGTTTATTAATAGCTACCCCTCTGCAATCAATCAGATCATTAACCTATGCATTCATAACAGTATTAAACATGGCAAAATAGCCAATCAGAAACTCCATATTGTGGTGTCGGCAATGGTTGTAAATGACTTTGTGCATATCTATTTCAAAGACGATGGCATGGGTATAGACAAAGAAATTTTACCAGTGATCTTTGAACCGTTTATTACTTCAAAACGCCATAGTGGTGGCACTGGTCTAGGTATGAGCATCATACATAATTTGGTCACGCAAAAGCTGAAAGGGGAAGTGAAAATGCAAAGCCCTGCGCATGGTGGTGCTTGCCTTCATATTATTTTGTCAGAGACTGAATTTTCACAAAAACAATTATCTGACGTCAGTTCAGAGCCTATAAGTTAATCTTACGAGTAACTCATTTTGTTTAGGTTGACGTTTTATTCTGTCAGCAGAAATAAGTATATAGAAATAAAAAAGCCATGGTTTTTAACCATGGCTTTCTAAATCACTTTTGCGATTAAGCTTTTTTACTTGCTACCCACTCGTCAACGAACTTTTCAAGTACGTTAAGTGGCACAGGGCCATTTTTCAGAACCACATCGTGGAACTGACGAATATCAAACTTGTCACCAAGTTCTTTCTTCGCATCTTCACGTAGTTCTAAAATCTTAAGCATGCCCACTTTATAAGCAGTTGCTTGAGAAGGCATTACGATGTGACGTTCAACCATTTTAACACCGTCAGACTTAGCGTTAGGGGTGTTATTCACGTAGTAGTCGATACCTTCTTGGCGAGTCCACTTCATAGCGTGAATACCTGTATCTACCACTAGACGACATGCACGCCACAGCTCCATCGCGAGACGACCAAAATCTGAATATGGGTCTTCATATAGGCCCATTTCTTTTGGTACCAGCTCAGAGTATAAACCCCAACCTTCGATGTAAGCTGTGTAGCCACCGAATTTACGGAACTTAGGCACACCTTCAAGCTCTTGCGCAATAGCAATTTGCATATGGTGACCTGGAATACCTTCGTGGTAAGCAAGCGCTTCCATTTGGTAAGTAGGCATAGCTTCCATGTCATAAAGGTTTGCGTAGTAAATACCAGGGCGAGAGCCATCTGGAGCAGGCTGCTGGTAGAAAGCTTTACCAGCCGCTTTTTCACGGAACGCTTCAACACGTTTAACGATCATGTCTGCTTTTGGCTTAACTATGAATAATTCATCAAGACGAGATTTTAGGTTGTCGATCATCGCAGTAGCATCTTTTAGATACTTCTCTTTACCCTCTTCTGTATTAGGTAAGTAGAATTGCTTGTCGGTTTTCATGAATTCCATGAATGCTTTTAAGTCACCTTTGAAGCCAACCTTTTCTTTGATTGCTCGCATTTCGTCATGAATACGTGCAACCTCTGCAAGGCCAATTTCGTGGATTTCTTTAGCCGTTAGCTCTGTAGTCGTTGTACGAGCAAGGGCATTGTTAAAGAATGCCTCACCTTCTGGGAGCTTCCAAGCACCATCACGGGTATCTGCTTTCTTTTCGAGCTTAGCTAGATAATTAATTAGCTTGTTGTAAGACGGCTTGATAGCGGTTTTAAGTGCTTCTGTCGCTTCATCGATGAGGGCTGCTTTTTCTGAATCAGCGATTTCTAGTTTGTTTACCTTACGTTTGAAGTCAGCAAGTAGAGTAGAGTCGTCACCTTTTTCAAAAGGTGCACCTTTAATGATATTCTTGCTTGAATCAATTACATGAGGGAATACAAACTTCGGTGCAATAATGCCCTTTTGTGCACGGATCTCTAAAGAGTCAATAAGTTGATCTAATACTTTAGTGACGCCATTTAAACGAGAGATATACGCTTTCGCATCTTCTACGCTAGTGATTTGGTGTTGGTTAATTAAAAATGCAGGCACCATTGAGTGTGTACCAAACATTTGGTTAACCGGATAGTTATGGTAGCGCCATTTGAAATCAGCAATGCCATTTTCTAAGCTTTGTTGCATTAGGTCATAACTAACCAGAGTATTAGCATCAAGTTTGCTGCGGTCAATTGCAGTTAAACGAGCAAGATTCTTTTTCGTGATTTCAAGATCTTCAAGTGCGCGTGCTTCACTGTCATCATCCCATTTATCATAGTCTTTTTTGATGCCCATGTAAGTTTGGTATACCGGGCTGCGCATAACGCCATCCATGAAGATTTCTTCGAAAAGCGCATTGGCTTTTTCTACTTCACTTTGAACAACTTGAACTTGGGGTGCAGGAGCAGGTTTTTCAGCAGTTTGCTGACAACCAGCCAAAAATGCTGCGCTGATTGCTGCAGCAATAATGGTGAGTTTACGCATTGTTATCTACCTTTGAGTTTTTTGTACGCTATGGATTATCCGAGCGAGTTTTTATTTTTATTAAAACAGCCGAAACCGTTTAAACAAATAATTCTAGCAGGTCATTTAAAAAACGGTGGCCTTTATTTGTAACCAACCATGAATGACCTAAATCTTCTATTAATCCTTTATCAAGTGCTGTGCTAATTGCAGTCTCAATTTCGCTCAATAGTAGGCCTGAATAGTCAGTGAACTGTTGTTTATTGCACGGTTCACGCAGTCTAAATTGGTTCATAAAGAATTCAAAAGGACGGTCTTCATTTTCAACTTGCCAGCTTTTATATAAATATGGCTTACTAAGATCCATATAACCACGAGGGTGTTTCACTTTTACGGTGCGTAAAATAACACCTTGTTCAGGCTGAGTTATCTTACCGTGGGCGCCACAGCCTATGCCTAGGTAATCACCGAAGCGCCAATAATTTAAATTGTGCTTACACTGGTAACCAGGCTTGGCATAACCTGAGATTTCGTAGTGCTCATAACCGGCTTCGGCCAGCAATTTTTGCCCTTGTTCTTGAATATCCCATAATGTTTCATCTTCAGGGAGAACTGGAGGTTTAGAAGCAAACTGAGTGTTTGGTTCAATGGTCAATTGATACCAAGATAAGTGAGGAGGATTAAGCGCAATGACTTTTTGTAAATCACTTAACGCATCTTCAACACTTTGACCTGGCAGACCATGCATTAAATCCATATTAAAAGAATTTAAACCTGCAGTTTGTGCTTCTTTTGCTGCGTTTATGGCTTCATTTTCACCATGAATACGACCTAGGGATTTTAACTTGTCGGCTTGTAAGCTTTGCACACCAATTGAGATACGGTTAATACCCGCTTCAACATAATGCTTAAACTTGTCTTTTTCTACTGTACCCGGGTTCGCTTCTAGGGTAACTTCAATATCATCTTCAAAGGGGATAAGCTTTTCTATTTCGGCTAATAACCATTGATAGGCCTTGCCCGATAACAAACTTGGTGTGCCGCCACCGACAAAAATACTGTGTAATTTGCGACCTTGCACTAAGTGCAAATCAGCCTGCAAGTCGTGGAGTAAGTGTTGAATATATTCTTGTTCAGGAATTTCACCCTTTTGACCGTGGCTGTTAAAGTCGCAGTAAGGGCATTTTTGCACGCACCAAGGTACGTGCACATATAAGCTTAGAGGAGGAAGTTGCACAATTAGCCTTTTAATTTAGCAACGAGTTGCTTAAGCGCCTGACCACGATGGCTCAGGGCATTTTTTTGCTCCTTGGTTAACTGTGCAGACGTGCATCCTTCGCTTGCTACATAAAACACCGGATCATAACCAAAGCCTTCACGGCCTTGTTGATCTTCTGTGATGGTCCCTTCCCAGCTTGCTTGGCAAACGAGTGGTGTCGGGTCATTAGCATGACGCATATAAACTAACACACACCAGAAACGCGCTGAGCGCACTGTTTTACCTTGCATCTCAACCAGCAACTTGTCGATATTGTCTTGGTCATTTGCGTTTTCACCGGCGAAGCGTGCAGAGTAAACACCGGGTGCGCCGTTTAGAGCATCGACCTCAAGACCAGAGTCATCTGCGATCGCAGGCAAGCCAGTAATTTTTGCCGCATGACGCGCTTTAATAATGGCATTTTCGATGAAGGTAGTGCCCGTTTCTGGCACGTCAGGCACATTAAATTGGCTTTGCGGTAATACTTCAATGTTTAACTCATTAAGCATTGCGCCCAGCTCTTTCACTTTACCTTGGTTGCCTGTGGCAAGAACGATTTGTTGACTCATCAGTTAGTTAGTCCACGTAGAATTTTTGTTGAAAGTTTAAAACTTGAAAGTTGTTGCCTTGATTAATGTTGATTTTAAAGCGATAAATCTCTTCATTGCGAAAATCAACTTGGGCAAGGTAATAGATGGCATCACCATCAACCACTTCTTTGAATTCCAGCACTTGTTTAGTACCCAGCAGGTTTTTTGCTTCGCCAGTGAGTTTGGCTTTTTGAGCAGGTGTCCCTTCTTTATTGGCCAGTACAGAAATATTGATAATACCTTTATAGTTACTGCGCTCTAAACCGTATGCTTTAGCAATACTTGGCTGAATAAAAGTTGAAGGAAAAGCAATGTAGTGTACTTGCCACGGACCAAGCTCTTTGTATTGCCCGCCTTGCACTGAATTTGCACAAGCCCAAAAGCTGCTTAATGTTATGAGTAAAGCAATGAAAATGCGCATGAAAGCTCCTTACTACCTAAACAGGTCCATAATCAATAGGTTTACGAATTGTAAGCCGATAAGTAAAACCAGAATCGACAAATCTAATCCACCAAGTGATGGAATAACTTTACGAATAGGGCGTAGCATTGGCTCAGTAAGTTGGTCAAATACCGCCGCAATAGGGTTATAGCCTTGTGCTACCCAACTTAAAATAGCTCTAATAATTAATACCCAGAAGACTAAATTGAATGCTTCTTTTACTACTGTGATCAAGCCATGAATAGCTGCACCTACAGGATCCCAAGCACCGGCAAACAGCACCATTAATAAAGAAATTTTTGCAAAGCCAACCAGTAGGGCAAGTACTAAAGAAGCGAGATCTAAGCCACCGACGCCAGGAATGATTTTGCGCAGAGGGTTTACTGCAAAAGAAGTGGCTTTAACGACAGTTTGGCTCAGTGGATTATAAAAATCAGCGCGAACCAGTTGCAGCCAAAAGCGCAGTAACACGACCATTAAAAATAGGTCGAATACAATACCAATTAAAAATTGCATAGCAGTCATGGCTGCCTCCTAGATTTGTTGTTCCATTTCTTCAGCGCGAGCGATACAGGCGTCCATAGCGTCGGCAACGGTAGTTTGTAAGTTTTGTGATTTTAAGTATTCAACAGCCGCGTGGGTTGTGCCGCCTTTTGATGTCACGTTGGCGCGCAGTTGCTCAAGTGAAATGTCATCATTGGCAAACGCCATTTCTGCTGCACCTAATGCAGTTTGTTGCACTAGTAATCGAGCTTGTTCATGACTAAACCCAAGATTTACAGCTTTTTCGGCAATTGATTGCATAAATAAGAAGAAATACGCAGGAGAAGAACCCGTTACAGCAATGATGTCATTGATTTGCGACTCTTGCTCTAACCAAAGCGCAATGCCTGTTGCACTGAACATGTCAGTGACAATGGCTTTTTCTTCATCGCTAATTTCATCGCTGAATAAGCCACTCACGCCTTTGCCCAGTAAGCTTGGTGTATTTGGCATACAGCGTACCAGTTTTGCGTCAAACCCTAGCATTTCGCGCAAGCGTTTAACCGTAATGCCCGCTGCAACTGAGATGAATAGCTTGTTACTCATGTCTATGCCAGAGTCTTGGAATGTTTGACAAAGCTCAGCCATCATCTGTGGTTTAACGGAAAGCACGATAATGTCGGCTTGTTTTACTGCCGAAAGATTATCTGATGTGGCGTTCACACCTAAGTCAGCTTCAACTTTTGCTAGTTTTTCTGGATTACGGTTAGTAGCAATAATGCTGTTCGCATCGAAGCCACTTTTTACCATACCACCGATGATGGCATAGCTCATGTTACCTGTTCCGATAAACGCGATGGTTTTATTTGACATAGTTTGTGCTTACCTTATTGTCTTTTTCCAAAAATGTCGGTGCCAATACGCACCATGTTTGCCCCTGCAATGATGGCAGGCTCTAAGTCCTGGCTCATACCCATAGAAAGGGTATCTACTTGAGGATATTGGTGCTTTAGTTTATCAAAGCAAGCCCGCATTTGCTGAAAATATTGTAATTGTTTCTGCTCATCATCGGTTTTTTCGGTGATGGTCATTAAACCACGAAGGTTTAATTGACGTGCATCAGCTATAAATGCAGCCAATTCATCTAGCTCTGAAAGCTGACAACCCGACTTATTTTCGTCTTCACTGATATTTACTTGGATCAGAATATTTAATGGCATGAGGTTGTTTGGACGTTGCTCGTTTAAGCGTTTTGCAATTTTTAAACGATCAACACTTTGCACCCAACTAAAGTACTCTGCAATATGGCGAGATTTATTTGATTGGATCGGGCCAATAAAGTGCCATTCAATGTCTTTTTTATCTTTTAAGTGTTGAATCTTATCAACGGCTTCTTGTACGTAAGACTCGCCAAATTGACGTTGCCCTGCGTCATAGGCCTCTTCAATGAGGTCAATTGGTTTGGTTTTAGACACGGCAAGTAATTGCACTGTATCGGAAAATGGACTGTTTTGTTCTGCTTTTATCACGCGATCGTAGGCGCAGCTCAGACGTTCTGCTATTGTAACCATATTATATTTCAGCTCGTTTTGGAGTCATACATGGATATTACTGAATTATTGGCCTTTAGTGTTCAACATAAAGCCTCGGATTTACATTTATCATCGGGTGTTTCGCCGATGATCCGGGTCGACGGCGATGTACGTCGTGTAAATATTCCCGCGTTAGAATCGAAAGACGTAAATAGCCTTGTTTACGATATTATGAATGATAACCAGCGAAAGGACTATGAGCAAAATTTAGAGGTGGACTTTTCATTCGAAGTGCCTAATTTAGCGCGTTTTCGTGTAAATGCATTCAATACGAGCCGTGGCCCAGCGGCTGTGTTCCGTACTATTCCGTCAACAGTGCTTTCACTTGAAGAGTTAGGTGCACCAGATATTTTTAAAGATATCTCGGATAAACCGCGAGGCTTGGTACTGGTTACCGGTCCTACCGGTTCTGGTAAATCAACCACCTTAGCCGCTATGGTTGATTACATAAATAATAATAAACACCACCACATCTTGACCATCGAAGATCCTATTGAATTTGTGCATCAAAATAAATTAAGCCTAATTAACCAACGTGAAGTTCATCGAGATACCCATAGTTTTAAAGCGGCACTTCGTTCAGCGCTGCGTGAAGATCCTGATGTCATCCTAGTGGGTGAATTACGAGATTTAGAAACTATTCGCCTCGCCATGACCGCAGCTGAAACAGGCCATTTAGTGTTTGGTACTTTGCACACCACATCTGCACCAAAAACCATTGACCGTATAATTGATGTTTTCCCTGGTGAAGAAAAAGACATGGTGCGCTCAATGCTGTCAGAATCACTGCAAGCGGTTATTTCACAAACACTGGTTAAAAAGGTAGGGGGAGGCCGTGTGGCTGCACACGAAATCATGCTTGGCATTCCTGCAATCCGTAACCTAATCCGTGAAGATAAAATTGCGCAAATGTACTCTGCTATTCAAACCGGTGCTATGCATGGCATGCAAACTATGGATCAATGTTTAAAGAACTTGGTTAACCGCGGCCTTATCACAGCGCAAGATGCACAAACAAAAGCACATGATAAAGCGCAATTTGGTCCAAATATGTAAGGGGAGGAAATCATGTTATTGAATCAATTCTTACAAGCGATGGTAGACCGACAAGCATCAGATTTATTTGTTTCTGCGGGTCTAGCTGTGAGTGCCAAAATTGATGGTGAATTAACGCCTTTAAGTGAGGAACGTTTAACACCTGAAGCCTCTCTTGAGCTTGTTGAGTCTGCAATGAATGATAGGCAAAAAGAAGAGTTTTATCGCGAAAAAGAATGTAATTTTGCGATTGCTACCGATGAAGGGCGTTTCCGTGTTTCTGCATTTTGGCAAAGAGATTGTGCGGGCATGGTACTGCGTCGCATTGTAACGCAAATTCCTGATGTGAATGATTTGGGCTTACCTTCAGTACTGACTGATGTGATCATGTCAAAGCGTGGCCTGGTGTTATTCGTTGGTGGCACGGGTACAGGTAAATCAACATCACTGGCTGCACTACTTGGTTATCGCAACCGTAATCAGCGTGGTCATATTCTTACAATCGAAGATCCAATTGAATTTGTGCATGAGCACAAAAAGAGCATTATCACACAGCGTGAAGTAGGGATTGATACCGAGAGCTTTGAAGCGGCGCTAAAGAGCTCGTTGCGACAAGCCCCTGATGTCATTTTGATTGGTGAAATCCGCTCTCAAGAAACCATGGAATACGCGCTCAGCTTTGCTGAAACTGGTCATTTATGTGTGGCAACACTGCACGCAAATAACGCTAACCAAGCGATTGACCGTATTATGCACCTGGTTCCGAAAGAGAAACATGATAAACTCAAGTATGACCTAGCATTGAACTTACGTGCAATAGTCGCTCAGCAACTCGTGCCTTCAGCGAAAGGTGAAGGGCGAGAAGCAGCCATTGAGATTTTACTTAACTCGCCAATGGTTGCTGAGCTTGTCAAAAAGGGTGACATAGGTTCAATTAAAGAAACCATGGCGAAGTCAAAAGAGATGGGTATGCAGACCTTTGATCAGGCATTGTTTGAACTCTATAAACAACGTCGTATTAATTATGCCGATGCACTTCACTACGCAGACTCGCCAAATGATCTACGCTTAATGATAAAGCTGCAGAATAATGAGCAGCAAGGCGCAGGTTTCCTACAAGGTGTGACTGTTGATGGGTTGGACTCAAAATAATAAGTATTTAAGAAGTTTATATTTTGTACTGCCTATGTTGGCTGTGTTGTTTAGTCACACAGTCAACGCATTAGGTATAAACAAAATACAGATATACGTAAGAGATGATGTGTATATCGATTACAAACGATTCCTAAACGGTCGTAACGTCTCAGAGATCACTGACTTTTCTGGTGAGTATATACGTCGAGACGTTGTTGATATGATTTTAGCGCAACAAGCACTCGTGTTAGGTGGTTTTACAAAAGAGTTCGAATATCAAACTGGGAACGTCAACTTTAGAAATACCAAGCTGCTTGAACAAGGTAAACTGCTACTGAGCATGGACAGTTACTGGTTAGAAGATGCCAAAGCAATGTCTGACTCTGTGTATGTCAGTAAAGCGCTCATCAAACGAGGTGAGTACTATGCAGGGGTATTCTATTCACCAAATAATAAAAAAATGCAGCAGCTTCAGAGTTATAAGCAACTGATAAACTACACCTCAGTAAGTACACCACGCTGGCGTACCGATTGGGAAACCTTACATAACCTGCCATTAAATAAGCTATTTGTTGAACATGAATGGGTGTCTCAAGCGCGCATGGTGAGCATGATGTGGGCTGACTTTATGTTAATGCCACTAATGCCGAGTCTTAAAAATGAATTTAATTTAGAAGGCATAAAATTAGTCGCTCACCCAAGTTTAGTAATGCTTTTAGATGGTAGTCGACACTTGGTTGTATCGAAAGCACACCCATATGGTACAGAAGCTTTTAAAGCGCTACAAAAAGGGTTAAAGGTATTAAGAGAGCGTGGCATGATCATAAAAGCCTACACGCAAGCAGGCTTTATTCCTGATCTGTCAAAGTATGAAGTTTTAAACGAGTTACCCCCTAGGTAAACATTAATCCCATAGTGATTCAAAAAAACTTTCTAAAATGATAACCGCAGACATACCGTCAACGTTACTCTTGCCTAAGTTTCGATAGCCACCTTGCTCAAACAAACGCGCTTTTGCGTCAGTGGTGGTCAATCGTTCATCTTGGGTTTCAACTTGTAATTTAAAGTTGTTGTGCAGGCGATTAGCAAACTTCTTTGCTTGGAACGTCACTTGTTGATTCGTGCCATCCATATTGAGCGGTAACCCAACGACTAATAAATCCGGCTTCCAGTCGTCGATGTGTGTAGCAATTTCATCCCAATTAGGAATGCCATCTCGCGCTTTGACGGCGCCAACACTATTGGCTGTGCCGGTGATCTCTTGACCAACAGCAATACCGATACTTTTGGTACCAAAATCAAAGCCCATGACCGTTCTTTGGCCTATGGGCGTTTTTTCTTTTTTATTTGTCATTAACTTTATTCTTTATTAAGCATGGCCTGCGATAGTCGCTAATTTCGACACATCGAAGCCAAGCATCTCTACAGCTTTTTGCCAGCGTAGCTCTACGGGGGTGTTAAAAATGATTGCAGGGTCAGCTTTAATTACTAACCAGCTATTTTCTGACAGCTCACGTTCTAGTTGGCCTTGTTCCCAACCTGCATAGCCAAGCGTAATAATAAATTCACTGGGGCTGTCATCATAAGTCAGACTTGCGAGTACATCTTTAGATGTGGTTATCATGATCTCTGAGCTCAGCTCCTGACTTGATGAGTAGCCATATTTTGGCGTATGAAGGACAAAGCCTCTGTCGGTATGCACAGGACCACCGGCAAAGACATGGCGTTTAGCCGCTTCACTCATCTTGTTATTTTCGATATCAATTTTATCGAGTAGTTCACCGACAGTCACATTGACAGGGTGGTTAATCACCAGTCCCATTGCTCCTTCTTCATTATGCTCACAAATATACGTCACACTTTGTTTGAAGTGGGGGTCTTGCAAACTCGGCATTGCGATTAAGAAATGATTTTCTAATGATGATTGCATATTGATGGCCTTAGATCAGAAGATGGGGCGTATGTTACCCCATTTTGTTTATTTATTATGGGCTAGTTTCTCTTCGATCGCCTCATAGAATTTATCCATAATTGAAATATCAAATGCTGCTTCTATTTCTTTTACACAGGTTGGCGCTGTGACATTGATTTCGGTTAGCTTATTACCAATAATGTCTAGGCCAACAAAAATGAGCCCTTTTTCTTTTAAGGTTGGGGCAACAGCTTGCGCTACTTTTAAATCATCCTCACTGATAGGACGGGCTTCGCCTCGACCACCAGCAGCCAAATTACCTCGGGTTTCACCGCCTTGAGGAATGCGCGCTAAGCAGTAAGGGATGACTTCACCATTCACAACCAAAACACGTTTATCGCCTTGTTTAATTTCTGGAATGTACTGTTGTGCCATTGCAAATCGGCTACCATGCTCAGTCAAGGTTTCGCAAATCACGCCAATATTTGGGTCATCTTGTTTTACCCTGAAGATTGATGCGCCACCCATGCCATCGAGTGGCTTTAAAATGATATCGCCATGCTTGGTTAAAAACTCGCGAATTTGTGCTTGAGAGCGAGTTACCAGAGTGTCAGGCGTATGTTCACTAAACCAAGCAGTAAATAGCTTCTCGTTAGCATCGCGTAAACTTTGTGGCTTATTAACCACTAAAGTGCCGGCATCTTCAGCGCGTTCAAGAATATAAGTTGCGTAGATGTATTCAGTATCAAATGGTGGATCTTTTCGCATTAAGATCACATCTAGGTCACTCAGTGCAATATCTTGTTTATCTTCTAATGCATACCAGTTGTCAACGTCGTCAAACACAGTCGCTTTAGCTGCGGTTGCACGGGCTTGGCCTTGATATAAAAACAAGTCGTCCATTTCCATGTAGTAAAGTTCATAGCCACGTTGTTGTGCACTGAGCATCATGGCAAAGCCAGTGTCTTTTTTGATATTGAAACCACTGATTGGATCGCTAATGATACCGAGTTTAATTGCCATAATGTTTACCTAGTTATTTGAATGTTTTAATCAATATGGGGGTAGAAAAGCACTTTTAAAGTGCTAAATCACCAAATTGCAATTGCAGTGCACTTAATACGGTTAAAGCGGCTGTCTCTGTGCGAAGGACTCTTGGGCCTAAGCGAACATCTACAAAGCCTTGCTCTGAGGTCGCAGCCATCTCTTCATCAGTGAAGCCGCCCTCAGGCCCTACAACAAAACGCACACCTTGTGTTGGTACTGGTAAAGTTTTAATACTGTGCTCGGCACGAGGGTGAAGCGTTAACTTTAACTCTTCACTTTGCTGTGACAGCCACTGAGATAATTGAATTGGAGGGTGGATCTTGGTTACAAAATTACGACCTGATTGCTCGGCAGCAGCGATTGCGATTTTTTGCCATTGCTGGTGCTTCTTAGCGAGGCGATCACCGGTTAGTTTTACTCCACAACGGGTTGTGAACAGGGGAGTAATTTCGGTGATACCGAGCTCTACTGATTTTTGAATGGTGAAATCCATTTTATCACCGCGAGAGATCCCCTGACCTAGGTGAATTTTAAGAGGTGACTCAACGTCAACTTCTTTGAATTCGATAGGTGTTGCTGTAACCGACTTTTTGCCTACTTCGGTCAGTTCACACAAATACTCTCCCCCTTCGCCATTAAACAAAGAGACGTGATCGCCTTGTTGCATTCTTAACACTCGACCAATATGGCCTGCAGCATCATCAGAAAGCTGAACAGGGGTGTTAAGGCTTAACTCAGAAGGTTGAAAAATATGAGGAACGCGCATAATGATTAGACTTAAAAACAAAGGTGGGGCAATAGTAAGGCTAAGCGAAAGCGACGTCTAGTCATTCTCTAATTTACATAAAGATGCCTCAATTGATCTATCGGCTTCATCAAGATGTTCACTGTGACAAGATAAGTGATTTTCATGAAATACATCTGGAATTTTACTGTAGTTATAACCTTCAGGTGTGATTTCAACTAAATAACGAATTGGGTGAAGTGCATTGAATATGGCTCTTTGCTCTTCATTTGCGAGATGAAAATCTAAATCATGGATGATCACCCCTGCTATTTGATGATGTTCTAACAAATAAGCGGCAAGCTCAGTCACACTTATTTCATTAGCAAAGTCACAGTAGCAATAGTCTTTGATCAGATTATCAAACATCATTTTCACTAAATGACGGGTGTCTTCACCAGCAACGATAAGGTGTTGCGGCTTGTTTGGAAATTGTTGATTTTGATAGGTCACAAAATCTCTGCTGAATTCAGCATTACTGTCGATAAGTAAAAAATTTTCAAAACAAGTCGCCATACCTTCACCTTGCTTCAGTCAGTGGTTAACGCACTAAACTGAAAAGAGATTAATAAGTAAATAGCCCATAGCGGTGAAAACCGCAAATTCTATACAGGCAACGCCAATGTTATCTTGGTGATCAACTTCTAACCCTACATTCACTTTGGGCAGAGCAAAATGAATAAGAGAAAAGCTCATCGAGTATAACAATACCCACATTATTCCACAGTGTAGCAATACGCTGTTGATATTCTCGACTATGGTGGCACCGTGATAAGGGGCACTCTGTAAACCAGCAAAGAGCGCTAACGAAAGCCCAATGGTTTTACCCGCATAGCGTATACCAATTGAGGTGTTCGCTAGGTTAAAGTTTTGTTGTAACGAAGCACCTTGGTTTGCTTTGGCAAATCGCATTTCTCTGAGCTTGCTATCAATGGCGAATACGATCTGTAAAACAATAAAGCTCATCGTTGCCACCAATAAATCACTGACGCCCTGCGGATGAAGCCAGTGAAAAATACCTAATACCAGTATGGTATTGCCCAGTAACATGCCTGAATCAACGAGGGCCGCACAAATATTTTGTTTCATGATGGCTTTTTCTTCATTGAAGCGATTTAAAATCCATTTGCGATGAATATATTGACCTAGCAAAATAAAACTAAAAGAAATCACAACGGTAAGTATGGCTAAGGTAAAGTGACCGGCAATTAAGTGTTCATAAACATCAGGAAAGATATAAGCACCTGTGATCGCGATGATGCCGATCTGACAGGCGTAGTTAATACCGAAGGCAAAGTTATCGCGTTTGGCAATTTCAGATTCTAGGGCTTTTTTGGCTTTGTATTGCATGATCAGACGATGACCAATCACAATCAGGCTTGCTAATACAAAACAAACTAAAATGGCAAAAATATTGATATCGAGTAAAGACAAATATGACATATAACGTGTAATGTTATGGTTTTAATAGATTAACTATAACGACTCCCAACTCATTGAGCTACCTAGCTTTGGAGATTTTTTATGCATCAGGTCGATTTTCCGCTTTCACTTTTGCAATTAGCTGAGCAACGTTGGCAGCAATTATATGGCGCACAGCCCTATGATGAGCAACTTGGGCGGTTAATAGGGCTCAGTGATTTTGCATTTAGAATTTTAGAAAAACGACCGGAGTTAGGGACTTGGTTACAGCAACTTAATGTTGACTGTCGTATTATTCCAGAGCCACTGACAGACGACCTTACCGAATTGAGTGAGCTGGCATGTTTTAAACAACTGCGTTTATATCGTCAGCAGTATTGGTTAAAGGTGATGTGGTTAGATTTGGTTCATCAAAACCCCATCGAAGACAGTATTGAGTATATTTCTAAGCTGTCAGAAGCTTTAATCAAGGCTGCGAATCAATGGGCATTTGCTCAAACAACAAAACAATGTGGCGTCCCGTTAGATGAACTAGGAAACCCTCTGCCAATGTTGGTTTTAGGTATGGGTAAGCTCGGTGGCGGAGAGCTTAACTTTTCATCAGACATTGATTTAATTTTTACTTACCCAAGAAATGTACCGACGCAAGGCGGTAGGCGCAGTTTCGAATCCCAAGTGTTTTACACTAAGGTTGCGCAAAAGCTGATTAGCGCGTTAAACCAAGTGACTGCAGACGGGCAGGTATTCAGAGTGGATATGCGCCTTCGACCATTCGGTGAAAGCGGACCTTTGGTGATGAGCTTTGCTGCCATTGAAGATTATTACCAAGACCAAGGCCGTGAGTGGGAGCGTTATGCGATGCTCAAAGCAAGGCCGTTAGGGGAAGAAACCTGTTATTGGGATGAATTTAAGCAACTACTTAAACCTTTTGTATATCGCCGTTATATCGACTTTTCAGTGATTGAGTCGCTTAGGAAAATGAAGCATCTCATCGCGCAAGAGGTACGCAGAAAAGGGTTGGTAAATAATATCAAACTCGGTGCAGGTGGTATTCGTGAAGTCGAATTTATAGTTCAAGCACTTCAGATGATCCGCGGAGGTCGAGATGTTGGCCTGCAAACCCCCTCTATATTGGTTGCCATTTCAGAATTAACTCAGCTTGATATTTTACCGAGTGAGGTCAGCATTAGTTTGAAGCGTCATTATTTATTTCTTCGCAGAGTCGAGCAATACCTGCAAGCATTTGATGATCAACAAACGCAAACTTTACCTGATGCTGAGTTAGATAAAGCGAGACTGGCTCATTTGCTCGGCCAGCCAGATTTTCAGTCAACTTTGCCGCAGATTAACCAAGTGATGGAGTCTGTTCGACAAGAATTTGCTTTAGTGGTGGGTGATGAACCTCAAGAGCAAACGAGTTTTGACGACAGCTATAGCTATGCCTGGTTACAAAGAGATTGCTTACAATTAGAAGGTATACTCGAAGCTGAAAAATTAGCGCAATGGCAAAATGTGCTGGTTGAGTTTGATGCCAAGCTGAATAAGCGTCATGTAGGCATAAGAGGGCGAGATATACTCGATAAGTTAATGCCAGCTCTACTGCATGCCCTGGCACAGCAAAAAAGCTCAGCTGAGTTGTTGCAGCGGGTTTTAAACATTGTTGAAATGATTGCGACTCGAACTACTTATTTAGAATTACTGTTTGAGAATCAGGGCGCACTTAAGCAATTGGTTCTGTTGTGTGGCCATAGCAAGTGGATCGCTGAACATATTGCGAAATATCCAATATTGCTTGATGAACTAATTGACCCCGCAGCGCTTTATAAACCTTTACCCTTGAGTGAATATCAGACTGAAATTAGGCAGTATTTCTTACGCATTGAGCAAGATGATCTCGAGTTACAAATGGAAGCGCTAAGACAATTTAAACAAGCGCATCAATTACGTATTGCCGCCGCGGATGCGACCGGTGTGTTGAGTATCATGAAAGTCAGTGATCATCTTACAGCGCTTTCTGAAGCTATCGTATCTCAGTCAGTGAATTTAGCTTGGCAGCAAATGGTGAGCCGCTACGGTGAGCCACAGGGCTGTAATGAGCTTAGTAAGGGCTTTGCAGTCATTGCTTACGGCAAAGCTGGAGGCTTGGAGCTAGGCTATGACTCAGATCTTGATTTGGTGTTTGTTCATAATCAACAAGGTGATAGCAGCACGATTGGCAATAAGCAGATCTCCTCTCGTCAGTTTTATTTAAAACTTGCTCAGCGTTTAATGCACTTATTCAATACTCGTACGGCGTCAGGCATTTTGTATGAGCTTGATACAAGGCTTCGCCCTGAGGGTAACTCTGGCTTGTTGGCGATTAATATTGAAAGCTTTAATCATTATCAGCAGTCACAAGCGTGGACATGGGAGCATCAAGCTTTGACCCGCGCGAGAATGATTAATGGTGAGACAGAGTTAGTAGAGCGCTTTGCGGAGATCCGAAAAGATATTTTATGTACAGCAAGAGATGAAGCTCAATTGAAAGATGATGTTGTCAAAATGCGCGAAAAAATGCGCACGCATCTTTCTAAAGACAGTAAACAAGCATTTGATTTAAAACAAGGTCATGGAGGCATGACAGACATTGAGTTTATCGCTCAGTTTTTAGTGTTAAATCATGCTAAGCATTATCATAAACTCACGCACTTTTCAGATAATATTCGTATTCTAGAGAGTGCTGCGCAGCAAGGTGTCATTAGCTCAGAGCAACAAGCTATATTGACAGAATGTTATTGCACACTTCGTGAGCATTATCACTTAAATAGTTTAAATCAGCAGGGTCGGTGCGTGCCAAGAGAGCTGGTAGCCGAGCAGGTAGAACAGGTCAGAAATATTTGGCAGCAACTTTTTAACTAAGCCTGCTTCCAGAATAAAAAATGGGGCTAATTTTAGCCCCGTTTTTTGTTGGTGATTTACTTACTTAACCTTCTACAATTCGTTCTGACGAAGTGAGAAGGCTTTTGTGTAATGACTGCTGCGCGATGGTTAGGGCAAAAGAAAGTATACACTTCGTACTCGAAGTCATCATTGATTGCGCGACCAACCTGATAAAGTGCCGACACAAAATTACTATCGACTCTGAAGTTATGTTTGACGACATAATCTCTTTCTAAATACCAAAATAGTTCAATGCCTTCTTCGCGCGCATAGTTGGCTAAGACTTCTTTCAAAGTACCACCTGATTCAAAGCGTCGTGGCGCTAGCTCACCGGTCCAACCGGGAGAGGAAGGCTTTACAACCAGACCGCGTTGTGCCAACGCATCATCTAGAGGAAAAGTTGGTTTTCCTAAATTTATAACATACTGATCACGTTCAGTGTCTCGCTCGCTAACACGATTCCTAAAGCTCTCATAAAACTGCGATAGACCTTGCGCTGCAGCATTACTGGTTTTGGTCATGTCCATATTTTCTGGTAATGTACCGTTAAGCACATAATAGGCCGCAGCAATTAAAATTGCGCTTAGGGCGAGGTGTTTTACCCAAAAACCAGTTGAAGACGACTTTTTTCTTTTATTCTTTTTAGCCATACATAAGACTCATATTTTACTTGTAGTACGATGGAGCGTTTTCATCAGGTCGTGTTTTGAACCTGCGGTGCAGCCACATATATTGTGAAGGTGCTTTATCAATTGACTGCTCCATACGCTCATTTACACGTCTAACATCATTATTGTCATTACCACTAGGAAAGTCCTCTAGTAGTGGATGAAATTCAATATGATACTTACCTTGTTCATCTCGAGAGCCTGATAAGCTTAATGCCTCACAGTGTTTACTTGCTGCGAATAGCAAGGTCCCTGTCGTTGTTGCTGTGTCTTTTACCGCATAAAATGAAGTAAACTCACAGCGATTACGGCCATAATCCTGATCGGGTAAGTAGTAACACATTTTTTTGTTTTTTAGTGACTGTAATAAACCTTTTACATCTCTTTTACCGACTAATGCCTCATTCGAACGAAGTCGTCCTCGAGTCATAAAAAACTCCATCAAGGCATTGTTATGTGGACGGTAAAATCCAACTCCCGGCTGAATTGAACCGACAATTCGCCCTAGCATTTCAAGGTGCAGCATATGCGGTACAAGTAAAAGTACCCCTTTACCATCGGCCTGCACGCGCTCAACATGTTCAAAGCCTTTAATTGAACCAATCACATTTTTAACTCGCCAATTTGGCCACCACCATGCCATGCCAGTTTCTAATGTTGCCACGCCTGTGTTTTCCATATTCTCTTTTACGAGTTTAGCCTGTTCAGCCTCGCTCATATCAGGAAAACAGAGTTTTATATTTACTTCGGCAATTTTGCGGCGTTTCTTAACATATTTATGAACTAATTTTCCCAGGCCTTGACCTAACCATATTTGTATTTTTTGCGGAAGCCAAGAAATTAGGTAAAGGAAAAGCACACCAAGCCAAGTTAACCAATACTTTGGTGCCAAAAAAGCGAGTTTAAAAGATGGATTTGTGACCACAAAAGTTCTCTCGTACACAGAATTGTCGATAGTTTAACGATAAGCTTTTCAAAATACAAAAGCCGGCGAGTGCCGGCTTTTGAAAAAAGAATTTTAAGTGTCTGTTTAACTGGACTTAATTTTAGCCTTCAACAAGACCTTTGTTGATAGCTTCAAGGTCAGCTCTTGAAAGCGTACCTGTCGCTTGCTTAAGTCTAAGTGAAGAAAGTACGTATTGATAACGCAGGTTAGCAAGGTTACGTTTTGCTGCATATAAGTTTCGTGTACTAACTAGTACGTCAACAATGGTACGAGTACCTACTTCAAAACCCGCTTCTGTTGCTTGTAAAGCACTCTCAGCAGAAACAACGGCTTGCTCTAGTGCGCGGTAAGTCGCAACATCAGACACCACTTGGTTATAAGACGTGATCACCGAGCGTGTGATGTCACGCATACTCTTCTCAAGGTCTTCACTCGCGGCGACAAAGTTTGCTCTTGCTTGCTCAGTAGCTGCTTGTGTTTTACCACCAGAGTAGATTGGGACGTTTAAAGTTAATCCAACTTGAGTCGTGTCACCACGAGGTTTACCGTCTGCACCTGCTGCATTAGTTAAACCATCAGAATAAGATGCACTAAAACCCAATGTAGGGTAGTGACCAGACTTAGCTCTGTCGATTTCATCTGATGCAATGTCGAGTGTTGCTTTAGTGATCTGCAAAGATAAATTACGCTCTTTTGCCACATCAATAAAGTCTGTCGATTTCTTCGAAGGTTTCACAGTCGAAAAAGTATCTGTATTAAGCGCATCAAGTTTACTGTGATATTTTCCTGTAATAGTGCGAAGCGTTTCACGTGCTGTTTCAACATCATTTGAAGCAACAATTTCATCGGCAACAGCACGGTCAAACTGAGCTTGGGCTTCATGCACATCAGTAATTGCAGTTAGACCTACTTCATAACGCTGTTTTGTTTGCTCTAATTGTCTTTCGATTGCACGTTTTTCTGCTTGAACGAATTCAAGGTTGTCTAATTTACTGAGAACATCAAAATAACCTTGGGCAATACGAACAATTAAATCTTGTTGAGCTAACGCGTATTGAGAGCTTGACTGAAGTGCGCGCTTTTCTGCAATGTCTAGGTTTTGCCAAACACCTAAATTAAAGATTGTTTGCGAAAGGCTAATTTTTCTCGTGAATGAGTCAGAAGATGAACTACCAAACACATAACCTGTTGCGTCGTTACCGTCATAGCCATCTGTATCTGTTTCACCATAGCTCATTGAAAAATTAAGAGAAGGCAATAAATCAGCTAGGGCGCTATCAGTGGCGTATTTCTGTGCGTCAGCTTGGGCTTTGGCTTTTAATACCGTAGGATCATTGGCAGTTGCAATGTCGTAAACTTGTAATAAGTCTTCGGCTTGAGAAATCGTGCTGGTTAAAGCGCATGATAAACCAACAAGTAGTGATAATAAGCTTTTTTTCATTTGTCGCTCGATCCTTAGACAATTTTTAATTGAGAGTATGTTACCGTGTTTTCATCAATAGCAAAGGGGTAAATACGTAAAAGTTTACGCTCAAGTGTAACAGAATATATTACAGTTGAAATACCTAGTTTTTTGCGTCTAGATCCCTATTTTTAAAGGTAAATTTATGAAGTCTATAAATCAATTTAATGAAAATGATGTAAAAATCACATCAATTGAGCCGGTTTTTGATGGCTTCTTTAAAATTCATGCGTATAAATTTAATCATGCGCTTTTTGCTGGTGGTATGAGTCAAACTGTGCGCAGAGAAATACTAGAGCGCGGCCATGCTGTGGCTGTTTTACCGTACGATCCGAGTACAGATAATGTACTACTTATTGAGCAAATTCGCATAGGCGCGCTGGCAACAAAAGACTCACCTTGGTTACTAGAATGTATTGCTGGCATGGCCGAGGGGTCGACTGACTATGAGGAAGTGGTTCGCAAAGAAGCCAAAGAAGAAGCCGGCTTAGAACTGCAAGAACTTGAGTTTATGACATCATATTTATCAAGTCCTGGCGGTACCACTGAGCGATTATATTTATATCTGGCGAAAACAGACTTATCCAATGCAGGTGGTATCTATGGCTTAGATAACGAAGACGAAGATATCAAAGTGCATGTTATGCCTTATGATGAAGCGATTGCACGCCTAAACAGTGGAGAAATTGATAACGCTGCGACTGTGATTAGTCTACAATGGTTAGCGTTAAATAAAGCTCGTATTTTGGAACAATGGCAAGCAGAGTAAAGAGGTGCACAGTTGAGTAATGTGGTTACTAGGCAAGCGTATATTCAATCTCTCCCTAAGTATATTACCTTATGTGAGCGTAACTACTTACGCGCGTTAAAAGTATTACCTGAAGAAGTGGTTGGCGAAAAGCGAAAAATCGTATTAGCCAATGCCAGTTACGAAGTACATATTGACGACTGTGCGAAATACACCACAGATATCTCGATTAAACAAACTTCAACAATCAGCGACTATCTGCCTGAACTAGATATCGCTGTGCGTCTATACCATGATGCCAAGGTGGCCGAAGTGGTACATCATGATTTTCATCAGCGTATTAAGCCCTCATACGGTTATCCTAACCCGAGTATGCATCACAAAGATGAAAAATATCAGCTGAATGCTTTTTTAGGCGACTGGCTGATGGCATGTCTAGAAAGTGGTCGAGTACCTTTAAACTGGGATGTGAACAATGGCATGGTTTGAACAAGCTTATACTTTTGATACTCGCCATTTAAAGCTTGCTCATTTTACTGATTGTCACTTATTCGCTAACAGAGAAGGTGAATATTTTTCTGTTAATACAGCGAGCAATTTAACGGCAACCTTCGATTTCCTTGCTACACAGCAATTAGATGCGGCAATATTTGGTGGCGATATTACCCAAGATCATACTACTGAGTCTTATCAGTTGTTTTCTGAACTGCTTAAAAAAAGTGGTTTAACTTGTCCTGTCTTTTGGTTGCCTGGGAATCACGATGAACCCTGTGAGTATGCAGCGATTGAAAACACTCAAATACTGCCACATAAAAAACTAGTTGCAGATGGCGTTGAAGTATTACTACTGAATTCAAAAGGCGACACGCCAGCAGGCTGGTGTAAGCAAAGTCACTTAGAAGAATTAAACACGCTTTTGCATGAAACTGAAAACCATGTGCTCGCGCTATGTCATCACCATCCAGTGCCAATCAACGGGTATTTAGATAAACACATTTTAGAAAATGGGCCGCAGTTATTAAACGCTTTGGTTAATAGCGAAAAAGTAAAAGCGCTTATTCACGGCCATGTGCATAACGATTACTCGCAAAGCTTTAGAGGGTTGCCTGTGTTAGCAACACCTGCCACTTCGATTCAGTTTTCTAAAGCAACGCCTAATTGGCAGCAGCAAAACTTGGGGCCCGCAGTGCGTTTAATTGAGTTCTCGCGTTCAGCATTTAAAACAGAGGTGGTATGGTTAAACGCGTAATTTATATCCACGGGTTTAATAGCTCAGAGAAGTCATTTAAAGCGCAACAGTTTGGGCAATGGATATCAACGCATTATCCTGATATTGAGTACACCTCACCGAGATTACACTTTGATCCCAGAATTGCCATCATTCAGCTAACACAGCTTATTGACCAGCATACGGTGTTGTTGGGTAGTTCACTAGGAGGATATTATGCTACCTATTTGTCGCAGTTGCATAACATTAAAGCAGTTGTGATTAATCCGGCAGTTAAGCCTTTTGAATTATTAGCAGATTACTTGGGACCGCAGTATAATCCCTATCAAGACATGCACTACGAACTTACCTTAGAGCATGTTGCTGCACTAAAGTCGTTTTATGTTGAGACGCTTTCTCAGCCAAGCAATATTTTATTGCTGCAACAAATGGGCGATGAAGTGCTTCCATTTCATCAAGCGGTTGATTATTTCAAACAAAGCGCGCAACATGTAGAGTTTGCCGGTGATCACAGTTTTATGGGTTTTGAACGCTACTTTGACACCGTTGCCAAATTTCTTAAAATCACGTACAACAAATCGAATAAAAAAGATAAAGAATTAAGCCATGAGCCAGCAGAATTATAATGCCGAAGCGATAGAAGTTTTAAACGGGTTAGAGCCTGTAAAACGTCGCCCGGGAATGTACACAGATACCACTCGACCTAATCATTTAGGCCAAGAAGTAATAGATAACAGTGTTGATGAAGCATTAGCTGGCCACGCAACCAAGATTGACGTCATCCTGCATGAAGATAACTCACTAGAGGTTATCGATGATGGCCGAGGTATGCCAATTGATATTCACCCTGAAGAAGGCATTCCTGGGGTAGAGCTGATCCTGACCAAACTGCATGCTGGTGGTAAGTTCTCAAACAAAAATTATCAGTTTTCAGGTGGTCTACACGGGGTAGGTATTTCAGTCGTAAACGCCTTATCAACACGTGTTGAAATTAGCGTGCGTCGTGATGCTCAAGTCTATGAAATGGCATTTGAAAACGGCGATAAAGTACAAGACCTAGAAGTGACGGGCACGGTAGGTAAGCGTAATACAGGTACTTCAGTCCACTTTTGGCCTGATGCAAGTTACTTCGACTCAGCAAACTTCTCTTTATCTAGGCTTAATCACTTACTAAAAGCCAAAGCGGTATTATGCCCAGGCTTACGCATTCGCTTTATCAATAAGCAAACAAAAGAAACGCAAGAATGGCACTATGAAGCTGGCCTTGAAGATTACTTAAAAGACGCAGCAAGTGGTTTCGAAGTATTACCAAAATCGCCTTTTACTGGCAGCTTTAGTGGCTCAACAGAAGGTGTTGATTGGGCGCTACACTGGTTACCTGAAGGTGGCGAGTCAATCGCAGAAAGCTATGTAAACCTAATACCGACAGCACAGGGTGGTACACACGTCAATGGTCTTCGCCAAGGTCTATTAGAGGCAATGCGTGAGTTTTGTGAATTCCGTAACTTATTGCCCCGAGGTGTGAAGCTAACTCCAGACGATATCTGGGATAAATGTAGCTACGTATTATCGGTTAAGATGCAAGATCCACAATTCGCAGGTCAAACCAAAGAAAAGCTATCTTCGCGTTCATGTGCGACCTTTGTATCGGGCATTGTAAAAGATGCATTTAGTCTATGGCTAAACGAGCATACAGAAACGGCTGAACTACTGGCTGAATTGTGTATCAGCAATGCGCAAAAACGTATGCGCGCAGCGAAAAAAGTGGTGCGTAAAAAGGTTACATCAGGTCCTGCATTACCGGGTAAACTCACCGACTGTTCGGGCAGCGAAACAGAGCGTTCTGAGCTATTTTTAGTAGAGGGTGACTCGGCGGGGGGGTCTGCGAAGCAAGCCCGAGACCGTGAATTCCAAGCTATCATGCCACTGCGCGGTAAAATCCTAAATACCTGGGAAGTTGAATCAGGACAAATTCTAGCATCTCAAGAAGTACATGATATTTCAGTCGCTTTAGGTATCGACCCTGATTCAACTGATTTATCGGGCTTGCGCTATGGCAAAATTTGTATTCTTGCCGATGCTGATTCGGATGGATTACACATTGCGACACTCTTGTGTGCGCTATTTGTTAAGCACTTCCCAACCTTAGTCAAAGCAGGCCATGTGTATGTGGCAATGCCGCCATTATTCCGTATTGATATTGGTAAAGAAGTTTATTACGCGCTCGATGAAGACGAAAAGCGTGGTATTTTAGATAGAATTGAAGCCGAGAAAAAACGCGGCAAAGTGAACGTACAGCGATTTAAAGGTCTGGGTGAAATGAACCCAATGCAGTTACGTGAAACAACCATGGACCCTAATACGCGCCGTCTCGTACAGCTGACATTAGACGAAGAAGAGCACACCATTGAAATGATGGATATGCTGCTTGCGAAAAAGCGCTCGGGTGACCGTAAAACTTGGCTTGAAGAGCATGGCGACAGAGCCGAAGTGTAAGAATAGAGTTTAAAATTGAATAGCCGCTAAACGATTTCATCGCTAGCGGCTTTGTACGTTTTGTTCATTTCAGTTAATGAAAACGTATAAAGATAATAACAATAGGGCGCGATATGACAGATCCGCAAGCCTTGTCATTGCAAGGCATAGAACAGCAAACTATGGGGCGCTTCACTGAAGACGCTTACCTCAATTATTCCATGTACGTGATCATGGACCGTGCCTTGCCGCACATAGGTGATGGCTTAAAGCCTGTACAACGTCGTATTGTGTATGCGATGAGCGAACTGGGCCTTTCAGCCGCTGCGAAGTATAAAAAGTCAGCGCGTACAGTCGGTGATGTACTGGGTAAATACCACCCTCACGGTGACAGTGCATGTTACGAAGCCATGGTATTAATGGCGCAACCATTCTCTTATCGCTATCCGCTCGTTGATGGTCAAGGTAACTGGGGTGCCGCAGACGATCCTAAGTCGTTCGCGGCAATGCGTTATACCGAAGCCCGATTATCCAAATTCTCAGAAGTGCTGTTAAAAGAACTTGGTCAAGGCACCGTTGATTGGACTCCGAACTTTGACGGCACCATGAACGAGCCGTTAGTGTTGCCTGCGCGTTTACCGCATATTCTTCTTAATGGTGTAACGGGTATTGCCGTTGGTATGGCGACGGATATTCCGCCACACAATGTACGTGAATTAGCGTCTGCTTGCTGTACGTTACTAGATAAGCCGAAAACAACGTTAGAAGAGTTATTAGAGGTAGTTCAGGCACCAGATTACCCAACCGATGCTGAAATCATCACGCCAAAAGCGGATATTCAGAAAATCTATACTACGGGTAAAGGCTCAATAAAAATGCGTGCTGTGTACGCCGAAGAGCAGGGCGAAGTAGTGATAACGGCTTTACCGCATCAGTGCTCGGGTGCAAAAGTGCTAGAGCAAATTGCAGCGCAAATGACGGCGAAAAAGCTGCCTATGGTCGCCGACCTTCGCGATGAATCAGATCACGAAAACCCAACGCGCATTGTGATTGTCCCACGTTCAAATCGAGTTAAAGTTGAGCCTCTGATGGCGCACTTATTTGCAACCACTGATTTAGAAAAGAGCTACCGTGTTAACCTAAATATGATTGGCTTAGATGGCAGACCGCAAGTTAAAGATTTACGCTCAATCTTAGCGGAATGGCTTGTGTTCCGCCGTGAAACAGTGCGTCGTCGTTTGCAGTATCGTTTAGATAAAGTACTTGCTCGACTGCATATTTTAGAAGGTTTAATGATCGCCTTCTTAAATATCGACGAAGTCATCGAAATTATCCGTAATGAAGATAACCCAAAAGCAGAGTTGATGTCGCGCTTTGGCCTATCTGACAAGCAAGCTGAGGCCATTCTTGATCTAAAACTTCGTCATTTAGCGAAGTTAGAAGAGATGAAAATCAAAGGCGAGCAAGATGAACTTGCGGCAGAGCGTGACAAGTTAGAGCTAACACTTGGCTCTGAACGTCGTATGTCGACCTTGATGAAAAAAGAAATTCAAGAAGCCGCAGAGCTTTATGGTGATGAACGCCGCTCGCCTGTGGTTGAGCGTGGTGAATCAAAAGCCTTAAGTGAAAAAGACTTAATTCCTTCAGAAGCCGTTACTGTGGTGCTATCTGAAAAAGGCTGGGCACGTGTTGCTAAAGGCCATGATATTGATGCAGAAGGCTTAAATTATCGTTCAGGCGATGAATATAAAGCCTCAGCACGGGGTAAGAGCAACCAACCTGCCGTATTCTTAGACAGTACAGGGCGCGCGTTTGCGACTGATGCCCACAGCTTACCGTCAGCCAGAAGTCAAGGTGAACCAATGACAGGTCGCTTTAGCTTAGCGGGTGGCGCGACATTTGAACATGTGGTGATGGGCGAAGAAGAAGAGCTTTACCTGATGGCCACTGATGGCGGTTATGGCTTCATTACTGGCTTTAATGACTTAGTCAGTAAGAATAAAAATGGTAAAGCGCTAGTAACTGTGCCAAAAGGAGCTGAGCTCATAGCACCTATCTCTGTGAATGATGTTGCAACCGATCGCTGTATGGCAATTTCAAATGAAGGTCGAATGCTTATTTTCCCACTGCGTGATTTGCCAAAACTGGCTAAAGGTAAAGGTAATAAGATCATCTCTATTCCAAGTGCGAAAGTACAAGCGCGTGAAGAATTTGTAAAAGTACTTGCGTGTGTGCCTGATGGTGCATCGGTTACATTACATGCAGGTAAGCGCAAACTAACCCTTAAGCCAAGTGATTTAGAACATTACTATGGTGAACGTGGTCGTCGTGGTAATAAATTACCAAGAGGGCTTCAGCGTGTTGATGAATACGAAATTGAGTTTACTAAAGCGGAGCCTATTGAAGAGGTCTCGTCAGAAAGCTCAGAGTAAGCATTTAAGCTTTGAAAGCCCGCAATTGCGGGCTTTTTTAATGGCTAATCGTATTAGCTAATTATCTGAACTATAAAAATAAAATTTCGTGTCGGGTAAAAGTCGTGGTTGAGTTGCTGTACTTTGTTCATAGTGACCTCGTTGGAAGCAAGGAAATAAGAAATAATGGTTTTAAAACAATTAAGAGTCAGTCGGCACTTAACTCAAGAGCAGTTAGCTGAAATGTCTGGTCTCAATGTTCGTACAATTCAGCGAATTGAAAGTGGTCATAATGCCAGTTTGGAATCATTAAAATGCCTTGCCTCTGTTTTAGAAGTGAATGTAGATACATTGCAACAAACGAGGTTAGATATGAAAACACAAGAAGAGTTATGGCAAGCTGCGCCACTGTGGGTCAGATGTTGGTTTGCTTTAAATTATCTCAATTTAACGCCGTCAAAACGTGCGACAGTTCGGGCATTATTTACTTGTCACATAAGTGGTTATTTATTCTGTTTACTAGGCCTGATCAGTCAGCCAGCACTGGCGGGCGGCATCATTATGTTGGGAGTCGGGTATTTCTTCAATTTTTGTTTATGGCTTGGCAATAAGTATAGTATCTGGAGTGATGCAGAGCAGACTTAATTCATTACGTGCTGTCAGTTTCTAAAGTGAGTATTAGACCAGTTGCTATTGGCGAAAAGCAACTGAAGCTGATAAGTTTAATGCTCACTTATTACACAAGATAAAAACAAAAAATGAAAAAACTGACTCTTAGCTTAGCCTTATTACTCAGTGCTAATATTCACGCTCTAGATTTAGATAAATCGGTTCAACAAAGTTTACCTAAACTCAATCAGCTTTATTTACACCTGCACCAGAATCCAGAATTGTCCTATCAAGAAGAGCAAACAGGTAAGCGTTTAGCTAAAGAGCTAGAACAGCTTGGTTTTGATGTGACTAGCAATGTGGGTGGTTTTGGCGTAGTTGGTTTATATAAAAATGGCAACGGCCCAACTGTGATGATCCGCGCGGATACGGATGGGTTACCTATTGTTGAGCAGACAGGTAAACCGTATGCGTCAAAAGTAAATGTGCTAGATAAGCATAATAATCAGGTCGGTGTTATGCATGGCTGTGCTCACGATATTCACATGACCAGTATGATCGGTTCTGCTGAGCAGTTAATAAAGCATAAAGACCAATGGCAAGGGACCCTGATGATGGTTGCTCAGCCTGCTGAAGAAGTCGGGGGCGGTGCCAAAGCCATGATCAAAGAGGGATTATTTAAGCAGTTTGCAAAACCTGATTATGTGTTGGGTTTACATACCAGTGCATCCCTCCCTGCTGGGCAAGTGGCAATCGCACCAGGCTATGCGCTAGCAAACGTGGATTCGGTAGATATTTCAGTCAAAGGCAAAGGCGGACATGGTGCGTACCCACATACCACTATCGACCCTGTGGTATTAGCATCTCGCATTGTTTTAGGTCTGCAAACCATAACCAGCCGAGAAATTTCACCGCTTAAGCCATCTGTCATTACTGTCGGTTCAATTCACGGTGGTTCAAAGCACAATATTATTTCAAATGAAGTAAAGTTACAGCTAACGCTCCGCTCATACGACCCCGCGGTGCGAGAGCAGCAAATTGCGGCGATTAAACGCTTAACTGCTGGCATTGCACAAAGTGCCGGGTTAGATGAGTCGCTTTATCCTGAAGTGTTGGTGCATGAATCGGAGTCTATTCCATCAACTTATAACAATCCTGAACTTGCAACTCGTATGACGAAGAGCATTAAACAGGAGTTAGGTGACTCGCAGGTTGTCAAAGCTGAGCCTGTTATGGCGGGCGAAGACTTTGGTTTATTTGGCCGTACCGAAGAAAACATTCCAATTACCATTTTCTGGCTAGGTGGGGTTGAGCCAAGCAGCTATCAAGCCGCAATGCAAAGTGGTGAGTCTCTACCTTCATTACACTCAAGCAAGTTTGCACCAGATTATGAACTGGCAGTACATACGGGTGTAAGAGCCATGACAGCCAGTGCACTTGATCTTTTTAAACAGTAGTTTTTAATTCGTTAAAAGATAAAAGAGCCGCAAGATTATCTGCGGCTATTTTATTAAAAAGGCGCAGGCGTAGTAAAAGTCATCATCTTTTCAGTGCGAGGGTGCGCAATTTGCAACATCTCGGCATGCAGCTGTAAACGGTTTGCTGCCGCAAGTGCTTCACCTTTTGCATATAACCTGTCGCCTAAAATGACATGACCCAGTGATAACATGTGAACGCGTAATTGATGTGAGCGACCTGTGATTGGGGTAAGTTTTACGCGCGTTGCAGCTGCTTCATAGTCTAACACTTCAAAATGTGTCAAAGATGGTTTACCACTTTCGTGACACACCATTTGTTTTGGTCGGTTAGGCCAGTCGCAAGTTAGGGGTAAATTTACAGAGCCAGAAGGCTGTGCTAACTTGCCATGTACGCGGGCAATGTAATATTTGTTGGTTAAACGGTCTTGAAACTGAATGCTTAAAAAGCGATGCGCTTCTTTGTGCATAGCTAGACACAGCACGCCGGAGGTTGCCATATCCAAACGGTGCACGATACGTGCATTAGGGAAAACACGGTTTACTCGTGCAATTGCACAATCGGCATGCTTGGGGTCTTTACCGGGCACTGTTAACAGTCCACTAGGCTTGTTGATGACCAACATATCGTCATCTTGATACAGAATATCTAAATATGGGTCTAGTGGGGGAGCATAGTTAAGTAGCACAGTAATACCTCGTTTTCAGCAAGGTCGCTATTCTACCCTAAGGCCAAGGCAATAAGCGAGTTAACTTCACATACAAAAACAGACTCATAGGAGTCTGTTTTCAATTCATAAAGTTATCGATTTTCGCTAAACTTTAAACTGCTCAAGCATATCTTCTTGATGAGCAATTTTATCAAACTGCGACTGCATGGTTTGGTCAACGTTAGCTGCTTGAGAGAGCACAGTGTCAGAGATAATACGAATCTCAGAGGCATTGTCATTGACGTCTGTAACTACTTGCCTTTGTTCGTGCAGCATGTTGGCAATTTGCATATTTAAATCAACAATATGCGCAATTGAATCTCGTATAGCATCAAGGGCGTGCTTGGTTTCATCGGCTTTACCTACCGTTGTTTGTACCACTTGCTGACTTTGTTTCATCACTTGTACGGCGCTCATGGCACCAGCTTGGAGTTGATCAATCATTGACTTGATTTCTGTAGTCGCTTCTTGTGTACGCTGCGCGAGTGTTCTTACTTCGTCAGCCACCACAGCAAAGCCGCGACCTGATTCTCCGGCACGGGCTGCTTCAATCGCCGCATTCAGTGCTAGTAGGTTAGTTTGCTCGGCAATACCATTGATCACAGACAGAATTTGTTCGATACCACTTGTTGAGACTTCAAGCTCATTCACGACGTTAACAGCATCGCTTATTTGCTCTGACAATTGTGCGATTGAAGAGGTGGTTTCTGATACAACCTTTTGACCGTCTTGTGCTGCTGTATCTGTATTTTGAATCGCAGAAGCGGCCTCTTGGGCTGTGTTGGCAACACGCTGTTCAGTATCTGACATACTGGCTGTCGCTTCGACTAACGCACCTAACGCATTAACCTGACGCGAGATTTCTTGACGAGATTGGTTTGCATCATTTGACGTTTGCTTCGCATCGGCAAGAATTTCACGACCTAGGCTTTGAATTTGCTCAATGATCCCTTGAAGACGCGCAGTGAATAAGTTGAAGTTTTCTGCAAGCTCTGCAAATTCAGGGTCGCTGTCTGTGTTCAGGCGTACTGTTAAATCAGCATTACCTTTTGCAATATTCGCCATGGCGTCATTAATATCTTCGAGCGGCTTAAGTAGAATATTAATCACAATAGAAAGCAGTACAACAGCAATAATTACAAACAAAATAGTGAAAGTGATTGAGTCACTGGTTAAGTTATCAACCGCGGCGAATACTTTGTCTTTTTCCAGTGCTACGCCAACCAGCCAGTCAAACCCTTCAACTTGTTGAAATACCAGGATGTGCTCTTTACCATTGAGCTCTATGCTTTGCATGGTTTGTTTGAATTGTGTGTTGCCTAAAAATTTAGAGGCTTTTTCACCATTTAATTTGCTATCGGGGTGAGAAATAATGGTGCCGTCTTTACTGACCATAAAGGCGAAACCTGCGTCAAATAAGTTGAATGAGTTAATCATATTACTGAGCTTTGCCAAGCTCACGTCAAAGAAAATAGCACCATGAAATTGACCTGACTTTTTAACCGGTGTGCCAATTGAAACGAGGATTTCTTTTGATACAGAATCAGCATATGGAGCAGTTACAATGAGTTTGCCTGCATTTTTTGCATCTTGATACCAAGGACGTTTTCTTGGGTCCCATGTCGGGCCGGGGTTCCAACTTGGGTCGCTGGCAACATATTTGCCCGTGCGCTCTTCACCATACCCTATGAGAATGAATTCTTCTTGCAGCTTTTGCTGAGCAAGTAGCGGCGCAGCTTCATTTAAACCGCCTGTTTGCGCCACTAAATCAGTGGTGAGGCTAGCCAAATTGGCACTGCCTTGCATTTGAGCTGTGACTGTGTTGCTGATCCCTTGAATAATTTCGGCTACGCTCTGTTCAACTTGTCTTTCAAGGTTACTTTTCAGCGAGAAGTATTGTTTTATAGACAGCACAGTCAGTGCAAGCAGTAAGACCAGTGAGGATATGACGATGATTTTGTGTTTAAACTTCACACATAACTCCAAAGGCCTGAGGCCAGTCATTTATTATTATTAAAGTTTTGATTTGTATCTGTTGATTTGTGAGTGATAACTCAGCGCAATCACTCACTTAGCTAAATGCTAAACCCTACTAAAGTCTAGGGTTTAAATGCTTAAAACACAACCTAACTCAAAGAGTAAAATTAAAAGAGTTTTATTGTTTGCTGGTATTGATTAAATAGACAGCTGAAAGAGCCAGCGCGCCGCCGATAGCAACACTCAAAGGAATGGTTTCTCCAAAATACCAAACAGATAATCCCATTGCGGTTACGGGGACCACAAAGATAAATGAACTAGAGCGACTCGGGCCTATTTTTTGATTTGCTAAGAAAAACACACTCGTGGCAATACTGACCACAATCACAGACAGAAATAGCATATGGTGCCAATAAACTTCAGGATAGTGAGTCATTGAAGTAAGTGGATTTAAATCAAAAGCAAATATATAACTTAATATGCTGGCCCATAAGTACATTAGTGCGCTAAATGTCATGAAGTCGGCAAACTGTGTACCACGTTGGCTGGCAAGAGTCAGAAAAGCCCATGAAAGTGCTGCGAGCACAAAGAATAAGTTACCGGATGCAAAAATCTGCTCGGTATCAAAATGCCAAACCTCAATCATCATCATGCCACCCGCAAGGCCTAATAGCATACCCACGAGCTGCAAAGGCCTAAACTTTTGCTGATTAAAAATAGCAGCAAGCGCAAATGTCATAATGGGGTTTATGGTTGTAACCAGCATGCCGCCTTTACCTGGTAAACCGTCATGTAAGCCTAAGAAGAACAACTGATTATAACTGGCCAACAAAAGTCCTGCGGGTAAAGACCACAGTAAAGCGGGCATAGCAAAGCGCAAATTTACTAGTTTGAATCTTTTTACCAAAAAAAGAATGGGCAGCATACTAACGCTTGCCAGAGCAAGGCGATAAAAAACGGTGAGCTTTGCTGGGGCCATATCGGCAATGATTTTTCCCGAAATCCAACTCGCGCCCCAAAATAACATCGCGGTGACGAGTGCGAGAATAACAGGTGCATCATTCGAGTTTTCTGACTGCTGCAAAGAGTGCATGGTTTTCCTTTAAAGCCCTTATCTAGACAATAACGTTTTATATCATACTTATTTCAGTTTTATTCGAAAAAATGGATGAAAGTCACTGGCTTTACCGAGGTTTTTCAGGGCGCTTGGAATGTTTGATCTAAGTCGTTTTAAGTATTAAATATATTGGTGTTTTTTTAGCCTTTTCAACTTCTATTTCTATACTTCAAATAATACAAGGTCAAAATGGTGAAACACATGGATATCAAAGTACTCCTCATTGACGATGATAACTTTATTCATAAAGTGGTGAGAAAAGCAGCGGATGGGGTATTTAGTGTTTGTCATGCATACAACGGACCTGAAGGCTTTGAAATAGCTAAGTCTGAACAACCCGATGTGATTTTGCTCGATGTTGAAATGCCTGGCCAAAATGGCTATGAATGCTGCGAGGTCTTGAAGTCTGACAATACAACGAAAGAAATTCCTATTGTATTTTTGTCAGGAAAAACTACTTTAAGAGAGCGCATGCTAGGCTATGAGGCCGGTGCTGATGATTATCAACTTAAGCCTTTTGATACCGTTGAATTAATTGCCAAATTGAAGGTGTCAGCCAAATATAAAACAGAGCGAGATTCATTAAAAACAGAAATAAAAACGGCGCATAACACCGCGATGGATGTGATGACTGGCAATAGTGAGCTTGGCTTGGTGATGCGCTTTGTTGAAATGACCTATGGTATTCGCCAGTTAGATTCATTGGCAAAACAGTTGCTCGAACTAACGTCTAGCCTAGACTTGAAATGCTCAGTGCTGTTTGATTTTAATGGCAAGGCATTTACCTATTGCAGCTCAGGTTTACTGTCGCCCATAGAGCAAGAATTGCTAGAAAGCTGTCGAACTAATAAGCGGTTTATTGATTTTGGTTGCCGCACGATTATCAATTATCCAAAAGTAACCTTACTTGTAAAAAACATGCCTTTAGACAGCCCTGAAAAATATGGGCGATTCAAAGATGTTTTGCCTACTGTTTTAGGTGCCACCGATGCCAAACTTAGATTGATGGAAACCAATGATCTCTTGCTGAAACAAGGCGAGAAAACCCATTTTGCTTTCACCAATATTCGCCACTCATTACAAGATCTTGTCAAGAGCTTACATGTTCATCAAGCAGATGCGGGAGAAAGTATCGAACGCCTCGCCAAGAGTATGCAATTTGAATTACCCAAGCTTGCGCTTGAGCCAGACCAAGAAGAGTTTATCCTTGATTCTATCACCAATACATTTGATGAAGTCTCTGAGCACTTGAGTAACTCAAACGAAGTGAATATTACGTTTGTGCATATTTTAAAAGAGATGAAATCCTTAGTCGGGGATTTAGAAAACGTCATCTCAGCAACGCAGCAAGACATCTGCTTTATGCAAGGTGCCGAGGTAGACATTGACGATGAAGATGGCTACCAAATGGACGTAGAGCTATTTTAGTGACAATTTGTTAATGAGTAGGGCGCTACTCAGCGAGTAGTTTATCTATATCCTTGATGGCATTTTGGTAATTGATGATCATAAACTCTTCTTGTGCGGTTAGCTCTTGCAGCAGGTTTCTCATTAAATAAAGTGTTTCTAATAAATATGCCTCTCTGACAGACTCTCGGGAGTAAAAAATATCCCCTAATCGAGTCAAAGTCGCTTCTATGCTTAAGGTTTGGAAGCGATATAGGGTATTTAACGCAGATATAGTCTCGATACGCATATTTGAAGAGATCCCCGATTGCTTGAGTGCATCCCAAGCGGAGTTTCTTAACATATCTTGCACTAAACCATTTGGCATCTGGCTCAAAATAAATGCTCGTTGCTTACTACTATCTAGAAACTCAGGTGGCTCGGTAATAGCAGATTCAACATTGGCAAGAACTTGTTGATGATAAGGTCGCCACTGTTCTAACAATGCTTTATTGGTTGTTAATTCAGCTTTTATGAGTTGCAGGGCACGGACTTTTTCTTGGTCTTTTTTAACTTGCGAATGCATTTCACTCAAAAATAAAGCCAATAGTACACTGAATACGATTAACCCAGATTCAAATAAAACTTTGATGATATTTGCCCGTGCTTTTTTAGTTTGAAAAATCATCGTCCATCCCCTGAAGTTAAGTGGCAACCTCTTTTGGTTAAGAGGATTATTAAAAACATAATAGGGCTGTATCTGATTAGGGTAAACAGAAAAAAGGTAAGTTCACGATGAAAAATCATCAACTCTCTAGTAATACTACTAGACAGGGGCTTTGGAAGTGCAATTGATATCTGTTTGCAGGTTTAGAAAGAAATGTAATTGAGGGGAAAAAGAGGCCAGCCATTGACTGACCTCACAGGGAATTTAGTGAGATACCACAATTAAGCGGATCGCATCGAGTTTCAATTGTGCTTTTTCAATAAACTCATCTAATTGCGCTTTTTGCTTATCGAAGACCTGAATTTCTTCATCACGAATATTCGGGTTGATTGATTTTAGTGCCACAAGACGGCCTTGCTCTTCATTTAATGACGTTTGCATTTTTTCTTGTGCAGCAGCTTTTAGCGTCACTAACTCAGCACCCGCCAATTCATTCGCTTTAGTAATGAGTGGGTGGATCGCAGCTTGTAAAGCATTTGCCAATTTACTACCCGTTTGGCGGCCAACTGCCGAAAGCTGATTGTTGAATGCATCGAAGGCCACATTTTCAGCTAAGTTATTGCCTGCTTTATCAAGTAATACACGAATAGGTGTTGGCGGTAAGAAACGACCAACTTGCAACGCTTTTGGTGCAGAGGCTTCAGCAACAAAAATTAACTCAACAAAGAAGGTCCCTGCAGGTAGTTTTTTGTTTTTCAGTAGTGCTACAGACGCACAACCAAAGTCATCATCACAGATCATGTCCATGGTGCCTTGTACCATAGGGTGATCCCAACTGATGAATTGCGCATCTTCTTGAGAAAGAGAGGTTGCACGATCAAATGTCACTGTAATGCCATCATCACGTAAACACGGGAAAGATGGGTTTAGCATATGCTCAGTTGGCTTCAAGATAATGGTATTTTCGCCTTTATCTTCTTGGTTTACACCAAACATATCAAACACATTGATCATGTAAGCAGGTAGCACAACATCGTCATCCAGTTGTTCAATTTCAGCGGCTAATGCATCTGACTTACCTTGGCCACTAGAGTGCAGCTCTAACAAACGGTCACGACCTTGTTCCATTTGTTTACGTAGTTGTGCGTTTTGTTTTGCTGCTTGTTCTAAAAGCGGGTCTAGTTCTTCTTCGTCACAGTTATGCTCACTGATAAACTCTAATAAATCATCGCTGAACTCTTTGTAAAGAAGCTGTCCCGTTGTGCTGGTGGTTTCGAATGCATCTAGGCCTTCATGGTACCAACGCAATAACACTTCTTGCGCGGTATTTTCAAAGTAAGGCACATGAATGTTGATGTTGAACTTCTGACCAATACGGTCAAGACGGCCAATACGCTGCTCTAGTAAGTCTGGGTTGAGCGGTAAATCGAACAACACAATGTTATGTGAGAATTGGAAGTTACGGCCTTCAGAACCAATTTCAGAACATAGTAATACTTGCGCACTGTCGTATTCGTCGGCGAAGTAAGCTGCTGCACGGTCACGTTCAACAATGCTCATGCCTTCGTGGAAAACGGCTGACTTAATGGCCTCGCGCTCACGTAAAATTTGTTCAAGGCTAATTGCGGTTTGTGCTTCGGCACAGATCAACAACACCTTTTCGTGCTTAAGCTCTTTGAGTTTAGCAATTAACCACTCAACTCGAGGATCAAAACCTGCCCAGCTACTACCTGCGCCTTCAAATTCTTGGAAGATTTTTTCAGGAAACAGAGCGCGTAATGCAGACTTTTCAGGTGTTTGAATGCCACCCATATTACCCATTACAGACATAGCGGTTTTGTATTGCTTAGGTAACTCAACCGGGTAGCTATGTAATTTACGGCTTGGGTAACCATCAATACCACTGCGGCTATTACGGAATAAAATACGACCTGTACCGTGGCGATCTAATAGCATCGACAAGATTTCTTGCTTTGCTGCGTCATCACCACTTTGCGCTTTGGCTAGTAATTCAGTGATGTCAGTTTCTTTTAACAGAGTTTTTAAAGTCGTCTGATTCTTTTCATCTAACTCTCCTTGCTGTAATAGCTGGTTAGCGGCATCAGCAACTTCTTTATAGTGGCTTTCTTCTTCAACAAAAGCATCGTAATCGTAGAAGCGATCTGGGTCTAAAAGCTGCAGACGAGCAAAGTGACTGTAGTGGCCAAGTTGGTCTGGCGTTGCTGTTAGAAGAATTAAGCCCGGAATATCTTGGCTAAGCTCTGCAATACGCAGGTATTCTGTGCTTGGCTTTTCTTTAGTTACCGTTAAGTGGTGCGCTTCATCGATGATCAATAGATCCCAATCAGCCAAAGTGGCTTGTTCAAACCAGCGGCGTTTTTTAGTGATGAACTCAAGACTCACCAATACCAGTTGCTCAGTCTCGAATACATTTGGAGAGTCGGCAAAAGCTTCGTCACAACGTTCTTCATCGAAGATAGAGAAGTACAAGTTGAAGCGACGCATCATTTCAACCAGCCATTGGTGCTGAAGGTTTTCAGGTACCACAATTAGTACTCGGCTAGCACGGCCAGTTAAAATTTGCTGATGTAAAATCATGCCTGCTTCGATGGTTTTACCCAAACCAACTTCATCTGAAAGTAAAACGCGTGGCGCGTGACGTTGGCCCACTTCATCTGCAATATATAACTGGTGTGGGATAAGGCTGGCACGTTGGCCAATTAGGCCTTTTAAATGCGATTGCTGACGAGTGAACTGGTGCTGCCATGTGTTATAACGCAACGTGTAACGGTCGAATCTATCAATTTGACCTGCGAATAAGCGATCTTGTGGCTTATTAAATTTAATAAAGTGGTCTAAAAACGTTTCTTTTAGCGTGGTTTTTTCTTCTGTATCGAGGCGAATACCGTGATAGCTCAGAATGCCATTTTGTTCTTCAACGGTTTCTACCTCTAGTTCCCACTCTTCGACACTGCGAATAACATCACCGGGATTAAAAATTACACGAGTCACCGGTGCTTCTTGTACTGAGTAAACGCGGTTTTCTCCACTGGCAGGGAATAAAATCGTAAGCTGTCGCCCCTCTAAAGCTACGATGGTACCTAATCCTAAATCTGATTCAGTATCACTGATCCAGCGCTGACCTAAGGAAAAATTCATGTTTGTCTCGACTTAGCAGAAAAAAGGCGGCTATGTTAACCGTAAGCAAGGGCCTATTCAATCTTGTTTCTCAGGCAATTTTATGCTTTTAAGGATCCAGTAGCGCGCAGATAAATCACTGCCTTTTAAGATAGTCGAAATCTTCTGATTTAGTGAAGGGAATTGAGCGGTGTATTGAACATTGGTTTGAACAAAATTTACGCCTTGAAGATAAACACACTCTATTTCTGTCATAAAACAGACTTTTATGGCAGATAGGCTAAACTTACAGTGTGGCCATGAGTTTTTGATGGCAACGTCATCAAAAGCCATGGCTGTCGCGGTATCAATGCAACGATAGGAAGATGCTATGGTAAAAGCTCAAGATGTCGATAAAAAAATGTACGTGCTCGACACTAACGTACTACTCCACGAACCCCTCGCATACCTCTCTTTCCAAGAACACGATGTAGTCGTCCCCATGACAGTGTTAGAAGAGCTTGATCATATTAAGGATAGAAAACGTGATGTAAGCCGTGATGCACGTGTTGCTATACGCGGTCTTGAAGATATTTTAAGAGATGCTTCTCCTGAGCAAATGTTAGAAGGGGTGAAGTTGCCTAATACAACTGGTGAGAACAACTCAGATAATTGTGGTCGCCTTGTGATCATCAACGATCATTTATTTCCTGATAATGTCTCTGGTTTGCCGGGTAATGAAAACGATCACAGAATCATTAACTGTGCCATTCATTTACAGCAGCAACATAAAAGTACCAAGGTTGTGCTGGTCACCAAGGACATAAACATGCGTCTCAAAGCAAAAGGGGCCGGACTGAAGTTTGTAGAAGACTATCGAACAGACCAACTCATTGACGATATTAAATTGCTCAGCTCGGGATTCAAAAAGTTCCAAGGTGATTTTTGGCAAAGTGTTGGCGAATGTAGCTCAGAGCAGCAAGGGCGTTACACGCTGCATCATATTCCTAAAGAGCGCATTGAAGACGTTTTCAGCAACGAGTACATTGTTGATGAAACTGATCACTTTGTAGCGCGAGTGGTGGGGTATGACGAAAAACATATTACCCTCAAAGATCTCGGGGTAGAGCGCCTTATGCACCAACAAGCTTGGGGCGTTTCACCGAAAAATATTTATCAAGGTATGGCACTTGATGCCTTATTAGACCCGGAAATAGAACTGGTCATTCTGACGGGCCCAGCCGGTTGCGGTAAGACACTTCTTGCGTTGGCCTGTGCGTTGGAGATGGTGATTGAGAAGAAGGTTTATGACAAGGTCATTGTCACTCGTAATACACCTGAAATCGCAGAGAGCATAGGTTTTCTTCCCGGCACAGAAGAAGAGAAAATGGCACCTTGGCTTGCAGCCATTACCGATACACTTGAGGTGCTACACAAAAATGATGAAAGCCCCATTTCAAGCCGTAACTACATCATGGAAAAGGCCAACATTCAGTTTAAGTCAGTAAACTTTATGCGTGGGCGAAGCATTCAAAATGCGGTGGTGATTTTAGACGAAAGCCAAAACTTAACTGCTTCGCAATTAAAGACCATTATTACCCGATGTGGTGAAGGCACAAAACTCATTTGTACGGGCAACTTGGCACAAATTGACAGTAATTATTTAACCCCAGTGACCTCGGGATTGACCTACTTAGTTGAAAGGTTTAAACACTTTGAAGGTAGCGCCACTATCAATCTTAATGGTGTGGTGAGAAGTCGTTTGGCGTCATTTGCCGAAGAAAACTTATAGCTTAATTAAATATTTTCCATTCAAATCAATGCTCACCTCGGTGGGCATTTTTTATAGCAGTTTTAAACAATCCTTTTATGTTTTTATTTCGTAGCTATATTTTGATACAGGCTGTTTGAGTATACCCAAACCACCTCAATATACGAGGTTCAGCGAGAATTGATTGGCTGTCAGACAAGGCATCGATTTGAAGGTCTAGTGGTTCTAAATCGAAAATTGATAACGCAGTATGAAAGCCAATCAAACTCGCCCAAGGGAGCGTGCTTTCAGTCCTATTTCATCGTCAAAGAACTTGGAAAGGACTCGTCATTACGCTGCGTCCTTTTCCTTGAACTAGAACAGAAGGCAGCGCTCTGAATCATGCATCTTGAGGAAGTTTGGGTATATAAGCAGTTAATAATAACGAAAACTGAGAGTCATCATGAAAACAATATTGATATTAATCGGAGCGTCTTTACTCAGCGCGTCATTTGCAAGCTTTGCAAACGTTAAGTTTAAACTAGAGGCATTATCTGAAAACCTACATGTGCTGTATGGGCGTGGTGGTAATATTGCCATTAGCACGGGCGATGATGGCATTTACTTAGTAGACGACCAATTTGCCAAGCTCAGTGATGACATTAAAAAGCAAATAAGCCAGTTAAAACCTGGTGCGCCTGAGTTTGTGATTAATACGCATCACCATGGCGATCACACTGGTGGAAATGAGAACTTTGCCAAAGCAGGGAGTCATGTCATAGCGCATCATAATGTGTATGACCGCTTGAAAGAAAAGCATGGTGAAGGGTCTAAATATTTGCCTGTTTTAAGCTTCAGCCAAGATATGACACTTCATTTTAACAATGAACACGCGCAGCTTTGGCATTACGCCCATGCTCACACCGATGGCGATTCGGTCATTTTTTACAAAAATGCCAATGCAGTACACATGGGAGATATTTTCTTTAATTTAGGTAGTTTACCTTTTGTCGATGTCGACAGTGGTGGTTCGCTTGATGGCGTGATAAATGCGGTGGAGCAAACCTTATCAAGAATAGATGGCGATACTAAAGTGATCCCAGGTCACGGCCCTGTTACTAACAAGCCGGCGCTCGAAACTTATCGAGCATTACTGTTACAAGCTAAAAGTGTCATGGTATCAGCGATGAGCGGCGGCAAATCACTTGAAGAGGTGCTTACTGCAAAGCCGCTGTCAGCGTTGAATTTAACTTATTCAAACTGGTTACCAGAAGAGCGAGTGACCACTTTGTTTTATAGAAGCTTGAGTGCGCCACATCATAAACATTAATCGCTATTTGTTGTTATTTCTTACATCAGTGAAGAGGTTACTTCGCTGATGTATTAACCATCTATGGTTGTCTTCTAAGCACTAAGACTAAAGTGTATGTCCCTAATTAAACACATTTGCTCTGGATCAATTCTTTGATTTTGTTCTGCTGTCACACTTATTGATGTAGTAAGAGTTCAGTATTAAGAGATCAAAATCTAATTGAATGGGAAATTCACATTATGACTTCAGCGTTTTATATTCCAACAGTAAATCTTATGGGTGCAGGTTGTTTGAAGGATGCCGCCGACAGCATTCAAGCACAAGGTTTTAAAAAGGGCCTTATCGTTACCGATCAAGTATTAAATAAAATTGGTGTTGTGGCTCAAGTGCAAGCTTTATTAACTGAACGTGACGTGCAAACGGCTGTTTTTGATGGCACGCAACCAAATCCAACCATTGGCAATGTTGAACAAGGGTTAAGCATCTTATCTGACAACCAATGTGATTTTGTTATTTCACTGGGTGGTGGCTCTCCGCATGATTGTGCAAAAGGTATCGCATTAGTTGCCGCTAATGGCGGAAAAATTGCTGACTATGAAGGCGTTGATCAATCTGCAAAACCTATGTTACCGCTGATTGCAATTAACACCACAGCAGGAACTGCATCAGAAATGACGCGCTTTTGTATCATTACCGATGAAGCGCGCCACATAAAAATGGCGATTGTTGATAAGCATACGACACCGCTTATTTCAGTAAATGACCCTGAGCTGATGTTAGCAAAGCCAGCATCATTGACGGCTGCAACGGGAATGGATGCACTGACACATGCCATTGAAGCTTATGTATCAATTGCAGCGACGCCAATTACTGATGCGGTGGCGATTAAAGCCATTGAATTAATTCAAGCCAATCTTCGTGAAGCCGTGCAAAATGGTGAAAGCATTGAAGCGCGTGAGCAAATGGCTTATGCACAGTTTATGGCGGGGATGGCATTCAATAATGCATCGCTTGGTTATGTGCATGCCATGGCACACCAATTAGGTGGTTTCTATGATTTACCGCACGGTGTGTGTAACGCAATTTTATTACCTCACGTTCAGCGCTTTAATGCCAAAGCTTGCCCTGAGCGACTAACTGATGTGGCAAAAGCCATGGGTGTTGATGTGAGTGCTCTGACGGTAGAACAAGGCGCAGAAGCGGCGATTGATGCCATCGTTAAATTAGCGGCTGATGTGGGTATTCCTTCAGGTATTGAGCAGCTAGGTGCCAAAGCTGATGATATTCCGACCTTAACTGAAAATGCATTGAAAGATGCGTGTGGGTTTACTAACCCTATTCAGGCTACTGCAGAAGAGATTTCAGAAATCTTCCGCGCAGCAATGTAATTAAAAGAACGAATTTGCTTTTTAGATGTCGAAGCCTTGGTATATTTACCAAGGCTTTTTTACTTTGGTATTGAATTTATTTGAGGATTTTTTATCCTTACGCTTTTATCTTCTCGCCGTTTTAAATTTCAGGGCCAAACTATGTTTAGTAAAATTGTAAAACTTAAAGATTATCAATTACTCACATTAGGTTGGTTAGGCATGTTATGTATGGTGTGTTTAAACTGCACAGTGCATAGCGTATTTATTGCTAAACAGCGAGTTGATATTACTTCCTCTATTTTGTGGTCATTGCAAGAGTTCGGTATTTGGTTGCTGATAACACCGTTTATTTGTTTTGCTCTCCAGCGCAGTATGAAATTAAAACAATTAATCTCAGTGGGATTTTTCGCGCTTACATGCGTGTTAACCGTAAACACGAGCCTTGATGTTTTAATTGAGCAGGCCAAATGGCAAGAAAGCCTTTTTTATAATTGGCATAAACATGCCATTGCTTATTTGGCCATCGTCACTTTAGTGTATTTTAAAAGCCGGTTTGTCGATGTAAATCGGGCACAAAGTGGCGACTCATTTGCTCAAACATCTCGTTCATGTGTTAATCAAAAAGCGGAAGAAAAAACAGAGTTACAAAGGTTGCAAATAGAAGAATTTGATATTGCGTTTACCGATATTTACTTTGCAAAAGCCGCGGGTAATTATGTTGAGTTACATACCAAGCAAGGTATATCTCTGGTACGCACAACCATGAAAGATTTAGAAAATTGCTTACCTGCTCAGACTTTCTATCGCTGCCATCGCTCTTATCTTGTCAATCTTTCTCATGGTGCAAAGCTAGTCAATGCGCGCTCGGGTCATGGTCTATTGGTGCTCAATAACGACATTGAGGTGCCTGTCAGTAAAAGTAATCGTTCAACAACTAAATTGCTGTTAGGCCTTTAAAAATAAAGACTAGGGACGAATGGATGAATAACCTTTTGTCCCAAATCTTATGAGTTCGTCACATAGAGCTGGGTTGGGTAGAATCAATTTTATATAGTTTTCATCATCAAAATTCTGAGGAGAAAATAATATGAATAAGCCGTCACTTACTCTAACGACTCGCTTACTACACTGGTCGGTTGCATTCACTATGCTAGGTTTGATTAGTGTGGGTTATTACATGGTGAACTGGGAAGTATGGTCTTTATATCCTATCCACAAAGCGCTAGGTGTTATCGCGCTATTGATAGTATTACCACGTGCAATTTACCGTATTAAAAAAGGCTTCTTACCTGCTGATGACAATGCATCAGAGGCATTTAATAAAGCCATTCATTTCGCCCATTGGGGTTTACTAATAGGTACCTTGTTAATGCCAGTAAGCGGTATGCTTTACTCAGGCTTTGGCGGGTACGGTATCGATGTGTTTGGCCTGACTTTAGTGCCAAATAACTATACAGAGAATGGCGCAGTACCTTTCAATGAGACTGTTTTTGTAGTTGCTAAAGCTGCACATTCTTATATTGCTTACGCTTTAACAGCGCTCATTGCATTACACATGCTTGGCGCCATCAAGCATCATGTGTTTGACAAAGACACAACACTATTGCGTATGTTAGGCCGTGCTTAATTAAGGATTATTATAATCCTCAAATCAGTTCTATGTGTGGTTGAAGTTATAGCTTTTCTTCGACCACATGCACAATACTATAAAGTCCTTGCTTGTCAGGAAAGATTAAATTTTCATGTGCATCAACCATCTTCCAATCGGTCCGACAAGTACCTGGGTACTTTGGTGTGGTGAACTCAATAGAAATATCTATGATTTCACCAGATTCTACTGTAGGCAGGGGAATGCTATCTCTTGAGTAGCATAAGTTAGGGTCCTGAGGCGTGATACGTTTTAGATGTTTTTCTTTCCAAGGTACGGTGCCAATATTTTGCACCCGCCAAGTTTTAGTAAAACGCGTGTTAATAGGAACAGGTGTTCCATCTGGAATAGTGACGTCTTTAATAAACTTGGTTGCAAAGCCTGTTTTTAGTTCTATCTTTTCATTCTTACTATCTGAAATATAAGCATAAAAATAATATGGCGACGCTGTTAAACAGATCAAACTAACTAGCCATATTACATAGCTAGGTAAAGTCTTAGGCTTTAATTTTCTCACTATAGCGTGCAGCCTAACAGCATTAAGGTTATTGCTGTAAGTCGATACTTTTCTTTGCTCATCAGCTTTGTTGGCTTGTAACAACGCTGCGAATTCTTCTTCGTTTATCTCTAAAACGGTCATAAGCTTAATCTGCAGACTTTCACTGGGTATACGTTGACCATCGAGTACTTTATAAAAGTGAGAGCGACTGCATTCGCATAGGTTAACGATTTGTTTTATGGTTAGTCCTTTTGTCTCCGAGACACTTTTAATCTGGCGTCTGAGTGGTGTCATGCTTATTCCTTTTTGGGACTTTTTAGTACTTTAAGTTTTTTGTCTCTGAGACAATTTTTCCATTGTACATAAAAAAAGCAAGGCATAGAGTGTGTTGTAGGATTTTTGTAATACAAAATACTTATAAAGCATAACAATCACTTGATCCCTAACGCCGAGTAAGAAATTTAAGACAATGAAATGGTTAAAGCACTGTTTGTTTTATCTATTCACACCTAGTCGAACGTGTGATGAGTGTACCCTAGTATTTAAATCAAAGCAGAGTAATGAGCGGCTATGTGAAAAGTGCCAAGCGCGGAGAAATGAGGCCAAGCAATAGGCTTTTATAGGTGAACAGATAGGTTATAAAACCTCTCGAAATTGTAGTTGTTGATTATACTAACTAATAACTAGTTTTTTAGAGGCGAGATAATGAGACGAGTATGTCTTGTTTTCCTATTAATTATATCGACCTGCTCATTGGCTAAACCATTTAATGTCGTAACAGGCATTGATAGACCGCCATATTCTCTACAAAATGCAAGGGTAGGCTTTGAAATAGAGTTGCTAAATGCGGTGCTAGAAAAAGTAGTGAATAAGCATGAGTTTGTTATCGCCCCCTATGGTCGGTCAATTAAAATTCTGGATGTTAGAAACATAGATGCTATGACTACAGCCAGTGTCGCCTTATATAAAGCGTCAGGTAAGCTCAGTATGCCCTATATTCAGTATCAGAATGTCGCAGTGACTTTAAAAAGTGTAAATTTAAAGATCGAATCAATCAATGACCTAGAGCGCTTTTCTATCGCTACCTTTTTAAATGCTAAAACGATCTTAGGAGACATTTTTAATCAAGCAGTTTCAAAGTCGAGCCAATACACCGAATTATCAGACCAATCTCTGCAATTACACATGCTTAGAAAGAATAAGGTCCAAGTCTTAGTAATGGATATCAATATATTCAATTACTTTAATAAGTTTCATGAACTTGAGGTTGATATTCACCGGATCTTTCCGCTTACTGCTTATGGACTTCTGGTTAAAGAAAATGCTTTTAAAACTCGTTTTGATCATGCGCTACAGCAATATTTAAATTCCGACGCCTACCTTTCGTTAGCCAACAAATGGTCTATTGACCCTAATCTATTAATAAAGCAGTAAATTTTAAATTGCATTTAGTATGCATGTTATTTTCATTGTAGGGAAAACTATGTTTTCAATCTGGTTTTACCAGTTTGTATTGGATAGTTTTTTCAATGGAAGTGTTTATCTGTTTACAAAATTTCACATTTAATGCTTTAAATTTAAATCTATTTAAAACAGTTTGTTAGCTTTGTTTTTTAAGTGGGTTTTTGTGTCGGTATTCGTAATAAAAGGGTTGTGTAGTTTACAAAATTGTAAATAAAGTTAGAATTTATTGCATACAATATCCTTTATTGTATTTGGACTGGCTTTCGTGCAATTTGAGCCAGTCTTTTTTTGCGTCAGATCAGCAGGTTATTGGCTTAATCTGTTTCCAACGCAATGGTAATAATTGATTATCTGGAAGTAGAAGTATGATGTATAAATCGAAAAAGTTGTTTGTAGGGGCAAGCCTATTTGCTGCTGCAACACTTCCAACCTATGCCTCAGCAGCCGCAATGTGCGGTGCAACGACAACAACAGGCAATGCTTTAACACTTGGACAAACTGAGTGTATTTCAGGAAATGGACTTTATTTCTATGTAGATATTGAGCAGGATGCCACACCACTTAACATTTCCACTTCTGGTGGCATTGGCGAGGCTGATATTCTCGTAAACACAGGAAGTTGGGCAACTTCTAGCTCCCACATTGCACGTACACAAGATGTGGGCACAAACGACTCTTTAAAAATTACAGCAAACAAAGGTCGTTTATATATCAGTGTGTTTGGTCTTCATGAACAAGTACAATTGTCTTTGACTAAAGCAACTGTAGATGAGCAGCCTGTAGGGGCTACTTGTAGCCAAACTAAGCACCCTAGTGGCGCATTAGCTTTAAATGAATCTGTATGTATTGGTGGTAATGGTCTTTATTATTATGTTGACGTACCAGAAGACAATACCGAGCTGACAATTCAGACCCAAGGCGGTGAAGGCGAAGCGGATATTTTTGTAAATCGAGATGGCTGGGCAACACGTAGCAGTTTCATTGCCTCATCTGCGAATGCTGGCACCAACGAAACATTAAAAGTGACGGCTAACAAAGGATTATTTTACGTCAGTGTAATGGGCCAAAATGATGGCGTGAACTTCTCTGTTAAAACTGGGACTTCAACCCCAGATCCAGTAAACCCAACAGATCCTGCAACAGCAGATTTTGTGGTTGTAGAACCAGTTGTGGTGTCTATACCAGCTGCAGTGATTAATTCAAAAGCAGAATTTAGCACAGATGTTGAGCAGATCATTGCCTCTACTTGGGCGCAGTGGGGCGAGATTTCAGCAAACTCTCCAGGCGTAGTAGCGGATGTTGCCAAAGCCATTCATTTCCTTGCACAGCAAGATGATATAAAAGACAAAGACCTAGATACCTTACTGTATTTTTTACGTAACTTTGCGGCAAATGGCGACTTTACTCAGTTTAGTCAAGCGGATGCTAAGTTAATCAGTGATGCGCTTCATGCAGTTGCTATGATGACAGAGTTTTATACCACAGGTGCGCCGGCTGGTTTAATTCATGAAAGCTATGCAACTGCTTTGATTAATTTAACCACAGCTGAAGGCGCGCAGTTTATTACTGAGCAATTACCACACTTAATGGCACTGACTCAGTTCTATGCGGGCTTATCTAACCCATATGTGAATGACAATTTCGGCTACAGCACCAATCAAATCTTAAAAGCATTTTATGATTTAGCTTACATTGGTAAACAAAATGCGGTGATTAAAGCGGCATTTAATGAGCATATGCTTGCTGTGATGTCTGTACTGCGCAGTTATGCACTAGGCGAAACAGGCTTAGATATGCGCTGGAATGCAGATGCTGATCGACTTTGGATTGTTCCGCACGAATTTTTAGCATTAGGCCATGTTGCAAATCTTGCAGAGCCAGCAGTTCAAGCGCGTATTGATGATATTGTGAAAGAAATCTTCGACGTAACATCGGCACAAGTTGACGCAGAGGAAGTGAAGAAGAAAATCACAGAAAGCTACCTTGAAACCGTTAATCGCAGCTGTGACAGTAGCGATGCACTGAACGGTTATTGTTCTGTGCCTAAAAAGGTGGAAGATATCTTAACCATTACCTACCAATGTAATGACGCTATTACTATTCGTGCACAAGCAATGACAAACCAGCAACTTGCAACAGCATGTAGCAAGATGGCTGATGTAGGCAGCAACTTCCACCAGTTCTTTAATACCAATATGCAGCCGGTTAGCAATGATAACAACACCAAACTTGAAGTGATTGTTTATGCAACACCTGAAGACTATGAAGCATATGGCTATCAATTTTTTGGTCATAATACCAATAATGGTGGTATTTACCTTGAAGGCGACCCAAGTGTAGCTGGCAATATTCCGCGTTTCCATGCAATGCAATGTCCACAAAGCTGGGTTGGCTTTTCATGTGACACCGCAGGTGAAGTCTATAACTTAGAGCATGAATACGTTCACTATTTAGATGGTCGTTACAACTTATATGGCATGTTCGCACACCATAATAATACGGTTTCTTGGGCCGAAGGGTGGGCTGAGTTCTTAACTAAAGGTCAGTACAACAAGCGTAACTTTGATGCCATTGCAGGTAAGACGATTCCGTCACTACGCAGTATTTTATTCATGGAATATGGATTTGATAATTTGTATCCCTGGAGCTACTTAACGATGCGTTATTTGGCTGAAAACCATAAACAGAGTGTGTTGGCGCTTTCAAATGCATTGAAGTTAAGTGATAGCACGCAGTTTGAAACACTACTGGGTCAAATTGCGACCGATCATAATGATGACTTTATCAATTGGATGGTTGCAAACACCGACGCGGTTGCACCAGGCGTACTACCAGTTCCTGTTGCAGGTGTATTCTCTGGTTGTGAGTTGTTGACCACTTATGAGCGCGGCACAGCAAAAGCAAGTGTTTCAATCACTAACCCGTATGCTGAGCCTGTGACTTTGTACTGGGTGAACCCTGCAACAGGTGCTGCGGATTTAGCAAACCCATATGCAACTTTGAGTAATGGCGAAGTATATAGCGCTGATTTTTGGTCTCAAGGCGACCGTATGGTAGTTATGGATAGTCAAAATACCTGTTTAGGTGTGGCGGCGTTAACTGAGCTAAACAGTGATTATGTGATCACGCAAGCTATGCTACCAAGCACAGACAACGGCTCTGGCACAGATAATGGTTCTGGCACAGATAATGGTTCTGGCACAGACAATGGTTCTGGCACAGACAATGGTTCTGGCACAGACAATGGTTCTGGCACAGACAATGGTTCTGGCACAGACAATGGTTCTGGCACAGACAATAGCTCTGGTACAGACACGGGTTCTGGCACAGATACTGGCTCTGGTACAGATACTGGCTCTGGTACAGACACGGGTTCTGGTACAGGTGAAAACCCTTGGACGCCAATTGCGAACTGTCCAAATACTGAAACAAACAGTGCCTATGACATCGCAATTAATGAAAAGATCTGTATGACGGGCTCAGCGTCTAAGTACTTCACCATGACAGTACCTTGGGATGCTTCAACCGTTACTATCGGCTTAATGGGCGGTGAAGGTAATGTCAACCTATATGTGAACAATGAAAGTAATGCTTGGCCGACGTCTGCTGCAGCTGATTTATCGAGTACCAATGCGGGTACATCTCAATCAGTTCAGTTTACTGCCAATGCAGGCCAGCAGATCATGCTTCAGCTTGATGGCCAGTTTACTGGGGTGACTTTCCATGCCTTAGTGCAAAGTAATGAGCAAGGCGGTGGTAACACAGATCCAACACCAACCGATCCAAATGACCCATTTGTAAATAACCACCCAGAGTTAAATGATGGCTTACCTGAAGATGAGTCTCGCTTCTTAGGCTTAGATGGTCAGGCTTTGGTTGAGCGTATTATGGCGTCTAACCCGCAACATGTGGGTGCCGTATTCAACATTAAATCGGGTCAGGCGAGATACTTATTCAGCGAATCTAATATGATGTCGGTGATCAGCGAGTTACGTCGTCAAGCGCGTACTATTGATGAGTACAATGCCTATAAAGTACAAGGTTTAATTTACTTCTTACGTGGCGGGTTATTTGTACAGTTCTTTAACCCTGATCTAGTTCCTGAGTATTCTTCAACTATTGAAGTAAACCTAAAAGCAGCAATGCAGGACTTATTTGCGAGCTCTGGTATTTATGGTGAGTCAAACGACCAAGCATTAGCGCTTCAAGAGTTATTAACCTTAACTGACTCAGCTGAGATCCGTGCGCCATTCTATGATAACTACATCAATATTTTAGAGATGTTTGATGAAACATGGGCGGCTAAGCGAAGCCGTATGGCGGCTGCTAATGCCATGATGACCGCGTTTTTCCGTGCTTCACAAGCAGCGCCAAATGGTGATGCAGATTTCATCGCGCGTATGCAAGATGGCCGTTTACTCGATACTATGTATCGCTTTCAACGTGATAACCGTTATTTACTGCAAGCAGACGATAACTACTTTATTAAAAATGTGGTGAATGAGCTTGCGCGTTTCTTAAGTGTGCCGTCATTAAAAGATCAGGTTAAGCCAATGGTTAAGAACATTTTGGCATCAACCAGTCAGTATGATGAAACTGCGCCGTTATGGGTAAAAGCAGGCAGCATGGCAGATACATTTGACCGTCAAGATTGTGGTTACTATGACATCTGTGGCTTTGCATATTACTTAGAAAAAGAAACCTTAAAGTTTAACTATCAGTGTTCAGAGACATTAAAGATCCGTGCTCAGCAGATGTATAACGATCAAGCTCAGTGGATCTGTGAAGTATTAGGTCAGCAAGAAGCGCATTTCCACACTGTATTAAAGACGTATAACATCCCTGTGGCAGATGACTATAACGATGCACTTGAACTGGTTATTTTCAACTCATCAGAAGATTACCGCGACTATGCCGGCACATTCTTTAACATGGATACCAACAATGGTGGTATGTATTTAGAAGGTGCGCCGAACAATCCGAATAACCAAGCGCGTTTTATTGCTTATGAGCAAAATGGTGATGACTATTTCCACGTATGGAACCTACAACACGAGTATGTTCACTACTTAGATGGTCGCTTTGATTTATATGGTGACTTTGCACAAGGCTTAACCGCTGCTACAACTTGGTGGACAGAAGGTTTAGGTGAGTACATTGCATATCAAGACGGCTATAACCACGCAATCAATGTTGGCAAAGCGGGCAACGTAGCACTGTCTACTATTTTCACAAACACCTATGAGTCTGGCCAAGATCGCATCTATCGCTGGGGTTATTTAGCAGTACGCTTTATGCATGAGCGTCATTCAAGTGATGTGGCACAAATCCTAACTTACTTACGTAGTGGCGAGTATCAAGTTTATCAGCAATACATTGATGACATTGGTACACGTTATGACAACGAGTTTGCAAATTGGGTTGCATCATTGGCTGAAGGTGTAAGCGGTATTGTTGAAAGAGGCCCAGATGATACGGTGGCTGTAAATTCAGGTGATACTAGTAACTGGGCAGGCGAGCTAGAAACAATTGATACCGATTTCACGCCATGTATTGCAACGGATGCAGAAAACGCATTTGATCCAAGTAACAACCAGTTAAGTAAAGGTGTGACTGTGGTGGAATGTATTTCGCCAAGCACATCGAGCGCAAACTTTGTGTTTGCAAACTCTGAGTACAAGCCGTTAACGCTGCGTATTACCACACAAGGTGGTTGGGGTAATCTTGATATCCTATACAAAGGCGGTAACTGGGCAACACGCAGTGACTTCACAGCTAAATCGGGTGGTCACGGTAATACAGAATCGATTGACCTACAAATCGATGCCAATGAACACTGGCACTACTTCTCTCTTGACGGTCAGTTTGGCGGCGCCAAGATGACGGTGGAGATTGTTGAGTAACCCTACAACAGAAGTAAAAATCAGTTTCATTATTTGATACGTCCCTAAAGCCACTCGCAAGAGTGGTTTTTTTGTTTTCAGCATTTTAGCGGAGGAAGGCCGTATTTAACTTAAGTTTGATAGGGGAACAGTAACAAAACAGGCATAAAAAAAGAAAGCATATGCTTTCTTTTTTGCTTAGTTTGTATTTAAAAATTAGCGCCGGTTGGCGGTATTTTACCATTATGTGTTTTAGGCCTTTGATGATGTTCATGGCCGTGCTCAAGCTTTTCGTTATGGCCATGACGGCTTCTAGTTTGATGGTTCGGCTGCAGTGGGGGGGCAGAAATATTAGGACTTACTGGCGCAGCTTGCATCGCTGGTGCCTGAAAATCAGGTGTTTTGTGCGCCATCGCAGTAATTGGCTGCTTTAACTCCGCTTCTTGCGTTGGTAATGAACTGGGCGGCGCATTTTCCGTATGCTGGCTAGTTAATACAGAAGGTTTTAATGGTGCTTCTTCTGGTTGAGAATTATGCGTGAAAATAATGATGCTAGACACCGCCATTAACGCAATAGGAATGATAATTTTATTCATACGACACCTCTGAATATTGTATACATAAAATCTATCACTTAAGCAGGTCTAAACCAAGTTTGGCATGTATAAAATTGTAAATATATTAATGATAAAAAGTCACCATTAAGTAAGATTGCTTGCTAGTATTAACTTAGATCATTACCCCAAAGGAATTTGTGCATGATGATGCACACGGAAGAACAACTAACCACATCACCGCTGCAATTTTATCGACGTGCATTTTGGGTTGCGCTCGCGATTACGATTATGTTGGCTGCGACACTGACATTGCATTTGTATAACCTTAAACTGCAACAAGCATTTACTCAGTTTGAAACCCATTATGAACGGCTAAATAGCCAGTTAGATAAAACGCTGACAGCCGTTGATAATATATTTCTGGCCGTTAATGTGAGCTTAGAGCAACCTCTTGGTTATGAGTTTTCTCAACCTAAAACCTCTCCCATTATTCGTTATTCAAATTATTATTATCAATCTTTGGGTAAGCACTTTGGTGAGTTGGTCGGCTATGGTGACTTAACAGGTGTTGATTTATCGCATCCATATTGGCAAAAAGTGATGGCTTTGGGTGGGGTGTTTAATACTTCTTTGGCTTTGCTTGAACCACTTGAAGCAATTGCCTACGTCAGTGATAGTGGCCTAGTCTTTGTCAAAAGAAGGCATACTCAGAACAGTGAACTGTTGAGCAAAATTGTTTCAGGCAGCTTTAAAGTAAATACAGACCCTTCTAAATTCATGGTCAGCCAGCGATTGGAAGTGGCAGGTAAAAGTTATTTTGCGTTCTCTAATCAGCGTATTTCAAGTTCACGTGCTCATACGCTGATGATCTTTGATGCGAGTAAGTTCCAAGCATTGTTTTATGATAAGTCGCAGCCTAAAGCAGAAATCTATTTAAGTGATAAATTACATCGGAACTTAATTACAGACTTGTCATTAGGAAAGCCTATTTATCCAGACCAAGGTGAAATTGCACCTTGGCATGATGGGGTTATATTTTATAAAAGTGAAGCATCGCGCCCGCTTGATGTCGTTATGAACGTGTCTGAGCAAGGCTTTGCAGAGTCTATTATTTATAGTTTAGGGCTAGAATTTAGTTTTATTTTATTATTTATTTTAGCAACTTACTTTCCCTTGCACTGGCTTTGTGAACAAATATTTGTAAGACCATTGAAGGAGCTTTTCTCATTTATTCAGCAGCCCGAAAATCACTCCAATACTTATATTGTGCCTAAGCTTTGGCTTTCTGAATTTAAACAAATTAAAACCATTCATCAACGTCGCGCACAGTTATTTTCAAGGGTAAAAGAAGATCATCAAACGCTCACCGATCAACTTCAACAGAAGCAGCATTTTCTGGAGCTTGCAGGGCAAGATAAAGAGCGACAAAGTGCGGTGCTTAAGGGGGTGTTAGATGCGGTGCCTGATGCCATTTATTATAAGAATACTGACGGGGTATTGATTGGCTGTAATAGATCTTTCGAACGCTTACTCAAAACAAGTAAGCTAAACTTGCTCGGCAAAGACTTTAATGATTTTGCTGAACACTTCCTTGCAATAACGGATATCGAAGCAAAAGTTGCAGAGCAACACAAACCCTTATCTCAGCAAATGAGTGTCGAGCATAGTACTTACTTTGTTACGGTTGCGCCTTTTTTTAGCGAACAACTTGGCGTGATGGGGTGTGTCGGGGTATTACGTGACATTACTGAGCACCAAAAAGCACTACAATCTTTGCAAGTGTCTGAGTCTAATTTTAAATCTGCTATTGAGTATGCACCTAATGGGATCGCGCTTGTAAAAGTAGATGGCACTGTAATGATGTTAAATAAGGCCGCTGAACGTTATTTAGGGTGTAGTAATAAACAAGGGCAGCACGTATCTACACTATTTGGTTATGAGAATTATCAGCAAATTTCTCAGGTATTAGAGCATTTATCAAAGCACAAACAGTCTGTTGATCAGCTGAGTTTGACACAATCTGGAAGCTATCCGTTTCTCGATTTGCGTGTGTCTTTGGTATGTGACAGTGAAGAAATGCCCAAGTATTTTGTGATCCATATTCAAGATATCACAGAAATCACCACGTCAAGGATGGAAGCCGAAAGAGCCACATTAGCCAAAAGCCGCTTTATTGCCAATTTAAGTCATGAAATTAGAACCCCCCTCAATGTCATTATTGGGCTGGTAGACATGGTAAAACGGGCTGTTACAGAGAAGCAGCAGCAAAGTCGCTTAGAAACAGTCACGCATGCCGCTGAAACCTTGTTAGAGATGCTGAATGATATTTTGGATTTTGCCAAAGTTGAAAGTCATGAAGTGAGCATAAAAAATAACGACATTATTGTTAGTGAACTCTGTGAAAATCTTCAAGAGTTAATCAAGCCGCTGGCAAATAAAAAAGGGCTAGCAGTTTCTTTTACCGTTGATGAAGATGTATGGCCTTGTTTATATGGCGATAAACAAAAGCTTACGCAAATCTTGTTGAACTTATTGAATAATGCTGTGAAGTACACACAAAAAGGCACGGTCAGCTTTGCTCTGAAGCTCACCTACTCTGATGCTGAGACACAAACCATTCAATTTTCAGTTAAAGACACAGGTATAGGCATTAAAGAAAGTGACCAACTGAAACTATTCGATGCGTTCACCCAAGTTGATGACAGCCTGTCTCGTGAACACGAAGGAATAGGCTTAGGACTTGCTATAGTAAAACATGAAGTTGAGTTATTGGGTGGCGCAATCGCCCTACAAAGTCAGTTAGGTAAGGGCAGTGAATTTTACTTCTCACTTACTCTGAATAAAAAGCTGTCCTTAGATGCTAAATTAGCTAAATCGAGTGTATATTTTGGTGCAGCTGCCCCTAATTTACTTGAAGAGTTTGATATATGTACAATACAAGAAGCGGATGTACTGCCAGATAATAGCCATTATATGATTGTTGAAAAAGGAAGTTTGTCTAAGCTACCACTTACTTTTTTGAGCTCAATGGCAGGTCTTGAGCGCATTTATGTGAACCAAGCAGAGCCGCAATGGCATGATGCAGACTTGGCAAGCATATCTTTGCGCTGTGAAGAAGGGGCATTTCTTCAATCGTGCTTATCAGATATATTTTTCAAACCTCAAGAAGTGGCAGTATTACCCGAATCTCTTGAACATGAAGCTAACAACCCAAAACCTCACAGCGGTTATCAAGGTGCATTATGTTATGTGGTCGATGACAATGACATAAACTTAGAAATCGCTAAAAATTTATTGCAGCAATTGGGTGTCAGTGTTGTTGTCAGTCAAACGGCAAAAGATATTTGTGATGCGGTCGATAACCTAAAGCCAGATATTATTTTTATGGATATCCATATGCCTGAAGTTGATGGCTTCCAAGCAGCTAAGCAACTCAATGGTTGTCAGTATTTAAATGAGATCCCCATTATTGCCCTGACAGCAAATGCAGAAATCTCTTCTCAACAAGAATATTTGCATTCTTCGATGCAGGGATATATTAATAAACCTGTAACCATTGAAGAATTAGAGAAAATATTGGTTAAGCATGTAAAGCCACAACGTAAGTTTTTTGACGAAGCCTTTGCGCTTCAGCAAATGATGGGTGAAACCACATTATTAGATAATATGATGGTAAAGTTTCTTGAGGTGTGCGAGAAATATATAGCGCAGTTAAAATCAAATTTAGAGACTAAAGAAATGATTTTATTAGCGCACAGTATTAAAGGGGCATCAGCTGGGTTAGGGTTTGAACAATTAGCAGAAGCTGCGAAGCAGCTAGAAGCAGAATTAAAGCAACAACAAAAAATAGTAAACCCTAAGTTAGTCGTTGAGCTTGAAACGCAATTATTAAAAGTACAAGTGTTTCTGAAAAATAGAGCAAGTGGGTGTTAAATGGCAAAAATTGCGCATATTTTAATTGTAGATGACGATCCACTTAATCGTGTCGTACTAGAGAATACTTTGTCTGATGAATACAGTATCTCACTGTGTGCAAGTGGTGAAGAAGCGGTTAGTTTTCTAGAATCTAATACAGTCGATTTAATTATTTCAGACATTCGTATGCCAGGTATGAGTGGCTATGACTTACTTGAAAAGTTAAAAGAAAAACAGAGCACTTATTCTATTCCATTCATAATTATCTCTGCGAGTAACAGTTACAACGATGAAGCCAAAGGGCTTGAAATGGGGGCGATGGACTACATCACAAAGCCGTTTAGTCCAGTCATTGTAAAAGCAAGGGTCAAGAATCACTTAGCGATTAAGCAAAAGAATGATTTGCTCGAAAAGCTGGCTGCAATTGACGGCCTAACAGAGATCCCCAATCGTCGATTATTAGACGAAACCTTAGCCAGCTATTGGCAGGGCTGTTCACAAAGCCATGAGTCCTTTTCGTTATTCTTAGTCGATATAGATTATTTTAAAGAATTTAATGATAACTATGGTTATGCAGCTGGAGACGAATGTTTAATAAAAGTTGCCCAAGCTTTAGATGAGAGCAGCCGTAAACATGATGGTTTCGTTGCTCGATATGATGGAGTGCGATTTGCAGCGCTACAAAAGGGTAAAGATAAAGAGCAAATCTCACTGTTTGCAAAACATATGCATGATGTTATTGATGCGTTGAAAATCCCTCATAAAAGCTCGCCAATTTGCGCTCATGTCAGCATTAGTATTGGCATAGTACACATAGATAAGGATTTTAATGGCAGTGATCAAGATGTATTAAAGATTGCTGATGACGCGCTTGTGAAGTCACATATGCAACAAGAAAGGGTCACAATATTAAGCCGTTAGAAGAGTTTAACGGCTTAATGAAATACTTATAAAATTTGTAGCAAAGCTGATTGACCAAAACCAATTAGCTTTTCATCCTTAAACACCAGTGGCGTGCATTCGTCTTTTGTTACTTTGCCATCAGAATGTTTGCTGTTTGTTGCAATGTAAATCACTTTATAAACACCTTCATCTTTTTTCACTAATTCTGTAAAGTCAGGAGTTGGCAATTGACCCAGTACTTGGTTGTAGTCAGCACCTAAGTCTAGGCTAGCTATAGTTTTACGGTTTTCTTCTTGCTGATACTGCCAGCGATTACCGTTGTGATTTGACGCCCAGCCTGGCTCAACGCCATCATCAGATACAGCCACAATACAGCCTGAAAGTAATGGTGCACTTAGCGCAGCAACAAGTAATAATTTTTTCATTGTAGATTTCCTTAAAAAATTCGTTTCAGATAATTTGTTTTTATTAGAGCAATATTGTTGCCAACTTTAAAAGTCTTTATTTTACAATTGTCTGTTGTTTTTTATACAGATTTTTAAGTGTTGACCCTTCTAAATTTTAGGGTTATTCACCAACTTTTAGCGAATTACACAACAACATTACTGGCTCTGCCATTGTTAAAGTTAACAATATTATTTGCGATTTCTTTCACTAGTCGTTCAATAGATTCTTTTGCCGCCCAAGCTGTATGTGGGGTCAGTATTAAATTGTGACCTTGATAATTGGCAAGGGGATTGTTTGCTTGCGCAGGTTCAACAGATAATACATCAAAGCCCGCTCCTGTAATTTGGTTATTTGTCAGAATTTCAACTAAAGCTGATTCATCAACTATACCGCCTCTGGCTGTATTGATCACAAAGCTGGTAGGCTTAAGCAAACCTAAGGTTTCCCTATTGAATAAATTTCGGGTCTCATCATTGAGCGGACAATGGATAGATAAAACATCGGCCATCTTTAACGCTTCGGTGAATGCTATTCGGCCAGGGCGAATATCAGTAGCGTTTGGTCTTTCAGCAATAATGACCTGTGCGCCAAATGCTTCAGCAACTTTGCCAACCGCTTGTCCTAAGCTACCATGACCAAAAATCACAAAGTTTTTACCCGACAATTCAGTGATCGAATAATCAAGGCGACAAAACATATTACTTTGTTGCCAAAGACCATTCGCACAATCTTGCTGGTAGCGGTGAATATTACTCATTAAGTTGCCAAGCAGAGTAAAAGTATGTTGCACGACTGATGGGGTTGAATAACCCGCGACGTTACAAACACGAATGCCCAATTCTTTAGCTGCATCAAGATCAATGTTATTCGTACCAGTCGCAGCAACACAAATGAGTTTTAGCTGGGGTAATTTAGCTAAGGTTGTAGCGTCTAGCACCACTTTATTCGATATGACAATATCTGCACCTTTGCAGTGAGTAAGTACCTGCTCTTTATTTGTGTGCTGATATGTGGTCAATTCACCAAGAGCTGACAAAGGTGTTAGGTCAGTATTGGCGAGTGTGGCGGCATCAAGTAAGACAATCTTCATAAATTTAATCTGCTCTGTTGACCTTTGAGTTTACTCAAAGGTTTATAATGTGCTTAATAAGTCGGGAGTGTAAGATGAAAATAGGCGAATTAGCAAAGCGTTTAGATATTAGTACGGATACTTTAAGGTATTACGAAAAGCATGGCCTACTGAGTTTTAGTGAACGCAATGAGTCGGGTTATCGTATTTATAGTCCTAAACATGAAAAACAAATGCAGTTTATTTTAAGAGCAAAAACAGTCGGATTTAGCCTTAAAGAAATTCAAGAATTGTTAGCAATTAAGGTAGAAAAGCAACAGCATAGCTGTGGCGAAGTAAAACAGCTTACTTTGCAAAAAAGACAAATTGTTCGTGATAAGATAGCTGAATTACAACGTTTCGAAAAATCTCTATCATTGTTGGCAGATGCTTGTTGTGGCGGCCCTGAGCTTGCGACCGGCTGTTCAATTTTAACCACCTTGGAGGCAGCAGATGACATTGTTATCTAATTTCTGGTCTTTATTTTTAGTTTCAGCCCCTTGGTTAATGCTGGGGTTGTTGCTGGCAGGCCTTTTAAATATCTTCATACCGAAAAACTTTTTACAAAAGCACTTAGGTAAAGAAGGTGTGTGGACGACCATTAAAGCGGCTTTAATTGGTGCACCAATGCCTTTGTGTTCATGTGGTGTTATTCCTGCTGCGGTGGGACTCAGAAGGGCTGGTGGCTCGAAAAGTGCTACCACGGCGTTTTTAGTGTCTACACCAGAAACAGGCGTAGATTCAGTGTCAGTGTCTTATGTGTTATTAGGGCCATTTATGGCGATTATCAGACCAATAGCCGCGGTGTCGAGCGCGATAGTGGCGGGTTTATTGGTTGGTAAAGAAGAAGCGTCAGAAACAAAAAACTTAGATAAAGGCAATCAAGCAACTGCATCTGAAAATTCAGTATCTATGAGTACAAGCTGTTGCGCTCGTAAGCTAGGGGATATCGAGGATGACACTGATAAGCAGACAAGTTGCAGTAGTAAAAAAGCAGAAATAGCAACAAAGCCAAAAGCATCATGCTGCTCAATGTCATCTGATGAAGTGACACTAAAGAAAGAAGAGATACCCGCAACAACAAACTGTTGTGGAGCAAAGAAGCTAGAAAAGCAATCAAGCTGTAGTAAAAAAACAGAAGCAGTAACTGAGCCAAAAACAGCTTGTTGTGCAACATCATCAGATCCTGTCATGGTAAGTAACAACGAAGCGTTACTTGAAAAAACTACAAGCTGTTGTGATACAGAGCAACCAGCAAAGCCTGCGAACAGCGGAACATCGTGTTGCGATAGCAAAAAAGATGATCAGCAAAAAGTGCCTTTCTTCTCCAAGATAAAGCAAGCTGTGCACTTTAGTTGTAATAAGCTACTCAGTGACACCATGGGGTGGTTAATGATAGGGCTGTTTTTCGCCGCGCTAGTGCAAACATATGTACCGACCTCATTCTTGAGTCAGTGGGGGGATGGCATCTTGGCAATGGTCGTGGTGATTTTGGTGAGTATACCTATGTACATTTGTGCAACGGCTTCTACGCCAATTGCAGCAGGCTTACTGATGGCTGGTGTATCACCGGGAGCCGTATTGGTGTTTATGTTGGCAGGGCCTGCAACTAACATTGCCACTTTGGGTGTGGTTGCAACTGAGCTAGGTAAACGTGCTGTGAGCGCTTACCTAACAGGCGTGATTGGTGTGGCGATTGCGTTCGGCTTTCTGACCGATTATTTAGTCGAGCAGTTTAGCGTTGAAGTTAACCCGGCTCATGGCATGGAACATGAGTTAATGCCGAGTTGGTTGACCCAAGGTTTGGGGGTTATATTGTTGATTTTAATGTTGCGATTAGTTTTGATATCGTTAAAACAACGAATGAAATGATAGGCTTATCTGGTCGGAGTTGATAACCTTAGCATCCGACAGATTAGCAAGATAAAATACAACGTTTTTTTTACCCAGTAACAATGAGTAGTTTTGTGGATAAATACGCAGATATAAGACCTTACAATGATGAAGAAGTCCCAGCCGCGCTGTCTCGTCTTCTAGAAGACAATGACTTTATTGATGTAATTGCTAAGCATAATGCGCCGAGTTGGTTAAATAAATGGCCTTTCATTGCAAGACCTTTAGTGCGTAGTCAGCTACGAAAGAAGTGGGGCAATATCGCAACCGTTGAGCAAGTTCAACAAGAAGTAGCGGGTTACCTAGAACTCTTAATCAAGCGTACCACCAGTAAAGTGACTTTCTCTGGCTTAGAAAAGCTTGATAAGTCAACGCCGTATTTATTTATCTCAAACCACCGTGATATTGCTTTAGATCCAGCCATCATGAACTGGGGTTTACACTCTCATAATATGCAAACTGTGCGTATTGCGATTGGTGATAACTTACTTCAAGTACCGTATATCAACGAGCTCATGCGCTTGAACAAGAGTTTTATAGTTAAGCGCTCAGTGAAAGCCCCAAAAGAAATGCTTAAAGCATTGAGCCAGCTTTCTGCTTACATCTACGACTCTTTAGATACGGGTAATTCAATTTGGATTGCACAAAAAGAAGGCCGAGCCAAAGATGGCGTAGATCAAACTGACCCTGCGCTTTTAAAAATGCTGCAACTGCAAGGTCGTCGTTTGAAGCTGTCTTTTGAAGACTATGTAAAGCAGTTAAAAATCGTTCCTGTGTCGATCTCTTATCAATATGAGCCTTGTGCCGTTGCTAAGGCCAAAGAGCTGGTGCATAAAAAAGCCCATGGCGAGTATGTAAAAGCTGAAGGTGAAGACATAGAAAGTATCATTGAAGGTATGCGTTCAGATAAAGGCCATGTGCATGTTTCGTTTGGTACGCCAATTACAGAAGAGTGTGATACACCGGAAGCCCTGGCAGCAAGTATTGATAAACAAATTATCAGCCAGTATTACTTACACTCAACAAATTACATTGCAGGTGGTCAAGAAGAAACGGTGTCAGCAGAACTTAAGAGTGAGTTTCAAACTCGACTTGAGACTATTCCAAGCGAATTACACCAACAGATTTTGGCTATGTACGCAGAGCCTTTAAAGCGCAAAGGCGAATTTGTCTAAACGTTATTTGATTGACGGAAGGGAGCTTTTGAGCTCCCTTTTTTATTGTATGCTTATAGCTCGATCTATGACTTCTCAATTTATATTGTTGACAACAGATGGTTAAAAAATCTAAAAATAGATTAAATACCATACATTTTTAACTTTTGTTGATGGAACAAATCGAGATTTTTGAGATCCCCAGTCCATGTAAGGGGATCTGCCAGGTCAATAATCGTGGCTACTGTAAAGGTTGTTATCGCAGTAGAGAGGAGCGTTTTGCTTGGAATACATTGACCGATCAACAAAAAAGAAAAGTGATAGCCTTGTGCCAGCAACGCTATAAACGCTATCTAGCCAGTAAGAAAAAATCATCTGATGATAAAAGCGAGCAGCAAACTCCTTTTGATTTCTAAGCTCATTTTTGTTTATAAATTATGCTTACTCTTTAATTCGCGCATTTTACCTGATTGTTCAAACTGTAGCAGCGTTGCTGATAGTGCAGGTACTAGGTGTTGATGCTTCTTATGGAGGTAGTGGTATACATACTGTGAGTCTAGGGTGGTGAGCTTGATGCCAGAGTTTTGCAGTTTTTGCATATAAGGGTCTAAATAAAAACCGATGACAAGCGCTGCAGACACTTGTTTTTGCATCAATAAATTCAATAGTGTCGAAACACTTTTCACTTTATAAAGCTGACCCTTATATGGGTTAGACTCAAGATACTTTGCTGCCGCAGGATAAGTCGAATGGATAACCAATGAAGGCATATTAGACAAAGTACAGTCGTCACAAAAGCTGATTAAGTTAAGTTTGAAATCTAATAACGGTGTATCAAGGCGCAATAAATTTTGATAAGTATTACTTAAGCCTGATATTTTAGCTAACTGACCGTCTAATACCCCTTCATTAGCGGCAACGAGCGCACTGTCTCGGTTAAAGTCTATTAGTTCAACTTCAATCCCTATTTCCTTATACGCGAGTGATATCAACTCCACAATATATCGCGATTGTGCAGTATCAGCAGGGCGATTAAAAGTGAGTTTATCTGTGCTAGCTTGAATAAATGATGAAAAGAGTAACAGCAAAAATATACTTCCGTGTACCAAAAACAAATTCATTCCTTAAATATCTTATTTCACTGTTTTGTAAAATATAGCGAACTATAGCTAAAAATAGTATGGTACGCAGTCTAGATTATTATGTATTAAACTTAGTGAAACCGTTATGAGTTACAACTTGTGCAACCTGCCTAGACAAGAGAAATACCAAATTCAATTGGATTACGAAGCTTCATTTTGGGCTTATCAAATTAAACGTGGCAAGAACTCTCGTGAAACGATTTACGATACTATCAATAATCGCCCACTTTCGGAACAGCAAATCTTAAAGCAAAAGTTTGAATACTACCTCAGTATGATGTTGGCTGGTTAACCTCCATGAAGGTTGAGCGCTTAGAGCAAATTGCCATCCCTTTGGTAAATAAGTTTTATCAAACTCATAACGTGCGCGGTCGTGCAAACAAGCAAGATGAAGTTTGGGTAGTTAAGAGCCCAGTTATTATTGCGGCCTGTCGTATTCAAAATAGAGCGGGCGCGTTATTTCTATCAACTTTGTTTGTGGCTGAACAATATCGCGGTCAAGGCATTGCAAAACAAGTCATACTTGAAGTTTTATCTCAGCAAAACCAGCCCATATTTACCTTTGCTTACGCTCATTTAGAAACGTTTTATCGGGCTGTTCAATTTTCCTGTGTCGATGCTTTACCAGACGAGTTAGCGTGTATGCTCAACGCTTATCGACAGCAGGGGCGCAATATCATAGCCATGAAGTATCAGCCCTAGCGGCCATCAAGAAAGGAGATAATATGAGGCTAATAAGCATTGTTATTCTTTGGGTATCACTGATATGCAGCAGTGTCGTAAATGCTAGCGTTAGCCGCTTATCTCCCGCAGAAGGCTTATCACAAAGTTATGTCAATACCCTGTTACTTGATAGCCAGGGCTTTTTATGGCTTTCGACAGAAGCTGGCTTAAATCGATACGATGGCTATCGAGTGCTCAATGTGTCAGGGCCAGAAGGGGTACTTGAAGAAGTCGTTCTGAATCGAATCTATCAAGATTCTCAAGAAAGGATTTGGATAGCGACGCAAAATGCAGGTTTTTTTAGTTATGACGTTAAATTGGACAGCTATAAAAATTATTTTCCTGCACCTAAAACTGAAGAAGACTATGTAAATTTTTCGATAAACCAAATTTTAGAAAAAGATGATAACCATATTTGGCTTGGTCGTTTTGATAATGTGGCCTTAATGCAAGTCGATACAGGAGAAATCGTTGATCAGATCGAGTTACCAGTATTAGAGCAGCGCACTTTTGTCAGGGCACTGCTCAACCATGACGACTTTCTCTTCATTGCCACCACTGATGGCGCATTTGTATTTCAGCACTCATCAAAACAACTTCAGAAAATTAAATACATTGATGAAGTCACACATGAATATCAGTCCAATACAAAGCGACTTTATCTGAAAGATAGGAATACCCTATTGTTGGGGGCGGTGAAAGGGTTATATGAAATAGATATTAGCGACCTTGAACAAAAATTTGCAAGCGGATCATTTGATTGGCAATACAAAACATTGTTTGCTGATATTAATGTATGGGATATCGAGCCTCAAGACGATCATTTGCTCCTAGCTACAGATAAGGGGTTAATACATTTTTGGCCTGAAACAGGGCAAAGAGTTCGCGATCAAAGACTGCTAAATAGTGAGTTTACCCTTGCTGATAGCAGCATTATGGAAATAGTGCGAGATAATCACGATGGCTTATGGTTAGCAACGAAAAGTGATGGCGCGTTTTATCTCTCGGAGCAAGTTGACCGCTTTAAAAATGTCAGTAGCTTGAATACCCAAGGCTCAGGGTTTTCACATAATACCGTTTGGCGAATGGTTGAGCTGGGTGGTTATATTTGGGCTGCAACAAACGATGGCCTCACCCGTTACGACCCTGAAAAAAATGAAACACAGATATTTTTAAAAGGGTATTTAGGTGAAGATGTTTATCCTGAGTTTTCAATATATACGCTTCACTTGTATGAAGATAAGTTATGGCTAGAAACGAATCGAGGTTTCTTTGTTTACGATCCGTTAAAAGACGAAGCAACACAACTGACAGGGCGTGACGAAGAAGAAACCAAAATTCTGCAAGATAGGCTTTATGGCGTTTATGTGTCTGAAGATGGATTTGTGTACTTTATTCACGCAGAGCATGGCTTTTTTAAGTACAGTATCAATGATAAGAAGCTGCACAAACTAGAGGGGGAATTTGAGCAGTTTGACCCGTTTTTGTCTTTTTCATTTTTAAAGCCTTTACCAAGCCACCCAACGCATCCGCTGTTTTTTACTGGCGGGACTTTGTACCGCTTTGACCCTATCTTCAATAAGTTACATGTTATTTATGCTGTACCTGACGCACACCAAGATATACCCATTATCGTGCAGTCTTACATGATAGATAAAAACAATATTCTGTGGCTGTCACTTTCTAATTACGGGTTAATCGGCCTTGACCCACAAAGCTCTGAAAGAGTGCACACCATAAATTTAGAAGAGAATAACCTTGGCACCTTGATGTACGGCATGCAAGAAGATGATGAAGGCATGATCTGGATGTCTTCTCACAAAGGGATTTGGCGTTTAGACCCTGATAACCTTCACTTACAGCAATTTACAACAGGAGATGGTTTACTCAGTAATGAGTTTAATGGTGGCGCTGCGTTAAAGTTAGCAAACGGCAACATAGCGTATGGTTCGGTGAAAGGTTTCACTATGTTTGACCCAAAGGTTAATAGGCCCAAGAAAAACTTGTTAGACAGAGTGAATATTACCTCAGTGGAACTCATGTCTAGAAAGTTGACGCACAGTGGCTTAAAGGTCTTTGAGGAAATTGAATTAGCCCATGATGACATAGGCCTTGAAGTGTCTTTCTCCGCAATGAGCTTTATATACCAAGATCGCATCGTCTACGAATACCAAATTTCAGGTGGACAAAGGATCTTAACCCGAGGTAATAACCGGGTTGTATTTCCAAAGTTAAACCCAGGTAGCTACCAGTTGAAAGTGTGGGCGAAAGATCCACTTACCGGAGATTACACACCGCCAGCTTCGCTCGGCATTAAAGTGAATTATCCTATTTGGCGCTCGCCTTTGGCAATTGCAAGCTATGTGTTTATTATCAGCGTTTTATTTGCTTTATGGTTACGCCGAAAGCAGCGTATTGAGCAAATTTTACTGGCGGCACATAAAGAGACACAAAATAGTGAAATGCGTTTAAAACTAGCACTTGAAAGTAGTGACTCAGGGGTTTGGGATTGGCAATTAGACCATCACTTAATATATCAGCCCAGACTCACTGCCGAGTTAGGTTACAATAATGATGCGGTGACGTTAGACGAGTATTTGCAAAAAATTCACCCATTCGAGCGTAATCTTTTCAGACTTGAATGGCTTGAGTTTGTGACTACTAATAAAGGCTATTTTAATTGTACTTACCGTCTGCAGCACAAAGAAGGCCATTGGCGTTGGTATAAAGACTCGGGCAAAGTAATGGCTTGGACCAATGATGTGCCAGAGCGTGTAACGGGGACCTATACCAACTTAACCAGAGAAAAGATGTTCGCTGAGCGGGCAAGGTTGTTTGGTGCTGCCTTCGAGCAAGCCAGAGATTGGGTGTTTATTCTCGACAAGCAGTTGCGTATCAAAGCCTGTAATGCAGCCTTACAGCAAGCATTTAATATCGTTGAAGAACCCAAATCTAGTTCTGCGTTGAACTTAGGGCTGCCAATTGCAACGCGAATGCATTATCTGCGTAAAATCAGTCAGTTAAAAGTGTCAGAATATTTTGTTGGCGAAGAACGGGTTGGTCTTGCCAATGGTAAGCAGTGTCATGTGCTGATTAAAGTGACTGCCGTATCTGATGGTAATGGTGAGCTGAGCAATTATGTGGTTGGGTTGACAGACATTAGTGCCCAAAAGGAGTCAGAGCGTTCCTTACAGCAACTTGAAAATATAAATACAGTCACACAACTTGCAGGCAAAGCCCGTTTTATTGATTGGGTTGAGCATGCAATCAGTCAAAAAGAGTTTAATCAGAGCCTAGCTGTGATGGCGATACGAGTCGACAGGCTCAAGCATTTCTATGACATTTACGGTAAATCATTCTTTGAAAGCCTTATCAAACATATTGCGAAACAATTAACACTCAGTCTTGGGCAGCAAGTGAATATCGCATTTGCGAATGGTCGTGAATTTATGGTGTTGTTGGAGCGATTAGCTGAGCCTGCTGAGGCGACCCAATGCATCACAAAAATAAAGAAGCAGTTTGAGCATGCACAATTAATTGATGGTCATAACATTCAGCTTATGCCGTTCATTGGTGTCGCGAGTTACCCTGAAGATGCCGATAATGCTGAAGAGCTATGTCAAAAAGCACGCATGGCACTTAATCATGCCATGGATGAGAAAAGCAGAGACTATCAATTCTTTACGCGAGCCATGCAAACCCGTGCAGAGCGAATTTTTGCGATAGAGCAAAGCTTAATGGCTTCTCTGAAAGAAGGAAACTTCATAAATCAGTATCAGCCAATCTTGAATTACAAAACACGGCAAGTAGAGGGGCTCGAAGTCTCATTAAAATGGCCATCATTAGATGATTACTCTCAAGACGATGTGAATGATGTGGCCAAGCAAATTGGGGCGAGTCATCGACTTTTATTACATGCCTTAAGTGCTGGCCTTATCGAGTTAAAGCAATGGCACTTAAATCACCCAAATCTTTACTTAGCGGTTAACTTAACGGCTGCAGATTTGGTGCAAAGTGATTTGTTAAGCCGCATTGCGAATGTCATTTCGCGCTGTAATATTAGCGCTGAGCATGTGGTGATTGAGATCACTGAAGCACAGACGGTGGTGAATTCAGAGCAAACCCTAAATTTGATGACCCAACTCAAGTCGATTGGCTGCCAAATTCACATTAATGGTTTTGGCTCTGAGTTTGCATCACTGGCATCAATCCAAAGCCTGCCAGTCGATGCTTTCAAGATAGCGCCTGCGCTTATCAATCAAAAGAATGGTGATCAAGCGGTGATTGCTCACGCAGTGATAAGTGTTGCAAATCTGCTTGAGAAACGTTGTATCGCTGAAGGTGTGATGAACGCTGAGCAGATAAATACATTCAGAGATATAGGCTGCGAGATTTTCCAAGGCCCTATTTATGGCGATGCCGTTACAGGTGATTATGTGGCAAACATGCTAGATAAAGCCTGGTATGTGTTTACACCAGAGGCTTCTTCAGAGGTAAAGGTTTAAGACCAAAAGCAGTTTATCTAAAAATAGATATTCTTTTGATTGTATATTGCTGTGGCCTTAAAGCTTGTGGCCACAGTGTCTGCAATATTGGCTATGGACGCGTTTATTGGTCATAACTTTGATTGCTTGGTTAGCTTCTGCAGCGCTTAAGCCCAATTCGACTCTCAGAGCCTCAAGGTGGGCGCGTTCTTCTTCGTCAACATGACCGTCTATTAAACTGTGTAACACCGCTTCATGAAAGACTTCGCGGCGCTTACGTAATTGCTCTGCAAAACTCGATGCCAATAAACCGGTTGGTATGGCGACCATGCCCATACTTAACATGGTAATTACCCCCCCGAAAAAGCGTCCTAGTGGTGTAATTGGCACCACATCACCGTAACCCACTGTGGTTAGGGTAGCCATTGCCCACCACATAGCATCAGGAATAGAGCCAAACTTATTGGGTTGAACATCGTGTTCAATAAGATAAATACCGCATGACGCCATGATCAGCACGACAGACATAATAAAAAAGGCCGCCATCAAACTGCTGGCTTCTTCTTTAAATGCTGCCAGTAACAACTGCATGGCTTTAGAGTAACGGGTGAGTTTGAAAATTCTCAGCAGTCGGACAACACGTAAAAAACGCAAGTCAAAGCTAAAGAACATCATGAGAATGGTTGGCGCGATGGCCAGTAAATCAATTATTGCAAGCGGCGTCAGTGCATATTTAAAACGCTTTTTAAGGTTTGAGCCTTTAACTTGTTTGTATTCGATTTTATCGACACAAGACCATAACCTTGCAAGATACTCTAAGGTAAAAATCGCGACTGATCCTACCTCAATAACAAGAAAAACAGTGCGATAAGTTTGGGCGAGTGAGGCCACAGATTCTAAAACAATGGCAATCACATTAATCATAATTAAGCAGATCAAAAATACATCGAGTATGTGACCTGCTTTTTGGTGACGACCGCTACTTTCAAGTAAGCTTGCGACCTTTTGTCTGGTTGTTAGCATAGTTTATTGTTGTGAATCATCTAACTTCAAAACCATATTAATGGTTCCCTCTTCAAAGTCACGGGTTACTTTAAAGCCTAAGCGCTTAGAAAGCTCAATCATGCCGGTATTTTCGGGTAAAGTAATACCTTCAACAACGCCCACACCTTGGCTACGGCAATAGTCTATGGCTGCATTCATAAGCAGTTTTCCAAGTCCTAGGCCTTGGCTTCCTGAGCGAACGACAACAGCAAATTCCGCAGAAAGGTTATCAGGGTCCATTAATACGCGAGATACTCCTAGCGTACGATAAGCGCTTTTATGCGGGGCAGAGACAATGAACGCCATTTCTCGGTCGTAATCAATTTGTGTCATTTTAGCTAATTGCTCATGATTGAACTCAGGCAGTTCACCAAAGAAGCGTTTGTATCTGTCTTCTTTGGTTAGCGACTGGTCAAACTCTTGGTGGGCGCGCTCATCTTCAGGGCGAATTGGCCTTAAAGTAGCTGCTTGGCCGTCTTTTAAGGTGACCTTCTGCTCCCACTCTTTCGGATAAGGTTTAATGGCTAAGCGTTTTCGATTGGCTTTGACCTGATAAGGGCGAAGCTGTATTGCGGCGTCTAGTACTAAAAATTGCCCTTCACTGGCAAGCACAGGGTTAAGCTCTAAATTATAAATATCGGGTTGATCAACCAATAATTGTGAAATACGCGTCAGCAGGGCGCAAAGGCGATATTTATCAACTTTATCTGGTAAGGTGCGCTCTTTAAGCACGCCTTTGTCTTGCGCTGCGGCGATTAAGTATTTGGCCAAGTTCATATTAAGTGGAGGGAGGGCCACCGCGGCTTGCGAGAACTCAAGTCCAGTGCCTGCTTCACCTAATAATATGACAGGGCCAAAGCCTGGCTCAGTTTTGATAGCAATACGCAGCTCTTGTGCACCGGCTCTTGGTGCCATACGTTGCAATGAAAAACCTTCAATAATGGCATCCGGGTAGGCTTCTTTAATACGTAGCAAGATGGCAAAGGCATTTTGCTCGACTTCATTGCCATCATTTAAATTCAGTACCACGCCACCCACTTCAGACTTTGAAGGGATCGACGGGCTGATAAGCTTTAAGGCCACAGGAAAGCCAAGTCGCTCAGCTTGCTCTTTTGCTTCGCTTGGTGTGAGCGCAATTTCAGTTTGAATACACTCAATTGAATAGTGTGATAAAACTCTACGAGCAAGGTGCGTTGATAAGTGGGTATGGCCTTCAGCGATAAATTCAGCAATCTCATGCTTTGCCGCTTGGCTATTGATTAATAGGTCGCTACTGATCGACTCCGGCGTTTGCGTTAAATGCTTTTGGTTACGGCGATAGCTCACTAAGTGCATAAATGCCCCAACTGCGCCTTCGGGTGTGCGGTAGGTCGGAATTGAATGTTCGGCGCACACATAGCGCGCTTCATACGCTGCGTACTCACCCATAAAGACGGTCATTACATAAGGGCGAGCCATTTTTGGAATTTTTTCTAAGGCGTTGGCAATGATCTCAGCGTACTCTTCGCTCGGTGCAAGCGCTGAAGGGGTGTGGATGATCAGTAAGTTTTTCACTTCAGGTGCTTTAAGTAATATCTCTAGCGCTTGTTGGTAGCGTTTTGGTGATGAGTCACCAAATAAATCGACGGGGTTATAGATTTTCTCAGCCTGAGGAATGACTTTATTTAATGCTTCACGAGTTTGGTCACTCAGCTCTGCCAGTTTTCCTGAACCTTGTAAAAGTGTATCAACGGCCATAATACCCGGACCGCCACCATTGGTGAGAATGGTCAACTGTTCTACTTGTAACAGTTTAGGGTGAAGCGCCAAGGTTTGAGTGGCGGCAAAGAGTTCACGTAAATCATTTACCCTTAGCATACCTGCACGCTGGAACATGGCATCGTATACCGCATCGTCACTGCTTTGACCGCCAGTATGAAGATACGCTGCTTCTGCACCAGCGCGGGTGCGACCTGTTTTAATGACCAACACAGGTTTACTAAATGCAGCGGCTCGCGCGGCTGAAATAAAACGGCGAACGTCATCAATGTTATCGATATACAGTAAGATCGCGCGGGTTTTCGCGTCACGACCTAAAAAGTCCAATAACTCGTCAAAGTCGATATCAATACAATCGCCGACAGAAATAAAGTATGAAAAGCCAATACGTTTATTCTGCGCCCAATCTAAAATGGTCGAGCACACTGCAGCCGATTGTGAAATAAACGCCAATTTGCCTGGCTCAGCGACGGTATGAGAAAAGCTGGCATTTAAACCCAAGTGAGGAATGAGCAAGCCTAAGCAGTTGGGTCCAAGTAGAGTCACACCTGCTTCTTTTGCAGTCTGTTTAAGGGCGCTTTTTTGCGCTTGGTTTGCACCCGAGGCAATAATAATCGCATGTTGACAGTCTAGCTCACCGAGTTCGATGATGATTTGCTCTAGGGTATTTTTGTTGGTACAGATAACAGCAAGATCAGGCGTTTGCGGCAGCGCTTTAATGTTGTGGTAGGCAAGCACACCATGCACCGCTTTATGCTTAGGAGAAACCGGCATGATCGGCCCTTTAAAGCCACCTTGAAGTAAGTTGCGCATGACCACAAAACCTGCACGCCCCGCATTATTTGACGCACCAATGACTGCAACTGACTTAGGATTAAAAAATTGGCTGATCCGCTTAACACTCATCTTCTGTTCCTTACCAAACATTTTTTATAACTTTAACACGTAACAGAGCACAGAAAAGTTGATTTAAGTTAGCGTTGTCATTAAATAACTGACTTTATACCAAAGTCTTATTTTGGTGAGATTAGTTGGAACTATTTGATTTCCCAAATAGGAATATGTGCCTTAATTAGAAGAAAAGAAAAAGGGATAGGAGTAAAAGACTGATTTCAAAAAATAAACCCCACTGAAAAAGTAGGGTTATGATTAATCAGAAATCTGATGAAAAAACCGAGTACCTAGTTCTAAAAAGTACTAATAAAATCTCGGGTATGCCGATTAATTAAATTTAACATTAAATTCAACTTGCATTTTATGAGTAATTGCAAAGCTTACAGGAGCATTGGTAAGTTCAGTTTCTTTATTGCCACTTGTGCTTATTTCACCAACGATTGTAATTGAAAACTCATCAGTGCCGCATGTATCTTTATTTTTTACTGGTAATTTAACCGACGTTTGGTTTGGTTCAAAATCGATATAATTTGTATTAAAGTCAATGCAGAATGAAGGGTCTTCAAACGAAATAGCCGAGAAGTTTTCTGATTGCGCTTCCCATTCAATATTTATATCTTGTCCTTCGTTGATGTTATAAACAAAATTAGCATCAGCAATGTCTATAAAGTTTGGTACTTGTGGAATAGAAAGCTCAAAAGAATCTGTCACTTCATTATTTCTTACAAACTCAGCTTGAAGAATATGCTCCTCGTCAGTTTTGATCATGGTTGAAGGCTCACCCTCAACGACACAGCATACAGTTTCAGTTGGTAAAGATTTTACAAAATTCTGACCGCGATGAACTTGATTATTTAATGTAATGTTAAACTGATCTCCATTATTCAATTTTATCCGCGCACCATCTTTCGAGTATAAGTCTACTGACTGACTTAGACCTATATCACTCGTTGAGTTTTTTTGGTCACTTACAACGTCTAATGTCACATTATAAGAGAAGTCGCGGACATCCGTTGTATCACTGTCTTTTGAGCCGCATGCAGAAAGAAGTGCGGTGCTGATGATTAAGAGTGCTGCTTTGTATTTCATTTTTATTATGGTTTTGTAATTTCTTGTACCTCTTATGGTATCTAAAAGTTTACACGGTAAAAAGTATTTTATAGTTAGGTCGAATTAAAAGAGTAAACAATTGAGCGCTAGAATTTATAATCCAATTCATGATTTTTTTCAGGTGCTTAGGTTTGAGGTAGAGTCGATGTATAAGAGTAAAATCTCATGTAGAACACGTTAGCTTAAAATGTACTTTTTACAATAAACCTATTTTTTCTTCGGTAACCACTTTTCCATCGCTGCATCAAAAGCTTTCTCAATTTTATCTTTCTCACACTTATAAGGCAGGCCTTGCCAAGTGGTTGGCAGGCTAGAATCGATAGAGCGATTGTTTGGGTCCATTTCGTTGTCTTTAAAACAATATGCGCCTTTTTGATATAGTCTATAGGTTGGTCCTTGATAAACCAGTTTCGGCAAGTCTTTATTTTCACGCGCTTCTTTGTGCTTTTTTGGGGTTGAGATCCGGCCATTGCCAAAACGGTCAACCGATTGAGTTGTGTTATTTGATTGCTGCGTAGAGAAATAGTCATGCTCACCTGAGCGAATGTTATCAAGTGCTTTGAACGGATCTATCCTCGGTTTTTCTAAGTTGTTTTTATTTGTGTCATTCACTTGAATTTCTTCTGCCGCTTGCTGAGTCTCTATCACTTCGGTTTGTACGACAGCGGGTTGTGAAGTAACTTGCGTTTGCTCTACTACTGCGTTTTCATTGGCTTGTTCGGCTTGTTCGGC
>NZ_PPSW01000025.1 GCF_005876835.1 Pseudoalteromonas phenolica
TGTTTAATTAAAGCAGTTCAAGGGTACAGTAATATCAATAAATTACTTCTCTCTTTTTCAGCTTCTACTTGTTTCAAAATGCTATGAAATTTTCCCTTCCTGTTATAATTCACATAATCAAAACCGTATTCAGAAAAGTCTAATTTTTCTACTTGCCCATATTTGTTCAAAGAAATAGCATGAAATTTACCAATTTCTATAGAAGAAGCTAGTTCGATAAACTTTCTTGCGAATTCATGGACATCTAACTCGCATATTGTCGCTTTTTCTAGGCTTTTGAGAGCAAGAGTTTCAGCTATTACTATCTCGTAATTAGTTTGTTCAAAATCATCATGTAATGAGTCGAAGAGCTCTCTCATAGACGAACGTTTTAACATTTAATTATCCCTTTATTCATTGAGTTAAATAGTGACAATAATACTTTTTTCAATAATGGCATTAACTGATAGCAGGTTCAAACATTCAGATAGTCTCTAGTGCAAAGTGGGTTTTAATAGAACCCTGATTTACGTTTTTTCTTAATACTAAACCCGACATTAACCTGTCAAAAATAGCAGGTGTTTTTAAAGTTTAATTTGCTATAAGCGGCTCCTCTAATACAGGAGCCGTTTATGTTACTAAAAACTTTAAATAATAAATATGTATATCGCTTTGTCGAAGAATATAGAGAAATTGATTTCGACAACATCCAAGTGTGCGAGTTAGACGTTCAAGCGTTTTCTCGCGCAGTAGCGCAACTTGTGACCTTTGATAATACCAATGGCTTTGAGCTGGTGGTGTTAAATGAGTTTGGGCAATTGCAAAAGATCTCCTTAATTGATATTGCCCATGATTACAGTGGTAAAGGCATGCTTTCTTTGCGTTCACTCTATGAAGCACAGGAAGAAGTTAAGAGCAACTGTCTTGTCATTACTTATTTATTTCCTGAAATTAAAAAGTCTCAGCTTAAAAATGCCACACCTAAATCTCCCTCAGAAAAGAAGCTTAAACTTGTTCAGCAAGATGCACTGGCTGTTGTTGATTTGCTTCAGTATATCTGTGAAGTTGATATGAACGATGAGTTTGAAGAATTGGCAGCTTGGTTAACGTTGAGCAGCTATTTTCACGAGCCTGTGTTGTTTGGTGCGAAAAGAAGAGAGTTAGTTTACCCTGGGCAATATCACCTTCAACTATCAACTCAACTAATAAGCATCTTTAATAAGGCAAGTTGTAAGATTGGAGGCTTATACCAAGGCACGGATTTCTCGAAGCCTTATGCACGTATTTCTGAAAGTAACAACTTTCTCAGAGTTCTCATGGCTGAGCTGCCTACAAATCTCGAAGAGACAATCATAGAGCTGTATTTAGAAGAGCTGAAACTAGAAGAGATCATTGAGCAGCTGCCGCAAAGAGCTGAAACAAGCCTCAGAACACAACACACAACGCAATTTCATTTAAAAAATTTACATAGTTATCAAGTGATGCGGGTTTTGCACCGGTTTTGTGAATTCCCATTTGGTTAACCTTGTTTCAGTTAATCAGTGTAAAACAATCTCATTAGTAATTATAAAGAGGATTTAATTATGGCTGTTCAAAGAAAGTTATCTTTAGAAGAAGAGATGGAGAAATTTGGTGTGACTAAGTAGTGGCAACTTGACTATGCGAAGGCGATACAGGCACTTGATTCGGTGATTAGTGAGGCGTATGAATGTGAAGATGAGTTATCCGAACAAATTTGGAAGCATCATTATCGTGTTTTGATTGAAGAGTTGCATCAAGATTTCGAAGAGATCGACGGACTTTTTTCAGAAGTGCTTGATGAAGAACCCAGAAACGTTCGTGAGGTTATGGAACGAGAAGGCACATTCGAAAAGATAAATTCAGGCTACTACGATTACTATTTAAGTAATCTAGAAATTGATTATGAAGACGATGACTTAAATGAAATCAGTGAGAGTATTGCTTATGGTATTAGGTCTGCGCTGTCGAAACTTTTAACAGCCCATGGATTGCAGTAAATATTACTTTTGAGTACCACTTTTAGCATTTGAGCGCTAAAGTTTTAGTAATCAAGGATTTTCATGAGGTGAGCATGAAAACATTTTTCATAGATGAAGAAAATGTAGGCTTGAAGGTACTCGAAAGCTACAAGCTATTTTGCGATCAAAGAGTATTAGTTTTTACTAAAAACCTGGCAGCCAAAAAGCTCTGTAAGAGATATTTGTTTCACTGTATTGATGACTATACTACTGGCTCAAACCAAGCTGATTTTTACATTGTAGCTTGTTTGAGCCGCTTGTTGAGTCAGATGTCAGATAAGCAAATAGCAAGTCATACATTCATACTTGCCAGTAATGACTGCTCTCTTATCAGTGCTTTTAAACAACAATGTAACCTGTTTAAAGGGCACTTTGTTATTGAGAAAACTAAACCCATTGCAAAAACAAAACCTGTTGATGTGAAGGCGTCAGAGATCGTACTTGATGATCTTGCATATAAGATAATTAGCTATCTTGATACGCCAAGATATTTCGATACTAAATTTCAACAATCCCTCGGCTGCACTCAGTCTGAATTTACGAGAGCTGTCACAAATTTGATTAATCAGAAAAAGATTGAGCGAAGTCCGCTAGCAAAGAGAAAGTGGCAAAAGGTGTTAGTTAACTAGCACCACCCCTTGCTTGAAATCATAAAACTCAATGTTTTTTGTTGAAAGCTCAACTGCAATTTCATATAACTGGTTGTAATTAATAAGGAAGCCACTAAAGGATTGTTATGACAGAAATCGCTGCACTTTACGAAAATGAAGAAGTCGTTACTCAGACAAAAGCTGAAGAGCGCAAGCTACTGATTTTTAAATATCTGCCAGGGCCAACTGACTCGCCAATTTCAACATCAGAAATTCAGCATTTATGCGAAAAAGAATCGGGCTGCTTGGAGTCATCACTACGTACCTTTGAGCGTGATTTAAAGAAGTTGCATGAGCACAGAGAGGTCGAATGTATTGTTTTTCAGCATAAAAAGCATTGGCGCTTAAGCTCTAAAAGGGCAGCATTAAAGCGCACCATGACTGTTTTAGAAGCGCTAAACTTTGTGATTCTAAAGCGCTTTGCTGAGCCTTTATTACCAATGGGTAATTCGGATTATATGCAGGCTATCTTTGAACAATCAGAAGAGGTGTTAAAACAGCATGGTAAGTCATCACTTGCCGCATGGCCTACTAAAATTCATGTTGAAAAAAAGGGCATGCCCCTTGAGGCCCATGAACTGGATGAGCAAGAAAGCGAACCAATCTATAAAGCCTTGTTAGAAGAGAAGCTGTTGGAAATTGAATACTCTCGTGGTATGGAGCGCTGTGATACTAATTTAGTCACTACAGTGCAACCTCTAGGCTTGGTATTTAGAAATCATACTGTTTATTTAGTTGCTCGTTATTTTAATGACCTTGAGAAAGTACGTCTTTTCTCAGTGAATCGTATCAAGGAAGCTAAGTGCCTTGAACAAGGTTTTAAATACCCGAGCAAAAAGGTTTTTGAATTAAAAGACTATGTCGAAGCAGGGCACACTGGCTTTACTTATGGTGAAAAGGTTGAAGAGATTGAGATTATCTTTAGAGACTACGCAAAAGACTTAATCGTACAATATCCATATCATCCAGAAATGACGCTTGAGAGCCTGCCTGATGGCGTTAGAACCAAAGCTAAACTGATATTCAACTATGATTTAGAGAGCTTCATTTTAGGTTTGGGTGAGCATGCTGAGGTGATAAAACCTGAGTGGGTAAGAAAGCGATTGGCTGAACGTCTTAAGCAGGCTGCTTGTTTATATGAGTGCTAAACATGGTTGGTAATCTTCTAGCTAAGAACCGCTCAGAAAGTTGGCGCATTGCGAAAAGCTTTATCGATTATGGTGCTGAAGAATTATCTGAAAAAATTGCTCAGGATGTTTTAAATAGCCTCCACATTAAAAGAGGCTCAGTGCAGTTGCAAAAGCCCATTCAATACAGCTTATTTTGGACTGGACTAAGAGATTACTGCGATAGTCATAAAATAAACCGGCGTGACCTTGATTTTATCAAGCGAGTAAAAACCATTTATTTGGATAAATTCGCAGGCTTAGAGCAGCAAGTTTATGAATTTGCTGCAAACCATAAAGAGCAATCAGTTAATATTCGGCTTGATAAAACAAAGCAAAATTACATCGTTAACGATGTATCAGAGCAGCGCTTTATAAATAACTTGTACTTTACTGAATTCGACTTAGTTATCCAAACGGGTAATTACCTATTAATTGGAGAGTTTAAAGACACACAAACCTTCGGTGCTAACTCTAAACATGTACTAGTCCACCAGCTTATTCGCCAATATGTTTCAGCGAATATATTGTTAGGTTTAGAGGGAAGTGAGCACATTGAAGTAGTCCCATTGAAGTAGTGCCATTTGTTGTTGCTGATAACCCTCAACATGCAAATAAGACCGCTCAAGTGAAGTTGCTAAAGCATTTGGGCTGGTTGGCTAGTGGGAATGTGTTTGATTGGAAGGCGCTAGACAAAAATAAGGTACTGTGCTGATTTATATAAAATTGCTTTAAATTGATATTTTAATATGAGTTTTTGATGCTAAGATTGCAGCAACTATTTTCACAAGGAGTGTAAATGCAGTATCAATATTCCCAAGAACAACCCTCAGTGTCAGATTTCGTTGTATACCCAGACACCAATGAAGCTTGCAACACTAGAACACCTGTACAGCCAGTCTATATTTCAGATAGTGAACTTGCTCTTATAAAATCAGCTCGTAAACGCTTATATTTAGCCAATCCAAAGCAGTTATATGCTTTTAGACATACGCCGATAAGTCTTTTTAGCACATTCATTTATTTTTGCTTGTTTGTTTGTAGTGTGGCTGTGCTGCTTTACTTAGAAATCGCTTTTGAAACTGAATATGTTGTGGGGATTGGTGAAGTTTCAACTACAACGCCATTTTATCATTTGTACCTTCTGACACTTGCTTGTTTGCTATTTTATAAAGTTAAGCAGCTTTTAGCGGAAGTAAGAAAACATAATGCAATTCGATATGGTTTGGCAATGTTAGCTAATTCATTCATGTTTGCTTTCATTAATATTATAAAGTTTTCGTTACTCATGTTGGTGTTTGTTTTGCTTTGGGCCTTTCTTTTCGACAAGTCTTTTGAAGATGTTTTATTTCAAATTTTAGAAGGGCCTAATGCTGATGAGATTGAAGCATTAACCCACATAGTCACATTATTTATTTACGGCTATTCATTCAGGTTTTGTTCAAAGAGGTATGAAGAATGAAACTATTTGCGATGGCCTTTCTGGTATCTTTTTACTCATTCTCTGTCAATGCCAAGATTTCATTGCCAGATACTTGCAATGATTTAACTGAAGCGTCAGAAAAAGCGCTTGTTCTGCTAAATAAAAAAGAGTTTATTGAGCTTGGCGAATGTATTGGTGCATCGCAAATTAAAGCTAGAAGAGTTGATTGGATCCCAGAAGCATGTTCAGAGATTCGAGAAGATGAAAACAGTTATTTGGGTATATTGAGTTTATCAAAAAAAGAAGCGCTTCAAATTGGTATGTGTGTAGGTGTAATAAATGCGGTATTTACACGTTACGATAACGAAAGAGTGATTAGTTACTCTAGCTATAGCAATAGATATCGCAAATATCAGTGTGCCCGAGGTAAGCAAGCTGTTGACATTATGGTTAACTCTTCTTGGGTTGATATGAGCAGGGAAGATGTCAGAGATTTACTTTGCAAGGAGTATTAAATTTGGCTGCTAGAAACAAAGATGATGGTTCTAGGACTATCAGAAGGATAGCATCCGGGTTCATAAACCCTCAGTGCGAACTACCTAAAAAGATACATGATTCTTTAAACAATATCTTTATTAAAGGTAAAACACCTTATGCTGAGAAAGTTCTCAGTGAGAGGGTTAGTGACAGCGGGAAAAAAAGTCTTTATGAGGTTAAAAGAGGAAGTGAAAACGCGATTTATAATGCGTTGTGCCTCTTGTGTATTTCTGAAACTAGGAAAGTAAAAAGTGTCTTTACTGAAAATTACACGCGACAAATAGAGAAGACATGGAGTTACTCTGTAAATGCCTCTGATCTCAGTTCAAGTTATGACCTTCATCTTGCTGCAACGTCTTTTTTTGGAGTAACACAAGCTAATATTTCAGTAATTATTGATACATTGCAAAAGCCAGAATTTGACTTGTTTAAGGAAAAGCTACCATCTCCATTTGCTGAATATGGCGATAGACATGCTCATTTAGAGAGAATACAGCTTTTGTTTGATGTTGATATAGATTGGCGTGAAGTTATAGATATTATTAGCAAGGTAGAAGAGTTAGAAAGTGAAAAACAGTTTGAAAAGGGGTTGGATAAACTGTTTGAGCTCAGACATCAGTCATGTAAAAAGCTTAAACCAATTAAGCAGCTAGAGACTAGGATTAAATCTCAATTAAATGAAAATAAGGAAGCTTTAAACTATTTGAAAAAAATTTTAGTTTAGGCTTTTTTGTGCGGCGCACAAAATCAAAATAGCTCTTAAGTTGAACAGGAGTTATTAAACATGGCCGCACTTAAAAAGTTATTTACTAAATTTCCACCAGCAGTTGCGCAAAGACACTATTCCCAAGCGTGTCTGATCCAAAATCAGCTCTTTGAGTTTTATCATTTCCAATCTATTGGAGGCAAAAAGTTACTTCTAGCGCCAAATCTAATTAGATTCAAATTGGGTAGTTATCGTCTTATTTTTGAATTAAATGATGGTCAGTTTTTGCCATTAGTGCTCATTCACAGAAAAAACTTAACTTCTTTTTTAAAGCGAAGGTGAAGCGTACTTGTTTCACAATTAAAAAACCAACTTTAAATATAAGGAGCTTGTAATGAGCAAAAAAATTAAACCAGTAAACAATCAATCAAACCAGTCTAACCCTAATAAAGGAACCCCAGGTACTAATAGTCAATATGACAAAAATCAAGGGAACCGTGGAAAGCAACTAAACCCAAATCAGAAAGGGGATAAGTAATGGAAACTTTATCTATTAAAAATACAGGCCGTGATATTGCGTTGCAACATTCGAAGACCTTATTGCAGTTAGAGAGAACAGTCGCAAATTTAAACTTTGAAAAGTTAAAGTGGAAGTTAACTAAGTCTTCAGAAAGTACTTGGTCAGTTGAGCTATGTTCGTTAGCTGAGTTGGAATATCGTAAGTTTTTATCTTTGAAAAAGTGGTATCCAAAGCAACCACTAGTACCGAGTAAATTGATTGATAAATTTTGGCATGAACACATTCTGGATACCAAAAGCTATATGAGCGATTGTGATACTGTTTTTGGTTACTATATCCACCATTACCCATATTTCGGCATTTTTGGTGATGATGATCAACAGAACCTGCAGAATACTTTTAACGAGACAGTTAAACTGTATGAAAAGCATTTCGGTAAGTTTCCTACTGAGCAGCTTTATGAAGATCAACGAGGAGCACGTTGTGGTGATGATCATGCTTGCCACGTTCCATCAAGTTGTGCTTGTAGAGTTCCAGGAGCTTGTAAATAAAGTTTAACTGTAAGGCCTTTGATTAAAGGCCTTTTAATTATATGTCTCAATATTCAAATTAATTGAGACATATATTGGTTAATGTCATACACTTATCTCAAATAAAGATAATTTTGAGATAAGTATGATTAAAAGCCCACCAAGTTCATTACATAAAGATCCACTTGCATGGATTGCTGAAAATGAATCGCAAGATTTACAGCAGTACTTTGATCATGCATCGGCTTTAGACACAAAAGGCCGTTATCTTCACTTTGATGAATTGCGATTTAGATTGCCTAAAGGCCTAAACGTTAATGTCATCTGGAGCCTTATCAAGAAAGTCAGGGCTAAGCAGCTCAATGCTGTTTTGCACTTAGATGAGCCTGAGCGGCTTGCGCAATATTACTTTACACCGACTATGCAAAAAGCCATCTCAATGACAGATAGGCACGCTACTAGCGCATCGCTAGAATATATGTGCAGCAAAGTGGGTGAGCAAAAACACTTCGAATATTTATTAAATGATTTAATTGAAGACGAAGCCATCAGTAGTAGCCAGTTAGAGGGGGCTGCAACCACCACCAAAGTTGCAAAAGATTTACTTAAGCGCGCCAGAAAGCCCAGAACAATTGATGAAAAGATGATCATCGGTAACTTTAAGATGATGCAATTTGCTTGGCAAAATCGTCATAAACGCTTATCGATTGAATTGATCCAAGAAATGCATCAAGTTGGTGTCGAAAACATCGATGATGAAAAGTATCACCCAGGTGTTTTTCGCCAAACTGACGATGTAGAAGTTGCAGACTCTGAAGGTAACACGGTTCATACACCGCCACCTGCTGCGAGAATAGATGAGCGACTAGAGCAATTTGTTGAGTGGGTGAATCAAGACAACCAAGATGAAGAAAGTAATCAATTTATGCATCCCTTGATTAAAGCAATTGTGATGCATTTTGTGATTGGCTTTGAACACCCGTTTAGAGACGGAAATGGTCGAGTTGCTAGGTCATTGTTCTATTGGTTCATGTTTAAGAATGATTATGCGGCATTTAGGTATATTGCTATTAGTGTGCTGCTTAAGGCTGCACCAATCCAATATGGAAAGAGTTACTTATATACCGAAAGTGATGAACTCGATTTAACTTACTTTATTGATTATCAATGCAAGATAATCACTCGAGCAATCAGCGAGTTCAAGCTTGCCTACGAAACCAATTTAAAAGAGTCAGAAGCTTTCTCTCGGTGGTTATGGAGCTCTGGTTTATTAAGTAAGCTCAGTGATAAACAAAAAACCATTGTGATGGTTGCTAAAAATGGCAAGTCGCAAAAATTTACTGCTGTGAATGTGAAAGAGAACTTGGGCTGCTCTTACAATACTGCTCGTGATGCGCTGAATGGTTTGGTCGAATTAAACTTATTTGATAAAGCAAAAGAGGGCAAAGAGTGGGTGTTTGCCCTACGACCTCAAAAAGACATTATTCAAAGCTGGGAGTGATTTCTTTAATGGGCCAAAATATTTAATATAAAAAGTATGAATTCGCACCGTCATCTCGCCGTTTTAGAGCTTGTACCGACTGGCCCAAGCTCGATCACCGTTAAGCAACTGCAGCAAAATATGCACATTCAATTGCTGTGGCACATGCATTTTCTGACGCGAATAAAAGAACAGGGTTTATAACTTGTCTCGAATATCTTTCGATTAATGATTTTGAAATTAAAATAGATAATGACATGTTAGCAGATGCGATGGTTGACTTAGTGCTGGGTGAGTTAAGTATTGGTCAATTTGCAGATTTATTGTATTCTTCTTACGTAGCTTCTCAAGAGGTATAAAATGAAAGATTATGGTGTAAAACTAGTGCAAAGACCTTCAATTAAAGTGAAGTCAGATATTGATTTGAGCACGAATGAAGGCAGACAGATTGTTAGATCAGAGACCAATCTGGTTAAGCTTCGCCAAGCAAAAACATTAACAAAGTTGGCATCAATGTAATCTTTTTTTCGGCTGCATATTTGTGGCCGTTTTTTCTATTCTAAAGCAGTTCTTTATATAACTGGCCTTACAGATTCTTCCTTCTTGATCTTAGACAACCCTCTGCTTGACAGCTTTATTACTCATTATTGTTAATCTGAAATCAGAAAAGTGAATCGAGTAATGGCAAATGATTTTGGAAGTTTTGAAAGAGAGTCTTGGTTGCTCTGATAACACCGCTCGTGATGCACTGAATAGTTTGGTTGATTTAAACTTATTTAATAAAGCAAAAGAGGGAAAGAATGGGAGTTTGCCCTACTACCTCAAAAAGACATTATTCAAAGCTGGGAGTGATGTCTTTAATGGACCAAAACAATTAATATAAAAAGTATGAACTCACACCGACATCTTGCCATTTTAGAGCTCATACCGACAGGGCCGAGCTCGATTACTGTAAAGCAGCTGCAGCAAAAGTTACGTTCAAGTGGCTTAGAGCTGAATGAACGTATGTTGCAACGTGACTTACAAGCCCTCTATGAACAAAATTGTTTTGGTCTTGAATTAGATAAGAGAACTAAGCCATTTGCATGGTTTATTAATCCGATTTGGCGAAGTAGTTCAAATATTATGAGTTGTGAGCAGGCTCAGCATTATCTGTTGCTAGAGCAGTTGTTACCCCAATCGCTTCCCGTTGATTTGAAAAATGATATTCGCAGTAAAGCTGAGCATGCGTTGAATAGACTGAATGGTAATAAACCCGACTGGCTCACAGGTGCGCACAATGATTCTGTGACAGTCAAAACAGATAGCAAAGTCATTGAGCAAATAGAGCATGTAATAAAATACAAACGCGCTGTAAGTGCCGAAGTTTGTCGCACTATTTATGATGATGCGTATTGGTTGCAGTTCAATGAATTGAGCTTCTACGATTTGAGAGAAGAAAGCGGTGTTTTAATGGCGAGCTTTATGGTCGGCACACTGCATGATAAGTGCTATCAAATCCCACTTTATCGAGTTCGTAATGTCAAAATACTCCAAAAGCAACGTCGTGAGCCTTCACCTGAACAAATCAGCTCTTTGCGCTTAGCGATCAACAAAGGAAAACGAGAGACTGAAATTAACTTAGTCATTAAAGTACCAGAACAATCGGTTGTGAATTTAGGGTTTATTGAGTTTGGTGAGCTGATAAATAAACAAACTCTTGAAGGAGAAATGTCACTGTTAACTTTCAAAGTGACAGAGACGAGACAACTGTTAGAGCGGCTATTAAAAGCTGCGGACTGGTTAGAAGTCGTGGAGCCAGTTTCACTTCGTCAGCACATAATCAATAAGCTGAAACAAGCACACCTTAATTACTCACTGTAAATCAGCTGCGTCAAATTTTGACGTAGCTGGTTGTTATGATACTTGCTCATAGTAAGGAGCAGTTTATGTTTGATTTAATCGAAAATTCAGGCGGTTTATCAATAGGTGTGTTTGGCGTAGGTGGGTGTGGCTGTAATACGTTGAATCATCTACATGGTGAGCAACAAAACCAGTATGCCAAATTCTATAGCGTTAATACCGATAAAGTTGTGCTTGAGCATACCCAGAGCGATCAATTTGTATTAATTGGTGCTGAGCTAACCCATGGTTATGGTGCAGGGGCAGATCCAGCAATTGGCCTGCTCGCAGCGCAAGAGAGCGAAGCGCAGCTTTTAGAGTTAATCGCAGAGTGCGATATTCTTCTATGTGCTACAGGTCTAGGCGGCGGAACAGGTACCGGTGCGACCCCTTATATTGCTAAACTTGGACGAGAACAGAATAAGCCTGTTATTTGTATTGCGACGTTGCCATTTAGCAGTGAAGGAATGCTCAGAAATAAAATAGCTCAAACAGGTTTAGAAGAATTAAGAACATACGCCAATGCAGTGGTTGCTCTTCCTAACGATCAATTAATTTCAGTGCTTGGCAATGATGTCGGTTTGTTTGATGCGTTCAAGCACAGTAACCAGATTTTGCATTCACTCATTAAATCTATGGTTGATATGCTCTGTTATCAGGGATTAATTAATGTCGATTTAAAAGACTTTGTGCGTGTGATGGATACACAAGGCGATGCTGTATTAGGTGTAGGAAAATGTAATGATGAAAACGACCTTCAAGTAGCGTTAGAGCAAGCGCTATCGAATCCACTAGTGAGTAGTGTAGATATGACATCAAGCTCAGGCGTTATTATTCAAATAAACTGCAAAGATGAAATATCACTTGGTAATTACAATTTAATCACTGACACAGTTCGACAACGAGTCAGTCCCTCAGCTCTTGTGATCTGCGGCGCTTCAAAAATAGAACAACTCGAAATGAACTACGAAATTCTCATCATAGCCACAGGGGCAGAGTGTACAACTCTTGATGAGCCACCAGCTACCCCATCAGAAATAAAGAAAACAGATGAGCTTTTCGATATACCGGCTCTTATTCGAAAACAGGCCCCAGCACCTGTGGGTAAATGAATAATGACGAACCGGTTCTTTAATTAAAGATATCTCTAAGCCACAATCAGATTGTTGTTTGTAAAACACGGATGTTTGCCCAGAACCTCTGAATTGAGATAGTTAGAGTTGGATTGGATTATTAAAAGGTTCACATTAAAGCTTAGTTATTTGATTAACCTCATGAAAAAAGATGGAAAAACCGAGTAAAACAGACTAAGTTAGTAATCGCCTATCTGATAAGTGGCAGGGATATAAATGGAAGTTTCATTACTTAAACATAAAAAACAAGAACTCAAAGAGACCTTTTCAACTAATTTGTCGCTTCGCGTACATCGTGCTTTGAGCTGGCTAGAGCGCTCAGAGCAATGCAGTACCGAAGACATAGATTCTCAGTTCATATTCTTGTGGATTGCGTTTAATTCAGCCTACGCATGCAATGGCGAAACACTTAAACGCACTGAAGCAGAATCTTATACCCAATTCATTGCAAAGCTGGTGGACTTAGACCAAAGTCAGTCAATTTATAAGATTTTATGGCAAACATTCCCTTCAAGTATTCGACTTTTACTTAATAACCAATATGTCTTTCAGCCTTTTTGGGATTTTCACAATGGCAAGATCGAAGAGACAGAATGGCAAAACAAATTCAGCAGAGCAAAAAAAGCGGCCAACGCTGCGCTTGGTAATCAAGATACAGTCGCTTTAGCCGCAAATGTATTAAGTCGTTTATATACCCTCCGTAATCAATTAATGCATGGCGGTGCTACCTATAACAGCAGCGCTAACAGGGCACAGCTCAAAGATGCCGTTAACATTATGAAGCAAGTAGTGCCTGTCATTATCAACGTCATGATGGACAACCCCAATACGCTTTGGGGTGATGCGCATTATCCATACCTTGGTAAGCAGCAAAATAAGTAGCACAGAGCGACGACAAAAGTTGTCGCGGTTACTCGGTTAAGATTTTCATATCGTCAAAAACAAAGAATTAACTCAGATATGAAAAAGATATTCAAGGAATACTCATGTTAGATACACAAGCAAATTCCACCAGCAACAATCAGTCTGAAAATAAAGTAAAGCACTTTCTTGCGAATGCCATAAGCACAAAAATCAATCATTTTGAGCGCTATGGCAAAGGTGCAATTTATGACTTAGGTAAAGGCCAACATGGTTGGGATGAGCTAGTTACAGCGAAAGCGGGTGATCGTATGGCGGTTATAAAACCAACGATGAATATCCCCCTAATTTTCGAAATAACAGAAGTTAAGCTAGACGAAGACTTCATCATTGTTTTTGGTAAACCGGTTGAGCGAGTAGACATGTCGTATCAGACATTCGTACGCAAAAATAACATTACCAATAGCAAGATTGACGAGCACTTCAACATGCGTATCGGCTTTAATGTGGCGAGTTGGTAAGTCGCATCAGGCGTAACCAACTAGCAAGTTTATATAAATTCAAAAGGGCATTTCTATGGAACAAGATATTAAAAGTGCGATTAAGTTATTGGCAAAACATGATTACCGTTCAACAGCCAGAGTGGTGGGTGAATATGTAGAAAAAGTGGTTGCTGAGAAACTAGACGGTGAGTTAGCAAAACATAATCAACCAGGGTTTGATATTCATACAAAAGAATTTGGAAAAATAGAAGTAAAGTCCAGAGCGCATAATTCGAAGTCAAAACGCTGCACTTTAAATCATAAGAAAATGGCTAACTTAGACCACTTTCTTTATGTAGAAGTTGAAAGTGGTGAAATAGCAAAAGCACTCATGTTTGATATTTCCTCGTTGAAAAAATTAGCATCACCAAAAGGTTATGTATACATAGATGAAAGCCGTCATGGTCTAGGTACTTGTATTCTAGAACGTTTGAATTAGATACCGATTTTACTAAGAGGAAATGAGATGCCTGAATTAGCAGAAAACGTTTTATTCATTAAGCTCGGCTCTAGTGGCTGTTTTGAAAAAGAGTGTATTGATGAAGGTAAAATTAAACTCGCTTATGAAGAAGTGCCACACCACTTATGTTTAGAGAATGACTGGGAGCAAGTGAGCGCAGCCATAGCTGAAGTGTATGGCACAAATAAAGGTGCTACTACAAGTCATCGAAATCAAGTGAAGCGCTTTTACACTGAGCCAGATACAACTATGTGGATAACGTTTCATGACTGCAAGTTATATTATTGCCATGCAGATAGTGAGGTTATTTTTGACGAGGTGACACGCACAAAAACACGTCAAACTCTAAAAGGTTGGAAATGTGTCGACTCTCAAAATAAAACGTTATTTACTCAATCTTTAAGCGGTAAATTAACGAAGGTGCAAGGTTTTCGAGGCACGATATGTGAAGTTTACGAAAAAGAGTACTTGCTAAACAAAATCAATAATACACAGCACCCAGTAGTAAAAGCTGTTGAAGACAACTTATCTGATCTTAAAAGCTCTTTAGTAAACCTTATAAAAGAGCTTTCACCGCAAGACTTTGAAATATTTGTAGATCTAATTTTCAGAAGTGCAGGTTGGTCAAGAGTGGGCTCATCTGGCAGCACGATAAAAACTTTAGATATCGAACTCGTAGCGCCGGTAACGAATGAACGCGCGATTGTTCAAGTAAAGTCACAAAGTTCATTAAGCCTATTTGAAGAATATAAAGAGCGTTTAAATATACCAGAATATGAAAAGATTTTTTATGTCACGCACACCCCGGACCAAAAATTACAAGAACATATAGATCATCAAAATAGTGCTGAAACTGATAGTGAAGAAGTTGATCAAATCCAAGTGTGGGATGCAAATAAATTAGCCGAACTGTCGATTAATGCCGGGCTAATTGAGTGGCTGTTAAGTACCGTAGGATAACTAATATATCTATTGGATTATAAATTATATTTATAAAAGTAAACATTATTCTAACTTATCAAAAGGACTACTATGTTTTTAAACCGTTTAACAATAAATGAAAAGCAGGCATTTCTTGTTCTTGCTCATCATGTGGCGCATTCTGACAACGACTTTTCGATGGAAGAGGAAATTTTGATTGCAAAATACTGCATGGAAATGCAAATGGATGATATTGAATATGATGAAGCGAGATTTGATCTTGCTTCTGTGCTCAATACTTTTGAGTGTGATAGCCATCAGAAAATAGCTTTACTTGAGTTAATGGCGCTTATTCATGCGGATGGAAACGTTGCTAAGGAAGAGCAGCAACTATTGAATGACATGGTTGCACATTTTGGGCTTAATCCAAACTTAGTAATTATTTATCGTGAATGGTCTAAGAATATCTTATCTCTATTCACTCAAGGTGAAGCATTGATCCACCTATGAGTTACCCGTGCACACGTTGTGGGCTGTGTTGCCAGAAAATTCAATATGTACCTGAGTTGAAAAACTTTCACAATGGTAATGGTATCTGCTTGTATTTTAAGGCTGATGTTGGCTGCACAATATATCAAGAGCGACCTTTAGTATGCCGAATTGATGAAGGTTATGAGCAGCTTTTTAATAACCAGTTTTCATTAACAGATTATTACCTTAAAAATGCTGAAGTTTGCAATTACATGCAATTGGAAGCCGAACTTCCAAGTCATTATAGAGTTAAATTAAAAGATGGATAAACATAAATTATTGCAGTTCTTACCAACAGATGTGCAGAATATAAATCGTTTGCTGTATTTGAAGAATGATGCAACTAAACCACGTATAGCAGTATTTGGGAAATATAATCACGGCAAAAGTACATTATTAAATGTAATGGTAGGCGAAGAGATTTTCAAAACAGCAGATAAACGCGAAACCATTGAGAACAAGGAGCTTGAGCAAAATCATGTTATTTGGGTTGACACCCCAGGACTTGATGCAGATGTGCATAAACAAGATGACAAAGCGGCCATTAAAGGTGCGTTTGAAATTGCTGATTACTTGTTTCTAGTTCACCAAGTACAAGCGGGCGAGCTCGATAAGTATGAAATGCAAATTTTTCAACAATTAGCTCGTCAGGATAAAAATTACAGCAAGAAGATGTTTTTAGTCTTAACGCAAATTGATCAAAAGTCTGCCGATGAAGTGGCTATTGTTGAGGAGAAGATTCGTCAGCAATTACTGGGGAGTCTCGATTTACGTGATTTACAAATAATTTCTGTGTCAGCACAACGCTATAACCGAGGTCTTAAAGAAGACCGAGTAGTTTTCTGCGAAAAGAGTGGTATTCATGCGCTATTTGATCTTACCGCGACTTTAGTGTCTGAGATTGATGAATTACGTAAGAAAGAAATGAAACGCTTGAAGTCTAAACTATTGCTGGATTTTTCTGCTCAAAAAGAGGCATTGAGTGCGGAGTTAGAAGGGTTAAGTGCTCAGCAGGAAGCTGAACTTAGCAAGTTAAAGCATGACGTAAAAAAATTATCATCATCCTTGGTTTGACCAAGGCAAATAATGTAAATAGTAGGAGTTAATTATGGCTATTCCTTGGTTAATCGGGGCTGCGGTAGTCGGTGCTGTTGCCGCTGTGTTATCTGATGATGACTCAAGTTCAAGTTCAAGTTCTAGCTCAGGGTCTCGAGAATTAGACAGAAAGAGAGAAAGAGCAGAAGAGGAACGCAAAGAAAAATTAGTAAAGGCGAAGCGCGAGCAAGCTGAACGACAGGTTGCGATGCAAAATCGAGCGCACGTCAATCGGTTTATAAATAAATATAGTTTGTTGATTTCAGCAGATTCATTAATCGCGGCATCAAAGAATAGCAATCTAGAAGTTACAGCAATTCAAGCATTTCACACAAGCAAAAAATCTTCTAAACGAGCACGACAAATAGAACAAATTAGTAAGCAGCTAGATGAAATGAACCGACTTGAAAACGATTTAATGAACTTATAAGAGAATGGAAAATGATCAATAACAACTCTTTTCTTAATGCATTAGATAAATTTAATTCAGACTTCAAGTACATATCGGATAAAGAGCAAGACTTAGTTGCAATAAAATCCGCTTTGGTTGCAGAGCTTACCCAAGCAGATGAGTTTAGTAGCAAGCAAATCAATGAGCAGCATCCATTGTTTAAATTGGCGACAAAACTCAAATTTTCTATCAATCAAAGCGTGATAAATTGGGATAAAAAATTAGAAGAAGCGTCTCCAATGCGAGCGCTCAGCGAGCAGTTTGCTGATCGTGTTATTTTACTTGTATTTGGCAAAGTGAATGCTGGTAAAAGCTCTTTTTGTAATTACTTAACGAGTTTATTTTCTCCTGAACAGATTCAACGTTTTTGCTTTGAAGAAGGTAAAGTCAAATATTTTGATGGTGCGTTTGCCGAAGGTGTAACCGAAACTACCGCCCAGATCCAAGGCGTTGAGCTCGGCTCAAACTTGGTGATATTAGATTCACCGGGTCTTCACTCGATAGTGGATGAAAACGGTGAGCTTACTCGTCGCTATACCGACAGTGCGGATGCTATTTTATGGCTTACACCATCAAGTTCGCCAGGACAAGTACAAGAGTTGCAAGATTTAAAGCTTGAACTTGAAAAGAAAAAACCATTACAACCCGTTATCACTAAAAGTGACGTATTGGAAGAGGATTGGTGTGATGAGGCGCAAGACCTTATCCAGAAAGTGGAAAATAAATCAGCTCAAGTTCGCCAATTGCAGCAAGAAGATGTGCATAGCCGAGTGACTGCTCTAGACGGTGTTGATGATTTGAAAGAAGCGGTGTCCGTATCAGTTCATGCTTACAAAACATTTACAGCGACCTCTGAGAACGCATTACAAGAGGCTGGCTTGCAAACGCTGTTTGAACGCCTGGTAGTAATAGTTAACGAAGCTAACCAATATAAGGTGGTAAAAGCTAAGCACCAAATGATTAACTTTTTAGATGGTGAAGTACTGCGTTCATTGAATGACAATATTGTACCGCAAGTGCAAGAGTTGCAGCAACAGCTAGCAAAAACAACGCATAATTTGCGCCAAAGGCAAAATGTGCTGTCGAGCCAGATCCTTGATAACGTGCTGTGCGAAGTGCCTTTAATCGTTGATAAGCACATGAATAACCGCGATAAAGAAGCGATAAGTCGTGAGCTAAACCAGTTAATTGAAGAGCAGATTAGTAATACTCTGACGGAGGAGCTATCTGGCTATGTTAACAATATTCAGCGTGTGTCTGGCGACTTGTCGAGTGGCAGTTTAGGTGAATTTGATGATATCACTATTGATGTTAAACAGATCACGGGTAGGCGTGCGTCGAGTATTGCTTCAAGTGCTGGTGGACTAGGCGGGGCAGCTGCTGGCGCAGCTATTGGCTCAGCGGTGCCTGTAATAGGCACGGTTATTGGTGGTCTTGTTGGTGGTATTCTTGGAGGGTTCGGAGGGAGCCAACTCGGTGAGCGAATCTTTGTTGACGTGACTACCCATAAAGAAACAGTAGGTGTATCACCTGATAAAGTGATTCAATCGACCACAGCTTCAGTACGTAAGCAATTGCCCACATTGGTCGAACGCGTCTTTAGTGATGTACAAACATCATTTATGCCCTTGCAGCAATACGCTGATTCCATAGTAATTGCGGTTGAAAACTGTGCATCAAAAACTCAAGCATTGAAGGTGTAAAAAATGAGAAATCCGTTTATTGAAATAGAACAAAACCTCAACGAATCAAAGTGTTTGGTTGCTCCGAATCATCCAAATAATCAGATTGACAGTGTTTACGTTGAGTTGAAAGAAAAGTTAGATGATAACATACTGCAAATCATGCTTTATGGTGCTTATAACGCAGGCAAAAGCACATTGATCAATGCACTTATTGGTCAAGAAAAAGCAGCCGTCAATGATATTCCGACAACCGACAAGGTTGATTACTATGATTGGAACGGATATCGACTAATAGATACGCCAGGTGTTAACGCTCCCATTGACCATGAAGAGACTACAATTGAGCAGATTAAACGTACTCAAGTGATGTTGTTTGTAATCCGAGAAGGGGATCAAGATTCAAAGGATCTTTATCAGCGATTATTTGAAACGATTAAACTGAATAAGAAAATTTTCATTGTACTTAACCATCAGCTAACTAACGATTCTGATAAAGTAACTGCTTATCAGAAGATCATTCAGATTCTTTGTCATAAAGCGTCTGAATATGGTGTGAGTAATGAAAGCATTCAGGAAATTAAAGTATTACCAATGAATGTGCAAACTGCATTGAAAGGGCGCTTAAAAGACAATCACCTCCAGTTGCTCGAACGCTCTGGTTACGTTGAGTTCATTGATGTGTTTATTGATTGGCTAAAATCAACAGACAACCAAGACAATCAACTATCAGCAATTAAAAGTGCAGTTAATGAGCTTTGGTATCAGCCAGCGGTTAACCAACTATCCACGAAGGACACCTCAGAACATAATGAGCTATTAACGCGTTGCCGAGAAGATAAGCAAATGCTTGTAAGTCATCAACGATCGTTAGTAATTGAAGCGAGAAATATGATCAGTCATGAATTGATGTTGATGAAATCTGATATCAGTGGCTGCATACAGAGTACACATGATCAAGCGCAACTTGATAGCCAGTTGCAACGTTTAATTGACCCGATTGGAGTCAAGCTAGAAGCTTGGATTAACGATAGTTTGGGTGAAGTTAATGGCTTACTAAACGTTGAGGTTTCTCACCGCTTACAACAAAGCTTGAGCTCAAATAATTCTGAGTATTTAGACAAGGCGATTAAAGGGCTTGGAAATATGGGCACCGCCGATAATATCAAGGGCTTACTACTTCAAGGCCGTAAGTTAAAGATCCCAGGTTTAAAAGGACGATGGGAGAAAACGTTGGGTAAATGGGCTGGTAAAGGCGCAATCGCTGTTCAGATACTTACCGCACTATGGGATGTGTATAGCGAAGGAAAGGCTCAAGATCAGCAAAACGCTCAAGAGCGTGAAGTGGCTGTTAGTTTATATCAGGCAGTTGATGAGATTTGCTCAGTTGTTAAACGTGAGTACGGTAATATTTCTGAGCAGCTGATTACTGAGATCCTTAATGCTCAAATTCGAGCACTTGATGATGAAATTGTAAAAATTGCAGAGGAAGAGAATCAAATTCAGCAAGATTTACAAAAAGTTCTGAACCTTCAGAGTCAACTCAATGCTATTGGTTACTAGTGCTAGATAAGAAGGACTCTACCTAAATAGTACTTCAAAACCTCCAGGAACACTGCCCCCAGAGCTCTACCTCATTTTGGTTGAAAGTGTAACGTAATGAGATTGAGCTGAGGATAATGCTTCGGGTAACTAAACGACTGAATAAACATGCTAGCTTCTGCCAATCAGCTTAGGTTGATTGGCACAAACATTGAAAATGTCTATGCTATTTTGTGAAAACTATGAAGCTATTTGCAAATGCTACGAATTCTGACTGACTGAGGTATTGAGTATTACGGTAACGTTGTGAATTATGGCTACCAACTTTATCACGCGATTAACAATATAGACCATACGAAAACTAAAGAAATGTCGCCTCAAACCAATGGTTCTGTGAGCTAGTACACATTAGTAAACCTTCTTAACATTCGATAGGTTTCCTTAGCTTTGGAATTTAACAAAATACAGCGAGTTGTGCATTATTCACACTTGCTGTTTTTTATAAGGAGTATTTATGCCAATACCACCTAAGCCTGTTTTTCTGAATTGTAATAAATGTAAATTTAAAAAAATAGTTGCCCCTAGAAGTGATTTTGTACCTAAAATTTATTCATCTTCAAGTTGTCCGAACTGTGGTTCACGACTAAAAAGAATATATCTACCAAATTTTGTTAGGAATATAACAAAAATGTTTAACTAAGAGGCACTATAATTAGTTCTGTCAAACAGCCAGAGTTAAATATGTTGGTTTTATTTTTCAGTCTTTTCTATATACTCACTCCACCATTGCATCATTTCTCTTCTGCGTTCGATGTATTCAGCTCGATTGTATGCATTTCTTACCTGGTCCTTGCCTACGTGGGCGAGGGCAGTTTCAATTAACTCAGGATCAAAACCTTGCTCGTTTAGTGCGGTACTAGCTATAGAGCGAAGGCCATGACTGACTAGTTTGTTAGCATAGCCCATGCGTTTTAATGCCATGTTTGCGGTTTGGCTATTGGTATGTGTTTTAGGATCTCTATCTGCTGGGAAGACATAAGGCCTGTGCCCACTAATTGGCTTTATGGTTTCCAGAAGATTTAAGGCTTGTTTGCTTAATGGAATAGTGTGAGCTTTTCTTTTTTTCATTCTTTCAGCAGGAATGACCCATAAGCCTTTTTCGAAATCGATTTCATCCCAACGAGTACCGGCTGCTTCACTTGGCCTTGTCATCGTATGCAATTGCCATTTAATCAAAAGGCGTGTGACTTTTCTTATTTGGGCTTCAGATATGTCACGCAGTAATGCAGGGAGCTCCTCTGGTGAGATAGTATTCATATGCTTTTTTTCAGGTTTTTTAAAACCAGCTCGAATCCCAGCTAAGGGGTTTGAGTCAGCAAGACCTGTGTTAACTGCATAAGTCATGACTTCATTCAGCCTTTGGCATACACGCTTTACCGTTTCTAAACTGCCTTTTTGCTCTAGCGGCCTTAGTGTATCAATAATGTTTATCGTTCGTATTTCTTTAATAGGATCGTCCGCATGCTTTGGGAATATGTGTAGTTCTAAAGAGCGCCAGATATCTTCTGCATAATCGGGAGTCACGCTGTCTTTCTTGATCTTGAACCATTCTGCAGCAACAGCCTTTAAAGTAGATAAGGCTTCTTGTTTTTGTGTGTGCTGTTTTGATTGTCTATCTTCTTTAGGATCTATCCCTTGAGATACAAGTGTGCGTGCGTTTTCTGCCAACTTGCGTGCATCGGTAAGTGAGATGCCTGGAAATTGACCAAGTGAAATGTTCACGCGCTTTTTGGTCATAGGATGGCGATAATTGAAGTTCCACTGCTTGGTGCCACTTTTTCTGACTCTAAGTTGAAGGCCATTACCGTCAAATAGTGTTAAGTCTTTGTCATCCGTTTTTGCATTCTTAACTTCGGTCTGTGTAAGTGGTTTTGTGATCTTAGGCATTTTGGCACTCCATCTATTAAATCGTTGCACTCCTAGAGTATTGCACACCTATCTAGGAGTGCAACCAGGAGTGCTATAACACAAAGATGTGGTGAGATGCGTTGATACAGCATAAGAAGAGAATGGTATGTAAGTGCCTAATTTTAGGCATAAAAAAAGACATCCTGAGATGTCTTGATTTATACGTTTGGTGGAGCTGGGGGGATTTGAACCCCCGTCCAGAAAGCGTCGACCTTCGGTCCTACATGTTTAGTATCGTCTATTGGTTAACCTTTAAGTCTCGGACGAACACGATAAATAAAGGCGAGGCCGCTTAGTTTTAGCCCTTCAACCCCGGCCAGGGTTTCCGTAGCGATCTTGTGTGGGGTGACACTCCAGAACCAGAACCACAAGCATTTCTTGGAGGAGTGCTAGCGGGCTATTATGCCGCTAGAGCGTAGTTATCGTCGTTTGCGATTACTTTAAATGCGGCTTTTTTACGAGGCCAACCGCCCCTCGACATGCACCTCAGGCTTCATGAATCCTGTCGAATCCTAATCAGCCCCTGAATTTGTATTCAGAGTCACAACGTGACTTAGTGGTTACATTCTAACGCCTATATATGTGCTTCGCAATCATTAATCACTTTAAAAGTCATCATTAATTAATGAGTTGGCTGATATTTGTGCGGGTTGTGTGTTAGTTGAGCTATTCGTAGCTGTGAAGAGTCGAACTTATTAATTTATAGGATGAAATACTCGACTTATTGCTAAGCTCTTTTCAAATTTGGTTGATTTATTCTTGCGTCATCAAATAACAAAACATCCGAAGTAGGAGATGTGATGACAACACCCAATCTAGATAACCGTGGCGAGTCAGGCCAACAAGACAGTTATCAAAATTTACACCGTGCAAGTTCTGAATTTAAAACGCGAGATGAATATTTAGAACATGAATTGCAAATCATGCAGCCAAAACGCTGGCGTCCAAACCTGCCTTTTAAAGACTACCGATTTGAACTAGAAGACACTATTCCAGCTATGGCGGGGACCATAGGTAAAATTGTGATGGTGGGGGCAATTGCCGCAACATTTGCCGCACCTTTAGGGCTAGGCGAAGGCTTTATTCTTGAAAATGTGCGCTATGAATTGTTAATCGTTGCTCTATTTATTTTATTGTTTTCTGGTTTTCTATTACCAACTGCGAACTTAGCTGGTACCCATGGGCCTTTAATTCCACTTATTCCTATTGTGGTTGCGGCGGGTGGTCACCCTATGGCATTTGGTTTGCTCATAGGGGCATTTGGTTTAATGCTCGCAATAAGCAAAGGCGGGAGTGTTTTGGCTGGGCTTACCAGTCGAGGAGTCTGTGGTGGTTTGCTTTTGTACCTTGGGTTTATTGGCACAATTTCGCAAGTAAAGAAGTTGTTTGCGTGGGCTGAAGGCATTGATATGTCTCATCTCGCCTTCATTATTATCTTGAGTACAATCGTTTTATATGCGTTATTAGAGCACTTTAAAAAGCGTTGGTTGGCAGTGCCATTAAGCTGTTTACTTGGCGGTGGTGTTGCTTTTGCTCTAGGTGCGCCATTTGAGTTTAAAACAGGCCCTGGCTTACCAAACATGAACCCTATGTATTGGTGGGGTGAAAATACGGGATGGATGCTAGGGCTACCAACACTTGAAAGCTTTATTGTTGTCCTGCCTTTTGCCATTTTAGCCGTGGCTATGTGGTCGCCTGATTTCTTAGGTCATCAAGTTTTTCAAAAAATCAGTTATCCAGCACGTACTGAAAAAGTACAAATGAACATTGACGATACGATGACGAGTGCGTCTATACGCCAGACGTTCGGCTCTATTTTAGGTGGTGCTAACTTCACCTCATCTTGGGGGACTTACATTGTGCCAGCAGCTATAGCGAAACGTCCAATTCCTGCTGGTGCGATTTTAACGGCATTGTTTTGTGTCATTGCTAGTATCTGGGGTTACCCAATGGATTTAGCCATTTGGCAGCCAGTATTGTGTGTTGCGTTGATTGTTGGGGTGTTTATTCCTTTGCTTGAAGCCGGTATGGAAATGACACGGGAAGGTAAAACAACTCAGTCAGCAGCCATTGTTGTTTTCTCATCTGCGTTAGTTAACCCAGCGTTTGGCTGGTCTTTAACTATGCTTTTAGATAATTTAGGTTTAATTGGTTGTAAGGAGCGAAGTAAAGAGCTGAGCTCAATGAACCGCTGGATCATTCCACTTATTATGTTTGTAGTGTTAACTGGTGTCATGGCGCTCGTTGGTTTGTTACCAGGGTTGCCTGCAATTATGCCAAGTTTCAGATAAATCAAATGGGCAGAGCGTAATAAGCTCTGCCTATTATTTCTTTCCTTCCTGTACTAACTGTCATACTCAACTGTTAACCTATCTTTTTAGTATTTACTACGCGAAATTTTGCCTGTAATGTACTATTTTAGTTTCCGATTTGGATACATCTGTAAAATAATGCTTTATTCTTATTTTTATGTTTTTACTTAAAGCACATGTTTTTCTTGTCGATAAGTTAATGTAACTAATAGAAATATTTTAATAGAGTGTTTAAGATTTCAAATGCTCGAAAACTCGCCATTTACAATTCTTTAAGCTTTGTAACTTGATTGATCAAAATCAACTTAACAATACCTTAAGGTTGTGGTGAAATGGCTTGGTCGTGTTTTAGTCAATAAAAATAATAAATCATAGTGTGGAAAGACTTATGTCATTGTTTCGTTTTGATGAGGGTGATGGATATGTGTACTTGTTGTCACACCCTATCGAGTCAGGGTTCCCAGCTAGTGCTTCTCAGCTCTTGGAGTTGTTAGAGCAATCTAGTTATGCTGATTTTGAAGTTATACATGCCAATATAGGTAAGTTATTTTCTTCGGGCGATGATTATGTGAAAGATTCATTAGTCGTTGCTAAAGCGATTGATGCGTCAATTATGATCAAAGTTGATGAATCCAACATGATGGCTAATGCACAAGTTACTACTGCTTGCGGTGGAAAAATCGTATCTCTAGAAGATGCGAAAGCGGCACTTCAAAAAGCCGGTGTTGTGAAAGGTGTAAATCGAGATGCACTTGAACAATGTCTAGGGCAGCAATTCGAACAAGCACCAGGTTCGCAATATAGTGCCATTGTAGCTCACGGACAGCGTGCGAAGGATGGCACTGACGCGAGATTTGTACGATTATGTATGACCGCACAAGATAGAATCTTAAGTCCTCAAGAAAAAGACGGTGGCAAGGTAGATATGCGCGATTTAGGCGCAATAATCACTGTTAAGCCTGGCAGTCCTCTAATGAAGCGTATTCCCGCAACAGAAGGTTCACAGGGTTACTCGGTTTTCGGTGACGTCATAGAGGCTAAACCAGGTAAAAATTTTGCGATTGAAGTACTTGAAGGCACCAAAATATCTGACAAAGACCCAAATTTATTAATAGCAGATGCGAAAGGCGTACCCGTAGCGCTCCCAAGAGGTATGCGTGTTGATGACGTATTGTGCTACAACGATGTTGATGTCAGCACAGGCCATATAGAGTTTGATGGTTCTGTGATCATCAGTGGCGACGTAAAAGATGGTATGAAAGTGAAAGCGACTGGCGATATTACCGTACTTGGTTTTGTTGAGTCTGCTGACCTACAAAGCGAAAATGCCATCACTATTGTGCAAGGTGCGATAGGTCGTAAAGTCACAGAAGAACATGATTTTTCATGCTTTGTTCGTGCAAAAAGGAGTATTTCAATTGGTTATGCGCAATATGTTCATATTGAAACACAACAAGATTTACTGATTGAAAAGCAAGCATTGCATTGTAATTTATCCTCTAGAAGACTTATCCGAGTAGGTAAGGGCGACACCCCCAGAGGTAAGTTAATTGGCGGTAAGGTTTTAAATGCATTGCGTATTGAGACTGGTGAATTAGGCGCGCCTTCTGGTACCAAAACACATATTGCCATTGCACAGTCTTTTCATGAACTAAAAGATAAACAAACCGAATTTAAGTTATTTGAAAAGCGCTTGTCTGAAAAAGCAATTGCGTTAAATAAAGCCAAAGCTAAAGCGGCAAAAGCCCCTGAAACCCCTCAAAAAACAGCTTATTTAAATAAACTTTTGGCTAACGAGAAGCAGTTAAATGCACACTACCAACGAAATCAACGCAACTTAAAGCTCGTTCAGCAAAAGCTTAAGCGCTTATTGATGAGTAGTCGTGTAAAGGTTAATGATTTAATGCACCCTGGCATTGAGGTAACAATAGCCAGAGACTCTAAGCAATTTACGCGAATTTACCCACCTCATTTAGTCAAATTAGACGAAGGCAAGATCACCCAGCAGTTTTTGTCTTAAAATTTTAAATTAAATTTCATTTATCAATTAAAGGCTCCTGTGTTTCGGAGCCTTTACATTTTTTGTTTCTAGAAATTATTTCATCTTTAAAACTTAATATAAATCAATGCTCTGAAGTTTTTCGTAATCCTTTCCTCAAAAAAGTGTGCAGCTTTTTCTCACACAACTGAAATTTGTTCATTTATGAATCTTTGACTAAATTGAAGGTTAAGTGTTGACACCGGTGTCAGCTTTGTGGCTCAATAATATGACACCGGTGTCAGGTTGAGGTGAGAGACAACCTGATAGCGTACCTTTGAACGGGTAAATCTAAAGATGCTCGGTACATTTAGAGTGGAGTCTTTAATTGTACTGAGCCTTTTATCTTCTTAAATTTTGAGTAGAGTAGAATTTTATGTTACATCCTCGTATCCAAGCCGTCACAGAGCGTGTTATTGAACGCAGCAAAGCAACACGCCAAGCCTACTTAGCACGCATCGAAGAAGCAAAAAAACAAACACGTGTGCGCGCTGGTTTAGGATGTGGCAACCTAGCTCACGTTATGGCTGCATGTTCAAGCTCAGATAAAGATCGCCTTAAAGCTGACGAGCAACCTAACTTAGCAATTATCAATTCATACAATGACATGCTTTCGGCGCATGTGCCTTACCTTGACTTTCCACCGCTAATTAAAAAGATTGCAGAAAAATATGACGCGACCGCTCAAGTTGCTGGTGGCGTACCTGCAATGTGTGACGGTGTGACACAAGGCCGTGATGGTATGGAACTATCATTGTTCTCTCGTGACGTGATTGCGATGTCTACAGCTGTTGCACTTTCACATGATGTATTCGATGGTGTTTTCTGTTTAGGTGTGTGTGACAAAATCGTACCGGGACTATTAATTGGTTCGCTTTCATTCGGTCACTTGCCTATTTTCTTCTTACCAGCAGGTCCAATGCAGTCTGGTATTCCAAACAAAGAAAAAGCACGTGTACGTCAAAAGTTCGCACAAGGCTTAGTATCTCGTGAAGAGTTACTTGAGGCAGAGAGTGCGTCTTACCACAGTGCAGGTACTTGTACTTTCTACGGTACTGCAAACTCAAACCAGATGCTGATGGAGATCATGGGTCTTCACCTTCCTGGTAGCTCTTTCATCAACCCTTACACTGAATTACGTGATGGCCTTACGGGCAGTGCGGTTGAGTTAATGCTTAAGCAGCTTATCGAAAGCAAAGATGCAAACCCAATTGGTGAAGTAGTTAGCGAAAAAACAGTGATCAATGGTCTGGTTGGTTTGCTAGCTACAGGTGGTTCAACAAACCACGCAATTCACTTAGTTGCTATGGCGAAAGCTGCCGGTGTTCAAATCACTTGGAAAGACATGGCAGAGCTTTCTGAAGTTGTGCCTCTACTAACACGTATTTATCCAAATGGTTCTGCGGATGTGAACCACTTCCAAGCAGCGGGTGGCATGGGCTTCTTAATGCGTGAACTGCGTGACGGTGGCTTCTTACATAATGATGTGAAGACCATTGTTGGTGAAGGCCTAGATGCTTATACCCAAGAGCCAGTGTTAGATGTTGATGATAATTTAATTATGTCTAGCAACACAGGTCCAAGCAAAGTGAAGTGGGTGCCTTGTCCTGAAAACTCACTAGATGAAGAAGTACTTCGCCCTGTGAGCAACCCATTCAATAAGCAAGGTGGGCTTCAGCTACTAACTGGCAACATTGGTAAAGCGGTTATCAAGGTATCTGCGGTTCAAGAGCAACACCAGTTTGTGAGTGCGCCAGCTAAAGTATTTAGCTCTCAAGCTGCACTACAAGATGCGTTCGCTGCAGGCGAATTAAACACAGACTTTATTGCTGTGATTAAAGAGCAGGGCCCTAAAGCTAAGGGCATGCCAGAACTTCATAAATTAACGCCTGTGATGGCAACGCTTCAAGACCAAGGTTACAAAGTGGCGATTGTGACTGACGGCCGTATGTCTGGCGCGTCAGGTAAGGTACCTGCAGCAATCCACTTAGCACCAGAAGCCGTTGAAGGTGGGATTATCGCTAAGATTCATGATGGTGATTTGATCACTCTTGATGCACCAAATGGCGACTTAATTCTCCATGTATCAGATGAAGAGTTAGCAAAGCGTGAGCATGTGATCAGCCATACGGAGCCAACTTATGGCACAGGCCGTGAGCTATTCGCAGGATTCAGAAATATCGTAAGCAGTGCAGACCTAGGCGCGAGTGCCTTTGGACTAGAAGAATAAAAGCATTGGGAATGAGGAACAAGATGAGTATTGAAAACATTTTAACATCAGCACCAGTTGTACCAGTGGTGGTGATTGAAAACTTAGAAGACGCTGTACCGTTAGCAAAAGCGTTATATAACGGTGGTCTAAAAGCATTAGAAATTACCCTTCGCACACCTGTTGCGGCAGAAGCGGTAAAGCTAATGAAAGAAGCAGTACCAGAAGCTTACGTCGGCACAGGTACTGTGATTGATAAAGCAACATTCGAAGCATCAGTTGCAGCAGGTGCTGATTTCATGGTGAGCCCAGGTGTAAATGATGAGCTTTTAGCGCTTGCTAAAGAAACTGACATTCCATTTTTACCGGGTGCAGCAACACCAAGTGAAGTGATGAATTTAGCGTCACATGGTTTTAAGTTTTTAAAATTCTTCCCTGCAGAAGCTGCAGGTGGCGCACCGATGCTTAAGTCAATTGGTGGTCCATTACCACAAATTAAATTCTGCCCAACGGGTGGTATTAGCTTAGCAACAGCGCCTAAGTACCTAGCCTTAAATAACGTCGTGTGTGTTGGCGGTACTTGGATGCTAGATAAAGAACTTATCGCAAACAAAGATTGGCAGGCGATCGAAGCGCTTGCGAAACAAGCAAGTGAAGTAAAATAGTCGAGGAACTGAAAATGATTAATATCGCAATTAATGGTTATGGCCGTATCGGTCGCAATGTTTTACGAGCGCTATACGAGTCTGGTCAAAACGAAGAAATTAAAATTGTCGCTATCAACGACCTAGCACCTGCTAACGTGAATGCGCACTTAACTCAGTTTGATTCTGTACATGGTCGTTTCAACCAAGAAGTTGTGCTAGCTGAAAATACGTTAGTGATTGGTAATGACGAAATCACGCTTACGCAAGAACGTGATCCTGCGAACCTTCCTTGGAAAGCGCTTAATGTTGATATCGTATTAGAATGTACAGGTATCTTCACGTCTCGTGATGCTGCAGCTAAGCACATTGAAGCGGGCGCGAAAAAAGTAATCGTTTCAGCGCCAGGTACTGATCTTGATGCAACGGTTGTTCATGGTGTGAACTCTGAAGTGATCAATGCATCAAGCAACATCATTTCAAATGCATCTTGTACAACCAACTGTCTTGCCCCAGTTGCTAAGGCATTAAATGATGCAATTGGTATCGAACAGGGTAGCATGACAACTATTCACGCTTACACAAATGACCAAGTTCTTACTGATGTTTATCACCCAGATCTTTACCGTGCGCGTAGTGCAACTCAGTCTATGATCCCAACTAAAACAGGTGCTGCAAAAGCAGTTGGTTTAGTGCTACCTGAGCTTGCTGGCAAGTTAGACGGCATGGCGGTTCGTGTTCCTACAGTTAACGTATCTTTAGTCGACTTAACATTTATTGCTTCTCGCGAAACAACTGCTGAAGAAGTTAATGCTGCGGTTAAAGCGGCTGCAACTGAAGGTGCAATGGCTGAAGTACTTGAGTACAACGAACTTCCGCTAGTTTCAATTGACTTCAACCACAACCCAGCGTCATCAGTATTTGATTCAACGCAAACTAAGGTTGATGGTAAGCTTGTTAAAGTTATGGCTTGGTACGACAACGAATGGGGTTTCTCTAACCGTATGATCGACCAGGTTAAAGCATTAGGCCAATACCTATAAGTTAAAGTTAAAATTGGCAATAAAAAACCGCTTCGATAAGCGGTTTTTTTATGTCTACTGAAAGTTGTTTAACTAACTAGAGAAGTTTAGATATTTCAATTTTTCATTAATTTGAAGCTATGCTTCTGTTTCGTCTTCTTCTAGTTCAGGCAACGGCCAACCACCCAATGCTTGCCATTTATTGACAATAAAGCAAAATAACTCGGCTGTGCGTTCGGTGTCATAAAGGGCTGAATGAGCTTGGCTATTGTCAAATTCAATACCGGCTGTGCGACACGCTTTTGCAAGCACAGTTTGGCCTAATGCAAGACCTGCCAAAGAGGTTGTATCAAAGCTAACAAACGGATGAAAAGGAGTGCGCTTTATTTTATTGCGTTCTATCGCAGCATTTAAAAATCCATGATCAAACGCGGCATTATGTGCAACAACCACTGATCGAGAGCAACCCGCAGCTTTTTGAGCTTTTCTCACCATTTTACAGATTTCTTTGATCACAACATCTTCATCTTCAGCACCACGTAATTCTGAAAACGGATCAATGCCGTTAAATTCAATGGCAGCTTGCTCGATGTTTGCACCTTCGAAAGGCTTTACATGAAAGTGTAGAGTTTGATCTAAACTTAGAACGCCTTCATCATCCATTTTTAAAGTTGTGGCAGCGATTTCTAATAGCGCATCTGTGTCTTTGTTAAAGCCAGCTGTTTCTACGTCGATAACTACAGGAAAGAAACCACGAAAGCGTTGGGAAAATAAAGTTTGCTCTTGATCTGCCATAATGCACTTATGTTATGAATTTAAGGGGCGTATTATACTGTTTAGATAGATTTTTGCGACCCGAAATATGTCTCAATCATTTAGAGTTATTGAGTGTTAAGGCTGGCGGCATATTTCTTGCTTTTAAGTTGTTTAGATCATCAAAGCGGCATTATTTTGTCAGTACGGAGAACGTTGTGAAGTACAAAGCATATTTATTCGGTTTAGGACTGTTATTTGCAGACATTGGATTTGCGGATGCGGCTATGCGTCAGTATAGCGCCAATGCTGACAGTTCAAATTGGGATGTGAATAAGACCAAGCGCCTTTCTTGTGCTTTGCATCATGAAATCCCATATTATGGCGAAGCTATTTTTAATGTCGTGGCCAGCAAAAATAAAGATCTGACTTTTAACCTCGATATGGTTGTTCGCCCTGAAAGCTATGACTTTGCAGGTTTACAATCTGTGCCTCCGCAGTGGCGAGCAGGAGTTCCTGTTCGAGATATCAGTAAAATGCAGCTGTTAAAAAAGTTTGATGGCGAGTTAAATAATGATGTCTCTTGGGAGATGCTCACAGAGCTTGAAAAAGGCTTTCACCCAACTTTCTATTATAAAGATTGGCAAAATAGTGCTGATCGTATTTCTGTCGCGCTCTCTTCTGTAAACTTTCGTCAAGCTTATTGGGCGTTCTTACAGTGCCGAGATAACTTGCTGCCATACAGTTTCGAAGACATTGCCTTTACAGTAATGAATTATAAAAAGAACTCTAGCGATTTAACCAAATCCTCTCGCAAGCGCCTCGAGATGATAGGCGAGTATCTTAAAAACGATGACAATATTGAATCTATCTTTATATCAGCTTATACAGACAGTTATGGTGGTCGATGGATAAATATGGAGCTTTCAAAAAAACGTGCTAAAGCGATAAAAGACTATATGGCCAGTATGGGCGTGCCAGCAGATAAAATTCAAACTGAAGGGTTTGGTGAGAAGCGACACGTGCAACCCAATGACAATGCCATAGGTCGTGGTAAAAACCGCCGAGTAGTTATTCAGATAGCAAAACCTTAGTTTTCATTGGTTTTAAAATACAAAAAGCGACCTTGGTCGCCTTTTGTATTTTAATGGCTAAATCTTATTACGAATAAGATCTCTGACAATAAAGCGGTTTGGGTGAATGGCCTCATTGACTCTTAAACTATATGGGCTTGGTTCATTACATAGTTTGGAAATCAAATGCTCGGTTGCTAATGGCGCACTGCAGAGACCTCTTGCCCCAAAACCTGTAACGATATGAAGCCCCGCATAAGGTACTTGTTCTTCAGAGAAATCGTACTGCTTACCTTTGCTTAAGTTTGCATAAGCATGACATAAATCTGCTTTCTCAGGTACTTGACCAAGCATAGGTAAGTGGTCGTTGAAACAACATCTCACCGCGGCTTTCGCAGAAGTAATGTCACCAAGACTTTGTGCGAAGTCACTCTGTTCATAAAACTTCATTAACTGTGCTTTATTGGTGACATTGTCTTCGTCTTTTAATTCTCGACTTTTGGTATGTTTATCAAAGGTGGCTCCCATACAATGATGGCCATCATGATTTGGCGTAAAATAACCTTTATGACACAGTACGGTTTTTAATTTATCAGATACTTCACCAGATCTAATATGTGAGACTTGGCCTCTGACACCGTGTAAGCCGATGTCTTTTGTTTGCTCGAACCTGTCACTGTGTTCACCAGCGCAAACAAATACATCAGAGAACGGACCAAATCGGTTGTCTTCAGTAACTAAATACCAACCGTCATTACTTTGCTCTAAAGTTTTAATGTCTGTATTGAGATGCGTTTGCACGTTTTGCAATGTATTAGCAGCGTTAAATAAAGCATGGGTCAACTGTGCTGGGTTTACCCAGCCAGCTTCAGGAAAGAACAATCCAGAGTAGGGTAATTCAGTACCAGCTAGTTCGCTGGCTTGTGATTCATTCACAGAATGAATCAGTGCATCAGGCCATACCGCTTTTTCTACTAACTTTTTGTGTTGCAGCTCTTTACTGTCATTTACCGCTTGCAGTAAAACGCCACACCAATCATGGTCATATTCAAAACCTTGCGCGGCAATATCTTTGTATAGCCTTAATGCATATAAATAGCTGTGGGCATAGAACTCGCTTGATGGGCTATTTTCAGATTGGAGATTCGGGTAAACCGCGCCTTGTCGATTATGCGAGGCACCTTTGGCAAGTGCATCATCTTGGCAAAATAATGTCGCGCTAATGCCACGTTTAGCTAAATGATACAGTAAACAGCTAGAGCCAACACCTCCACCAATGATGGCAACATTATTGAGTGGCCTTTTGTTTAAGTTGTAAAACTCAGGTGTATTGTGTGTGTTGTTAGCGGTATTTAACTGACCAACAACCATCTCACGTTTGCGACCAAAGCCTTTTACTTTTTTGCATTCGAACCCAGCTTCTTGCAATCCACGACGGACAAAACCTGCGGCAGTAAATGTCGCGAATGTTGCATTGTCTCGGCTTAGATTCGCCATGGCATTGAACAACGGTTGTGTCCACATATCTGGGTTTTTGCTTGGTGCAAAGCCATCTAGGTACCAAGCGTCCACAATACCTTGTTGGGTGAAATTCATTTTAGGTAAAGTGTCATGCACATCACCAAACCATAAATCAAGGACTACACGGCCATTGTCAAATTCAAGGCGATGGCAACCTTCTAATGCAATCGGATAGTGCTTACAAAGTTGCTCTGATAGTGATGCTAGGCTTGGCCAAGCTGCTAACGCTTTTGCAAGCTCCGATTGTTTTATTGGAAACTTTTCAAAAGAAATAAAATGTAACTTTGCTTTGTTACCTTCTATTTGACGCCATTGTTGCCAAGTGTTTAAAAAGTTAAGGCCAGTACCAAAGCCAGTTTCTGCGATCACAAAGTGTTTTTGGCCGTGTGAGGTTAATCGCGCTGAAATGTTGTTATTTTCGTAGAAAACATAGTGAGATTCAGCAAGACCATCATCGTTCGAGAAATAAACATCATCGAAGTCGTCGGCAACCGGTGTACCTGATTCATTAAAGTGAATTTGTGCGTTTTTGATCATGATTAATGCAATTAGGATCGAATTAATGCAGTATTCTACGTGTTTTAATTGTTTTCGTCCGTTGAAATTTAGTAAAAAACAATTCAGAGTACGTGTGTAAGCTGGAAAGCTGACCACTTGAGGTCACAATTCAAAGTAGAATACACAGAATTTAGAAATAAAATAAAGGGAATCACCCATGAGAAGAGCCGTTATTACAGGTATCGGTATTGTATCGAGCATCGGCAACGACAAGAACGAAGTATTAGAGTCTTTAAAAGCGGGTAAAAGTGGCATCGTTTTCAATCAAGAATTCGCTGACTACAATCTTCGTAGCAATGTTTCAGGTAACATCGACATTGATGTTAAAGCACACGTAGACCGTAAAGCACACCGCTTCATGGGCGACGCTGCTGCATTCTCTTATATTTCAATGGCACAAGCGATTGAAGATTCAGGTCTATCTGAAGACCAAGTGTCTAACGAGCGTACTGGCTTAATCGTTGGTTCAGGTGGTGGTTCTTCTAAATATCAAGTAGAAGCTGCTGACATTCTTCGTGAAAAAGGTGTTAAGCGCGTAGGTCCTTACATGGTTCCTCGTACTATGGCATCAACAGCGTCAGCATGTCTTGCAACGCCTTTCAAAATTAAAGGTGTTAACTACTCAATCAGCTCTGCTTGTGCAACATCAGCGCACTGTATCGGTAATGCGGTAGAGCAAATCCAACTTGGTAAACAAGACGTTATCTTTGCAGGTGGTGGTGAAGAACTTCACTGGACACTAGCTATGGAATTCGACGCAATGGGCGCGCTTTCAACTAAGTACAATGAAACGCCTGAAAAAGCATCTCGTACATACGATGCAAATCGTGACGGTTTCGTAATCTCTGGTGGTGGTGGTATCGTTGTTGTTGAAGAACTAGAGCACGCACTTGCTCGTGGCGCAAACATCTATGCTGAAATCGTAGGTTACGGTGCAACTTCTGATGGTTACGACATGGTTGCACCATCTGGTGAAGGCGCAGTTCGTTGTATGAAGCAAGCAATGGCTGACGTTGAAGGTGACATCGATTACCTAAACACACACGGTACTTCTACACCAGTAGGTGACGTGAAAGAGCTAGGTGCAATTCAAGAGCTATTCGGTGAGAAATCTCCTGCGATTAGTGCAACTAAAGCAATGACTGGTCACGCGCTTGGTGCTGCAGGTGTACACGAGGCTATCTTCTCACTACTAATGCTTGAAAATAACTTCGTAGCGCCTTCAATTAACGTTGAAGAACTAGATGAGCAAGCACAAGGCCTAGACATTGTAACTGAGCGTCGCGACGTTGAACTAAATACGGTAATGTCTAACAGCTTTGGCTTCGGCGGTACAAACGCAACATTAGTAATGCAAAAGTACAAAGGCTAATACTTAACAAAATTAAGTGTTACCAAGGATACAGCCCAGTCAATTGACTGGGCTTTTTTATAGAGCCATCAATTCCTCGAAAGCTTTCAAAGCATCTTTCTCTGATGAAGAAATTAAGCGTATTAAATCTTTTACCTGCGCATTTTGTATTAGATCTAACAAGGTATTTATTGAGTAAAGACCTTTACCCGAGTTGTAAAATAACCTTTTAAGAATTGCAACTTGGTTTTCCTTTCTCGAGATTTGTTCTAGCTTTTTAAAAATAACTCTCCCGCAAGAATAAGCGCTATTAAAGTAGGGGGTGTTGTCTACGTTATTAAGTGCTTTGTTACTTAAAGAGTTTTTACACTCTTCGAGTTGTACCTGGTAAAAATAATCGTAATGTTTTACGGGTATTAACTCTAAATTTAACAGTGCTTCATAAGCTAAATGATCGGTTGACCCTTCGTATAACCAAGTCGGGGAATTTGGTGCTTGTGACCATACATAACCATTCCATAAATGCACTGCTTCATGGGCAAGAGTATGTAATATATAAGTTTTGAATTGTTTAGACTTGGAAAGTAAATCTTTTCCACTTAATTCTAAAACTACCTGTCCATTTAGAGCACTGCCTTCAAAACCAATATATTCCTTATTTTTATTGTAATTCACAATCACTTCGACTGGTTGAGGTAGAGTATAATTAAAATAGTGTTCGAAATAATCAAGAAGTGTATTTACAGAGCTTGTAATCACTTGATTAAGTTCTTTAGGAATTTCTTGACTAATAAAGAATGAAGTTCGATTTTCTATTTTTTTGCCTTCATTTTCAATAAATATATATCTATTTACATTCTCTGAATTAACCGTAAATGTTTCCTTTTTATTCACCTCAGATTGTAACGTTATTTTAAATGATGGTTTTATTGCACGACTACTTCCGATAGAGGCGTCAATTATCTGATGAGGCAAGAAGTAATCAAGGAAAACTGCAGTCTGCTTTTTCATAAATATATAGGGTGAGTAAGCACGCATTTCGGAAGTATCGAACCCGTCTGTGACGATTAGTGAAATGTGTTTAGAGGGGGTTTTTAACTGTATTGTCTTGTTTGAAATAGTAATGTTTGGCTTTTCAGAGGCTAATAGCCAATGTTTACTAATAAATTTGTCAGGTGCGTTTTTAAAATATAGTTCTTTAATAGGCTTTGAGAATTTATATTTAACTTCAATTTTGTTTTGATGGCTTAATTTATTTATGTCTACAGATAAAATATTTGCTGTAGAGTTGAATGAGTAAGTTAATGCAAAAATAATGAAAGCAAACTTCTTAATTAAAATATCCATTTATATCTTTAATGTCATTTTAGGTGAAGTGTTTATAACATAGTTTTAAATACGGGGACGTGCATTTTTTAAACTTTGATATTAAAGATTAATTTCTTCATAAACTGATGAGGGGAGGAGTATAAAAGTGAGGTGGGAATTATTGAGGTTGAGAATGAACACTTGTGAATAAAATCATGCTCAATACACGTAACGGTGAGTTACGTGTATTGAAATCAGTAAGGTGAATTACATGACACGCATACCTGGCTCTGAACCTTCATCTGGGTTCAGAATGTAAATTTCTTTACCGCCCGGGCCCGCTGCCAGCACCATGCCTTCTGACATACCGAAACGCATCTTACGCGGTTTAAGGTTAGCGACCATAACCGTTAGTTTGCCTTCGATATCTTCCGGTGCGTAGGCTGACTTAATACCTGCAAATACTTGGCGCGTTTCACCACCTAAGTCTAACGTGAGTTTAAGCAGCTTTTCAGCGCCTTCTACATGTTCAGCTTTAGCGATTTTCACAACACGTAAATCAACTTTAACAAAGTCGTTGAACTCGATTTCATCTGCAATAGGCTCTTTCGCAAGCGGGCTATTAGGGTCAATCTTTGGTTTATTCGCCGCTTCTAAGCTTTCTTTTGACTCTTCAACCATTTTGTTAACTTTATCCATTTCAACACGTTGCATTAGCGCTTTGAATTTGCTGATTTCGTGTCCAACTAATGGCGTTTGCGCACTTTCCCAAGTTAATTCTGTATTTAGGAAAGACTCAACGTTTGCAGCCATTACAGGAAGTACTGGCTTCAAGTAAGTCAGTAGCACTTTGAATAAGTTCAAACCAAGAGAGCATACTTGGTGTGCTTGTTCTTGTGTGTCTTCGTTCTTGATCAGTACCCAAGGTGCTTGTGCATCGATGAACTGGTTTGCTTTGTCAGCAAGAGTCATGATCTCACGGATCGCTCGGCTATATTCACGGTTTTCATAATGCTCAGCAATGGTGTCTGAGGCATTTTGGAACTCAGCTAATAGCTCAGGCTCCATGATCACGTCACTTAACTTACCGTCAAATTTCTTAGTGATGAAACCTGCACAACGAGACGCGATGTTTACAACTTTACCAACCAAGTCTGAGTTCACACGTTGTGCGAAGTCTTCCAAGTTTAAATCTAAGTCAGTGATGCCACTGTTTAGTTTAGCTGCGAAGTAGTAACGTAGGTATTCTGGGTTTAGGTGGTCTAAATAAGTACGCGCCTTAATGAAGGTGCCCTTAGATTTAGACATTTTCGCGCCATTTACCGTTACAAACCCGTGTGCGAATACATTAGTTGGCTTGCGGAAATTCGCGCCATCTAGCATTGCAGGCCAGAACAGACTGTGGAAGTAAATGATGTCTTTACCGATGAAGTGGTAAAGCTCAGCATCAGAACCTTCGCCCCAGAATGCATCAAAATCTAAGCCTGATTTGTCACATAGGTTTTTGAAGCTGGCCATGTAACCAATCGGTGCATCTAGCCATACGTAGAAGTATTTACCCGGTGCACCTGGAATTTCAAAACCAAAGTAAGGGGCATCACGGCTGATGTCCCATTGCTGCAAACCTTCAGCAAACCATTCTTCTAGTTTGTTTGCCATTTCAGCTTGCAGACTACCTGAGTGTAGCCACTCTTTTAGCATGTCTTCAAAAGCTGGTAGATCGAAGAAATAGTGTTCAGAATCTTTTAATACTGGGATCGCACCAGACATCGCAGAACGCGGATCTTTTAGCTCAGTTGGGCTATATGTTGCACCACAAGCATCACAGCTGTCACCATTTTGATCTTCAGCGCCGCACGTAGGGCAAGTACCTGTTACGAAGCGGTCTGGTAAGAAAATTTCTTTTTCAGGGTCAAATAGCTGAGAAATTGTACGCTTTTTGATATGACCTTTATCGTTCAAACGATTGTAGATCAATGCGCTTAGTTCTTTGTTCTCTTCACTGTGTGTGCTGTGGTAGTTATCAAACTCAACGCTGAAGTCTGCGAAATCACGTTGACGCTCAACACTCACGTTTTTCACCATTTCTTCAGGTGTAATGCCTTGCTTTTGTGCATTCAGCATAATTGGCGTGCCGTGCGCGTCATCAGCACAGACGTAATAAGTTTCATGACCACGTAATTTTTGAAAACGTGACCAAATATCAGTTTGAATGTACTCAAGCATATGACCAAGGTGAGTTGGACCATTGGCATAAGGTAAAGCACTAGTGATGAGAATTTTTCTCTTGCTCATAAACGGTTCCATGAAATTTAAGTGATGTTGCTTAACTATTAAACAAACCACTAATTTGAGCCAAAATAAGGAACATTAAAGCCTTAGCTTAGCTGAATTGACTGGTGTTAATGGGTTGAATGTTACATAATTCCGAGGTCTTTTTCATCATTCGAGCACGTTTTATTTTTATGTTTGGACTTAATAAACTGTTTGGCAAACTTAACCCCGAAAAAACGGCGATTTTGACCGCATTATCTCAGTATAAAAGTGCGGTATTTCCTTTTGGTATTGCGAGTGAGTGGGTCGGAAAAGTAGATAAAGTTAATGAAGGGTTTGAGGTAAAGTTAAACTTACCCTTTGCAGCAAAAAATGCATTATTGGACATTGAAGCTGAACTGCTTGAGAAAACACAGACCAAAATCAGGCTAAGTGCCGAAATTGCATTAACTGCGAAGGATAAATTCAAACAAATAAAACACATTGTATTAGTGGCATCGGGTAAAGGTGGAGTAGGTAAGTCGACTTCTGCGGTAAACCTTGCTTATGCGATGGCTGCACAAGGTGCTAAGGTCGGCATCTTGGATGCTGATATCTATGGCCCGTCTATTCCTTCTTTGTTTGCTTTAGAAGACGAAAAACCAACAACAAAAGACAATAAAACGCTACAGCCAATAATCAAAGATGGCATAAAAATGCAGTCTATTGGTTTTTTAGTACCAGCAGAAGATGCCACAGTATGGCGAGGCCCTATGGCGTCTCAAGCGCTCAATCAATTATTGAACGAAACAGACTGGGGCGAGCTGGATTATTTATTTGTTGATATGCCGCCAGGCACGGGTGACATACAGCTCACCATGACACAAAAAGTGCCAGCCAGTGGTTCGGTGATAATCACCACGCCGCAAGATTTAGCTCTTGCCGATGCGCAAAAAGGCATCGCGATGTTCAATCAAGTGAATTTACCTATACTGGGTCTGATTGAAAATATGAGCCACTACATTTGTGGCCATTGTGGCGGCAAAAACCATGTATTTGGTCAGCAAGGGGGCGAGCGTTTGGCGAGCCACCATGGTGTACCATTATTGGCCGAAATTCCTTTAGATATTGAGATAAGAACGCACTCTGAGCAAGGTCTTAATATTGCAAAACAGCCTATTAAGGCAACAGAACATTACACAGCATGCAGTCAACTTATCGCAAGCATGCTGCATTACCAATCAAGCACAGACTCACAGGTTGAGATTGTGATGACGGACGACTAAGAAATGAGATTATCTGATACCCATATTAAACAAGCCATTGCAGATCAAAAAATTATTATTGAGCCTTCTCCAAGTGATGACATGATCTCAGGGATCACCCTTGACTTGCGTTTAGGTAATAAGTTTCGTGTATTCCAAGATCATGGTGCACCATATATCGATTTAAGTGGTCCAAAAGACAAACTGAACGACGCAATGGAATCAATCATGAGCGATGAAATTGAATTGGGTGAAGATGAGCAATTCTTTTTACACCCGGGTCAACTTGCTCTGGCAATGACCTATGAATCAGTGACTTTACCTGCGGATTTAGTAGGTTGGTTAGATGGTCGTTCTTCACTAGCTCGCTTGGGGTTAATGGTGCATGTTACAGCACACAGAATTGACCCAGGCTGGTCAGGCAACATTGTGTTAGAGTTTTACAACTCGGGCAAGTTACCATTAGCTTTACGTCCAAAAATGAAAATTGGTGCGTTAAGTTTTGAAACTATGACAAGCCCAGCTGAGCAGCCTTATAACGCCCGTAAAGATGCGAAATATAAAGGCCAGAATAGTGCGGTAGCTAGCCGTATTAGCGACGATAATTGTAATAATTAAATCAGTATAAAAGATTAAATTTATTTACACTTTTAATCTGGCAGATCCCAAAAAAACCGACATAATTACATCTTAGGCGGCAAGCTTGTATTCAAGGAGATGGTATGTCGGTTTGGGCTTTGAGAGTTTTAGCAATCATTTTGCTACTTGTTTTTTCAGAGGTAAGTGCAAAGGAGTTAGATGTCTTCTATCTTGAAGAAGTCCCCAACTCTCAGATTTCTATTTTAGACGTCATTCAAGACGATGCTCGCTTTACAGCTGAAAGTACTAACACTTTATCTATCCTTTCAGGAAGAAAACACTGGTTCAAGATAGAGCCTAATTTAATGTCATATACTGACAGTTTTCATTGGGTGCTTCACACCGACCAACTACCAAAAGGTCAACTTTCTTTCTACTGGGTTCAATCCGGAAAATTAATCAGTAAATCGGTTTTCTCTCGTCTTAGTAATAGTGCACCAGAAAATAAGATCTTTCCGCATATAAGGCTAACTTCGCAAAATAGCGATGTAGCTATTTATATTGAGGCGGATAATCCAGATAACAAACAACTGAGTTTGAAGCTTTCCACTGCGGAAGAGTTTGATAATTTAAAACAAACACGTCAGTTCTGGTACGGTACTGAACTTGGCTTACTCTATTTTGTTGGCTTATTTATGTTCTTAATGGCTGCAACGAGCAAATATAAGTACCTTGCATATTTAGGCGGCTATTTCACCTTTATTGCATTGCAATATAGCGTGATCACAGGGGTCATTTATTTTTATCTCCCTGACTTAGCTGCCGATTATGTGTCATCTTTAACCGCTTCTTGGTTATTTTTTAGTGCCGCTGCTTGTATCATGTTTAATGCTAAGTTTTTTGCATTAAAGCAGCATTACAAAAGAGCCTACAGAGTGGTTCAGACAACTGCGCGGTTTCTATTAGCGGCAGCCTGTTTTGTTTTAATTTTTCAATCATCTATTTCAACCGCTGCACAAGTTGTGAGCTTTACAGCTTTAATAACCTGCATGCTGACGATTTATTATTTTGCATTTGTAAGTCATCGACCTCTGATAAAGTTGATGTTTATCGCTTGGTTACCAGCATTACTCATTGAAATAGGTCGATTAGGTCTTGAATCAGGGGCTATTGCTCAAAGTGATTTAGTTTGGCCTGTCAGAGTGTTAGTTTTTGTTCATGTCATTCTTATTTGCGTCGCCATTTATTTACTTGATAAGAAAAAGCAGGATTCATTTTTATTTTATAGCTTACATGATAAAGATACAGGCTTGGCAAATCGTCAAGCGCTTCAGCAATTCCTGGATACTTTAGTTGCGAATAAGAAGAACCACACAGTTTTAGCGTTTCGCCCCATGATGTCCGATCAAATAAAGTTAAGCTTCGGTGTGGAGTATGCAAATAAGCGTTTAAGGGTTTTGTTTAAAGAGCTTAAGTCACAAATTAATCCTTACCTTGAAAGTGAAAGTGAAAGTGAAAGCGATCAGCAATCACATCAAATTTATAAACTCTCTGATGGCACTTTTGCACTCGTGTTGATTGGTGATCTCTCACTGAATCAAATCGAACAATATGTTTGCGTTGTTGCGGGTGTGTTTGAAGAAGGGATTGAGCACAAAGGGTTTCAACTTTCAGATCAAATCAAAGTCGGAGTTGCACATTACCCGACTCATGCCATTAACGCTGAACTATTAGTGCAAAGAAGTTTATTAGCTTTGGCAGATAACCATTCATTTGGGGTCAATTGGCATATTTATGATCCGAGTATAGCGGCTATGGCTGAAAGGCGATTAAAGCTATCGGCATCGCTTCAGCATGCGATACAAAACAATGAGTTGTCACTGTTCTTACAGCCACAAGTATTGCTTTGCACCGGCCAAGTATATGGTGCTGAGGGTTTGTTACGCTGGCATCATCCGGATCTAGGTTTTGTTGCGCCCGATGAGTTCATACCCATAGCTGAAGCTTCAGGGCAAATTAATGCCTTAACTGAGTGGGTTATTACACAGGGGTTAAGTTATCAGAAAGAAATTGTTGAGCTATATCCAAACCACATGCTTTCTTTGAATATTTCTGGTAAGGACTTATCAAGAAAAGAGTTGATAGTGCAACTGATTACTCAGCTAAACGAGCTTTCATTAGACTCCTCGCAAATCATTTTGGAAATCACAGAATCTGTTGCGATTGCAGGTAAAGGTAAACTAAAAGAAACCATCGAAGATTATCGTCATTTAGGGGTAAAAATTGCGATTGATGATTATGGTACGGGTTACTCTTCACTCGCATACTTAAGTGAACTTGGTTTTGATGAACTAAAAGTAGATAAACAATTTGTCATGGATATTGAAACTTCGAGTAAAAATCAAACAATCTGTAAGACGACTTGTGATATGGCGAGAAGTCTAGGGTCAATGGTTGTTGCAGAAGGTGTCGAGAACTTAGCAAGTTATAATAAGCTGATGCATTATGGGTGTGACATAGCACAAGGTTATTTTATTTCGAAACCCATTAAGTTTGAAGATTATATGCAGTGGTTGAGCCAAGCTAATTTAGCTATCGATGTAAAGCAGCTCCTAGTGCGTTAAAATAACGATAAATACTAGTTTCTAACTGCTCTCTAAGTGTTTTATCGGGAAAGCCACCTTGTTGGGCGAGCTTACTTTTTTTGACGCCAGACACTAAGAAGTGGTTTTTAATTTCAGTATGGTGACCAATACAGGACTCAAACGCCCGGGCTGTCATTTCTTGCGGACGGCTGAAATAATTTTGTTGATAGGTTTTATCGAGCATAATCGACTCTTTGAAGAAGGTGCTTTCTTGCTGACCCGTTTCATCTAAAAAGCAGTGTTTGTAAAAGTTTGAGAGTTCATCATTCAGTGGGTGAGGGTGATAAGACGCTTCAGTAAGCCATTTCACTGAGGCAAAATCAAAATATTGGCTGTTTGGGTATAAGAATTTACAGATGTAATGATCAAAAGCATGCCACCATTCATGCGCTAGTGCCCCAGCGCCAGCATTTTTAGCTAAAGCGAGTATTTTTCCATTGCTGTCATAATGAGCTTGCACACCTTTTTGTCCACCTGAGCCAAAACTTAAACTGAGTGTTTTTCTTAAACCAATGACTTCAGGAGGTATATTCAGTATTTGTGTTAAATCAGCGAGACTGTCGTAAATTAAATTAGCAGCGATAAAACGCTCTTCTTTCGTCACCCAAGCGCCGACCGTGATGGTTTTAAAGCCAAAAGTACGTTTAATATCTTCAAATAAAATTTGGTCACCAAAACGATAATCTGGCCCCTTTCTATAAAAGTCACTCGTTAGCCTAGCCATAGTTAATCTTCAAAGTACCTTGCTTTAACATGTTCGGGCATAAACTTGGTTTGTTGTTCAATCATGCCATTAAGTAGATGCAATAAAGGTTGATTATCACAGCCGTCAACAACATGAATAAAGTGCCCAACCGCTTCTAAAGTTGAGAGGCTATAAGCTTGCTCTGCTTTACGGATACGGTATTGGTTCTCTGGTATCGATGAAAAGCTGATTTTTTGTAATGACTGAAGCCAAGGGTTTAAAGCAAAAATTTTATTGGTTTTCTTCCAAGTACCATCAATAACCATCAAATGCGTAAGCTTTGGAGCAAGTGCAGAGCAGTCATGTACATCAATAGACTCTTTGCCTGGATATAAAAGAGCAGTGCTTTCTTTAGGAAGATCATTGAGAACTGATGAGAAGTCACGCTCGGTTTCACCAATAACAACTTGTATATCGCTTAATTGTAGCTGCAAAAGACGGACGGTATTTTTAGCCAGGTTCACTTCGTCAGGGTGCTGCAAGATGACAATCTTGGTGCGATTTTTTACTTTTTTAGTGACATATTCACAGACACACGTTGTTACAGGATAATGACATTTTGTACAGTTTGATCGTTTCATTTTCGTTTTCAAGCTCGTAACCTAAGCTGATTTTATCATATTGAAGATTATCTTTTGCCAACATGCTGGTATTTTACTACATTATTGAAAGATATAACGAAAGAGAGCAGTTATGAATGTAACAATCAATGAAGATGCGCTGGCTGGGATGCAGGCTCTGCTTGGAGAGCAATTTGCTGATACGGTGGTGTTTTGCTGTAGCGAGTTCGAAAGGCTCGAAAATGAATTAAGAATGGCACTAAACAATGATAAACAAGAAGCCATTCGTCACGCCCATAGTTTGAAGTCAAATGCAGCGCAATTTGGTGCAACAAGCCTAAGTAATTTAGCGCGTGCGATTGAGCAAGGGTTAATACAAGATGACCTTGATGATATGGACGACAATATGGCGCGTCTATCAGCTCAAGTATCAGGCTCAAAAGCGCAATTATTACAATGGTTAGAAGTAAATTGCAGCTAGAATAAAATTCATTTCATTTATCTTATTTCCCTCTGGTTTTTGCCGTGTGCTTTAGGCTATGCTGGATCTATTGGGGGGAAGTATGTCAAAAATTACTAAAAGCAATAAATTACATGGCGTCTGCTATGACATTCGTGGCCCTGTTTTGCAACAAGCAAAGCAGATGGAAGACGATGGTCTCAAGGTTCTAAAGCTAAATGTAGGCAATCCAGCCTCTTTTGGTTTTGATATGCCAGAAGATATGCACAGAGATATCATTCGAAATCTTTATGCCGCACAAGGCTATTGTGATTCAAAAGGGCTTTATTCTGCTCGAGTCGCTGTTTATCAACATTATCAGCAAAAGCAATTACCACATATTAGTGTAGATAACATTTACATTGGTAATGGGGTGAGCGAGCTTATACAGATGACCACACAAGCGCTGTTAAATTCGGGAGACGAAGTACTTATTCCAGCCCCGGATTATCCGCTTTGGACTGCGTCTGTGAAGTTATCGGGTGGTAAGCCAGTGCATTACATGTGTGATGAAGAGCAAGACTGGTTCCCAGACATTGCTGATATTCGCGCTAAAATCACAGATAAAACTAAAGCACTGGTGTTAATCAATCCAAATAACCCGACAGGCGCGGTTTACGATAAAGCACTATTAGAGGAGTTGGTTAAGGTTGCACGTGAGTATAATCTGCTTATTTTAAGCGATGAGATCTACGAAAAAATACTTTACGATGGAGTAGAGCACTTCTCTATTGCTGCGTTATGTGATGACCTGCCTGTTATTACTTTTAACGGCTTGGCGAAAACTTATCGCGCTGCTGGCTTAAGAATGGGCTGGATGATCTTAAGCGGAAATATAGAGGCGATGAGTGACCTTATTACCGGTTTAGATATACTAGCTTCGATGCGTTTATGTGCCAACGTACCAGCGCAGTTTGCCATTCAACAAGCCCTTGGTGGGGTGCAATCTATTGACAATTTAATCGAACCTGGCGGGCGTTTATACGAGCAAAGAAACATTGCATACGAAGGGCTTAACGCCATTGATGGGATCAGTTGCGTGAAACCTAAAGGCGCACTCTACGCTTTTGCGAAAATTGATGTAGAAAAGTTTAACGTCACTAACGATGAAAAAATGATGCTGGACCTTTTAAAACAAGAGAAGATTTTGCTTGTACATGGAAGGGCATTTAATTGGCATAAGCCAGACCACTTCAGATTGGTTTTCCTGCCTCACAAAGATGAATTGATACCTGCGATGGACAAAATGCAGCGTTTCTTTGCAAGTTATAAGCAGTAATATATTTAAAACATAAAAAAGCGCCAACTGGCGCTTTTTTTGTTTATATCTTTTATACAGGCGCGGGCCCTGTGCTTTCCCGTACTACTATAGACGGTGTAAAGTTTGTAATGATGTCTTTTTCTTGCTTACGGCTGCTGCGAGCTTTACTAAACAGTAAACGTGCTGCATGTTCTGAGATCACGTTATTGGCTTGGTGAGCCGTGGTTAGTTTTGGCCAAGTCTGGCGAGAGAAGGGTGAATCTTCGAACCCAGAAATAGACAGTTGTGCAGGAATTTCAATGTTCATCAAACGAGCAGCAAATAATGCCCCCGCAGCAACCTCATCATTACCGCCTAAAATAGCGGTTACACCAAGCTTGTTATTATTAGCTAGCAGATGTTTTGCACCATTAACACCCGACTCGAAAGAATAGTGACCTTCAAAAATCAGCGACTGATTAAAACTGATATTGTTATCAGTTAATGCTTGCTGGTAACCCGCCAGTCGTTCAGTTGTTGATTTGTGCTCTTTGTCACCTAACACAAATGCAATATTCTTGTGGCCGTGTTTAATGAGGTGCTCTGTAATTTCGTATGCGGCTGCAAAGTCATTTACCAATATGCAGTTACTTTTGCCTTCATTTTGTTCTTCACGACCAGATAGTAAGCGAACATACGGCATATTCATTTCATCAAGCATCTTGATGATATTTTGTTGTTCTGAAAGTGGTGGAGTAAGTACAAGACCTGCAAGACGAGAGCGTTGGATCATAGTTTTGAACTCATCCTGCATTTGGTCGTCTGTACTACTGCAAGGGTGAATAACCAACTCAAAGCCTTCATCCTTGCAACGAGAAAGTACACCATTTTGCATATCAATCACGTAATAAGCATTTGGGTTGTCATAAACAAGCGCAACCGCGAATGATGAAGTACCTGCCAGATTTCGCGCTGCGATATTAGGTTGATAGTTCAATTCCTTTACAGCTTCCATAACGAGGTCATAAGTCTTTTTACGTACAGAAGGTTCTTTGTTGATAACGCGAGATACGGTCTTCATAGACACGCCAGCTAGTTTGGCAACGTCGTTTATAGTCACTTTCATAATTTATTATTCTTCAGCGTGAGAGAGCGAAACGGGCTCTTATTTCATTAAACGGTAATGATGATTAACTATTTTAACCAGGAAAGGAAATAAATAGCATCCTATCTGGAAATAAAAATTTGACTGATACCGGTGTCATTTTAAAAATAATCAGGTATTATCCACATTCTAAAATTGGAAATTAGCCAATTGACAGCGTTGTCATTTTAACTTATGGTTAACTCTGTCGAGTAATTTTAGTGCCGTTTTCAATTTTTAAGTATGTGCACAATCGTGTTTAGAGGAATGAATTATGAACTGCCGAAGTGAACTAAGTAGCTGGCAAGCACTTGAGAAATCAGCAGAAAGCTTGAAGCAACAACATTTAAAGTCGTTATTTGCAAACGATGAAAAACGCTTTGATAAGTTTTCTACTCAGATCCCAGGTATTCTTTTCGATTACTCTAAACAGTTAATTGACGATTCAACATTTGCTCAACTTATTAACCTTGCCGAGCAATGCGATATTGCTGCTTGGCGTGAAAAAATGTTTTCGGGTGAAAAAATCAACATCACTGAAGACAGAGCTGTGTTACATACTGCGTTAAGAAATCGTTCAAACTCAGTGGTTGAAGTAGATGGCGAAGATGTCATGCCATTAGTAAACGCTGAACTAGAAAAAATTAAAGCATTCACTGAAAAAGTGCGTTCAGGTGAATGGTTAGGCTTTACAGGCAAGTCAGTAAAAGATGTAGTTGCAATTGGTGTAGGTGGTTCTAACTTAGGCCCTCAAATGGCAACTGAAGCGTTAAAAGCTTACGCAGATGACACGTTAAATGTACATTATGTTTCGAACGTTGATGGAGTTCAATTACATCAAGCACTCTCTGGCTTAAACCCTGAAACTACGTTATTTGTGATTTCTTCAAAAACGTTTACAACCTCTGAAACCATGACCAATGCACGTTCATCAGTTGCTTGGTTTTTAGAGTCTGATGCAACAGAAGTTGATATTGCAAAACACTTCGTTGCCGTAAGTACTAACCTTGAGAAAACTCGCGCGTTTGGTATTGCAGACGAAAATGTATTTACCATGTGGGATTGGGTTGGTGGCCGCTTCTCTCTTTGGAGTGCTATTGGTTTACCTATCGCACTTTATCTAGGTTACGAGCAGTTTGAAGCTGTGTTGGAAGGCGCTTTCGAAATTGACGAGCACTTCAAAACGGCTAAATTTGCAGAAAACATCCCGCTGATCATGGCGCTATTAAGTGTTTGGAATACCAGCTTCTTAGGCCATACAGCACAAGCCATCTTACCTTATGACCAATCGCTACATATGTTACCAGCATACTTACAACAGGGCGAGATGGAGAGCAATGGTAAGCACGTGTCATTTGATGGTATCCAAGTGCCATATACAACTGTTCCGCTTATTTGGGGTATGACAGGTATTAATGGTCAGCACGCATTTTATCAGTACTTACATCAAGGTAATACGATTGTACCAGCTGATTTTATTGCGTCATTGAAGCCACAGCATAATGTGGGTCAACATCACGATATTTTATTGTCGAACTTCTTCGCACAAACTGAAGCCATGATGGCAGGGGTAGATGCCGAGCAGGTTCGCGCAGACTTAACTGCAAAAGGCAAATCTGAATCAGAAATTGAGCAATTAATTGCACACAAAATTCATCAAGGCAATCGCCCAACAACGTCTATGATATTAGATGTGGTTGATGCCAAAGCGGTAGGTCGACTAATCGCTTTATACGAGCACAAAATTTTCTGCCAAGGCATTATTTTAGAGATTTGTTCTTTTGACCAATGGGGTGTTGAACTTGGTAAAGGTTTAGCATCAGCGATTGAAGCAGAATTAACACAAGAAAATGTTGAGCACCAACACGATGGTTCAACAGCTGGATTAATTGCTTATTACAAGCAAAATCGTTAATGGATTTCGCCTCATCCGAGGCACACCGGTTTCACGCAAAGTGAAAACAATACCTTTGAACGGGTAGCGCTGGAGTTCTTAGGGCCTGTATTTTTGTGAGAGGAATTACAGAGCCCCTAAGACTCATTTTAATCTTTTTCATCATTCCAGCCCCCGTAAAATGCAAACGAATTCAATACCGCAAACCAAGCTTGCTTGGTAAACTACCCAGCAAGCAAGTATGTAGCGCGCCAGAGCTAAACGTCGCGCCTAACCATGTAGAGAGTAAATTATGCTTAACCCTTTTGATATTGTAATTTTTGGCGGTGGTGGTGATTTAGCACTTCGTAAATTATTGCCAGCGATGTATAGAGCTTATCAAGAAGGCAACTTACCTGAAGGCTCTCGTATTTTGCCAACCGTTCGTGGCCAAGAACAACAACAAGAATACATTGAAACGGCGCATCAGGCACTTAAGTCATTTTTATCTGACGGTGAATTTAATGATAAAGATTGGCAAGCGTTTTCAAGTTATCTGATCCCTGTAGTGATCAACGTGACTGAAGCGGATGATAATTGGGACGAATTACACGAAATTCTAAATTCTGATGCAGAAGACAAGTCTCGCGTGTTCTACTTATCACTTCCTCCTGCCGTATACGGTCAATGTTGTGAGATCTTATCAACTAAAGGCCTTATCACAGAAACGTCACGTGTCGTGGTCGAAAAGCCAATTGGTTACTGCGGTAAGTCTGCTGAAGAAATTAATTCGCGCATTGCGGAGTTTTTTAAAGAAGAGCAGATCTTCCGAATTGACCATTACTTAGGTAAAGAAACCGTACAGAACTTAATGGCATTACGCTTCTCGAATGCTTTGTTCGAAAACCTATGGGATGCTAAAACTATTGATAATATTCAGATCAGTATTTCTGAAACAGTTGGTTTAGAATCTCGCGCAGGTTTTTATGATAAAGCCGGTGCCCTTCGTGATATGGTTCAAAACCACCTGTTACAGCTACTTTGCTTGGTTGCGATGGAATCGCCGCATAAGCTAAATGCACAAAGTATCCGTACTGAGAAGCTAAAAGTACTTGAGGCGCTGCGTCCATTACTTGATGAAGACGTTGATAATAACGTAGTACGCGGCCAATATGTTCCAGGTGAGTTAGGTGGAAAAATTGTCCCTGGATACTTAGAAGAGCTTGCAGAAGGCGCAAGTACAACAGAAACATTTGTGGCTATTCGGGCACATATCGATAACTGGCGCTGGTCAGGTGTGCCTTTTTATCTAAGAACGGGTAAGCGCATGAAACAGCGTTGTGCCGAAATCGTGGTTGAATATAAACCAGTCTCGCACAATGTATATGGTAATAATGTAGGCCCAGTACAGCCAAACCGTCTTGTTATCCGCCTTCAACCAGAAGAAAGCATTCAATTAACATTGATGTCTAAAAAATTAGACAAGCATGAAATGCAACTTCAGCCTGTTACACTAAATATTGAGTTAAGCGACCAGTACGAAAATGGTTTCTACTCAGATGCCTATAAACGTCTGATGTTAGATGCTGCGGCCAATAATCCATCACTGTTCATCCATAGACAAGAAGTGCGTCGTGCATGGAAGTGGATTGACCCAATTATTGCTCGTTGGCAAGAAAAGGGCACACCTTCACTTTACCGTGCGGGCTCATGGGGGCCAGAAGCGGCCGATGAGCTTTTAGAAGAGTGTAACCATAAATGGTTTAACGTAGGAGAGGGCGCATAATGGCTAAGTTAACAGAGCGTTTTTTTGATTCAAAAGAGCAGATGACAGAAGCCTTGTCTACTTTATTAAAAGAGCAATTATCGTCAGGTATTGAGCAAGACGGAAAAGCCGTGCTTATGGTTTCAGGCGGTTCATCGCCTGCTCCAGCTTATAAATATCTGGCAAACTTAGAATTCCCATGGGAAAAAGTATCAGTTGCTATGGTTGATGAGCGCTGGGTTGATGCGACCCATGAAAAGTCTAACGAAGCCTTTATTAATTCAACGCTCTTACAAAATCATGCGGCAAAAGCAAACTTTGTCACAATGAAAAACTCTGCAGGAACTGCAGTAGCAGGGCAAGCTGAATGTGAAAAAGCCTATGCTGAATTAAAAACAGCAGATGTGACTATTTTAGGTATGGGGCCGGATGGTCATACAGCCTCATTATTCCCTCATGCTGATGGCTTAAATAATGGCCTAGAAAGTACTGATAAAGTATGTGCAATTAATGCTATCGAAAGTGAAGTGACAGGGAGCATCACTGAGCGTATGAGCTTAACGCTTAGCGGTATAGCAGACGCTCGTAAAGTCGTATTACTCATTTCAGGTGATGCGAAAAAAGCGGTGTATGAAAATGCGAAAGCTGAAGGTTCAGAACATGATGTGCCTTTACGAGCAGTTTTAAATCACCCTAATATAGATTTGACGGTATTTTGGACACCTTAGTTTATTAATTCCTATATCACTGAAAAGCGCGCCCAATGGCGCGTTTTTTGTTTTAAGAGTCAACTTTTTTGCATTTTAATTTTTATTAAGTTCATTATTAGGAGTTTTAGTCACCAGGGAGTCTGAGTAAAAAAGACACAAGCTTTAAAACTGTTATCATTTCACTGCAAGAGTTAACTTAATTTTTTAATTGATTACATTGAATTAAATCGAAATAGACATAGACATAATTGTAATTAAATATGTATAATGACAGCGCTGTCATTGAGAGTAATTATCACCCTTGAATGCTTCTGCCAAAGCAAATAACTCTTCATGTAGACCTAGAATTGAGATCCACAAGGACATTATGTGGCTCAGTTTAATGGTCCGACTTATCCCTTTTATCTATCCACAAACAAAGATTTTGTGCTATATTCAGCTTGTTTTATGTAACAAATTGTCTTTCATATACGTAAAATCACAATATTTTCAGAGCCTTACATTTATTGTTGAATATTTTTTGAGTAGTGTAACAAAAAAAATGTAGCGAAATTGTAATTTACGGTGTATGGTTTGTTATTAGATGACAACGCTGTCATCTTCACTGGGCAGAAGTGAATAAAAAACCAACAAAATGATTCAAGGGGAATCCTGTGTTAGCTAATAATTTTAAGAAAAGCTTAATCGCTGCCAACATCGGTCTAGTACTGACTGCTGGCGTATCGGGCGTTGCATATGCAAATGAAGGCAGCAAGGCTCAAGAAGATGTTGAAGTAATTGAAGTACGTGGTATTCGTCGCTCTTTAGAAGCTGCGATTAATACTAAACGTTTTGCAACATCAGTAGTTGATGCTGTTTCAGCAGAGGACGTCGGTAAGTTTCCAGACAGTGATGTAGGTGAAGCTTTAGGTCGTATCTCAGGCGTTTCAGTAGGTCGTCAATTCGGCCAAGGTCAGCAAGTTTCTATCCGTGGTGCTTCAGCACAATTAACACGTACTCTATTAAACGGTCATACTGTTGCTTCTACAAACTGGTATGATCAACAAGACATTGACAGAAGCTTCAACTATTCATTAATGCCTTCAGAAATGGTAGGCGGAATTGAAGTTTACAAGTCTTCTCAAGCTGACCTTCCTGAAGGTGGTGTTGGTGGTGTTATCATCGTTAACTCTCGTAAACCATTAGACTTAGACGCAAATACAGTTTTCGGTAGTGTTAAATTCGATCATGGTTCTGTTTCAGAGCAGTGGGACCCTGAAGTTTCAGGTCTATACAGCTGGAAAAATGACGACGAAAACTTTGGTGCATTAGTTGCGATGTCTCGTAAGGACACTGAATATCAACGTCGTGGTACAGAAACGATTCTAAACTGGGGTGGTGCAGTAGCGCCAACTGTATTTAAGCAAGACCGTGAGCGTACAGCTCTAAACGTTGCGCTTCAGTATGCGCCAACTGATGAGATGGAGTTTGGTTTGAACTATACTTCATTAGACCTTCAGGCTGACAACATCAACTCTTCATTATTCCTTTTCTCTCAAGGTGCAGATGCTGCTCGTTGGATCCCTTACGGTGACAAATACAGCAACGGTGGCGTTGATGAGAACGAGGTAGATGGCCCTCTTGGTAACATGCCAACTTGTCAAGCTACTAATGCAACAGGTGATTGTGTTAAAACAACTCTAGATGCACTTGCAGGCGGTAGTTGGGGTCAAACTTGGGTTCGTGATGCAGAAATGAATTCAAAGACTCTAGAAATAAATGGTAAATACTCTGGTGATGGTTTTGTAATCGATGGTCGTATCGGTAATACTAAATCTGAAGGTGGTACTAACTTCACTGCAGCACAGCGTAATGGTATCGGTGAAGCGTCTGACTTTGCTGGTGTTTACGATGCAACTGGTAAAATCTTCGCAGTAGATACTGCAGTTAAATCATGGACTCGTGATGATTTTGTTGGTGATTTAGACTTACCAGGTTGGTCTATTAGAAGCCAACCAAATACAGATGAAGAAGATTTTGTTCAAGGTAACATCAAGTTCTATGTAGACTTTGGTGCAATTACTTCAATCAAAACAGGTTTCAGTTATGCAAGCCACTTTGTTGAAGAAAAGACTTTTTGGCCAAACCCTCGTGTAGCTCCTACTAACCAACTTCCTGGTGATGTAAGCAAGCTATATTTAGATAGCCAGCTTCAACTTTCTCAAGGCTTTATGTTCCCAGAAGCGAACTACGATGCACTACTTGAGCGTGCTAAAAGTGGTTTAGGTGAGTGGGAGTTATTACGTTCTGGTTACGGTACAGTTGAAGAAGATAACTTTGCTGCTTACGTAATGGCTGAATTCGAAACTGATGGTGTTCGTGGTAACTTTGGTCTACGTTATATTAGCACAGATGCTGAGTCTGACTTTTTTGCTGTAGATTTTGATGGTATTGCTGCAGGTTTATATGCTGAAGGTGGTTCTCTAGCAGGTTACCAGGCTTATGAGACAACACTAACAACAGAAAAAGCTGATTACAGCGACGTTCTTCCAAGTGTTAATATTGTATTTGACCTAACTGAAGATTTAATTCTTCGTACTTCAGCGTCACAAGTTATCGCTCGTCCAAACTACGCAAATATGTTTGCTCGCCAATCACAAGATGGCTATAACGATGACATCGAAGGCAACGAAGTATTAACTAAGGGTTCTCCAGCACTTAAGCCATTCAAGGCTACTCAAGCTGATTTAAGCTTAGAGTGGTATTATGATTCAAGCGCGTTATTATCATTTACTTATTTCATTAAAGATATTTCAAGCTTCACAACAGCAGGCTTAGAGCCAAATGTGTCGTTAGGTATTGTTGATAACTTTGGTAATGATAATTGGACAATCAGTACTCAGAGAAACTCTACTGGTGGTGAGATCCGCGGTTTTGAACTACAGTGGCAGAACTCATTTGAGAGTGGTTTAGGTTATGTAGCTAACTACACTTTTGTTGATGCTACAGCAGATGCTAAGAACTATGCTGATTTAGTTTCTAACTTCTCAGACTCTTCAAAGCATACTCTTAACTTAGTTGGTTATTATGAAGCTGATAACTACAGTGCACGTTTAGCATATAACTGGCGTTCAGAGTACATGATCCGTGAAGGCGCAGGCTTCTACGGTAACCGTATGCATGACGATTACGGCACACTTGATTTCTCAGCTACATACACATTAAATGACTCTGTAGGTTTCACATTTGAAGTTGTTAACATTCTTGAAGAAGATAGTATTCAACTTGGTGCTGCTCCGACAGAATCAACAATTAAGAATGAGCTGAAGAATAATTATCCAGCATGGTCATTCGAAGGCGAAAGACGTATTAAAGCGGGCGTAAACTTCCGTTTCTAATATAACAAGTAGTTTTAAGCCCAGCCTATGCTGGGCTTTTTAGTTTCTAAAAGGTGAAGTATGAATACGATCACAATAGTCGGTGGTGGTACCTCAGGTTGGATGACTGCTGTATTACTTAATCAAGCATATAACAAATTTGGTCAAACAGTAAAAGTTAGGCTTATTGAAAGCCCTGATATCGATATTGTGGGTGTAGGTGAAGCAACTGTACCAGCGATAAAGGACTTTCTTCAAGCAGTAGGTATTGATGAAATGGACTTTATGAAACATACAAATGCCACTATTAAGACAGGTATTTTATTCAAAAATTGGTGCGCGCCGAGTAATGATGGCCAAGTTCATACTTATATGCATCCATTTGACCAAGAAAAAGTAGAAAAAAGGTTAGATGTAGCAACTTCATGGTTATTATCTGAACGGAGAAAGCCTTATGATCAAAGTGTTTCTATTGCCCATGCTTTAGCGCAAAAAAACCTGACACCAAAAGTAATGAACAGTAAAAGTTTTCAATCTATCGTGCCATATAGCTATCACCTAGATGCAAGGTTGTTTGGGCAGTATTTACGTGATTATGCATGTGCAAAAGGGGTTGAGCGAATCGAAGCACATGTTTCTAGTGTAAATTCTAGTGGTAATATTATTGACTCCTTAGATACAACCAAAGGTACTTTTAAGTCAGATTATTTTATAGACTGTACTGGGTTTAGAGGCCTTTTAATTAGTCAAGTTGATGACGATTCCAACTGGCACAGTTATAGAGACTCGCTGTTTTGTGATAGAGCTGTAACTGTTCAAACACCGCATGAAGCGGGTTATTCGTCTAAAAGTTATACTGAGTCTTATGCGTTAAATGCAGGTTGGGCTTGGAAAATAGATCTACAGAACCGAACAGGTAATGGATATGTATATTCAAGTAGGTATATAGACTCTAAGACTGCTGAAAACGAATTTAGAACCCACCTTAATTTACCAGATGGTACTCAATTTAACCACATTGAAATGAAAGTTGGCCGCAGGAAGCAGCAGTGGGTTGGTAATTGTGTTTCTGTCGGCTTATCAAGTGGTTTTATTGAGCCTTTAGAGTCAACGGGTTTGCACCTAATATATTTGGCTGCAAGATTTTTTGTTTTGCACAATAACTTCTCAGGAAACAGCCAAAGTAATATTGATAACTTTAATCTGACTATGTGTAAAACATATGATGAATTAAAAGACTTCATCGTGCTCCACTATGTGCTTTCAGATAGAAAGGACACAGAATTTTGGCGAGATGTACACAAAACTTTAGATTTTTGTCCCGAATTATCCAAAAGATTAGAGCTGTGGAAATCTAAGGTCTGTGAATTTTTTGATGTGTCTGACTCTACGTCACATATGTTTTCTGATACCAGCTATAGATATATTTTATATGGTATGAATTATTTCCCTGAATTAAAAATACCCACAATAGGCGGGGAGTTTGAAGATATTTTTCAATATCTTGATGAAAGAAAAAAACAAGCTTGCAATGCTGTTCTAAGTCATTCAGATTTCATAAATAAAATTCAGGGCAAAAGCAACTTTGTTTCTGTGAAGCTTTGAGGCAATGTATGAAAGATATCGAGATTAAAAATTATGTTGTGGTTGGTGGCGGAACTGCTGGGTGGATCACAGCAAGCCTACTTGCCACCAAGTTATCTCATGATAAAACCAAATCAGTAACCCTAATAGAGTCTCCAGATATTCCGATAATTGGAGTCGGGGAGGGAACTGTTCCTTCTATTCGTCAGACGCTTAAAAGAATAGGGATCAGTGAATCTGAACTAATAACAAAATGTGATGCAACTTTTAAACAATCTATTAAGTTCGCTAACTGGATGGATAAAGAAACGCATGGTGAAAAAAACTTTTATCACCATCTTTTTGATTACCCTTTCCCTTTCGGTGACAATTTACTGCCCTTTTGGCATAAGAAAAAAGGGTCAAGTTTTGCTGAAATGGTGTCAATTCAACAGCATTTAGCTGAACTAAATTTAGCACCTAAAAATATAACTGATGCTGAATTCACTGGTATTTCTGATTATGCATACCATTTTGATGCACATAAATTTGCTCAACTGTTGAAGGAAAATGCAGTTGAAAAATTAGGTGTGAATTATATTTCCGATAATGTTGAAGACGTGACTATTGACTCGGAAATAGGAATTTTAGCCTTGAAGCTACAAAAAAATGGGATGACAAAGTACGATTTTTATATTGATTGCTCAGGTTTTACGAGTCTAATACTAGGTCAGAAGTTAGCTGTGCCTTTTATAGATAAGAGTAATGTCATATTTTCAAATAAGGCGTTAACGGTTCAAATACCTAATCTCGACAAAGAAATTCCTCCTTTCACTATATCAACAGCACATCAAGCTGGCTGGATATGGGATATCGCGCTTTCAACTAGACGTGGTATAGGCCTAGTCTATTGCGACAGGTATATGTCTGAAGATACCGCAAGAGAAAAACTTGAAAAATATGTTGGAAATCCATTAGAAGAATTTAATGTTAGAAAAATTGACATGAAGATAGGTTACAGGGAGCAAGCCTGGAATAAAAACTGTTTGGCAATTGGTCTTTCACAGGGGTTTGTTGAACCTTTAGAAGCAACAGCAATTCTGCTTTCTGATTTTTCTGCTAATCTGTTTTGTAATAAACTTCCTGAGCATGCGTCTGATTTAGAGGACTTTGCAAAGCACTTTAATAAGCGTATTACCTACACTTGGGAAAGAGTGATAGATTTTGTTAAACTTCACTACTGTATTTCAAATCGCACTGATAGTCAGTTTTGGCTTGATAATAGAGATATGTCATCTATTCCAACTAGTCTAACTGAAAAGCTTTCTTTATGGATGAAAAGTTACCCTAGCAAAGACGATTTCTTCTCTAAATTTGAGGTTTTCGATTTAGAGAATTATTTATATGTTTTAGCTGGGATGGATTTTTCTTTCAAAGATTTAAAAATGAGTGATCATGAGTTAGCACGCTATGAGAATCAAACAAATCAAGTGCTTAAAACGTTTGAGGAATATAAAAATAGATTACCAAAACAACGTGAATTAATTAAAAAAGTGTTTGAGAATGGTTTTCCAAAAATTTGAAAAACCATAAACTCTACTCGACAGGTTTATATTTCAAAAAAAGAGGCTACAGTCAATCGGCCTCTTTTTGGATTTGCTGAGATACTTTTAGCTTTGTTTATATCGGCACAATGAAGTAAATTACTCGGATAAATGACAATTCTGTTGAATTTTGCCTCGACAGAAAAGACACTTTCAAATAAATCATTGTTATTTGTTAGGTATCCTCTCTGTTTATTATTGTTTAGAGCATCTTGCATCAGTTGCACATTTTTAGGTGTTATTTTTATATCACCAGAAGGTATATGCTTATAAATAGATGTTCCGCCGTATTGACTATCGCAAAGATAGTGAACACTTGCATATTGGCAGTCTTCAAGAGAATCCACATGAGGAAGTGATTGGAATTCGTTTATTTCTTCATCGGGGATAGTTATTAAGCTGAGCATACACCTATGAATATAAGTTTCACTTTCAAACAGCTCATTCAATAGCTCTTGTAAACAAGCTTCATAAGGTCTAGGCATTAAATCCCTAATACCTGGGTACAAAGTACCATCTTTACCTGGCGGGTTAAAATAAGCTGTTTCGCATGCAAAAGACACTATGTCATCAGGCTCAGATAAAAAATTATCAATCACATAAATGACATCGTTGTCATTAATCTTTGTTTTCTGTATTGTTATTTTTTTACTTAATGATAGTTTCATAAGTCAATTTTTATATATGGGTTAGGTGGTATGGCAATAACAGAAGTTGGAAGGAAGGAGTTCTTTGATAATTTAGAAACCTTTATTAATTTTAACCTTCCGGTAAAAATCTCGGATTTTCATCACGCGAGCCATAGTTCAATTGATTTAAATAATATAACAGAAATTCTTAAAGAAAATGTAGTTTCTGAACAGATTCATTATTCAAAATTAGCTGAAGAGTTTGCAGGTAGATACTTTTACAATGATCGTGTAAATGCTCTAAATTTTGAACATCATACATGCTCCTTTAGTGATTTTTTTAATCTATTAAAAGACCCTAACACCAATAAAAGCTTTTACGCAGCTCAAGCGATTCCTTTAAATATAGTTTTTAATAATTTTGTTAAAGATACTTTTCAGTGCCGTGAGTTAAAAGAGGATGTTGATGCTAGGCTTTGGCTAGGGAACAAATGTAATACTGCAGCTCACTTTGATTTTTCTCACAATATTGCACATGTGCTGAAAGGACGAAGAGAGTTTAAATTGTTTCCGACCCATCAAATTCAGAATTTATATGTGGGACCTATATCTTTAACACCAGGAGGCACTCCGATAAGCATGGTTGATGTTGTTAACCCTGACTTTGATAAATTTCCGAGGTATGAAGCGGCTCTACAACATGCTGTTGATGTTGCATTGGAGCCTGGTCAAGCTGTCTTTATTCCAAATTTGTGGTGGCATGCTGTGCAATCACTAGACTCTGAAAATATTTTATTAAATTATTGGTGGAAAGAATTAAACAACGAAGGTAGCTTACCGTATGATAGCCTAGTGTTTTTAATGTCCTTTATTCCTAGCCTGCCTATTCAAGAAAGAAAAGCATGGAAAGAAATATTCAATTATTATGTTTTTCAGACTGAAACTGATCCCAAATCTCATTTGCCTGATGACTTGCATGACATATTGATGAACTTATCACATAACGATCTTATGAGTATCAGAACATGGTTTAAGGGTAAATTATAAAGTTTTTTATTTTGCGAAAATTACTCTTCCAATTTAGAAACAAAACCTTTAGCCTAAGCGAACTAAAAGTAATAATTACGTAAATGAATGGAGTAGTATTATGGCAGAGCAACAAGTGCAGCCTTTACATAACGAGAAGCATGCCAACAAAAAAGTAAAAAATGGCATCAACGTTGAATTTTTAAAATCACAGCACTTAATGCCAGTAGTAGCGCATGAGTTTGCGCGTGTAGCAACTGAATTCCCAATGGCGTTTGTAAAAAACACTGAGAATGGACAATTTCAACCAGTTGTTATGTTTGGTTTAGAGCCAGGTGAAAACTTATTTGTACAAGATGGCAAGTGGACAGCTGGTTTTGCACCTTTAGCTGCTGCTCGTTACCCGTTTGGTCTTGTGAAGCACCCTGAAGAAGATCAATTTGGTATTGTTATCGATGAAGCAAGTCCATTAGTTGGTGAAGAAGAAGGGAACGCGTTATTTGCTGATGGCAAAGAAACTGAATACCTAGAGCGTCGTAAAGAAGCGCTAGTAAACTATGTTGAATTTGCACGTGTTACTGAAGCGTTCACTGCTTACTTAGCTGAGAAAGAGCTTTTAGTTCAACAAACCTTAACAGTTGAAATCGCTGGTGAGAAAAAAGACATCAACGGTATCTACCTTGTTGACGAGCGCAAGCTAAATGAATTAAGCGATGAAGCATACTTAGAGCTACGTAAGCGTGGCTACCTAGCGCCTATCTTCTCTTTCTTAACGTCTACTCACCAAGTAGCTCGTTTAGCGCGCTTAAAAGCACAGCGTCAAGCTAGCTAATTATTAAGCGTTTGAAAAAAAGCACCTGTAGGTGCTTTTTTTGTGCCTGCAATTTGGTTAATTAAGTTTGACTCGTTTTGTTGCAATTTAGTTACAAACTTCCCAAGATGAACTAAAAAAGTCCAAGGATAAAATATGAATAAGAAATCTCTATTAGCGGCTATAGGTATTGCTATATCGAGTTTTGGCGCGATGGCACAAACGCAACCTATTGCAATCGCAATTCATGGTGGTGCGGGTACAATTGAAAAAAGCCGTTTTACACCAGAGCAAGAGAAAGCCTATAGAGCAAAGTTAGAAGAAGCAGTAGAAGCAGGATATAAAGTGCTTGAGTCTGGTGGTGAGAGTCTAGACGCTGTCACCAAGGCGATAAATATTTTAGAAGATTCGCCTTTTTTTAATGCTGGTAAAGGCGCTGTTTATACTTATGACGGTTCTCATGAATTAGATGCATCCATTATGGATGGCCGAAATCGTCAAGCTGGGGCAGTTGCTGGGGTAAAAACGGTTAGAAACCCAATTGATTTGGCTCGCTCAGTGATGGAGAACTCTGTCCATGTGATGCTGAGTGGAGCAGGCGCCGAGCAATTTGCAAAACACCAAGGCTTCGATTTTGTAGACAATAGTTACTTTGATACCAAACACCGATATGAAGCCCTTATCAAAGCTAAAAAGAAGCTTGATGCGGCTAATAAAACCAGCAAGGATTATCAGGCTGCGCACCAAGCACTGGCAAACGAATATAAGATGGGCACAGTCGGAGCTGTTGCTTTAGACAAAAATGGTAACTTGGCTGCTGGCACATCGACAGGTGGTATGACTGCAAAGCGCTTTGGCCGTGTGGGTGATTCGCCGATAATAGGGGCGGGTACATTTGCTGATAACCGCTCTTGTGCTGTTTCGGCGACTGGTCATGGCGAGTATTTTATTCGTTACAGCGTTGCCAGTGATATTTGTGCAAGAGTCGAGTATCAAGGTAAGTCAATTGAACAAGCGGGTAAAGAAGTGATCAACGATGTTCTCATGCCTATCGGTGGTACAGGTGGTGTGATCATTGTGGACACCAAAGGCAATATCAGTATGCCATTTAATACCAAAGGTATGTATCGAGCCAGTAAGTCTTCATCACAAGATACTCAGATAGGTATTTTCAAAGACGATTAACCGTTAATTTTTTGAAAATACAGGCAACTCCATGATAGCCAGCTATATTTAATTTAGCTGGCTTTTTTAATGGAGCGAAATAATGCATTCAATCAAAGTAAAAGACTATCTAAATCATCGTCCAGTTACCTTCTCTCAAGATATGCGCATAGAAGCTGCAGTAGAAAAACTATTGCAAAGTGGTCAGTCGGGTGGCCCCGTTATTGATGAGAATAAGAAAGTAATAGGTTTTTTGTCAGAGCAAGATTGCTTAAAAAAAATGTTAGAAGCAACTTATCAAAACGAGTCTCACAGTGTGGTGTCTGATGTCATGAATGCCGAGCCTTTTTGCGTTTCGGCTGATGACAGCATTGTACAAATGGCCGACAGAATGACTGTGAACACCCCAAAACTGTATCCGGTTTGTGATAGTGATGGTATTTTAGTTGGGGTAATTACTCGAGCACATGTTTTGTTAGCACTTGATAAACATCTGCATGATAATTATGAGTCCGGTCATCGATATGTGTAATTTGCACGCATAGCGATAGATTAAATAATCGTTCAATAGAACAACAACTTCAGTAATAGGCTCAGTAAACGGTTTTTGATATACTTGCCGCTGTTTTATTTTTTAAAAGAGTGTCGTGGAAGTGAGTGTAGGACCGCTATTTACTGAGCTAAAAACTTGCCTTAAGAAAGATCAGTTTATTTTTAAAAAACGCCTGCATGGTGTTAAAAAAATAAATGACGAGAATAAACAAAACAAAGTTATTGCTTCAATTAAGAAAGATATTGAGGCCAGTCAGTCGTTGCGTGTTACTCGCTTAGAAAACCTGCCAAAAGTAGATTACCCAGAGCAACTTCCTGTAAGCCAGAAAAAAGACGAAATAAAAAAAGCCATTGCTGAAAATCAAGTTGTAATTGTGGCGGGTGAAACGGGCTCGGGTAAAACCACACAGTTACCTAAAATTTGTTTAGAGCTAGGCCGTGGTGTTGACGGCTATATTGGTCATACTCAGCCTCGTCGATTAGCAGCAAGAAGCGTTGCAAATCGTATTGCCGAAGAACTGAATTGTGATTTAGGTGAAGAGGTTGGTTTTAAAATTCGATTTAGCGATCAGGTTGGCGACAACTCGTACGTTAAACTGATGACCGATGGTATTTTGTTGGCGGAAATTCAGAACGATCGTTATTTGAATCAGTACGATACGATTATTATTGATGAAGCCCACGAAAGAAGCCTTAACATTGATTTCATCTTGGGTTATTTAAAAAACCTGTTGCCTAAGCGTCCTGATCTAAAAGTTATTATTACATCAGCAACCATCGACCCTGAACGTTTTTCAAAACACTTTAATAATGCACCTATCATTGAAGTATCGGGTAGAACATACCCAGTTGAAGTAAGATATAGGCCAACACTTGATTTAGCTGGCAATGAAAGCGAAGCAGAAAACGACCAACTGCAAGGTATTTTTGATGCGGTTGATGAGTTATGTGCCGAAGGTCCTGGTGATATTCTTATTTTCATGAATGGTGAAAGAGAGATCAGAGATACCGCCGATGCGCTAGGTAAGCGAAATTTAAAGGGCGTAGAAGTCTTACCGTTATACGCCAGACTCTCAAATGCGGAGCAAAACCGTATTTTTGCCGCGCACAGTCATCGACGAATTGTCTTATCAACCAACGTAGCTGAAACATCACTGACTGTACCTGGTATTCGTTATGTGATTGACCCAGGTACTGCACGTATTAGCCGTTACAGCTACCGAACAAAAGTACAGCGTTTACCTATCGAGGCCATTTCACAAGCCAGTGCTAACCAGCGAAAAGGCCGCTGTGGTCGTGTGGCTTCAGGTATTTGTATTCGTCTGTATTCAGAAGAAGACTTTTTAGGTCGTCCTGAGTTTACCGATCCTGAAATCCTTCGTACTAACTTAGCATCGGTTATTTTACAAATGCTTGGCCTAGGGCTTGGCGATATCAGTGAATTTCCGTTTGTACAGGCACCTGATAGCCGTAATATTAATGACGGTATTGCCTTACTCGAAGAGCTTGAAGCCGTTCATCCTTCAAAAAGAAGACAGCAGACTAAGCTTACTCAATCTGGTCGAGCCTTGAGCCGCTTACCGATTGATCCTCGCTTGGCGAAAATGGTGTTGTCTGCTGAAAAGCTGGGCGCATTGCGTGAAGTCATCGTCATAGTTGCTGCTTTATCGATTCAAGATCCAAGAGAGCGCCCGCAAGATAAAAAAGGTGCATCAGATGAAAAACATGAGCGCTTTGCGCATCCTGATTCTGATTTCTTAGCATTCTTAAATTTATGGTATTACTTAGAGCAACAACAAGAAGAGTTAAGCCGTAGCCAATTCAGAAAGCTTTGTCAGAAAGAGTTCTTAGCCTACATGCGTATTCGTGAGTGGCAAGATATTGTTTATCAGTTAACCACAGTCTGTGAAGAAATGGGGATTAAGCTTACTGATAATCAGGCTGAAGTAGATAACGTTCATCAAGCTTTGCTCAGCGGTATGTTGAGTCATATTGGTTTTAAAGATGAAAAGCAGGTCTATAAAGGGGCGCGTAATAGCCAATTTCATATATTCCCAGGTTCTAGCCTTTTCAAAAAGTCGCCAAAGTGGTTGATGTCAGCAGAATTGGTTGAAACCAGTAAGCTGTATGCCCGCATGAATGCGAAAATTGATGTGACTTGGGTACCACCGATTGCACAACATTTAGTGAAGCGAAGTTTCAGCGAGCCTCACTGGGAGAAAAAGCCAGGCTGTGTGATTGCTTACGAGCAGCAAAGTCTGTATGGCATGATTATCGTCTCTAAGAAGCGTACCGTATATAGTCAAATTGACCCCGTTGTCAGCCGCGAATTATTCATTAAAGAAGCGCTGATTGCAGATCAACTTGGCCAACAAGAAGGCTTTTTGAAATATAACCAAGATCTAATTGATGAAATCCACACGCTTGAGAAAAAAGCCCGTCGTAGAGATATCTTAGTCGACGAAATTACTTTGTTTGAGTTCTACGATGAGAAAATTCCGCAAGAAGTAAATAACCGTGCTGCGTTCAACCATTGGTGGAAAAAACAAAAGCAAAAAGATAAGTGCTACTTGCATATGTCTCGAGACTATTTGATGCAGCATGGTGCGGAGCAGATCACTGAGTTTGATTATCCTGATACTTGGCAACAAGGTAATTTAATTCTGCCGTTGAGTTATCATTTTGAGCCGGGACAGCCTGTTGACGGTGTTACGGTTAATATTCCTTTGGCACTGCTTAACCAGGTTCAAGATGAAGGGTTTGACTGGCATATTCCTGCACTCAGACATGAACTTATATGTGGTCTCATCAAAAGCCTGCCGAAAACGTTAAGAAGAAATTTTGTTCCTGCACCAAATTACGCTGATGCAGTTTTAGCGAGTGTTGAGCCGATGCAAGGGCGTTTAATTGATGCACTTAGCAATCGTTTACTGAAAATGACAGGGGTTCGTGTTGCTGAAGAGCAATGGGATACCAGCACGTTAGATACGCATTTAGTGATGCAATTTGAAGTCGTTGATGAGAAAAATAAGGTTTTAGCTCACGGTAAAGATTTGCTGAAATTAAAAGCGCAATTACAAGGTCAAGTAACAAGTACACTGTCTAAAGTGGCAGAGCAGGGTATTGAACAAAGCGATCTCACTCAATGGGAGTTTGGTGAGTTACCAAAAGAGTACACTAAGAAGCAGGGTAACTATGAAATCAAAGCATTCCCTGCGTTGGTAGATAAAAAGTCCAGTGCTGCCATTGAATTATTCGATAATGAATTAAAAGCACAAGCTGCGCATCAGCAAGGGTTAAGGAGACTGGTGTTATTAAATGTACCGTCACCAATTAAATACTTGCAGCAGCATTTACCAAACAAGGCCAAACTGGGCTTGTATTTTAACCCATTTGGTAAAATACAAGATTTAATTGATGACTGTATTGCTTCTGGAGTGGATGCCTTACTACAAAAACATGGTGATATTCGAGATGAGCAAGCGTTTGAGCAGGTAAAAGAATTTATCCGTGGTGAGCTGGGTGATGCGGTAGTTGAAATTGCTACTCAGGTAGAACAAGTGTTGAGCGTTGCGCACGCCATAAATAAGCGTATGAAAGGCAAGGTTGACTTAACCATGATCACAGCACATGGCGACATTAAATCCCAGCTTGAATCTTTAGTCTTTAGAGGGTTTGTGAGTAAACACGGTGCTGAGAAACTCAATGATTTACTGCGTTATATGAAAGCCATTGAGCGTCGTTTAGAAAAGCTGCCTGTTGATCCAAATAGAGACAGATTGTGTACATTAGAGTTAGATAAAGTATCTCAAGAGTATCAGAAAAAACTGGCGAAAATTCCAAAAGGTTTGCCGGTTCCAAAAGAGCTTGAAAATATTTTTTGGATGCAGCAGGAACTAAGAGTGTCTTTGTTTGCTCAAACATTAGGGACACCTTACGCAATTTCTGCTAAGCGTGTTCTTAATGCACTTAAAGAGTGTGATTAATTGTCAATCCGCCTTGCAATTTGAGCTAGGCGAATTACCTTAATAAGAGGAACTAAATTGAGTATTGAAAAGGAAGTAGCATTGCCAATGACAACTCAAGTAAAAGCAAAACCAACGCCGCATGTGTTGGTGGTTGATGATGAATATTTTAATTTTGAAATGCTCACCACAGCGCTATCGAGTAACTTTGAGCTCAGTTATGCTGACTCAGGCAAGTCATGTTTGTCATCGGCTATCGCGAACCCACCTGATGCTATTTTACTAGATGTCTGTATGCCTGGTCTTGATGGCTATGACACTTGTCGGCTATTGAAAAATACGCCAGAAACAAAAGACATTCCAATAGTTATGCTATCAGGGCTTGAGTCTGAGCAAGAGCAACAAGCCGGATTCGAAGCAGGGTGCGACGCCTACGTAGTGAAACCTTTTTCAATGCAACAATTACTAGAAAAACTAAAATCAATGGTTTAGGAGTACTCTATGTTGCACGAAGATAAACGCCGCTTTATGCGTATGATGGTTAATGCTGAGGCAAAAATTTCAGTTTTAGAACAACAGCTCAATCTGGTTGGTAAATGCTTAGATTTGAGTGCGACAGGTCTTTCCATTGAGGTTGAACAACCATTAGAAGTCGACACCATACTAGATATTCATATTGACTCAAGCAGTGCCAGTATTCCACCTTTGAATGCCCACACTAAGGTTGTGCGTTGTGCGCAAGATGAGCAAGGTCAATATGTGTTAGGTGTTGAAATCGTTCAATTTAACTAAGAATATTCTTTCTTTGATGCTGGTGATTGAAGATGCTTCTTAAACTCTCAATCACCAAATCTTACTTAAAACGTTTCTTTTAACAAACCGAGTAATTCTTGCACACTTAGTGCATCTATTGCATTCCCCTCATCAAGTAACTTATCCGCAAGTTCTTTTTTATGCTCATGTAGGGCGAGGATTTTTTCTTCAATGGTTTGTTCTGCGACTAAGCGATAAACCGTGACAGGCTTAGTCTGGCCAATGCGGTGCGCGCGATCAGAAGCTTGGGCCTCAACCGCGGGGTTCCACCACGGATCAAGATGGATAACATAATCAGCTGCGGTAAGGTTTAATCCTGAGCCACCAGCTTTTAAGCTTATTAAGAATATTTCGCCTTCACCACGTTGGAACGCGTTAACACTGTGTTTGCGTTGCTCCGCAGGTGTTGCACCATCTATATAGTGAAAAGGTATTTGCTGTGCCTCTAATAGTGCTTTAACCGCTTGCAAGCTACCAATGAATTGACTGAATATCAGTGCTTTGTGTTTATTTTCTCTGAGCTCAACCAGCAACATAGTTAGTTGCTTTAACTTTGAACTTTCGATGTCGGTATCTGGTGATACCAAAGTGGGGTTACTACACGCTTGTCTTAGCTTGGTTAGCTCAGCAAAAATCTGCATGCGCTGTGTTGCTATACTTTGCTCTTTTTGAATTGTAGCCAGTTTCTCGACGGCATTGACTCTTATTGCTTCATATAAATGTCTTTCTTGCTCATTGAGCGGCACGTGAACATCTATATGTGTGCGTGGCGGCAGCTCAGTTAATACCTCAGATTTTAGTCGTCTGAGAATAAAAGGTTTAAGTAGAGTTTTTAAACCAAAGGCGGCTTTTTTGCCCTTTATTGGGTCTTCGTCACTTTGCTCAATAGGTTGAGCGAAACGGCGGTTAAAGGTTTTTAAGTTGCCTAATAGCCCGGGGTTTACAAATCTAAATAAGCTCCACAGTTCACTTAAATTGTTTTCAAGCGGCGTACCTGTGGTAATCATTCTAAAATCGGCTTTTAAAGCGCAAGCAGCTTGTGTTCTTTGCGATAACGGGTTTTTAAGTGCTTGTGCTTCATCAGCCACAATTGTTTGCCAGTTAATGGGTTTAAGTATATCAATATGACGCTGTAACATGGCATAGCTGATAATCAAGCATTCATTGCCAGTGAGCGCTCCAACAAATTCAGCCGTAGGGTTGTCCGCAAAGTTGAAAACACTCAGAGTGGGTGTAAATTTTTTTGCTTCTTGTTGCCAATTAAAACAGACCGAAGTAGGCGCAATAATCAACGTTGGCCCCTGTGATGCGCGAGCTTGGATCACAGCTAGCGCTTGTAATGTTTTACCTAAGCCCATGTCATCCGCTAAACATGCGCCTGCACCCCAATGAGCTAACTTCATCGCCCACTGAAAGCCTTCAATTTGGTAGTGGCGTAAATCGGCATTTAAATAAGGCGAAAGCTTGGGTTGCAACTTTTCAGCTTCAAACATACGCTGGGTTTGTTGTTCCCAGCTATGCAAGGTTTTCATGCGCATACCAGACATGGCTTCATTGATCACTTTGCCTGCAAGTGGATGAAACTGTCCGTGCTCGCTAGCCATATTGATGGTATCGAGTCGAGCTTTTAGTTGCTCTGACAAGCACAGTACTTGAGCAGACTCTAGCTTGATAAAGCGGCTACCACTTTGTTCGGCTAACTGCAGTAAATGCTTAACAGCTATTACTTTGCCATCATCTAGTTGTAGCCCACCTTGTAAATTAAACCATTCGTTTTGACGGTACATTGCAAGCTGTAAATGCTGCGTTTGCAGCTCTGGTGATAAAGAAAGGGTTTTACCTTTCGGCCATCGTAATAATAAAGGCAATGAGGCCTGCTCTTGTTTGCTGATCTCTTCGAGCTTTAATAACACTTCATACGCATCTTGAGATACTGACACTTTAAGCTGGTTATCTGTCATCGCCTGAAAGGCGGGGCAGAGTACATCTAAACGTTCAAGTAACTGCTGTTCAAGCGCTAAATTTCGAGATGTGCTTAGCCGCTCATGATTTATTAATGCAGAGATATGCTTTGCGCCGATAGCCGGTTTAAAAGCAGGACCTTCTTCACCTAATGGCATCACGATACATGTAAACACTAAACCCTCTTGATAGGGTTGTATGTTGATGACGAGTTTATTATTCGTAGTAATTAGTTTGGTGGTTGATGTTTGGCTATCTGCTTCTGATTTATTGTCTAAACTACTTTGAATATCAATCAAAGGCGCTATGGCTTGCACACTTTGCAACAGCTCAGCTTCTGCTGAAATAGGCAAAACAAGCCCTTCTTCGCGGATAATGCGAGCTACTTTTAAATGCTCGGTTTCAAAGGTGCTAAAGCCATATTCATCAGACTGTATTTGATAAAAAGAGAAAACAGGGGCTTCGCGTTCTAATGATTTGGGTAAATGACTGATTGAAACATGGATCTCTTGTTGATGCTTGTCGATTAGCACAGCGGGGGAGTGCTCAGAAATACTGATTGGCATCGTAAAGTCATCGTTGAGATAAATGTTCGGTGCGCCTTTGATTGCCCTGAGGGCTTTAAGACCCGTTAACTGATACTGAGTGCCTATACCTCGATAATCTTCAAAAGCAAGCTTTTCAATAGCTTGAATGATGGTTTTGTCTTTTACAGTTAAGCAGTTTAATGAACTTGATGATTCTACTAACCGTTTGGCTGAAATTGGCTTTCCATTACTCCAACCTTGAGCCGACCTACTTTGTATTCGTGCAGTGAAGTAGGAATGCTCATCTGCAAAGTGTAATTCCCAGATTAATCGCTCATCGCTATTTGATTGAGCACTATCGGGTTTAGATAGATTAGTAAGCGCTTTCAGTTGCGATAAAGCTCTATCCCATCTTGGCTTGGCTTTAATGCTTTGGGTAAAATCAATCGTAAGTGGTGTCGATTCATGACGTAACTGACGAGCAAGATTAGCAAATAGAGTCAGCTCGCCTTGATCAAAATTGCTCACGAGCGTATTCACTTGTTCTCTATTTAAATTTTCAGTTTTAGCAGTCCAACACTGAGCGTAGAGGGTGAGCAAAGCCGCGATATTCTCTGAAAATACCGAGTGTTTAACGTTGTTTATTACGTCATTTAAATAAGCAGGTTCTGCCTTCTGAATAGCTTGAGTCAGCTCAATGAATATAGACGCGATGAGTTTGTCGAATGAGTCTGAGTGCTTATTATTTTTCTGTTGTTTACACAACTCAACGAGTTTTATCAGCTTACTTGGCTGATTGTCGGCACCTTGTAATAGCAGCGCAAACTTTTGGACTAACCCAAAGACGCCAAGTAAGTAGTCAGACTTTTTACCGTAGAGCTTATTTTTAAGTTTGATGGCTTGCTCGAATTCATCAACAGATTCTTTTATTTTTCCGTTGAACAAACTAATAGTAGCCAGTATTTGTCTGTGATACACCGACTTAGCTTCGCCAGCTAATAAGGCTGCTGCTTGTTTACATTCACCTTGGAGTACTAAATGCTCGCCGTAGAGCAATTTGAGTGGTAAAAATTGACAATCTTGGAGCACATTTTTTAGCAAACTCAGCGGGTAGCTGAGTGATGCGCCTTTTTGCTTTCTAAACGTTAACCAAGTCGCAAATGCTTGATATTGAATGCTTTCAGGCAGCTCTGTAAAAGCCGATTCGTTGAACGGCATAAAGCAACATTCAAGCAGAATTTGGTTTCTTTTATGGTCAATGAGTTGCGGGTTTTTATCCAGGCGAAGATGTTTTTCTAGGCTCTTAAATTCTTTGAGGTAGAAATAGTCGCGGGCGAGCCTTTGCTCATCTTGGAAGGTTTTCTCCCAATCATATAGCTGTAAAACGGGCACAACGTCTTCAGCGAGCTTTAGAATGGGTAAAAAGCTCCCTTGATAAATACTGAGCTCTGTTAATTTATTTGCTAGAAGCGGTTTGACCTTGTGAACATCGTCTTTTGCACTGAATAGTCCACTTTGCGCTAACACTTCAATATCTGGATTACTAAACCGTAATAAATTAGTAGGCCAATCAATTTGGGTTTGATTACTTAGCTTTCGGCAAAGCTGATTGATATGTCCACGACTCAAAGGCTTATAAACGACGGCCAATACCATCAACAGCTTTTGTTGTTCAATATTGAGTGTTTCGTATAGCTGAAACAATAGATTTTGTTGCTGTGCAGTATGTTCTGAAATAAGCATGTGGGTTTGGCGTCGTTTGAAAAAATAAACCCCAGCATGCTGGGGTTTAGAGTAATTATATTGTTTATCTGGCTTTATGCTTCATTAAGCGCTCTTTATCGCGCGACCAGTCTTTGTCTTTGATATCGGCGCGCTTATCGTGCATCTTCTTACCTTTGGCTAAATGGAACTCCAATTTAACCCAGCACTTTTTCCAATACATTGCAGTTGCAACCAATGAAAAGCCATCGCGCTCAGTTGCACCAATCAATCTATCTAATTCACGCTTCTTGAGAAGCAGCTTACGATATCGCATTGGATCACAAATCACGTGAGTTGATGCACTGTTTAATGGTTGGATCTGAGCACCAAGTAAAAATGCTTCGCCGTCTTTAAGATGAATATAAGTATCAGAGATATTTACTTTACCTGCTCGGATACTTTTAACTTCCCAGCCTTGTAGTTCAATACCAGCTTCGAACTTATCGTGTAAAAAATACTCGTGTCGCGCTTTTTTGTTTAGCGCGATAGTATTGCTGTTTGCTTTTGGTGATTTTTTCTTTGCCATAATGGCGTAGTCTACCTACAAATGATCTGATTAAACAGGGCTTTTTTAGCTTTGTTACTTATTTTTACCCACTCATGCTTTGTAAACAAGATAATTATTAAAAAGCTTGCTAAAATCGCGTCAAAGCAAGTGGAGTAGCTATGCCGCAGATTGAAAAAAGTGCGCTGGTGATGTACAGCAGCCAAGAAATGTTTGACCTAGTCAATGATGTAAATGCGTACCCTGCATTTTTACCAAATTGTTCCAACGCAAAAATTATTTCTGAGGATGAGTCTTCAATGACCGCCAGTTTAGAAATATCGAAAGCGGGCCTTAAAAAGTGGTTCACAACAAATAATCGTTTAGCAGGTAACAAAGTTGAGATGAAATTGGTTGACGGTCCTTTCAAATCACTAAATGGTTATTGGGAGTTTACAGCGCTTGATGAGCAAGCATGTAAAGTGTCTTTAAAACTAGAATTTGAATTTGCCAGTAAATTAATTGAGATGGCATTCGGTAAAGTATTTAACGAAGTCGCCAAGAACATGGTTGTTGCGTTTACACAACGTGCTAAAACCGTATATGGGGTGAGATAATGATTAAGGTTGAAGTTGTTTTTGCATTACCAGACACTGCAACCTCGCTGTCTGTCGATGTTGCTGAAGGCTCAACGGCTGAGCAAGTAGTTTTACAATCAGGTATTGCAGATAAGTGTCCTGAAATTGATTTATCGAATTTAGCACTTGGTATTTGGAATCGCACTGTTAAAAACCATCAAGTGGTGAAAGAGGGTGATAGAATAGAAATTTATCGTCCTTTGATTGCCGACCCAAAAGCAGCAAGAAGACAAAGAGCTGAAAAAGCGAAAGAAGAAGGTCGTGCCAACAAAATAACCGGTGGCAGAGCATAATTATTTATAAGAGAATGAAAAAAGGGCTTTAAGCCCTTTTTTTCATTTAGGAAAGTAGATGTTAATTATTGCTCGAGTGGGATATTAAACTCTTCTGGCTCTTCAAAATCACCACTAATTCTCGCAAGAAGGCCATTCTCAAAATAAACGACTAAAGATTTTCTATGCTCAGAATCTCGACCAATATTTAGCGTGTAGCTATAGTGCCAGCTGTCATTTGAAAAAGCATCTTTTGCAACTGGGCTCCCCAAAACATAAAGCACTTGCTCTTGGGTCATCTGAACGCGTAGTTTATCTACGTCACTTTGTTCTAAAAAGTTGCCTTGTGGAATACTAATTCGATATACCCAACTTGAACAGCCAGACAACATAACAGTCATAACTACTGCACTTAGCCAAACAGCGAGGGATTTTTTTACTAGCATTTATTTTTTGATCCTTATTCTTTTATTGTTTGCATCATACCGATTGCGTACAGAAGGTAAAGTTTCTTGATACACTTTGACGGTATGAAGTTAAAAAAGTTTCTTAATAGGTAAAAAAAGTGGCCCAAGATATAAAGGTTTGGTCTGTCTACATTGTCGAAAGTAGGTTGGGGCATTGGTATACGGGGATCACCAACAACGTTGACGCTCGAGTTGAGGCACATAATGCTGGTAAAGGCGCAAAAAACCTAAAAGGCAAAGCGCCCATCAAATTGATTTATAATAAAGCAGTCGGTGATAAAAGTACGGCCGCGAAATTGGAATGGCATCTTAAAAAGCTAAACAAAGTTCAAAAGATTCAATTCGTGGAGTCTAATGGAATTTGCGCTAATGAGACGATAAAGTCACTGATAGATTCAACCACAGCTTGATACTTTTCAAAGTTCATATTGTCTAATGTGTCTTTTTTAGTGTGATGTTTATCATCAATCCCCATACCAAAGTAGATATACGGTATTTTCTTCAAACTAAACGCGTAATGATCACTGGCCTTATGCCAGTTGATACGATTGTCATTGAGCTTTTTGTGCAGCCTAAACTGAGACGAAGTAGAAAATACCTTAAATGGATTTTCTTGCTGTTTAAATTGCTCAATGTATTTTTTGGCTTTTTTATCATGAAGTGCGTACAGAGTGTTTCTGTTATTAATGGCTAACATATCCAAATTAATATTTAAGGCATATCCATTAATGTCAGTTTCACTCACATAATGTTTAGCACCATAGAGCCCCTTTTCTTCCGCGTCAGTAGCTAAAAATATTACGTCACTAAATCGAGTTTGCTCTTTTAAGACTTTTGCGATTGCTAATAATGCAGCAGTACCTGTCGCATTATCATTGGCGCCTGCATAGAAGCTATTCTCTCGCCCACCTAAATGGTCATAGTGGGCGGTGATGACTAACTTTTTGCCACACTGGTCAACAGTGCAGGGTAACGTCGCGATGACGTTGTGCCCCAGCTTTTTGCTAAAGAACCCATTTTTAAATTCAAAGCTTTGATAATTAACTTCAATACCTAAACTCTGAAAACGCTCATGTAAAAATTGAGCTGTGATATTGGGAGTCGGGCTGCCAGCTTCTCTTCCTTGATGCTCAGAGCTGGTTAAAACACTCATATCTTCATACAAACGCGTCGACGCGCTGGCAGCATTGGCGTTAGCGACTAGCCAAATACTTAAAAGCAGCCAGCTTACCCTCATAGCGTCGTTTATCGTGATTGAACTCTGCATTTTTAAGCGCCAGTTTGAGATAACGTTCTGCACGACTAAGGTTTCCTTTGTAATAATAGACTTTAGCTAAGCCAAAATAACTGTCATGAAGGTCATTATCAAGCTTTCTCGCTTCATTAAAAAAATGAAGTGCTTTGTTTAGTTCATTTTTAGCGATGGCCTCATTACCTTTTACAATCATATAGAAAGGATTGCTTTTTCGCTTGTTTTCTAATTTAGTTTCGATTTCGAATGCTAAGCTTTCTCGGTTAGTTAAACGGTATAACAGTGCGGTATTGCCCAACGCTGTGTTGTTATTTGGGTCAACAATCAAAGCGTGTTGGTAGGTCCTTTCTGCAAGGTCGTGCATGTTGTTTATACGATAGAGTATCCCAAGATTTCCCCAAGCACCTGAGTAAGCTGGGTCTAGTTCGATTGCTCCTTTAAAATAGCTATAAGCTAAGTCATATTCAGCTCTGATCATATGCATTGCACCGCGGTTGTTGTAAAACATAGCAGTGATCCTGTTTTTACTGATTCTGCTCGTTTTAAATTTTTGCTCTCTACTGTTAGGATCAAAATCGACGGTAATAGAGGTGGGTTCTAGAAAGAATATTTTGTTTGCTTCATCTCTGAGAGGTGCTTTTTTGATGATGAGATTAACATGACCAGTAAGTAGGCTATAACCTTGGCTTTGATCCCAATACTCTGGAATATGAACACGTTGAAATTGTGTTGAGAGACCTAAATGCTCTGCGAGACTATGCGCTAAGATTGAAAGAGAAAGACAATTTGCATTGAGATTATAAAAAGCGTCAGATGCGACTAGATTAGCGCCACTTTGATAAGCTAGTGTACTGTCTCCATTATCCATTAAAAAATTGAGTAGTTGCTTGGCTTGTCGTATTGGAGATGCTTTGTCTTTAATATAGTGGTCAAGTTGCGTTTTTATGTCTTCATTGAGAGCAAAAACTTCATCTTGAGAGACAATCTCTTTTTGTTCAAATACCGATGTGTTTATTAGTGCGTAATTAATGTCAGGTGTATTGGATTGGGTGCTCTGACATCCTGCTAAATTGAGTAATAGCAGCAATGCAATTAGTGTTGATGAAATGTGCTTCATACATAACCCCTTACAGCTAGTCATTATTTAAGCCTAGATGAAGAAATGGGGTTGTTGTATTTTTAATCGTTACAAATTATTACGCATATTGCGCTAGCTTATAAAAAAAGAGCAGTGTGAGTGCTGCTCTTTTTTAGAAAAGTAAATATTTTTAATTACTTACTATCGAAACTCATAACTAAACCATCGAGTGTTTTCGCTGACTCGGCAAGGGCTTCAATAGCTTGTGAAATTGCTTGTGTTTCATCGACAACATTATCACTGGCTGCGCTGATCTGTTCAATGTTTAGTCCAACTTCAGCAACAACATTGCTTTGCTCTTCAGTAGCAGCTGCGATAAGAGTAGTCATATCATTGATTTGGTTTGATGTTTCGCTAACGTCCTTCAGCAGATCAACAGAGTTCTGCATACTCATAACACTATGTTCAGCTTGACTTCTAGATTGCGTGATCTGCGATACAATGTTTTCTGCGGCAACAGTGAGTTCATTAATGGTGTTATGGATCTCATCAGTAGATTGAGATGTTCTGCTTGCCAACGCACGCACTTCGTCTGCCACGACTGCAAAACCACGACCATGCTCACCAGCTCGAGCTGATTCAATTGCAGCATTGAGTGCCAGTAGGTTTGTTTGCTCTGAGATCCCTCTGATCACTTCTACAATACTTGCGATTGAGCGGGTACGCTCAACGAGAGAGTTAACCTGCTCAGCCATACTATTTATGTCATCCGCAAGCTGTCCTAATGTAATCTGAGATTGGGCAATTTCTTGTTCACTGTGCTTAACCGTATTTTTACTTGATTCAGTCAATTGTGCAGAGTTATTCGCATTGCCAGCAATCTCTTGCACCGTTGCGCCCATTTCGTTAATCGCAGCCGCTACAGATAATGTTTGAGATTTTTGCTCATTTAGGGCGTGGCAAGTTCGATTACTTTGCTCTGTTAGTTTAAGGCTGGTGGCACGAATTTCATGGCTTTCATTTGCCACTTGTTTGATAGCTTGCTCTATCTTGGCAATAAACTGATTAAAGCCATCACTGAGCTCTTGCAGCTCTGGTTGTGTTGATTCTGGTAATCGATAATTTAGTCTTGCATCGCCACTTCCTAAGTTGGCAAACAGTTGCGCAATTTTAGAAAGTGGGGCTGCCAATGTACGAGCTAAGAAAAAGCTGACTAAGCAAGCAAAAATCGCAATGATGCTGGCATATCCAACAATCTGCCATTGTAGACTACGTATTTCGGTATAAACCTCATGCTCTGGTACTTGTGCCACAACATATAAATTTGTGCCTTTGATTGGCTGACTTGCAATCACTTGTGCTTCATTATTCAAAGAAACATTAATCAAGTTTGACGCGTTATTTTGTAAAAGTGCGTTGGAATTTGTACTGCCATACAAGTCTTTCAAGGATTGTGCTTGAGTTGAGCGACTATCAGGGAACAACTTAATTGCGCCAGTATTATCAACCACGAAAACAAACCCTGTTTGCTCAAGTGTGAATTGACTGAGCATGCTCTGCATATCAGTGACACTTTTCGCAAGGCCTGCTAAACCAATACCATTCAACTGCTGGTGGTTCACGAACATATTCACAGCACCAGTGGTTTCTCTAAAAATACTGATGGAGTAAGCTTCACCTGATTGCGTGAAACCATAAAACCAGCCGTCTTCTTGATGGTTCAAAACACGTAAGAATCCATGTTGATTCCAGTACTCAGCTGTTTCACGGTTTGCCCATGACGCGGTTGCTAAGTCAAACTGTTTTGCAATACGTTGTAATTCAGAGACAAGTAGGGTGTCATCCTGTCGGTGGTTTTTAGCATTGGCTAGAATGAACTGATTACTTGAAAGCAGCTCTGCAGCATCTTTCATTTGCGCAATTTGTTTCTCTATAGATTTACTTATATTTTCTACTTTACTAGGCAATTCAGAGTGTAACATGCGTCTTTCGACCATGCCTTTTGCCTGGTAGGTAGAGATAACCCCAATGAGTGTTGCAACGATAATTGCGATTAAACTACCGAGGAGCGAGATTTTTACTGTAATGGATAAACTATTCGCTTTCATATTACTTATTTTGATAACGAGTTAAGTAATTATTCTAGCATAGGAATTCTTATCTACTATTGAAGTTTATTTAAAATTGTAAACAAATAGTAAAAAAGCCCAAAACTTTACAGTTATTGGGCTTGGTTTCTAACAAGCGAAACGTTTCTAAACAATCTTTTTCATCGCTGACATATAGCCGCGTAATGTTTCACCGACCTTCTCGACAGGGTGGTTTCTGATAGCACTGTTAATAGCAATTAGAGATTGATTATCAACAAAGTTATCTGAGCTTAAACCTTCTCCAATAACATCAGTTTCGATGTTTTTCATGAAATCCTGAAGCAATGGTAAACATGCATGATTATATAAATAACAGCCATACTCTGCCGTATCTGAGATAGTACGGTTCATTTCGAATAGTTTTTTACGTGCAATTGTATTTGCGATTAACGGTGTTTCGTGAAGCGACTCATAATATGCTGACTCTTCAATAATGCCCGCGGCAGTCATGGTCTCAAACGCAAGTTCAACACCTGCTTTTACCATAGCAACCATTAAAATACCTTTGTCGAAGAAAGCTTGTTCAGAAATTTCTTCCCCCGTATTTTCTTGCTTCTCGAATGCCGTTTCAGCGGTTTCTGCGCGCCACGAAAGAAGTTTGGCGTCGTCTTCTGCCCAATCGGCCATCATACCGCTTGAGAACTCGCCGCTGATGATGTCGTCCATATGCTTGTTGTACAGAGGACGCATGATCTGCTTTAGCTCTTCACTTAGCTCGAATGCTTTTACTTTTGCAGGATTGCTTAAGCGGTCCATCATGTTGGTGATGCCACCATGCTTAAGTGCTTCGGTAATCACTTCCCAACCGTATTGAATAAGTTTTGACGCGTACGCGGCATCAACGCCTTTTTCAACCATTTTATCGAAACAAAGTAGCGAGCCAGTTTGTAACATACCGCAAAGGATAGTTTGCTCACCCATAAGATCTGATTTTACTTCGGCAATGAAAGATGACTTAAGTACACCTGCTCTGTGACCACCAGTACCAGCTGCATAAGCTTTTGCTTGTTCAAGGCCTTTACCTTCTGGATCATTTTCTGGGTGAACCGCGATTAGCGTTGGTACACCAAAGCCTCGCTTATATTCTTCACGCACTTCTGTACCTGGGCACTTAGGGGCAACCATGATCACAGTGATGTCTTCACGTACTTGCATACCTTCTTCAACAATATTGAAGCCATGAGAATATGCCAGGGTTGAGCCTTGTTTCATCAGTGGCATAACCGCTTCAACGACATTGGTGTGTTGTTTGTCTGGAGTAAGGTTAAGCACTAAGTCCGCAGTAGGAATAAGTTCTTCATAAGTGCCAACTGTAAAACCGTTTTCTGATGCATTAACGAACGAAGCACGCTTTTCAGCAATCGCAGAATCGCGCAGGGCATAACTGACATCTAATCCTGAATCACGCAAGTTTAAACCTTGGTTTAGACCCTGTGCGCCACAACCAACGATTACCAGTTTTTTACCTTCTAGGGCTGCAACGCCGTTTTCAAATTCTTTTGGGTCCATAAACTCGCATTGAGCAAGTTGTGCTAACTGTTCGCGTAAAGGAAGAGTATTAAAATAATTCGCCATGTTAGAGCCTTTTAAAAAAAGTGTTTGTCTAGATACGAGTTTGAGGATAGGGGGTAGTTTTGGTTTCGTAAAATGATATATTTGAATTACTGTATTTCAATTTTTGAAATGTAAAATGGACCATAAACAACTTAAGTATTTCTTAGCGCTGGCTGATACCTTACATTTTGGCCGAGCAAGTAACCTTTGCTTTATTAGTGCACCAACACTGAGCCGACAAATAAAACAATTAGAAGAAGAAGTCGGCGTACCCTTATTTATTAGAGATAACCGCAGTGTGTCATTAACTTCTCAAGGAAAAGCCTTTGTTGACTATGCTAATGCAACGCTAAATCAATGGCGGCTTTTTAAAGGGCAATGTCAGACTGAACAACAGGTTTTATCGGGAGAAGCTGACTTATATTGTTCTGTTACGGCAAGTTATAGCTATATATATAAATTGTTTGCGGCATTTCGTAAAAAATACCCAGATGTAGAGTTGAATCTAAATACTGGCGACCCAGCCCTTTCAATATCGAACGTCCAAGCTGAAAAAGCGGATTTAGCCGTTGCAGTTAAACCAAGGGAGCTACCAGCAGGTCTTGCTTATACAAAGCTAGGTGAAGCTAAGTTGCTGATGATAGCGCCGACAATGGAGAGTCCACTTTCCGACACTATAAATGCAATGCCTATAAAGACACTTGAGTGGTCAAAGCTCGAATATATTGTACCAGAGCAGGGCGTATTAAAAGAAAGATTAGATGAGTTCTGTGCAGAGCAAAGCTTTAAGCCGAAAGTCTATGCGCATGTATCAGGTCATGAAGCAATCGTGGCCCTTGTCAGTTTGGGGTTTGGTATCGCTTTAGTACCAGATGTTGTTTTATCTCAAAGTCCTTTTAAGCAGCAAGTGAGAGTATTACCTATTGATAGCGGTAACACTGATATAGAAATTGGCTTGATTGCTAAATCTACAAGGTTAAAAGATCCTGTTAATTTGGCTATTTGGCAGACTGCACAACAAATATTTAATGATAGCATCGAGAATAATTGATAATAGCACAATAAATATAAAGTAATTGATATTGATTCTCATAAAGGTTATTGAATTGCCCTTTTGAAGGGGGTTATCTATATTGTTGATTTAAATTGACTTTGTTTGATTTCTCCATAGGGTTGAGAATATTTTTCACACTCTTTTTTGACAAAAGTACTATTTATGACAGTGTAAATAATATTGATTGTTATTTAGATGCGTGTATACTTTGCCGCAATTAAAATTTAATAATATTTAGTATTTTCAAAGGACAATAAGAATGACCCTTCGTAAGTCTCTGTTAGCTACATCTATCTTAGCAGCAACATTAGGTTTAACTGCGTGTGGCGGTTCAAGCAACAACGAAACAACTACACCTGATACAACTACACCTACAAACGCAGCACCAACGAACATCACTTTAACTGCTTCTGAAGCTGGTGTTAAAGAAAACGTATCTGTTGCTCAAGAAGTGGGTACTTTAGCTGCGACTGATGCTGACTCGACCTCTTTCACATTCACAACAGCTGATGAACGTTTCACAATTGAAGGTACTAAGTTATCTGTTAAAGAAGGCACAGTATTTGATTTCGAAGCTGGTGCAACCGTTGAAGTTGAAGTAAATGTAAACGACGGTGAAAACGACTTCAAAAAGACGTTAACTATCGACATCACAGATACAATGGATTATGACTTCTTAAATGCAGATACGTCTAAATCAAATGTTTACTACACAGGTCAAGTAGCTCGATTTGTTCAGATTGAAGAGTTATCACACTTCATTTTAAATGCATCGAAAGATGAGCTAGCAGCAGACTCTGTATTTGAAGAAATTAACAAATACTACAAAATCTCTGAATACAAAGATAAAACAGATAATGACGGTAAGCCAAATGGCGTTTCATTAGCAGACAAAGATAAGGCGACAACCGAATACGATGAACTTTGGGGTTCTGAGTCTCTAAATGTTGTACCTGATAATGCCAAACAAAGTATCCTAACTGAAATTTCATCTTCGCATAAAGACCTATACGGTAAAATTGCAGGTAATGACAACTCAGGCCAGTTTAAAAACTGGAACCTAGATGATAGCTTTGTTGGTTGGGCTGGCTTAGAAGGCGCAGATAATACGCCAAGAGGTTTTGCTGATGAACTATTTAAGCTTCTACAGACGACAGCTAAAAATGTAGGTACTGAATCTGGCAAAACAGTACAGGGTATTGAGATTGGTTCACCTTACATCACGCCGACAGGTATCGATCTTCAGCAGCTAATTGAAAAGTACTTCTATGGTGCGGTGGTATTCTCTCAAGGTACTGCTGATTACTTAGGCGATAGCAAAGATGGTAAAGGTCTACGTTCAGCCCATACTGATACAGATGTAGATGAAAAAGGTTACACTAAACTTGAGCACCAATGGGATGAAGGTTTTGGTTATTTCGGTGCTGCGCGTAACTATGCTGATTACACTGACAACGAAATTGCAGGTAAAATTTCAGAAAACGACAGAGCTAGCTACAAGGGTATGCAAGATACCAATGCTGACGGTGAAATTGACCTAACTGCTGAATTTATTTGGGGTAACTCTTCAAACGCTGCAAAACGTGACCGTAAAGTGGTTGAAGTCGATGGTAAAGCGTATCAGACTGATTTAACTAAAGAAGCTTACACGGCATTCTTTGAAGGTCGTAAGCTTTTAAACGAAACAGCTGGCCAAGCACTTTCTTCAGATGATGCAGCCAAATTAAAAGGCTATGCAGAAACAGCATCAGTCGCTTGGGAACAGGCAATTGTTGCAACCGTAATTCATTACATTAACTATGTTTTAGAGTACAAAGATGGCGATGGTGTTGCAGTAGGCTTAGATGCATTCAAAGAAGAAAATTATACTGAATATCAGTTAAGCAAGTTAGGTAAGCATTGGGGTGAAATGAAAGGTTTCGCATTTGCAATGCAATTTAACCCTTATTCACCTTTTGTAAAAACAGAAGCGGGTCAAATGGCTTTTGCAAAATTACATAACTTAATGGGTAATCAGCCTGTGATCACAGATGCTGATTCTATTGACCAGTATAAGTTAGACTTAATTGATGCGCGTAACATTCTTCGTGACTCATACGAGTGGAAAGACGCAAATGGCGACAAACTAGAAGGCGCTGCGTTGAATGCATTAGTTGAAGCTTGGTAATTTCTATTAGGTGAAATTACGATAACTTCTATTTTAAAGGTCAGTCTTTTTTAGTCTGACCTTTTGTTGTATTTGCAATATAGATAATGAGGCATTAAATGGCTTTAAAACTGAAACCTTTATTAATCGCTGCCAGTGTGGCGTTAATACTAAGTGGCTGCGGTGAAAGCACTTCTGCAACAGCTGGCGAAGGCCATGCAGGGCATGTGACTGATAACCAAGGTGGCAATGGGAATAATGGCGGTACCGATGGCAATAACACCTTTGATCAAACAAAGCTAATAGAGAGCTTAGTTGATAATGTGATTACTCCAACCTATCAAGCATTTGATACTAATGTAAAATCTCAGCCAGCATTGCTTAAAGCTTATTGTGACCTTGAAACAGCTTATGATCCTGCCCTTGAAGATCAGCAAGCAAAAGACCAACTAAATGAAGCCAAACTAAATGCGCAGAACGCATGGAAAGAAACCATGGTTAGTTGGCAGCATGCTGAATTGATGATTTTAGGACCACTTTCGGCACAGAGAAAAACCCTAAGAAATAATATTTATTCTTGGCCAGCAGTCAGTACATGTAGTGTTGATCAAGATGTGATGTTTTTTTATGCTGGGGAGATCAACGGTAACGACTACGATATCGCTAAACGTAGTGATAAACGTCGTGGTTTAGATGCCCTAGAGTATCTCTTATTTAATGAGAATATGGGCCACAGTTGTTCAGCAGCAAGTGCAGGAGATGCGCTCAGTGATTGGGATAACAAAACTGAGCAAGCGCGTAAAGCCTTAAGATGTCAATTTGCAGTTGCTGTTGCGGAAGATTTATCTGAAACCTCTACTCAACTACTTTACCAATGGGCGGGTGAAGATGGATATGCAAATGTATTAAAGCAAGCAGGTCAGCCAGGCAATAAATTTGCCACCACACTTGCAGCAATTAATGAGATCACTGATGCGCTATTCTACATGACCGAAGAGCTAAAAGATTACAAACTTGCAACGCCTCTAGGCATGTTCAGCAATAGTTGTGGTACTTCAGTATGTGCTCAAGATGTTGAATCTATCTATGCTAAACACTCAATTGAAAATATTCGTGCAAATATCGCTGGTTTTGAAAAAATATTTACTGGTGGTGATGCAGAGAATACTGGCTTCGACGACTTCTTAGATGATCAAGGTGCAACAGACACAAAAGAGATCATGTTAAAAGGCATTGCTGATGCGAAATTAGCTGCGGATGAAGTAGAGAATCTCCAAAGTGCATTAACAACAGATTCAGCCTCTGTTGAAAAAACACATGCCAAAGTAAAAGATGTAACGGATCAATTGAAAAACGATTTCATCAACAAACTCGCTTTAGAACTACCTCAGACGTCGGCAGGTGACAATGACTAATAATATGACTTTTAAAAAATCATTATTGGCGCTCTCTTTAAGCTTGGCTTTACCTACAGCGGTTGCGCAAACCAGTGATGAGACAGATGATATCGAACATATCACGATCTTGAGCCATCATGACAAATTGAGAAAAGAAGCGGGTTCAGCGACTTTACTTACAGAAGCTAAACTTGAAAAGTTTGAGCATGATGACATTCATAAGATTTTAGAAAATGTACCAGGTATTAATATTAGAGAGGAAGACGGATATGGTCTTCGTCCAAATATTGGTTTTCGTGGCGTAACCCCTGAGCGTAGTAAGAAGATTACTATTTTAGAAGATGGTGTATTAATTGGTCCATCTCCATACTCAGCACCAGCAGCTTATTACTTCCCAGTTGTGACCAGAATGACCGCTGTTGAAGTATTTAAAGGGCCTTCTGCGATTAAATACGGTCCACAAACAGTTGCTGGTACAATAAACTTAGTAACGCGTCAAATTCCAGAGTTTTCAGAAGGTGGAATTGACCTAGCTATTGGTTCAGACGGTTATCAAAAAACACACGCTCACTTTGGCTCAGTGGTTAACAACGTAGGTTTTCTACTCGAAGGTGTAAACTTAAAAGCCGATGGCTTTAAAGATATCGACGGTGGTGGTGATAGTGGTTTTGAGAAAAATGACTATCTCGCTAAGTTTAACTATAAGTTACAGAACGACGGCATTGATCATGAGTTTGGTTTAAAACTTTCTTATGCTGATGAGTTATCAAATGAAACTTATTTGGGCTTAACGGAAGAAGATTTTGCTGAAACGCCTTATCGTCGTTATGCAGCAACGCAGCCTGCACAAATGGATACTAAACACACTCAAGTAATGTTTAGCCACGCTCTTCAAGCCGATGATTTGAGTGTCACAACCCGAGTGTATAGAAATGACTATGAAAGGGCTTGGCGCAAACTGCACGGTATGCTTGACCAAAGAATGCGACCGACAGATGTAAAATTACAAGAGATTTTAGAGGACCCTACTAAGCATGAGCTTGAGTACGCCGTTATCACAGGGCAGCAGGACTCTATTACCGATGGTCAACCGTCGCTTTACTTGAATATGGGCACAAACGATAGGGCCTATTACTCTCAAGGCCTTCAAATTGATACGACTTATGAATACAAGTTTTTTGGTTTGAGCAATAAGTTATCGTCGGGTATTCGTTTCCATCAAGATGAAATTGAAAGAAAGCATTTTGAAGAAAACTATGCCATGAAAAATGGCAAAGCATTTGATCTGCTTCAAGATGTGCGACCTGCTACGCATGAAAAAGAGCAAACTGATGCATGGTCTGTGTATGCAGAAAACCAAGTTGAAATTGATGCGTTAACGCTAGGCTTAGGTTTACGTGGTGAGCTAATGAAGATGCACCACACAGTAAAAGATCAGCCTACAAACTGGCAAAAGAAAACAACCAGAATATGGTTACCTGGTTTAAGTGGTTTCTACCAACTTAACGAACAATCAGGTCTTTTATTTGGCGTTCATAGAGGCTTTGTACCTTCTTCACCTAAACAAACACAAGACATTGAAGTTGAAAAGAGCACCAACTATGAGTTTGGTGGTCGTTTCAATGACGGTATTTCTGAACTTGAAGTTGTTGCTTTTTATAATGATTATTCAAATTTAAAAGAAAGCTGTGGTCAATCTAACTGTGATGGGCAGATAGGTGAAGAGTTTAATGGCGGTGCGGCAACAGTCTATGGATTGGAGACGCAATTTTCGCAGACTTATCCTTTGAATTTGCAAATTGATATTCCTTATGGCTTTGTATACACCTATACAGATAGTCAATTTGATTCAAGCTTCAATTCTACGTTTGCACAATGGGGTAATATTAAAAAAGGTGATGAACTACCTTATTTACCAAATCATCAGTTTACTTTTAATGTCGGTTTAGAAAGCAACGATTGGTCATTCAATTTATCCTTTAAGTATCGAAGTTCTATGAAGGAAGTTGCTGGAACTGATTATGCTTCAGGTAATGAACCGACGAGTTATGTTCCTGCATTAGTCGGAAAAATGGTACCTTCAACTACAACGGTAAATATTTCAGCGGCGTACGAGCTAGGTAATTACGGCCGCATTTATGCGAAAGTTGACAACTTATTCGATGAAGCTGAAATTGTAAGTCGACGCCCTTATGGTGCGCGCTCAGGTGTGCCTAGGCAGTTTACATTAGGCTATAAATATCAATTTTAATCGGTATTTTATAATTATTAAAAAGGGCCGCTAGTGGCCCTTTTTCGTATAATTTTATGCTTAATACAGAACGATATAAATACATAAGTTTTTATAAATTTTCATGTGTCTTAATATATCGTGTCTATTAAAACAAAATTACATCTCTATATTTCAGTTTTAAAGGAGAGTGAGTGTTAGAGCAGATTTGGCAAGACTTATCAGCATTGCCTACCTATTTGATTGACGCAAACAAGCGCATATACATTCCATATTTACTTAGCGCGATCGTTATGGCGTTTTTTGTTTATGCACAAATTGAAAAGTCGAAAAGTGGCAAAGGCTTTTTGCGTTTTTTATTTCCCAAAGATGTGTGGTTGTGTAAAAGTGCGAAATTAGATTACACCTTGCTTATTACAAATAAAATCATTAAAGCTGCAACGTTTGCACCGATTGTACTCACCATGGTGCCTGTCGCGATAGCTGTTACAGATTTTCTAGAGTGGGTGCTCGGCAAACCACTTTTGTTGCAATGGCCAGAAGCCAGTGTGATTGCATTTTTTACACTCATACTATTTTTGCTCGATGATTTCACTAGATACTTGCTACATTTACTGCTTCATAAAGTCCCATTCTTATGGGAGTTTCATAAAGTTCATCACTCAGCAAAGGTACTGACACCTTTTACTATTTATCGAACCCACCCAGTTGAAAGCTACTTATACGCCTGCAGAATGGCGGTGACTCAAGGTATCGCTGTAGGTGTGGGTTATCATTTGTTTGGCACTTCATTAAGCATGTTTGACATTCTAGGTGCAAATGCCTTTGTTTTCTTATTTAATATTTTTGGTGCTAATTTAAGACACTCCCACATTTGGTTTAGTTGGGGAGACAAATTAGAAGGGTGGTTTATTAGCCCAGCTCAACATCAGGTTCATCACAGCGATAACCCTAAGCACTTTGATACCAACTTAGGCTCAGCATTGGCTATTTGGGACAAGCTAGGTGGGACTTTAATAAAAGCATCTGAGGCTGGCAAAGTAAGTATTGGTGTTGGTAAATATGACGCTAAACATGATTCTGTTTATGCAATTTATTGGTTACCAATAAAGCTAGCTGTTCTCAGTATTATACCTAAGAAAATCACCAAGAAAGACGCATTAAAAGAGAAAGAAATAAGCAAGTAATACTCAGTAGGAAAGAAGATAGGCTGGCGACGGGCATTGCCAGCCTATGAGTCGGAGAGTAGGCTCCCCAATTAATTAATGAACGACTTTGCTTTGTTTATAAAAGCCCAGGTCATTAAGTGTTTCAATTATTTTCGGGTCATCTAATCTAGATGGGGCTGATTCTTTTCTCAAAAAATGATCGGCCGGAACACTGTGCATATCTAGCATCTTATTAAATAAAACAGTGCGAATTGTCAGCGCTGTCATTCCATTGTCTTGCAGCTCGTCAAGTCGGCTTTGCAAATCCACAAAAGGACTTGCTTTAACATCATCCACCACGGCTGAAAAATTTAATTCTGCCTTACCTTTACGCATCAATGCCTCTCGCTTGCCAAAAATTCTAAAAACATGAGCTATACACTAAAAAGTGTCACACAAAAAAATTGTGTTTAAAATAGATACTTAGCTCATAAGACCGTTCCAGTTTACTCTTTTTTTGAGCATGATTGCTACGGCCGATGTAAAGCTTTGTAAATCGACTTGCAATATTCGGAACAAGGGATAATGGACGTCTAGATGTAAGTTGTTGAGAGGTAAATAGAAATAGTTATCAGTACCTACTATAGTACTGATAACTTTTTTTGCTTTTAATTAAATATTTTCTGGCTAACGTGTTCAGCGAAACCACTACCTGCTTCTAGATAGAAGTTATAGGTAAATTCTACGCCCATTTCTTCTAATTCACGTTGTTGATCTGGGTAATATGCGATGGCGCTTACACGGCCACTGAAACCCGATGCTCGAAGTTGCTCTAGCGCAAAAATGTTTTGCATATGCTTAGGCATGGCTAACATTACCATATCAACGTCAGAGTGGTTCATGCGCTGCCAGAAATCCGGATCGGTCGCATCGGCGAGTAAAACACGACGGTTGCGCTTCACATGCTTATCAACGACTTCCGGTTTGATATCAATACCTGCTACTTTACCTGGGTGCGACGCTTCTATGGTTTCATAAGCACCCGTACCAATTCGGCCCATACCAAAAATAACGATTTTGGTATCTGTTAAATTAACAGGTAATTCTTCTTCTAAGCGTTTGTCACTCTCAAATTTTAATAGCCAAGGCTCTAGCTTAACGTACAACTCATTGGCACGTTTATTAAGCGGTGACGCAATGACAAAAGTGATCGATACTGCAATGGCAACAACGGCTAACCAATCGCTGGTAATGAGGCCTGTTGAGGCTGCTACTGCACAAACGATTAATCCAAACTCACTGTAATTTGACAGCGTAAATGCACTCAGTAGAGACGTACGCGCCCTGAGTCTGAAGAAGTTAGTTAACAGGTAATAAAACATAACCTTGATAGGCAACACTAAGATAAGCATAACCGCAACTAATAGTGCATTAGGTGTAATATTCGCATTTAAACCAATATTTAAGAAAAAGCCGACAAGTAAAATGTCTTTCACATTGAGTAATGATTTAGACAACTCACTGGCTTTTTTATGTGGGGCAAACATCATACCTATGATGAGAGCACCCAAATCACCTTTTAACCCTGCAAACTCGAAAGCATGGTAGCCAATTACCAAGGCGAAGAAAAAGCCAAAGAGAGGTAAAAGTTCACCATGTTTAGAGCGATTAAGTACCCAGAACATGATAGGTCTAAATAAAGGCAGTGCGACTAAAAGTCCAAGCGCCCAGATATTTGGCATTTTACCTGTGCTGACAGCCAAAAATATAACCGCGAAGATATCCTGCATAACCAAGATGCCAATGGCTATTTTGCCATGTAGGGCAGACATTTCACCGCGCTCTTCTAGTACCTTTACAGCAAATACGGTACTTGAGAAGCTAAACGCAAAACCCACAAGCAAAGCACTGGAAGTATCTAATGAGCTGAATAGGGGCAGTGAGGCCGCACCTAGTAACATTAAGAGACTGGCAAAAAAAGCTGTGCTTAAAACAATATGCAGTGTTGCTGGACCCCATACTTGAGGTTTAACTAAATTACCGACTTTGAGTTTTAGACCAATACTGAATAATAGTATGGTTACACCTAAATCAGCTAACTGGGTTAGTAAATCAGTTGTCTGATGACCCATTAGGTTTAAAATAAAGCCAGCCATTAAAAAACCAATGAGTGGCGGTAGCTTGAGTTGGTAAATAGAAAATCCGCATGCGAATGCGACAGCAAAAAACAACAGTTCCATATTCAATATAATTAAGCGAAATTGATGTAGCATATTAGCAAAACTGACTGATTTATAAATCAAAACTTTAGGCTAATAGTGCGTAAAATTTGACTAACTTGTTATCAGTGAAAGATATTTGCATTAAAAACAAAAATTTTCGCTGACAAGATTTAATAAATGTGGTTAAGATGCAGTTAGAAGGAATAATCTCTACAGGAGAGGCGATGTTTAAAAAAATCCTTGCATCTGTGGGTATCGGGGCTGCGAAGGTCGATACTATTTTAGAAACTGAACATTTATATCCAGGTCAAAAGTTTCAAGCACAAATTATTGTTGAAGGCGGAGATGTTGAGCAACAGGTATCCGGCTTAGAATTAGCCCTTATGACTCGAGTCAAAGTTGAATCAGATGATGGCGAATACTTTACTAACCATGTTTTAGATAAATGGCGTATTTCAGAACAGTTTGTTATTGCACCAGGTGAAAAGAAAGTCATCCCATTCGAAGCAAGACTGCATTCAGAAACCCCAATTACTGAGTTGAACGCGGGTTACAATCATTCGTTCGTTTGGGTTGAAACTGGTCTGGATATTGATTTGGCCATTGATCCTAACGACAAAGATACGCTGCACATTTACCCGAACGAAGCTGTGAAAGCCTGTATGCAGGCTATGGATAAGCTCGGATTTAGCTTAGTAAAAGCAGATGTTGAAAAAGGCTATCTGAGAGCTTCTAGTTTTCAATCAACGTCTGGTTGCTATCAAGAGTTAGAATATAGACCTAACACGCGTTCGTTATTTGGCATTCAAGAGATAGAGTTGTCATTTGTGCCTGAAGCGCACAAAACTCACGTGTTAATCGAACTTGATCGAGCCTTTAGAGGTGATGGGTATGTTGATTTAACCATCGAGCATGATCATGTGAATGTGTCTCAACTATGTGATCAATTAGAAAGACTATTTAACTAAGTTAGTACGTCTTAATTTACTAAAAGCCTAGCTAGCATAGCTAGGCTTTTTTATCGGTGAAAAGCATGAAATGTTATGTAAAAAAATTCTCTGACTTAGATACGTTAACATTCTTCAAATTAGCGAAAGCAAGGGTAGATATTTTTGTTGTTGAGCAAGAATGTGCGTACCCTGAATTAGATGACGTTGATATTCTGGAAGAGACTCGACACATTTATTATTTAGATAGTGATGGAGAGGTTGTCGCTTATTCACGTTGCTATCAAAAAACTTCGCAGGTAACTGCGATTGGTAGAGTAATTATTACTGAGCCAAATAGAGGAAAAGGGCTAGCATCAAAATTAATGAAGGAGTCATTGAGTGTATGCAAGCACCTTTGGCCTGATTATAAAGTACAATTGAGTGCGCAAACTCATCTAACCCCTTTTTATGAAAGTTTAGGATTCAAAGCGATATCTGACACTTATCTAGAAGATGGCATTCCACATACAGATATGGAATTAACACAATAAAAAAGCGAGTTCGATACTCGCTTTTTTAATAGGTCGCTAGCTCTGTTTAAAACGAATGAATAAACACCATAGCGATTGCAAGTGGGCATACAAACTTGATGTACCAAGGCCACACTTTCCAAAATAATGTATTCTCAGCTTCTTTATGGCCATTTTTAATTTCGGCGAGCAAATTATTTCTATGCCAGATCCAGCCAACAAAGATACAACAAAGCATCCCGATTAACGGCTGAGAGAATTGAGTTGTTAAACTTACTACAAAACCAAACAATGCAGAGAAATTAAAAATAATAGTGAAACTGACAAGAGAGATGATCCCGCCAATTATCCAAGTCGCTTGAACACGGCCTAAAGCAAATTTTTCTACAGCATAAGATACGGGTGCTTCAAGCATTGAAATAGACGACGTAAGGGCTGCAATACTCATCAGTGCAAAGAAGGCAAAGCCGACGAAGTAGCCAATATCGCCCATGCTTGAGAACAGAGCGGGTAGTACTTGGAATACTAGAGTATCTTCAGATAACAGGGCGCCAGATTCTGAGAAAATAGCCACACCTTGCGCTTGTGCGACATACATAGCAGGAATAATTAAAAGACCAGCCACAAATGCAATAAGTACATCGATAAGCGTGACATACGCACCCAATGAAACTAAGTTTTCTTTTTTGCTTATGTAAGAGCCATAAATAATCATCACACTTGTACCCAAAGACAGTGAGAAAAACGCTTGTCCAAGTGCGCTAACCAAAAGTTGCGGATCTAATAAAGAGTTAAAATCAGGCACTAAATAAGCTTTTAAGCCTTCCATTGCGCCTTCTTGAGTCATTACATAGATAATAAGAAGCCCTAAAATACTCAGCAGGGCTGGCATCAGACGCTTTGACCACTTTTCAATGCCGTTTTCAACGCCTTTACTGATGATAGCAATGGTCAGGATAATGAATAAACTAGTAAATATAAGGTCGCGTGGAAATGACTGAGTGTTAAGCCAAGTAGATGTACTTTCTAGGCCTGTCACTGCAGCAATCGGCTCTGCGGTAGCACTGAACATCCAGCCTGCAACAATGGCATAAAAGCTGAGGATCAAACCCGCGCAAATAATACCGCCAAAACCGACGATAAATGCGAATTTTTTCTGTAATGGTGAGTTAGCTAATTTTTGTAATGAAGACACAGCGTTCGCTTGGCCATGACGACCAATGACTAATTCGGCCATTAAAGCCGGGTAAGCTAAACAAAAGGCCAAAATAAGATACACTAAAACGAATGCAGCGCCACCGTTAGAGGCAGTTTGAGTTGGGAAGCCCCAAATGTTACCAAGTCCAACAGCCGATCCTGCGGCAGCCATAATAAAGCCAAAGCGAGAACTGAACTCGCCTCTAATACTACTCATATGTTGTTATTCTTTTATATTCTAAGGGATGGCTGACAATCTACTGCAAATGATGAAAAATAAAAAGACCTTGTCTGAAATCAATACACCATAAATGATGATCAGTTAGGTCTTTTTGGCAGTTGTATCGTAAATTTAGCACCACCTAAGCTCTCAGACTGAGAAACAGAGACTTTCCCATGGTGCCAATCTAGCACTTTGCTGACAATAGCAAGTCCAAGCCCATAGCTTTTCCCGGCGCGATTTCGGTGATTCTCTTCTTGAAAGAAAGGACTAAATACTTTGTGCCAGTTCTCCGGCGCGATCCCCGGACCATCGTCTTCTATTTCTATAAATATATATTGTGAGTCATAGTAACTAGAGATTTGAATGTGCTTGGTTGCAAAATCACAAGCATTACTGAGTAAGTTAGTAATGGCACGGGCTAACCAATGTAAGTCTGCGGTTATTTCGAATTTGGCATTTAGTTCTGTAAGCAACGACAGTTCGGCTTTTTGTAATTTAGGCTGTATTTGCAAGCTTACATCATGTAAATAATGAGAGGCTTGTGTTGTTTCAAAATTTAATAAATGAGATTTTTGCTCGAGCGTTGCAAAGGATAAATATGACTTTAGCATATCTTCCATTTGATCTAAGTCTTTTTCCATTCTAAGCAGAATTTCATTCACCTTTTTATTGTCAGGCTCGTCTATCGCTGCATCCAAAGCGAAACGCATACAGGCAACAGGTGTTCTAATGTCATGAGATAAACTTGAAGCCATAAGTTTGTTTTCTGCCACCAGCTTTTCAATTTTGCTCGCCATGCCATTAAATGTAAGCTCTACGTCTTTGATGTAAGTAAAATGGTTTGGCTCAATACGAGCCGAAAAATCACCGGCAGCAAACTGTTTCGCTTTACTCGTTAATACGTTTAACCTCTTTGCAAGCGGTGACAATATGAACCACATAAAAGTACAAACGCCAGAATAAAATAACAAGGTCAGTAACATATCACTGTTTTGCTCATGTTCTGGTTTGGTTAGACGCAACTCGACATAATCTGGCATAAGACTTTTGGATGACTTAAGTAGGTAAAAGCCTATCTCGTCTTCAAGCAATAAACCTTGTGGGGTAAACATTTCGTCTTTTAACTCAGAGGGCAGAGCAAGACTTTGCCCATCTTTATAACTTACATCTAGTGAAAACTCTTGACTGATGGTGTTGGCAAATGAAGCTCGTAGCTTCACAGGTTGTCTTTCCAACTGTTTGATAAACCCACCCGTGATATTACGTTGCCACATGAAGTTATCATCTGGTGAGAAAGCTTGTTGATTAAACGTATCGATTAACCATCCAAGCACCACAATAGACAATAGCGCACTAGCGAGTAAATACAGGTAAAGTTTTTTCAAATTGGCAACACCAAATTATAGATAGTAAAAACCAACATGGTTAAGTATGTTGGTTATAAAAAAGGCGGCAGGCTTACCAAGCTGTAGGGACCATTAAGTAGCCTTTGCCCCAGACAGTTTTGAATTTTTCTGGGTGCTGGGGGTCGTCATTAAATTTCTTTCTGAGTGCTGATATAAGCACATCGACACTTCTGTCTAAGCCATCATATTCTCGGCCTTTAGTGGCTTTAAATACCGCATCTCGTGACACGACTTCCCCCGCATTACTAGCTAAAAAGTGCAGTAATAAATACTCAGCGCTAGAAATTGCAACTTCAGCTCCGTCAATCGTTACTTTTCGTGCGAGTGTATCTATGTGTAATGCACCAACTTGAATGTTGTCATCATCGACCTCGGTTGTGGAAGATGATTGTTCTGCAGCTCTGAGTAGAGATTTGATCCTTGCAAGCAGCGCACGAGGTCTAACAGGTTTGATAACATAATCACTTGCACCTACTTCTAACCCAATGACTTCGTCCATCTCTTCATCTTTTGCGGTCATCATAACGATAGGTTTATTGTAGAATTGACGCAGATCTCGGCAAACGCTTATGCCATCTTGCCCTGGAAGCATAATATCAAGCAGTACAATATCTGGAGAGACGTCTTTTACCATAGCAACAGCTTTATCGCCTCTGTGGCAAATATGTGTTGTATAGCCTTGGTTATCTAGGTATTCAGCAACCCATTGGGCCAAAGACTCATCATCTTCAACAAGTAAAATAGTGGCGTAGTTTTCCATGTTTCCCTCACTAAAACCAATCACTTAAAAATGTAGTATACATCTACAGTGAAGGTATTCAGGCAATTTTATTGTGGCTTAATTATAAGAATTATAAGCAATAAAACCGCTTGAATACTGTAAAAAAATGTTTAGCGCACTTTTAACTTGCCCATTAACTCGGCAATGAGGTGGGCTTCTATGTCATTTGTCACCGCTGAAACCTCTTGGTTAGTGCATAAACCAGACACTTTAGTTAAAGGAGTGGTTTGATATGCAACTTGATATGTAGGCACAGACACCTTTTGCTCAAACCGCTGTTTACGTGCGGCTTCCGTATTGTGCAAGTTGATAAAATCGACAACGGCCTGCTCATTAGTGACTACCTGTTGCTGGGTAAACTTATATATAAGAGGTTTATCAATAAACGTGTGGCTGGATATACTCGCTTGAGCAATCCAAACGACATCGGCACTTTGTTTGTGATTTAAGCGAAAGCTTACTTTGATTTCATAGTTACTACATTGTTTTGATTGATTACTTTCTATAACTGGCGCAGTGTGAGGCTTAATCTTTTTCTTCGCTTCGAGCTGTAAGTCTATATCATTGGTTCTTTCTACTGAAAGTTGCTGCACGGTAAGAATGTAATCGGCATCGTTACTATCGGCTACTACTAAACCAAGCTCAGAAAGTTGCTTTACTACGAGTTGGTATTGTAACTGCGTTAATTGAAGAGACTTAGGGTCAACCCAAACACGATTGTTTTTGTAAATTGGATGCGCGGGGAGCTGCACTGACTTAATTTTTACAGGGTTTTGTTTTGCGTTGTAGGTTAGGAAAACAACTTCTTTTTTTAGCAAAGGCTTTTTAGGTAAATTAAGTTCTGGCGCCAACTGAGGGGTAAAACTACATGCAGAACTAAGTAATAAACCAACTCCAAGTATCGATAACTTACGCATTAAAATTCCTCAGATTAATAATTTATGCCCAAACACAAGACAACAAACGACAAAATGTTAGAATGCCGTTATGAAAACAGGAGCAATTTTTATGAAGACCCTGATTTACGCAGTTATGGGGCTCTTCACCGTTGAATGTTTGGCATTAAATAAAAACAACAACGCCGAGCAGCAACAGTGGCAGCAATTTGTAAATCGCTATTCTAAGCAAGTCGAAACAAAACTAAAAGAAAAATCCATTCCTGGTGCGGCATTAAGTATCGTTCAAGGTGATGATAGTTATTTTCAAAAAGGATTTGGTCGAACAAAAGTCAAACAAGGCAGAAAAGTTGATGCGCATACACGATTTCGTTTGGCGTCAGTCTCAAAAACGTTTGCAGGCTCGCTGAGCGCTAAATTAGCAACGGAAGGGAAAATCGACCTAGACCGTGAAATCAGTCATTATCTCCCACAAGCGCGTGAGTCAAAGTTTGAAAATTTAAAAGTCTACAATTTATTAAGCCATTCTAGCGGCATAGTGCCTAATGCCTACGATAATCTGGTTGAATCTAGAATGAGTTACATAGATATCACAGATAAGCTTTTTGATATTCAACCGATATGTAAACCCAGCATCTGTTACGGCTATCAGAATGTGATGTTTAGTCTTATCGATAGGGTAATACAAGCAAAAACAGGATTAGATTACAAAACCTGGATTGAAGAGTTTTTATTTGCGCCTTTAGGAATGCGCGACGGCGGTGTTGGTTTAAAAAATTTAACAAAAGATAGAAACTTCGCAGCGCCTCACGTTTTAGGCAGAAAACGTTGGCATACAGCTAGATTAAAGAGCAATTATTACAAAGTACTGCCTGCTGCAGGGGTGAATGCGAGCGCGGCAGATATGGTCTTTTGGCTAAAAGCGCAATTGGGGCATTTTCCAGAAGTACTGTCATTAGATGCATTGACTGTGCAATCTCGGCCTTATGTACAAACAAAAAGAGAACTTAAAAGAAGAATTTGGCGTAAACATGTTAAAGAAGCACATTATGGCTTAGGTTGGCGCATATATGACTTTGAAGGCACATTATTGTTCTATCATAGTGGCTGGGTTCAGGGTTACCGCACTGATATTGTGGTCATTCCTTCAATGAACATAGGCTATAGTATGCTACTTAATGCTGAAAGTGGTTTGATAAATGAATTAACAGTTGAGTTTATCAAGCAGGCGATTGAGTGGAAGGAGACGTCAACAGCAAATGCTGTTGACGAGGAAGCTTAGCGAGGTAGTTGAATTTTCTTCTCTTCGCTTTGGCGATATAGCACGATAACGTGACCAATAACTTGTACTTTATGCGCTTTTGTTTCTCTTACAATTGCGTCAAAAATGAGTTGTTTCGTTTCTCTGTCATTCGTCGGTACTTTCACTTTGATTAATTCGTGAATGTCTAAAGAATGATCAATTTCTAACATTACGCCTTCAGTTAGCCCATTTGCACCAAGTAAAACAACTGGTTTTAGTGGGTGAGCTAGACCTTTTAGGTACTGTTTCTGTTTATTTGATAATGTCATATTGGTAATATTTACTAATCTTAGGCTTGAATTATCGCTATTCTACCGCCATCTACAGAATATTACTAATGAGTTGCAGTTAATATGGCAAATAAAAAGCACTCAGCGAGCTCAAAACGCTGGTTAAAAGAACATGTTGATGACCCTTATGTTCATGAAGCACAAAAACGTGGTTTCCGTTCACGTGCGATTTTCAAATTAGAAGAAATACAGCAAAAAGATAAATTGCTCAGATCTGGAATGACTGTAGTGGATCTGGGAGCTGCGCCAGGAAGTTGGTCGCAATATTTAGCTGAAGAAGTGAGTGATAAAGGTCAGGTCATAGCATGTGATATCTTACCAATGGATTCACTGGCAGGCGTAGACTTTTTACAAGGTGACTTTAGAGAAGAATCTGTACTCGATGCATTATTAGACCGTATCAACGGTAAAAATGTTGACGTTGTCTTTTCTGATATGGCACCGAATATGAGTGGCAACATGAGCACAGACCAAGCTGGCAGTATGTATTTAGTTGAGCTAGCGTTAGACATGTGCCATCAGGTATTAAAACCAAATGGTGCATTTGCAGTAAAAGTTTTCCAAGGTGAAGGTTTTGATCAATTTGTACAAGAAGTACGTAATTGTTTTAAAGTAGTCAAAATTCGTAAACCAAAAGCATCGCGTCCACGATCTAGGGAAGTATATATAGTGGCGACAGGCTACAAACTGTAGTACAGTTGAAGTGCATTATAGTTGAATTTAAATAATTTTTAGATACAAGAGGTTAACTCCTTGAGCGACATGGCAAAGAACTTAATACTCTGGTTGGTTATCGCAGTAGTGCTGATGACCGTGTTCCAGAGCTTCAATGGAAACGATCAAATCGATCGTCAAACGAGTTACACGCAGTTTGTAAAAGAAGTGCGTAGCGGTGCAGTACGTGATGTCAATATCGACAGAAGTACAGGCACTATCTCAGGTGTAAAAGGAAACGGAGAACGCTTCCAGACGATCATGCCTATGTATGATGAGGATTTAATTAACGACTTGCTTAAAAACGATGTAAACGTAAAAGGCGTTGCACCTGAAGAGCAGTCTTTCTTAGCAAACATCTTTATCTCATGGTTCCCAATGTTACTGCTTATTGGTGTATGGATTTTCTTCATGCGTCAAATGCAAGGCGGTGGCGGCAAAGGCGCTATGTCATTTGGTAAGAGCAAGGCTCGTCTAATGGGCGAAGACCAAGTTAAAACCACATTTGCAGATGTTGCTGGCTGTGACGAAGCAAAAGAAGACGTTACTGAGCTTGTAGATTTCTTACGTGACCCTTCTAAATTCCAAAAATTAGGTGGTAGCATTCCTAAGGGCGTACTGATGGTAGGTCCTCCAGGTACTGGTAAAACACTACTTGCGAAAGCAGTTGCTGGTGAAGCGAAAGTACCTTTCTTCACAATTTCAGGTTCTGACTTTGTTGAAATGTTCGTAGGTGTGGGTGCTTCACGTGTTCGTGATATGTTCGAACAAGCCAAAAAAGCGGCACCTTGTATCATCTTTATCGATGAGATTGATGCAGTTGGTCGTAAGCGTGGTGCTGGCATGGGCGGTGGTCACGATGAACGTGAACAAACACTAAACCAGATGCTTGTAGAAATGGATGGTTTTGAAGGTAATGAAGGCATTATCGTTATTGCTGCGACTAACCGCCCAGACGTACTTGACCCTGCACTACTTCGTCCTGGTCGTTTTGACCGTCAAGTTGTGGTTGGTTTACCAGACATCAGAGGCCGTGAGCAAATTCTTAACGTTCACATGCGCAAAGTACCGCTTGATGAAAATGTACAAGCATCGGTGATTGCACGTGGTACACCTGGTTTCTCAGGTGCAGACCTTGCTAACCTTGTAAATGAGGCTGCATTATTTGCTGCTCGAGGTAATAAGCGTAAGGTGAGCATGGCTGAATTCGATGCTGCAAAAGATAAGATCATGATGGGTGCTGAGCGTAAGTCTATGGTGATGAGCGAGCACGAGAAAGAAATGACTGCTTATCATGAAGCAGGTCACGCAATTGTTGGTCGTTTAGTGCCAGAGCATGACCCAGTTTACAAAGTATCAATCATTCCTCGTGGCCGCGCACTGGGTGTGACAATGTACTTACCTGAGCAAGACCGAGTAAGTCATTCTAAAGAACATTTAGAATCTATGCTTTCAAGCCTATATGGCGGTCGAATTGCAGAAGCATTGATTTATGGTGATGACAAAGTAACCACTGGTGCGAGTAACGACATCGAGCGTGCAACAGACATCGCTAAGAAAATGGTTACTCAGTGGGGCTTAAGTTCTAAACTGGGTCCTCAGATGTACTTAGAAGAGCAAGGCGAAATGTATATGGGCGGCGGCTCTCACCGCATGTCAGGCATGTCAGATGAAACAGCTAAATTGATTGACTCTGAAATCAAAGACTTTGTTACTCGCAACTACGATCGTGCTGAGCAAATCTTAAAAGATAACATGGATATCCTGCACACCATGAAAGATGCGTTAATGAAGTACGAAACCATCGATGCGGGTCAAATTGACGACCTGATGGAGCGTAAACAGGTTCGTCCTCCTCGTGATGCGCATGATCAAAAGCCTGAACCGAAAGCTAAGGTTGACTCGAAGCCTGAAGCTAAGTCGGAGCCTGAATCAAACGAGTCAGAGCTAGCATCGAGACCAACAAATGAGCTTGATGATAGCAAAGAGTAATTAATCTCAATAAGAGCCCCGATTTATCGGGGCTTTTTATTTTAATTTCTTCACTTAGCATATAGAATTGCGTTTAGTAATTTTTACCTTTTATTTCGAAACTTCTTTTCTGAATTAGGTGAAATAAATACGTTAAAGGACGCTTCTAAACCACATGATCCAATTATCTCTTCCAAGAAACAGAATACTTGATTTAACCAAACCGATTATCATGGGTATTGTTAATGTTACACCTGATTCATTTTCAGATGGTGGCAATTACAATTCTGTTGAGGATGCGTTTAAACAAGCTATGCGTTTAATTGAGGAAGGTGCAGAAATTCTAGATATTGGTGGTGAATCGACTCGACCAGGTGCACCAGATGTTGCCCTTCAAGAAGAGCTTCAACGTGTTATACCGGTAATCAAGCGTATCCGAGAAGCCTCTGATTGTGTGATTTCAATTGATACCAGTAAAGCTGCTGTCATGGAAGCGGCCATTGAAGCCGGTGCAGACATTATTAATGATGTAAGAGCGCTTCAAGAGCATGGTGCATTAGAAGTTGCAGCAAAATACTCCGATGTACCCGTTTGTTTGATGCATATGCAAGGTCAACCTCGCACAATGCAATCAAACCCAACTTATGAAAACCTTATTTCAGAAATAAACCAGTTTTTTGAAGAGCGAGTTTTAACGTGCAGTAAAGCTGGCATTAATCAAAGCAGGATTATACTTGATCCCGGCTTTGGTTTCGGCAAAACACTGAATCATAACTTTGAAATTTTAGAAAAATTCAATGAATTTTCGACATTAGGTTTGCCACTATTGGCAGGGCTATCTCGAAAATCTATGTTTGGACAACTTTTGAATAGAGAAACAAGTGAACGTGTTGCCGCCAGTTTAGCTGGTGCATTGTTATGTGCTCAAAAAGGCGCACATATAATTCGCGTTCATGATGTGAAAGAAACGGCTGATGTCATTGGTGTATGGCAGGCAGCAAAAAATGGAGTAACACCCTTATGACAACAAGAAAGTATTTCGGCACTGATGGTGTTCGAGGTCTAGTCGGCGAATTTCCAATTACGCCCGAGTTCGCACTTAAATTAGGCTGGGCAGCAGGTAAAGTTTTATCTAAGTCTGGTACTAAAAAAGTTATTATTGGTAAAGACACCCGTATTTCAGGTTATTTACTCGAAACATCGCTAGAAGCTGGATTAATTGCTGCAGGCATTGATGTTGTTTTACTTGGCCCTATGCCAACGCCAGCTGTTGCGTATTTAACGCAAACATTTCGTGCCGAAGCGGGGATTGTGATCAGTGCATCTCACAACCCATACCATGACAATGGTATTAAGTTTTTCAATGGTAAAGGCTTAAAGCTTGGCGATGAAGTTGAGCTTGAAATCGAGGCTATGCTGGATGAAGAAATGACTTGTGTACCTTCTGAAAAGCTAGGTAAAGCCCGTCGTTTGGACAACGCAGATGGTCGTTATATCGAATTTTGTAAGGGTTTATTCCCAAATGAACTGTCTTTAGAAGGTTTAAAGGTTGTTCTTGATTGCGCAAACGGTGCAACTTACCACATCGCCCCTGATGTAATGCGTGAATTAGGCGCAGAAGTCATTTGTCATGCCTGTGAGCCAAACGGCATAAACATCAATCTAGAGTGCGGTGCAACGCATGTTGATAGTTTAAAGCAAAAAGTGTTAGAGCATAAAGCGGATGTTGGTATTGCATACGATGGTGATGGTGACCGTGTAATGATGGTTGACCACAATGGCCGAGTATTCGATGGTGATGACATCGTGTATATCATCGCGTGTCAGGCACACCAAGAAAATAACTTAGGCGGTGGTGTTGTTGGTACTGTGATGTCAAATATGGGCCTTGAAAATGCACTGAAAGCCAAAGGTATTGATTTTGCGCGTAGTAAAGTAGGTGACCGCTACGTTATCGAACTTCTAAAAGAAAGAGGCTGGAAAATTGGTGGCGAGAGTTCAGGTCACGTTTTGAATCTCGACCTTATTTCTACTGGTGACGGTATTGTCTCAAGTTTGCAGGTATTGACGGCCATGGTCTCGCAAAACAAGACATTGAAAGACTTGGGTGCGGGTTTCCAAAAGTATCCAATGAAAATGATCAATGTAAAGTATCAAGCTGGCACTGATCCAACACAAGCCGACGAAGTAAAATCTGCAGTGAAAGAAGTAGAAGCTGATCTTGCTGGCAAAGGTCGCGTCCTTCTTCGTAAATCAGGTACAGAGCCTGTTGTACGTGTCATGGTTGAGGCGGAGCAAGAGAAGCAAGTACTAGACTTCGCTCAAAAAATTGCCGAAGTTGTTGAAACTGTGAGCAATTAAACAAAATTTCAATTTTATTTCTTGTAACTTTGGGTGAGGCGAGTTAGTATCTCACCCGCTTTTGATGCGGAGTATCGTATGTCGCAACGTAAGCCAATTGTCGCTGGTAATTGGAAAATGAATGGTTCTATAGAACTTGTCGAAGAAATTTCTTCAAAAGTGCTAGACCAAATAGAAGAAAAAGCATCTCTTATTGTTTTTCCTCCAGCAATGCTTTTAAGCTCGGCAATTGAAAAAGGTTTTGTAACTGGTACGCAAACAGTATCTGAAAATAACTCAGGTGCGTTTACAGGCGAAACTAGTGCAGAACTAGCAAAGCAACTTGGTTCAGAGTTTACTCTTGTAGGACACTCAGAAAGACGAAGCCTTTTTGGTGAGTCAAACGAAGTTGTAGCAAAAAAATTTAGCAAAGCACAAGAAAATGCCTTAACACCAATTTTATGTGTAGGCGAAACAGAATCTCAAAGAGAATCTGGTGAAACAGAACAAGTTGTTGCTGAGCAAATTAAAGCTGTAATTGAGCATTCAGGTATAGCATCACTGTCGAATTCTGTGATAGCATACGAGCCCGTTTGGGCCATTGGTACTGGTAAAACAGCATCACCTGAACAAGCACAAGCAGTGCACAAATTTATTCGAGATATGATTGCCGAGTATGATGGTCATATCGCAAATGAGCTTCGCATCCTTTATGGTGGAAGCGTTAATGATTCTAACAGTGATTTGTTATTTGCACAGCCGGATATAGATGGTGGCCTAATTGGTGGCGCAAGTCTTAAGGCAGATGCTTTTTTAAGTATTTACAAAAGTGCATTAGGGAACGTATAAAATGTACGAGATATTATTGGTTGTTTACCTAATTATTTCTTTAGCTCTAGTTGGTATGATTTTAATCCAACAAGGTAAAGGCGCAGACATGGGCTCTTCATTCGGAGCAGGTGCTTCTGCAACAGTTTTCGGGTCATCAGGTGCTGGAAACTTCATGACGAAGACAACAACAATTCTAGCAACTGTTTTCTTCGTACTGAGCATCATTTTAGGTAACTTAACAGCTGGTCAAATCAAAAAGACTGATGAGTGGGAAAACCTTTCATCTCCTATAGCAACAGAAGTTGCACCTACTGATTCAGACGTACCAGTTTCGAACAATAATAACTCGGACGTACCTAACTAAAAAATTCGCGGATGTGGTGGAATTGGTAGACACGCCATCTTGAGGGGGTGGTGGCTTCGGCCGTGGGGGTTCAAGTCCCCCCATCCGCACCAATTATTAAAACCAGCTTTTAGCTGGTTTTTTTATGCCTGAAATTTACTAATGCTTAAATCAATAAAAATACTTTGATTATTCAATAGCCTTGATTAACATAAGTCATTATTTTGTTCATTGAACTGTTATCTTGATCTTCCAAAATACTGCTGTATCACTTAGAAATAAGCTCAAGGCGATTGAGTTAAATGAAAGCCAAATCATTTTACAATTACATAACGATACACTTGCTTACTCATGGCAGGCGTTACAGTGTGCGCCTCAATTACATAAAACTCCTTTTAGCCATGTGATTGAGATACAGCTCAATGCTGATGATACTTCTTACAAGCATCGTTTTGCAGCGCAGGATGATTGCCAAAGCCAGCTAGACACCTTTTGGAGTAATGCCAATAAAGCGGAATTGGTTAATACAATTTTTAAAATTGAAGCACTGTTAAAGCAGTCATTTTTGTCACACCGAAAATGGTTAGCGATCAAAGATAAAGTGAATGCCTTGGCTGTAAACTGGCTTGCTCGAGATCTAAAGTGCCAATTAACGGACGATATACAAAAAGCACTGGCATCTTTAAAAGAATTAGTTAGCTGGACAGAAACAGATATTGCAGAGTTTAAAAACAGCTTTATCAATTACAAAATGCGAGAGTATAAATCATTCTTTGATAGGCTTGAGCAACACCCGCTCACGGAAGCACAGCAGCGTGCCTGCATTATTCAAGATGACAGACAATTATTGCTGGCAGGCGCTGGTACGGGAAAAACCAGTGTCATTACAGCGAAATTTAAATACTTACTTCACACCAAGCAAGCCAAAGCTGCAGACCTATTAGTATTAGCCTATGGCAGTGATGCCAGTGAAGAATTGCAATCGAGACTTGAAGAAAAAGGTCAAGTCATGACCTTTCATAGTTTGGGCAAGCAAATCATAGCCGATGTAGAAGGTAGCGTGCCTAAGGTGTCAGAATTATCTAGCAATCGACTGGCTAAAACGGCGTTTATACTTGATACTTTACAAGCGCTATACCCTGACAATTCATTTAAGCAGCTGTTAGTTGCATTTTTGCGAAACAACTTTGCCTACAAATTTGATGGTGAGTTAAGTACATTTTTAAACTCGCCATTAAAAAACAAGTTTGTACAAACAATTTTCACGCTGTTCAGTCTCTACAAACAAGCCCATGCACTTGGCAAAATTTCTGAGCTAGAGACAAGGTTTTCAGACGACCTAACCCTACTGAGACATTTTTTAGCTGAATATAATCTCTATTTATCAAATGAAAATAGCATCGACTTTGATGACATGATCATTCGTGCCAGACAATATACTCAAAGTGGTCAATATACTCCGCAATGGAAGTTTATTCTTGTTGATGAGTTTCAAGATATTTCTGCAATTCGTGCTGAATTGGTGAAAGATTTATTGGCTAATAAGTCTGGAAGCCAGCTATTTGCAGTGGGTGACGATTGGCAATCAATCTACCGATTTAATGGCGGCGATATTCGTTATACCACAGAGTTTGCAAAATACTTTGGACATGCAACCACCACCCAACTCGATAAAACATTTCGTTATTCGCAATCTTTGCTCGATTTATCTGCTGAGTTTGTCTGTGCTAATCCACAACAAATTACCAAATCAATTCAGGCTTTCTCATCAAGCTCATTACCTGCTGTAAAAGAAGTCTTTCATACTGAGCCAATGCAAGGGGTGTCAGAAGCATTTGGGTACATTGCAAATCAAGCACCCACCAATGCCAGTGTATTAATCTTAGCGAGAAGTCATGCAGCTCTACTAGATAAATCGACTTTACAAGCGATTGAGAGCAACTATCAGCAACTTTCTATAAAACAGATGACATTCCACGCTGCAAAAGGAAAAGAGGCCGACTACGCGATTTTAATTGGACTAGACAATAAGTCATTGCCTTCAAGAGTGAAATCAGCACCTTTAGTTGAAGCTTTACTGCCTAAAGTAGAGCGATTCAAAGATGCAGAAGAGAGAAGACTGTTCTATGTCGCATTAACACGCGCCAAAAAGCAGTTGGTGCTGCTCATTCCTGAGCAGTCTCCGAGTGAGTTTGTAATAGAGTTAAACTACTAATACCAATCCGCAGTAACACATTATTATTTTGAGGGGGAGAAACGGACGTTAACTTCGTTAAAAGTTTCTTATTTAGGACAGCTAAATAGCAAAACTTTCGCCTTGCCTACATGGAAGTAGGTACCTCAGCGTTAGCAGGATGCGTGAGCGGCGCTATCGACAAGTTTCTCTTCCCTCTAAATAGAGCACTTAGTTAAGCAGATTGGTATCACCTACAAAATCACAAATTACTGATTTTCTTGTCGAGTTGATAGCCTTCATCCGTGACGATTTTTTCAAGGGTTTCAACCCGGCTTTTAAGGGCAGCGAGTTCTTTACGCATTTGTTCGGAGTCACCCGAGTGCTTAAGTGCTTTTTCTTTGAATGCGAGATAGCGTTTTACCCACTCTCCAACCATCCCTAATCCGACACAAATGAAAACGATCATCACGATCATGGTTGTTCCTGACATAACTAACTCCTACTAATAATTCTAATTTTAGAATAGCAGTCTTATTGATTTAAGTTAGTGACAAAAGTCAGAGAAGAGAAGGTGACAACTAGAATGAGGTTAACGGATTGTGCAACTGCAGTAGGTGATTGCAATTGCACATGAACAAATTAGGCTTCGTAAGGAAGAGGATCACTTGCATTATTTAAAGAAAACGCCTCTAGACGCTCTTGGCATGCACCACATTTACCACATGCTTTTTCACGACCGTTATAGCAAGTCCATGTGTTGCTATAATCTAAGCCCATTTTTAGACCATCGGTTAATATTTCAATCTTTGAATTGTTTAAATAAGGACAAACAATTTCAACTTCTTCATAGTTGGCGATGCGACAAACATCACTCATCTTTTCAACGAATTCTGGGCGACAGTCTGGATAGATGGCATGATCACCTGAGTGCGCGCCATAAAATACCTTGTTAGCTTTTAGTGATACTGCATAGCCAACAGCCAAAGAAAGTAAGATCATATTACGGTTAGGCACAACTGTGCTTTTCATGCTTTCTTCTTCGTAATGGCCTTCAGGCACTTCAATGTCATCGGTCAGTGATGAGCCACCAATAAGCTGGTTGATTGCAGAAATATCAACAACCTTATGGTGTACATTTAAATCAGCACAGACACTCGCAGCGACTTCTAGCTCTTTTACATGGCGCTGGCCATAGTTGAACGATAACGCGTACACGTCAAAGCCTGACTTCATTGCTTTGTTTAACACTGTGTAAGAGTCCATTCCACCAGAATAGATTACGACGACTTTTTCACTCATAAGATTATTGCCTCGAATTTGATAGAGGTTTGCTTCAGGGCGCGATATACTACACGGCCGCTGAAAAAATAACAATTTTCACGGCCGATTTTTTGAGTTTGCTATGTTGTATTGGAGCTGCTTTGTACAAAGTTAATGAGATTTTTGAAACCATCCAGGGTGAAGCGAGTTTTACTGGTGTGCCGTCGATATTTTTGCGTTTACAGGGTTGCCCAGTGGGGTGTTCTTGGTGTGATACCAAACAAACGTGGGAAACCAACGACACCTATCTTGTAACTTTAGGCGAAACAATCGAAAAGAAAGCAGATTCTGAAAAGTGGGCAAATGCCAGTATTGAAGAAATCATCAATTTGTTCAAAGAACGCGGCTATTTAGCAAAGCATGTGGTTATTACAGGTGGCGAACCTTGTATGTACGATTTAGTACCTTTATGTGAGGAACTTCATGAGGCTGGTTACACCACACAAATTGAAACCAGTGGCACCTTTGAAATTCTAGCACCTGAGTCAACCTGGGTAACCGTATCGCCAAAAATCAACATGCGTGGCGGCTATGATGTACTGACGTCAGCCATGCAAAGAGCAAATGAAATCAAACACCCAATCGCGATGCAAAAGCACGTTGATGAACTCGAAGCGTTGTTCGAGCAAACAGGTGTGAGACCTGAACTGATTTACTTACAGCCAATCAGCCAAAAAGCCAAAGCAACTAAACTTGCAATCGAAACGTGTTTGAAGAAAAACTGGCGTTTATCAGTGCAAGTACACAAATATATCGGTATAAACTAATTATTAATTTGCTTAACGCTCAAAAAAAGAAAGCCCGTTTTAAACGGGCTTTCTTGTGTAAGATTTAAATTGAGTAAGCGCTTAGAGGCTTTGAGCATACATGTACAAAGATTTTAAAATGCCCATTTTCTTTTCATTACCATCATGCTGATGCAATAAATTCTCTAGCGTTAACATAAAGTCTTCTGCGCCGATAGAAGGGTTATCTTCACCATGCATCAACTTGTTCTGACAATATTTACGCCATACATCTAATTCGTGTGGCGTGAGCGTATGAGGCCAGTTACGGGCTCTGTATCTAAACAACATAGTTGTAAATTTGGTGTCATCAAACTCTAAATCAAATGAACCTAACGACTCAGGCGCGGCATCTCTGATCATCGCAAACTTGGCTTTATCTGCTTTTGAGGTAAAGCCATTATAAAGCTGGTAATCAGGGTTAGTTGTGCTGCTAAAGTCCGCTTTATCGTTAAACACTTCTGCTACTTTGTCTCTTAATTCTGGGTGTGCTTTTAGCACTTTTAAATTCTCAAGACACTTTTCTCTGTCTATGCCTAAACGAGCTGCATTTTCAGGAAGCAGGGTTTTTGCAGGCGCCAAAATAGGGCACTTATTTAAATACACCAACTTAAGGCCAACTGGCAATTCATCTTCACCTAAATCAGCATGCTTTGTATAAAGACGCTCACGTAATTGCTCAACGTCTAAATCAAGCAGCACTTGAGGGTCTTCAGTTAAGTTAAAACACACCACGGCGTTTTTATTCACTGGGTGAAAGCTCATTGGTGCAATCCAGCTTGTGCAGCCTTGAGTCGCAGGAATACGTGAAGAAGTGTGTACAAGTGGTTGCATATTATAGACATCAACGAGATCAGCTAATGCCTTCTTATTTCTTAATCCAAAGAAGAAGTTAAACAATTTTGGCTGCTTTTCTTTGATTAATTTAGCCAGTGCGATGGTTGCAGTTACATCACTCAGCGCATCGTGCGCGGCTGCGTGTTCTATGCCATTGGCAACGGTAAGCTCTTCGAGTTTAAAACTTGGCGAACCATCTTCTTTTAATGGCCACTCAATACCTTCAGGTCTTAATGCATAACAAGCACGAACAAGATCAATGATATCCCAGCGGCTATTACCATTTTGCCATTCACGCTCGTATGGGTCATAAAAGTTTCTATACAGTGAGTAACGCGTTACTTCATCATCGAAGCGAATACTGTTGTAGCCAGCCACACAAGTATTAGGGCGACTAAACTCAGCATGGATCTTCGCCATAAATTCAGCTTCAACCAAACCATGTTTAAGTGCATGTTGCGGCGTGATGCCGGTGATCAAACACGCTTCAGGATGAGGTAAATAATCAGGAGCAGGTTTGCAGTATTCTATTAAAGGCTCACCGATAATATTCAAATTATAATCGGTGCGAATACCTGCAAATTGACTTGGGCGGTCTTTTTGTGGGCTGGCCCCCCAAGTTTCATAGTCGTGCCAATAGATAGTAGGGATATCTTCAACGTTTTCTTGTGTGTGTAATTGATTGTTTTCTTGCATAAATCTTTAGCTATCTATGGTGCTTGTATGTTGGTTTATAACAAGAGCATAGTAACACATATGAAAAATGGCTTCGATTTTTAAAATTAATGTGAAGAGGATTGAGCAAAGTATTAGCTTGAAACGTTCATTTTCAAACTGAGTATTTTTAGATGTACTTAAGAAAAGAAAGCAATTAAAAAGTCAAAAAAAAGCGCCCTCAGGCGCTTTGAACTTTAACGAACATTACTTTGGGATAATGGTTAAATCTCTGCGTGATGGAGTAGGGTATCTACTATGTCACTGAACTTATTCGCAGGCTTTACAGTGTTAATATTTGCACCGCAAATTTTTGCTAAATCGATTAAATCAAAATAACCAACAAACGACGAGTTTGTGTCGTCTATAACTAATAAGAAGTCAGCACCGCTTTGTTCTACGGTTTTGACAATGTGACCAACATTTGATTGTTCAACTTGTTGAAACGAAATTTGCTGTAAAGATTGATTTGGGATCATCACATCGCCAACATTTAAGTCTTTACGGTTACAATTGAGTCTGTCGGCAATTGATAAAATATATCGACTACCTATTCTTGCCTTTGAAATTAGCCCGACAATATTGTTATGTGCATCAATCACAAAGCTCACTTTATGGTGAGTGCGATTCAAAATTAAACTTGCTTCATCAATATCGGCGCCTAACTCAATATGTTGAATAGGATTGAGTACAAGATTGCGCATCAGTTTTAATGCAGGTTCATTCGCGTCAAGTAAATGCTGGTTAGTGGGAGAAGGAAAGTGCTCAGTTACAAATGTTAAGTTTGCTGCAGGCTGAGTTTTTAAAGTCGTAAATGCGTTCATAAGTCACCTTTGAATATAAATTAATAAGCACGAAAAAAAATCGGAATTAATTTAGATAAGGAGGAGCTCTTATTGATGAGTGACGATTTGACTGTATTGAAAGAGTGAGCGAATAAGTAAACTCACAAACCTCACCCTTAGCATCAGAAGGTACAAGTTCGCTGAGTATACTGTCATCAAGATCAGTGTTATTCGAGTTATCAAAGTCAATAACAACAGAAGTTACTGACGGCATCGTGTCGTACTGAACAGCCTTAGCTGTTGATACATTTAGCAAGCTGATAACGCAAAGTAGCGCAATAACCTTAACTATGTTCATACAACACACTCGAATTAATCAATAATTATAATCTATGGGCTGTGTGAACTAAATACAATAGGTAATTTGTAACAGCGTATAAATCATGTTTTTACACGTTGAAATAATTCAATTTTTTAAATTTAAGTATCAATTCACTGAATGAGTTGGGATGGTAGAACAGGTGAGAAAAAGGTATAAAAAAACCTCGACAACTGTGTGTCGAGGCTTATTGCTAAATTAAGTGTCTAGTCTAACTTTTCTAGGTTTTTAGCAGCATTTGGATCATTGAAAACATGTGTATCGAACTCGTTTTCAGACTTAGCAACAACACACGTTACCATACAGTCGCCCGTTACATTTACTGCTGTGCGCGTCATATCAAGCAGTCTGTCAACACCCATAATAATAGCAATACCTTCAACTGGTAGGCCTACTTGGTTTAGTACCATAGCATGCATGATAAGACCCACACCAGGCACACCTGCAGTACCTACAGAAGCAAGCGTAGCGGTAAGGATAACCATTAAGTAATCACTGATTGTTAAATCAACAGCGAAAACTTGAGCGATAAATACAGTCGCCACACCTTGCATGATGGCAGTACCATCCATGTTAATAGTCGCGCCTAGAGGCACTGTGAAAGACGCAACAGAGTTATGTGCTCCTAGCTTTTTAGTGGCTGTTTCAAGGGTTACTGGCATAGTTGCACTTGAACTTGATGTACTAAACGCAAACATACATGCGTCTTTCATCTTAGTTAAGAAAGTAATAGGGCTTAAACCCGTTAGAATTTTTAAAAGTGCAGAGTAGTTGATGAGTGCGTGAATAAATAAAGCAGCTAATACAGTAAAGAAATATTTTGCTAGCCCAAGGATTAAACCCATCTCAATGGTTGTAAATAACTTAGCCATTAAACAGAAAACACCAATTGGTGCTAGGTTCATTAAAATAGTCACAAGTTTAAGCACAACCGTGTTCAAGTCATCAAACACTTTAGCAATACGTTTACCCGGCTCACCACTTAGTGCCATTGCAATACCAAATAAAAGTGCAAATACGATAACTTGTAACATGTTACCTTCTGCCATCGCATTGATAGGGTTCGTAGGGAACATATTAATAATAACTTGGGTCAGCGTTGGCGCTTGTTTAGCGTCAAATGCTGCTTCGGTCGGTACGTCATACCCCACACCTGGGCTAACTAATAATGCAAGTGAGATTGCGACGGTAATGGCAACAGCTGTAGTGGTTAAGTAAAGTGCGATTGATTTGCCACCTAAACGACCTAACTTTTTTGGGTCGCTTAAGCTACATGTTCCACACACCAAAGAAATAAAAACTAAAGGCACAACCAGCATTTTTAAGCTGGCAATGAAAATTTGCCCGCCGATGTGAAATAAGCCGTCTACAAAGAAGCCTTTAACGGCTAGATCAAATAGCCCAAGAGGGATTAAAACGTCTTCTTTATCACCAAGAATAAATTGAAAAAGCAGGCCTAGAAAAACACCCGCGACCATACCCAGCATGATGCGAGAGGTTAAACTCATCTTGTTATTTTGTGTCATATTGATTGTTAGATTTTTTTAAATTCATAATAGCCTACCAGCATGGTGCCCTGAGACCAAAAAAAAACGTTAAATAGTTAAGAAAAAGTTGTGATTTTTAATCACTTTATAAGGTAACATGAAGAGATAATAATTTTAATTCAGCTAGGGAGAGGGGGTAATGCCTTTGATGCGCTGGTTTAGCATTTTGTTGTTTTCCTTATTAGTCACAGCTTGTGGCGGCGGTGGAACAATAGATAAAACGAACAATAATACTGGTGATGGTGGTTCTTCAAGCGATTATCAACTTACGTTATCGATTTTAGAACAAACGACAGAGCTTTCTCTGCAAACCCCCCTCACAATTGAAGCCACACTGAATAATGACGGAGCGGCTGTAGCCAATACCCGTATTAATTTCACGACTGACGAATATGCGCGTTTTGATGGTCCGGCATCAGTGTTGACCAACAGTGAAGGTAAAGCGACGGTTAAGTTGTTACCAACAGATCAAAAAGGCGCAGGCGCAGTGAGTGCGTCAGTATCTATTGCTGAAACAACATTAGAAGAGCAGATTGATTTTACATCGCTTGGAGATGGCGGTTTAAAAATTACCGTGACTATAAAAGATACTGATGGTGCCGTAATTACCCAAGATAATCCGCTTTCAACTTCAAAGCCTGCTATTGTCACTGTTGAAGTTATGAATGATAACACCCCAGTATCGCAAGCTGTGGTGGAGTTAGATACTGATCAAAGAGCTGAGCTGGATTACGACAGTGGTTTAACAGAATCAGATGGTAAAGCGGTTTTCTTTTTGACACCTAACACAACAAGTGGTCCAGGCTTTGTAACTGTCACTTACAAAGGCACTCTCAATGAGCAAACTGACGATGTCATTGCAAGAGGTTACTTTTTCACCGAAGGTTTTAGTACCAGTAGTATTTCTTTAAGTATAGATATGTCAGACGCAGATGGCAATGCAATTACAACTTCGAATCGTCTAAGTGAAGATAAAAATGCCTCTGTTGTTGTTACATTATTAGAGGGCTCTAAGCCATTATCTGAAAAATTTATTACTATCAGCGCAGGTAATAAGGGTATTACTGTTCCTGCAGATGGTCGTGTTGTAACTGATTTAAACGGTCAGGCAACAATCACACTTTTGGCAAACACAGAAAGTGGAGTTGATGCACTGACAGCAACTTATACACATAACGACACTGATGTTGTAGCTGTTAGGCCATACTACACGGCAAGTAACCCTAAATTTGATGCTGATCCTTACAAAATTTCATTTACTGCGAAAAACCCGTTAACTAATGAGCCATCAAATATGCTCGCTGGTGGCAGTGCGTTAACGTTAGAAGCGCAGGTTTTACTTAACAATGAGCCAGTAACAAATACGCGTTTACAATTCGAAGTTGACCAATATGCAAGGTTAGATCACTCTTCAGGTTCAATCTTAACCAACCAAGAGGGTATTGCGTCAGTTAACTTACTTGATAATGATTTGGAAGGCGCAGGTAAAGCGACAGTCAGTTTTGAAAAGCCAGACGGCAGCACAATATCTTCAAACATCTTCTTTGATAGTGCAGGTACTGGCGGTATTCGTTTAGCTGTTAGTGATGTGTTAGATAAAGATGGGAATAAGATTTCATTAGAGAATAAGGTTTCAGCTGAGACAGATGGATTTGTGACTGTCACGCTGACTGAGAATAGTGTAGGAGTGTCAAATGCGCTTATCTTAGTTCAAGGAGATTCTATTGGCTCCACCGATCCTAGTAATGGCAAAATAGTCACTAATGATACAGGTGTTGCTAGTTTTAAGTTGAAACCGACAACTGAAGCTGGTTTAGGTGAATTCACTGTAACATATCAACAAACTGAAAATTTAGTTTTTAGACAAACAGGTTATTATCAATCATCTGGCAACCCAAACATCCCTGATACTAGCTTAAATAACATTGATGTAAGAATTTTAACAGGTTGTAACGATGATTGGGATGCAAACAGGAACGAAGTTAGACTGGATCCAACAGAACCAAATTCTGGTTGTACTAATTCGGCTCAATTGAGCTCTAATGAGCTAGCAGAAATTTATATATTGGTTACACCTGCAGATAATGATACAGCTTATAACAGACAAATTGTTTCAGTAGAAACAACTCTGGGACAAGTTTTACCAACTAATGGTACGGCTTTAACAGACGATCAAGGTGTTGCACTGCTTAAGTTTCAGCCTGGAGACACTGGTGGCGCAGGTTCGGTTACTGTTACATTCAGAGGCGAGTCAAGTGCAGCTAATTTCAGTGTAGGCGTTGTTGACATCGAAATGACCTTAGACGATGGCTTGTTAGAAGGTGTATCAGAGCTTAAAGCGGGCGGTAGTACAATTATTACTGCCACTTTACGTGATAAAGAAACCGGTGATTTAATCTTAACTCCTACAGACGTAACTTTTTCCTCCGTATGTGCGGCGAGTAACGAGACTGAGCTAGATTCTTTAGTGAAATCTTCAAATGGCATCGCGACTGCAACTTATCGAGCTAATGGTTGTGTTGGTACCGATACTATCACTGCAACAATAGAAGCTGGTGGTAATAATGCTGTTCAAACTCTTGCTCTCACTGTAAGTAAAGCTGAAGCCCAGGCATTAAAGTTTTTAACAGACAATGATGGCTTTGAACAATTTATTGCTTTACCGCCAGGTGAAGGTGGCGCACCAACGCTTTCTGTCGTTGAATTCCAACTTCTAGACGTTGACACAAAACCAATCAAGCAAAAACGAATCGACTTCAGATTAACAGACTCTACAGGTGCTGCTTCTTTGACTCAAACAACAAGTAGCACAAATAATGAAGGTAGAGCGCAAACAACGGTGACTTCTGGCACTGTACCTGGTCCCTTAGTTGTGCAAGCTTGTTATATTCCTGATGAATTAATAACTCAAGGTATCAATGAGAGTAAGCCTGTAACATGCTGGGCTGATGAAGTGAAAAGGTGTGTAGATACTCCAACAGCAGAAGGTTGCCCTGAAAATGGCTATATTCCAGTTGAAATTGGAGATCAAATAACAGGTATCTCATCACGTATTTTATTAAGCTCAGGAGTGACTGATCAAGACAGCTTTGATGCTGCTTTAGTAACTAGGAATATAAACGGTCTCGATTATCTTGGTGCAACAGTTGATATAAACATTTATTTTGGCGATCAATTTAATCAACTTAGTGGAGATGGTGTTACGGCCACTGTTGTTACAAACTCAGGTGTTGTCGGCACACTCGATGGTGAAGATCTCACGCCACTGTATAACTGCTCAAGTGTTGATGCTACATGTACTTTAACATGGAGAAGACAAGGGGATATTCCTTTCTCAGAAAGCAGTTGGGGCAACCAGATCGGAGACGTTTGCGATACGTATTTTGGAGAGCCAGCTCCTTGCATTGGCTCATACCCTACGGTAGGTAGTACTGATAGTGACGGCAATGTTACTAGTCATATTGTTCAGGGGGGACGTGTTAACTTTTTAGTTGTTGCCAAAGGCCAAGAAACCTTTATAGATAGGCCTAGCGACGTGAATAATGATGGGGATGTTACACTAGAGAGACGTAATGGTCGTTTTGATGAAGGCGAATTTTATCAAAGTTATGACAGACCTGAACCATTTATCGATCTGAATGCTAATGGCACGTATGATGGTGACGTAATTTGCTCTGATGAATCAGGGGATGATGTGTGCACTCCTAAAAATTCAGACGGTGGTGTATTTGAAACTTTCCGAGATTCAAATAATGATGGCCTCTACACTCAAGGTAATGGTATCTACGATGGTTTACTTTGTGGTGAAACAGCTCAAGCGTCTGGCAAATGCAACAAAGGGCTCATTGAAGTAAGACGCAACCTAGAGCTCGTGCTTTCAGATGACGACCCATTTGTACGTTTCGCAGTAAATAAAGACGATGTTGATCTGACTATAGACAACAACCTAGATGGTCAGCCTGATGAGTTACAAGAAAATACAGCTTGTGCGAATGTTACACTTCCGGCACTTGATGCTGATGGTAACGTGATCAGAGATTCTGAAGGCGAAGTTGTTTATGCAATTATACAAGAGTTGGAACCAATTACAGGCCATGATGACTTGTGTGATATAAAACAAGTAACGCTTGGTGATAGAGGTGTTGAAGGATTAAATGTTTATATTTATTTTTCAGACAGAAATGGTAACCCTCTTCCTGCGGGTACTGAAGTAGAAATATCAAGTACCAATGGTAAATTGGATGTTAGCGGGCTAAATTCAGTCATTCCAAATACAGGTAGAACTGAATCAGATTATGCGATAGCAACACTTTCTCGAGAAGTAGAATCAAACGGTCAAGAAACAGGACAATTAACGATTCAGTTTACATTTACTAAACCGGATGGTGAAAATAAAGTGGTATCTCACTCAATCACGGTGAATGACGCCAACCCATAACTCTACTTGAAAAAATGCCAACCTAACGGTTGGCATTTTTGTATTGTTTCCATTATATTGCGCAGCTTAGTTATTGCTTGATACATTTTTGCTTAAAATTGCAACAAAAACTGTGTAATTAATCATTAATCAGCTAAAACTTTGTATTAAAAGCTTGTAACAATAGGTGTTTGTAGATATACCTATAAATATTCACGCCCGATGGGCATACACCAAGATGAGTCAGAATAGGCAGCTATGGGCAAATCGTTAGTAATTGTAGAGTCACCTGCAAAGGCGAAAACAATTAATAAATACTTAGGCAAAGACTACATTGTTAAATCAAGTGTAGGTCATGTGCGCGACCTTCCGACCTCAGGTGCAGGCAAAACAAAAGGGGTTGCGACCAAGTCTCCGGCAGAAGTAAGAAAAATGTCGCCGGAAGAAAAAGCCATATATAAAAAGAACAAAGATTACGCAAATCTAGTCGCTCGTATGGGTATCGACCCTGAAAAAGGGTGGGAGCCACATTACGAAGTACTTCCAGGCAAAGAAAAAGTCGTACAAGAACTTAAAAAACTCGCTGAAAATGCTGAACACATCTATCTCGCAACCGATTTGGATAGAGAGGGAGAGGCAATTGCTTGGCACCTTGAAGAAATCATCGGTGGTGAGCCAGAGAAGTATAAGCGCGTTGTTTTCAACGAAATCACCAAAAATGCGATTCAGCAAGCATTCGAAGCGCCAGGTCAATTAAATACTGATATGGTTTACGCGCAACAGGCGCGCCGTTTCTTGGACCGTGTTGTTGGTTTCATGGTTTCACCTTTATTATGGCAGAAAGTCGCTCGTGGTTTGTCTGCGGGCCGAGTACAGTCAGTTGCAGTAAGACTTCTGGTAGAACGTGAACGTGAAATCAAAGCGTTTATTCCAGAAGAGTATTGGGATATTCACGCTGATACAAAAACCAAAGCTGAAGATGTGCGCTTTGCAGTGACTAAGTTCCAAGGCCAAGCGTTTAAGCCAGTAAACGAAGCTCAAGCTATGGCGGCCGTTAATACCATCGAGTCTTCTTCATTAAGCGTTGTTAAAGTAGAAGAAAAGCCAAGCAAGAGTAAACCAAGCGCGCCATTCATCACATCGACGATGCAGCAGGCTGCGAGTACGCGTTTAGGTTATGGTGTTAAGAAGACCATGATGTTGGCTCAGCGTCTTTATGAAGCGGGTTACATTACGTATATGCGTACTGACTCAACCAACCTTTCGAATGATGCGGTTGCAATGTGTCGTGACTATATTACTGACAACTTTGGTAATAAGTACTTACCAGAGAACCCGATTAAATACAGTGCAAAAGGCAATGCGCAGGAAGCGCACGAAGCAATTCGCCCATCTGATGTAAATGTATTGTCAGGTCATGTAGAAGGCGTTGATGCTGATGCTAAAAAGCTATACGAGCTTATTTGGCGTCAATTCGTAGCGTGTCAAATGACGCCAGCAGAATATGACTTAACAACCATTACGGTAGGTGCGGGTGATTACACGCTAAAAGCCCGTGGTCGAGTACTACGCTTTGATGGTTGGACTAAAGTACAGCCTTCAGTTCGTAAGAAAAACGAAGAAGATCAATCACTACCAGCGGTAGCGGTGGGCGATAATGTTGACCTAGTGGCTTTAGACCCTAAGCAGCACTTTACTAAGCCACCTGCACGTTTCTCAGAAGCAAGTTTAGTAAAAGAGCTTGAAAAGCGTGGTATCGGTCGTCCTTCAACATACGCAGCAATTATTTCAACCATTCAAGATCGTGGTTATGTACGCGTTGAAAACCGTCGTTTCTTCGCTGAAAAAATGGGTGAAATCGTTACTGATAGACTAGTTGAGAACTTCGATGACTTAATGAACTTCGACTTCACTGCGAAGATGGAAGGACGTTTAGATGACATCGCTGAAGGCGAGCGTATCTGGACTCAGGTACTTGATAAATTCTACGCTGATTTCAAAGAGCAGTTAGAAGTTGCTGGTGGTGACGAAGAAAATGGCGGTATGCGTCAGAACGTCATGGTTGAGACGGATATTGATTGTCCGACCTGTAATCGCAAAATGGGTATTCGCACGGCTTCTACAGGGGTTTTCTTAGGCTGTACAGGTTATAATTTACCGCCGAAAGAGCGTTGTACGACAACGATGAACCTAGTTTCTGGTGATGAAGCGGTTGCTGCCGATGTTGAAGATGTAGAAACCGAAACATTGATGCAGATGAAACGTTGCCCGATTTGTGAAACAGCGATGGATTCATACCTAATTGATGAAACCCGTAAGCTTCACGTCTGTGGTAATAACCCAGGTTGTAGCGGTTATATCGTTGAACAAGGCACGTTTAAGATCAAAGGCTATGACGGTCCTGTTATTGACTGTGATAAATGTGGTTCAGAGATGCAGCTTAAATCTGGTCGATTTGGCAAGTATTTCGGTTGTACCAACGAAGACTGTAAAAACACGCGTAAACTTCTTAAAAGCGGTGAGCCAGCGCCACCGAAAGAAGATCCCGTTCATTTACCAGAACTACCTTGTGAAAAGTCTGAAGCGTATTTTGTATTACGTGATGGTGCCTCGGGTATCTTCTTAGCGGCACACACATTCCCTAAATCTAGGGAGACACGTGCGCCTAAAGTTGCAGAGCTAAAACAGTTCAGAGATAGAATTTCACCTAAGTTCTATTACCTTGCTGATGCACCTGAAAAAGATTCAGAAGGCAATTTAGCCGTTGTTCGCTACTCGCGTAAAACCAAGACTCAGTATGTAATGACAGAAGTGGAAGGCAAAGCGACAGGCTGGAAAGCAACGTATGAAAACGGTAAATGGGTTGAAGAAGATAAGCCAAAAAAGAAAAAGGCTGCTAAATAATATTCTTTAGCTTTTAATCGTAAAAACCCGAGCTCAGCTCGGGTTTTTTTATATTCATTGTTACGTCATCTTATAGTAATCCATTTAATTAATTGATCTATTTTGAGGAAAGGAAAACATGTCGATAATGCAGCTCTCTCATCCAGCTATCCCTGCGGCACCTAATGCCATGCAGGCAAGGAAGGTTGGTTATTCTAAATAAGAAATTTGCAACGAAACTAGCATCTGTTTAAGTCCTTCAAAGTGATTGAGTATTAATATTAAGTGGTAACAAGAAAATTTATATGTAGTGTTAGAGTCGAAGATTTGAGTAAGGAATGATAGTTTAACTTCTATATCAACACTCTAAAATTGGATGGGTTTAAATAGCTTCTAGATATGAATCTTGCTCCGAACCGTTGAGTAAGCGGTTATATAAACCGCTTACTCATAAAAATATAGACTAGAGGTTGGTATATAGCTGTTTAGATGAATTTCGATTTGCAAAACAGGCAACGATAAAATAGCAGCAAGCTAAACCAAGACTCCCTGTTGAGACCTCTTCTGTTTCAACTACAACACCAGTAATTGCCAGCACAAAACCCAATGTAAAGACCAGAGCAATACTAAAGAAAGCGGTCTTTTTACAATAGTTACCCACTGAAAAACATAAGAGTACGCCAGCTGTATTGACCAATGCATAAGCAGCAGTTAATCTGAAATTCGGTTCATCGAATCTGAGAAACTCTATGGTTCCAGCCAGTGACAAAGAGCAAGCAAGTATACAAAGCGCATATTTTTCACATGCTTTTGCATAGGCTGTTTTCGCTTCATTGACACTGCTATAAATCGGTAAAGTGATCAATGTTCCCCATGCTTGTTGCCTCTGTATTCTTGTCCATAAGATCATAAAAGCAAGAATGCACACAAGATTAGAAAATATAAACAAGCTAGGTCTGCCCGCTACATAAAAGTAATTTAAGGTAAGTAAGGCAACAAATATTATTAGCACGAGTACCGTGTATTGTATGAGCGAGCGGCCCATAAAATAGCTCAATGGGAAAAAGAATTTATTTAATCCTTGTCCATATCCCTTTAAAAAACCTTTAGGGATAGGAGACCAACCAGACTGAAGTGCGTGTTTATAATCAACGAGCGCTTGAGCTTGCCATTTGAACGCTGTACCAAAGTGTTTTCTAAACAGCACTAAACTAATGTTTAAGATCACAGCTAAAGCGGCCAGCCAAGTAGGTACTTCTTTGAAAACAATAGTAAACCCGATAATTGCAAAGAAAAAATAGGCACTTGAGTTAAACATTTTGCTAGTAACTCGGCACTTTAAATAAAACAAAGTGCCTATCAAAACTGAGACACTTAGCAATTTAAGTACGTCATATTGTTCAAAAATAATGGCACTTGTGATCAAAATCACATGTGGTGCAACAATAATGATGTTGCCTTGTTTGACTATGTGCTCAGTGTAACCTGGTACCAAACTATGCCACTCTGTGGCTTGCAGGCGAATGCTTTGCCAAGAGACTGAAGCGAAAGCACAAATACTGGTAAAACAGATTGTAAATGGCAGCGCCTCGGTTACCCCTTTCGCCATAACAAGAACACTGATAATGACAAAAATAAACATGGGTAGCAGGTAGTTTAAGCTGCCGCACTCTTTGAACCAATAGGCATAAAATCCTTTATGCCAAGTGCGGTTTAGCGTATTACTCATGCGTGTAACTCCACAAATAATTGCTCAAGAGATAATGATGAAACGTGATTTACACCAGCAATATCTTGCTGCTTGTAGCCAGAGATAATTGCTGCGTTATTCTGTGTGTTAAGAATGTCAAAGTCACTTAAATTAACCGCCGTTTCGTTGGAGAAACTGACTTTTCGCACAGAGGTTTTAAGTTCATCTAACTCGTTAAAAAGTTTGATTTCACCGTCTTTAACAAGTGCAACATGGGTCGCGACTCGTTCAATATCTGAAGTGATATGTGTTGAGAAGATCACACCAGAGCCTGACTCTAGGGATAGATCAAAAAGGTCCAGCATAAACTCTCGACGGGCGATGGGATCTAAGCTGGCCACAGGTTCATCTAAAATAAGAAGTTTTGGTCGGTATGCCATAGCCATGATTAAAGCAAGTGCTTGGCGTTGGCCAATTGATAGGTTTTCAACCATATCATCAGGATTTAATTCAAAACGTTTTAGCCAATCTAGCTCGAGTGTATTATCCCACTCGCTATAAAAACTTGAGTGTAAATCTAACGCTTCTCTAATCGAAAAACCTTCATATCCAAAAGCTTGTTGGGGCACATAACCAACTTGTGACTTTAATTCTGTATTTAATTGAGTCGGGTTTTCCCCGAGTGTAAATACTTCGCCCGTATCTACCTCAATGAGGCCAAGGGCACTGCGCAAAAGGGTTGTTTTACCGGCGCCATTTTTGCCAAGCAAACCCACAACCATACCAGGCTCTATGGTTAAATCGATGTTTTTTAACACCATGTTTTGATTAAATATCTTATGAACGTTTTTATATTCTAAAAGGGCGGTTGTCATTATTATTGCTCCCATCTTTGTGAGATTATCTCATTTAGTTCGTTCACGGTTACACCAAGCTGTTTTGCTTGCTGTATTAGTTGATCTACCCCTTCATAAAGAAGCGTTTGACCTTGTTCTGATGATTGAGGTTGCTGCTCTGCAACTCGTGTAGGTTGGCCTCTTCGCCTTTCTAACCAACCTTGATCTACAAGCATGCCAATAGCCCGTGACACTGTCATCGGGTTCACGGTGAAATATTCTGCAATTTTTCTAACGGATGGCAACTCTTCTCCAGCTTGTATTTGGCCACCAACAATTAAACGAACGATTTGCTCGTGTAACTGCTTATAAATTGGATCACCACTACTGGGGTTGACATTAATAAATTCTAGCATTAATCTGAACTCACTGTATTAATACAATAATACACCAATACACTAAGTTAAAAGTATCATAGTGTGTGTAAAAAGCAACAAGGAACTCAATGATGAGCAGAAGTAACATGACAAAAACAGGTCTTTTTAAATTAGCGGCTCTGCCGTTAATGATGGGGCTTTCATCTTCAGCTATTGCAGAGCAAGATAACAAAGTAAAACCAGAACTTACTCCATGTTATGCAAAGGGTTTAGATGACAGATTATTATGCGGCAGCATTAAGCAGCCAGTTTCAGATAATCCAGCGGATGGTGAAATAGATATTCATTTTACAATCATTCCTGCAATCAAGCCAAGTAAACCTGATGAAGCCGTACTTGGTTTTGCTGGTGGTCCAGGTCAATCAGCCACAGAGTTAGCGGCTATTTTTGATAGAAATCTTCGCTTTGCACGTGAATCTAGAGATATATTATTAGTTGATCAACGTGGCACAGGTAAATCCAATAAGCTTCAATGTGAAGGTGTAGATTTAATCTCACAATTTGAGTTAAATGATTTAACCGAAGACATGGATACCTTCGCAAAAGAAGAAACACTAAAGTGTAAAGACGATCTTAATACCGACCTAACACATTATTCTACTGTAGCAGCGGCAAAAGACTTTGATGCAGTAAGAGAAGCGTTAGGATATAAAGGCCTTCATCTATACGGCGTGTCATATGGTACGCGTATAGCGCAAGAATATACTCGTCAATTCCCGGGTTCTGTGATCACCAGCACACTCGATGGGGTTGTGCCTATGCAGCAAAGTTTAACAGCAATAGGTAAAGCGATTGATGACTCAATGAATGCTTTATTTGATAGATGTGAAGCAGATGCAAATTGCTCAAAAAATTACCCAAATCTGAAAGAGAACTTTTATAAGTTACTTGAACAATTAGATGAACAAGCGATTGAAACAACTGTTCGTCATCCAAGAACCCACAAAAAGATAAACTTAGTACTGACTAAAATGAAGGTATTTAGCACAGTCCGTATGGCCTTATACAGTCACACCACGCGTGCATTAGTACCTGTAGCAATTAGTGAAGCCTTGAATGGTGATTATTCACCGATTGTAGGTCTACTTTCTTCGACAGATATGATGGATAGTATGGCGATGGGTATGCACAGTGCAGTAGTCTGCTCTGAAGATTGGCCGAGTTTAACCGATGCATCTCGTTCAGATCATGGCGAATCTTATCTGGGACGAATGATGATTGAAGGCTTTGATATCGCATGTCCTATTTGGGATGCTAAACCGGTAGATAAATCTTTCTATGAACCAGTTAAAACAGATATTCCTACGCTTTTATTATCAGGTGGTTTAGATCCTGCTACGCCTGCAAGTTGGGCTGAAATGGCAATGGTAGAAATGAGTAACGCAAAACACTTGATTGCTGAGAGTGCAACGCATGGTGTGGTATCACAAACCTGTGCTGCGAGTATTGTAGGTAAATTTATTGATTCGAATGGGACTGAAGAATTAGACGCGACTTGTTTAGAAAAAGACAATCGCAAACAGTTTTTTATGAACTTAAATGGTGTTGCATTGCAAGCAGACAATGATTCTGAATCGAATGAAAAGGAGTAAAAAATGATTTCTGTAAATAACTTAGAAAAGAAAATCGGTTCAGTAAAAGCCATGAATAACCTGAGCTTTACTGCGAAAAATGGCAAAATCACAGGTTTGTTGGGACCAAATGGTGCAGGTAAAACCACCTGTTTACGTACTGTATTTGGTTTATTAAAAGCTGATAGTGGCAATGCAGAGATTGATGGCATTGATGTCGCAAAAGAGCCAATGGCTGCAAAACAAAAACTGGGTTTGTTTCCAGATCCATGTGGTTTATACGAGCGTTTGACACCGCGCGAGTACATTCAATTCTATGCTGAACTTAGTGGCATGGAGACGGGTGCTGCAAAAGCTGCAACCCAAGATGTTTTAAGTAAATTAAAAATGGACGACATTGCTGACAGACGTTGCCAAGGCTTTTCACAAGGTCAGCATATGAAAACGGCGCTGGCGCAAGCAATCGTGCATAAGCCGACAAACATTATACTTGATGAGCCTACTCGAGGTCTTGATGTAATGAGCACGCGTATTCTTCGCGAGTTACTATTGATGCTGAAAGAGCAGGGACACTGCGTGCTGTTCTCAAGCCATGTAATGCAAGAAGTGGCAGCACTGTGTGATCATGTTGTGGTGATGGCAAAAGGGCAAGTTGTGGCAGAAGGCTCGCCAGCTGAATTATGCGAGCGAACTGGCAAAGAAAGCCTAGAAGAAGCGTTTATTGAATTAATCGGTAGTGATGAAGGAATTGCAGCATGATGAAGTTACTGTCAGTTTTATTTAAAAAAGAAGTATTGGATGCAAGCCGTGACAAGCGTTCGGTAATGGCAGGTTTGTATTATGCCATTGGTACACCAATCCTTATGTGTTTACTATTTTCAGTGATGTTAAAGCAATTAGCCTCACCAGAAGATTTAAAAATTACCATTAAAAACGCAGAACAAGCTCCTAATCTAGTTCAATATCTTGAAAGTAAAGAAATTGTGCATGGTACTGGCGACGATGTTAAAGATATCGTGTTAGAGGTTAGCGATGATTTTGCTGTAAAGATGTCTGAAGGCCGACCTGCAACGGTTACTGTGATAGCCGATAAGTCTAATGAGAAGTTACGCAATTCAATCTCTCGTTTAGAACGCTCACTCGCACGCTATAACTCTGAGGTTGCGAGTTTACGTTTATTGGCAAGAGGTGTTGATCCAACTCTTATGAGAGCCGTTGATGTACAAGTGCATGATCAAGCAACACCTGATTCTAAAGGCGGTATGTTCTTAGGTATCGCGACGCTATCTATCGTACTGACTCTGTTTTATGCAGCAATGAACCTAGCCATTGATACCAGTGCTGGTGAGCGTGAGCGCAATTCAATTGCATTATTACTAAGCCACCCAATTAGCACATTACAAATCGTCTTGGCGAAGTCAGGTGCAATAGCAACATTCTCAATGTTAGGTTTGGCTCTTATCTTAGTGGTATCAAAGTTTGCCTATGGCATGGTGCCTTGGGAACAGCTTGGCTTTAGTGTTAACTTAAGCATTGAATTTATGTTGTTCTGTTTTGTGATTGGTTTACCAATTGCGTTGATGTCAGCAAGTTTACAAGTATTTGTGTCTTTCATGGCTAAGTCGTTCAAAGAAGCGCAAACCTATGTAACCATGGTTTTATTTGTACCTATGGGTCTTAGCATGGTAACTACCTATGATATCGCGACAGACGTTGTACAGTGGCTACCAATCGCGGCACAACAATACGCCATGATTGAATTTATCAAAGGTAATGATATTCCTGTCGCACAACTGGCTTTATCAACATTGGTCACTTTAGGGCTATTCGGTGTGTTTAGTTACCTAAGCAGCCGCATGCTGAAAAGTGAAAAAGTGGTATTCGGTTTATAGTCAATTAAAAATTCTCCCAACCAGCCCCGTGTTTTACGGGGCTTTTTTATAAGCTCGATTAATTGGTTATATAAAGCTTAATTTTCCTAGTGTTAACCCTTTTCGAATACTGTCATAATATGATTGGTTTCAATTTTGTTTTTATGGATTTTGTGAATGTGTGAACTTCTTGGCATGTCAGCCAATGTGCCTACGGACATTTGTTTTAGTTTTTCTGGCCTTTTAGAGCGCGGTGGTAATACCGGACCTCACAAAGACGGTTGGGGTATTACATTTTACGAGGGTAAAGGTTGCCGTACATTTAAAGATCCAGAGCCAAGTTGTACATCTGAAATTGCGAAACTAGTCAAAGCTTACCCAATTAAAAGTGTTTCGGTAATTAGCCATATTCGTCAGGGCAATCGTGGTCGCACGTGTTTAGAGAATACACATCCGTTCACGCGAGAGCTTTGGGGTCGCGAAATCACCTATGCACACAATGGCCAACTTTCAAATTACCAAGATTTAAAATCAGAATTTTATAAGCCTGTTGGTAATACCGATAGTGAGCTGGCGTTTTGTTGGATCTTAGACAAAATCCGTGAAAAGTATCCAAAGCGACCTTCTAATATGGCTTCTGTGTTTCGCTATGCTGCAAAGCTTGCTAACGAATTAAGAGAGAAGGGCGTCTTCAACATGCTACTGACAGATGGTGTGTTTGTTTTGGCATTCTGTACAAATAATTTGCATTGGATCACCCGAAGAGCACCATTTGGTAAAGCGACTTTAATTGATGCAGATATGGTTGTTGATTTTCAACAAGAGACGACACCAAACGATGTGGTTACTGTGATTGCAACTCGGCCACTGACTAATGATGAACAATGGCAAAAGATGGAGCCTGGCGAATTTGCGTTGTTTAAGTTAGGTGAAATAATCTAGCATTTTACAGTGCCAAAAAAGCAAAAAGCCAAGCGACTGCTTGGCTTTTTGTTATCTCTGCGAGTAATTCTATTTGTCATACTGTTTTAGCTGGACTTGGAATTGTTCGATTCCTTCTTTACCCTTATACATTTTTACAAGTAAGTAATCATATTCTGGGGCAAACCAAGCTGTTGCTTGTCTTTTGTTATTATCATATAGACGCTTAACTCTGATTGTTTCAACATTACCAATAGGCAGTGTGATGGTTTCTTTTCCATCAACTTCAAAATCATAATTACGCTGATTGCCATTTTTATCTATGATCGGATAACTAAATGAAGTTTTTCCGGCTTTTAAATCTTGTCGCAATTGAAATTGATAAGTGAGTAAATCTTTTTGATCTGCTTTCCAATCAACTTTTAGCGGATGTTTCTTTTTGCTTGAAAAGATTTGCTTCTTATTCTGATCAAATACAAGATTGTACTGCTTGTCTGGACCAGTACCTGTTCGTGACATTGCATATTCAAGAGGAATAGCTTGATTGTTGCTTATTTTGAATTTCGCGCGTTCATTTCTCTCATCAGAGAAAATCATCCACTCAATATCACTCTGATAAGTCAGTATATAAGTATTGTCAGCGCTTTTTGTTAATTCACGAAGTGCGCTGCCTTGAACTGAACCTTTACGGCTAACTTCATATTCTGCGCGATAGGGAGTAATCGTATCGGCAAAAACCGATGTTGAGAAAATAGCGCTTAGTGCAATAAACCAAGCGCTAATATTTTTATTCTGTGAAGTGCGCGCCTTGCGGTGGAAGGGGTTGATTGTCAAAAACGGCATAGTCTGCTTCCATTGTTAGTCTCTGTTCGCTGAACCATTGGACCGCCAAAGGATAGATTATATGTTCTTGTTCGTGAACCCGCTGGGCAAGTGACTCTGCCGTATCATCTGCTAAAATTGGTACTTTAGCTTGTAAAACAACAGGTCCACCGTCTAATTCTTCTGTTACAAAGTGGACACTTACGCCATGCACGTCGTCTTTTGCATCTATTGCTCTTTGGTGGGTATTCAGCCCTTGATACTTAGGCAACAAAGAAGGATGAATGTTCAACATTTTTCCTTTAAATTTTTGCACTAAGCTAGGAGTAAGAATACGCATAAATCCAGCTAATACAACTAGATCTGGGTTAAAAGAGTCAATTAATTGTGCAAGTTGTGCATCATAGTCTTCGCGTGATGCGAAATCTTTGTGGCTAAGAACACAGGTTTCAATGCCTGCGTTCTCTGCGCGTGTTAGGCCGAAAACTTCGGCCTTATTGCTGATAACAGACACAACATCACCACTGATTTGCTTACTTTGGCAAGCATCCATAATGGCTTGTAGGTTTGACCCACTGCCTGAAATCAATACAACAATACGCGATGCTGACATTACTCAGCACCACCAATGATTTCTACTTGTTCTTCACCTGCTGCTGCAGTTTGAATTTCACCAATGTGCCACGCGTCTTCACCTTGTGCTTTTAAGATCTCAAGGCTCTGCTCAAGTTTGTCTGCAGGAACCACTAAAACCATACCAACACCACAGTTGAATGTGCGGTACATTTCGTGTGTTTCAATGTTACCGTTCTCTTGTAGCCAGTTGAACACTGCAGGCCATTGCCAGCTATCACCTTTAACAACTGCTTTTGCAGATTCAGGTAATACGCGAGGAATGTTTTCCCAGAAACCACCACCAGTGATATGAGAAAGCGCATGTACATCAACGTCTTTTAATAGCTCTAGGATAGACTTAACGTAGATACGCGTAGGTTCCATTAGGTGCTCGCCTAATGTTTTGCCTTCGAATTCTGAATTAGTATCTGCGCCTGATACTTCTAGCACTTTACGAATAAGCGAGTAACCGTTTGAGTGAGGGCCGCTTGAAGCAAGTGCGATAAGTTGGTCGCCAGCTGCTACTTTAGTACCGTCGATGATTTTTGATTTCTCTACAACACCAGTACAGAAGCCTGCCATGTCATAATCATCACCTTCGTACATACCTGGCATTTCAGCAGTTTCACCACCGATAAGCGCACAGCCAGAAAGCTCACAACCTTTACCAATGCCAGTTACTACGTCAGCAGCAACGTCAACGTCTAGTTTGCCTGTTGCATAGTAGTCAAGGAAAAATAGTGGTTCAGCACCTTGAACGATAAGGTCATTTACACACATTGCAACTAGGTCGATACCTACTGTGTCGTGCTTTTTAAGATCGATAGCAAGGCGAAGTTTTGTACCAACACCATCTGTGCCAGCAACTAATACAGGCTCTTTATAACCAGTTGGAAGTTCGCATAGTGCACCAAAACCACCGATGCCACCCATTACTTCTGGGCGACGCGTTTTTTTCACTACGCCTTTAATGCGCTCAACTAGTGCGTTACCCGCATCAATATCAACGCCAGCGTCTTTGTAGCTAAGAGACTGTTTATTCTCGCTCACAGGTTTTCCTCAAATTTGCTAATAGGGGTTGCTTAGAAACGCGCGTATTTTACAACAATTGCTTAGGAGGGGCTAGTTGAATCTAAGTGGTAAGGACAGATATCCTTCATAAATGAAATACGCAGCTAATTATGCTGCGTATTTTTAAAACAATATGTACTTAATATTGAATACTAAGCTTCGGCGATAATTATTGCGCGAAGTGGGGCAGGGTAGCCTTCGATGGTTTTAGTTGGGTCGTTGGGGTCAAGGAAATCAGCCAAAGATTCTGTCTCCATCCACTCAGTACGTCTTTGCTCATCTAATGATGTTATGTCTTCATTCACAACTCGAATATTTTTAAAACCGACGCGCTCAAGCCATAAAGTTAATGCTGCTGTGCTTGGAATAAACCAAACGTTACGCATTTTCGCATAGCGATCTGTAGGTACTAGTACAGTATGCACATCGCCTTCAACTACCAGTGTTTCTAATACGAGTTCGCCGCCTTTGCGTAATTGGGCTTTCAGCTGCGCCAAAAAATCAATCGGAGAGCGTCTGTGGTATAAAACACCCATGGAAAAAACCGTATCAAAGGCCTTTAGTTCAGGTAGTTGCTCAACTCCCAGCGGTAAAAGGTGTACGTTTTCATCTTGATTGAAATGTTTGATTGCTTGGAATTGCGATAAAAATAAGTCTGATGGGTCAATGCCAACAACAAATTCAGCTCCCGCACCTTTCATTCGCCATAAATGATAACCTGAGCCACAGCCGATATCTAAGACAGTACGTCCGTGAAGTGGACTGATGTGCTCAACTAAACGTTCCCATTTCCAATCACTGCGCCACTCAGTATCAATGTGAATGCCATGGATATGAAAAGGGCCTTTGCGCCACGGCATCATGCGCTTTAGTAAGTGTGTCAGTTGTTTTGTGTGGCCTTCAGATAGCTCTGTTTCTAAACCAAACTCCACTTTATCTGTGATATTAATATGCTGCGTGTTTGATTCTGGTAGGTTCTTAAGGACCTTTTCCCACTTTGGCCAATCACCATGTTGGGCTTCTTTTTGCCAATGTGTTAATTGCGCCGGAAGTGTATCTAACCAGTGACTAAGTGGCCCTTTAGCAATGGCCGCATAAAAATCTGTAAACCAAGTATTCATTTTAATTCCGTTATTTAATCGCAACCATTGAGCAGAAGTTGAAGCATTGATACCAAACCTGAGTTTGACTGAAGCCAATATCAGATAAGCGCGTCAAATGAGTGCTCAATAAATCTGTGCGCATCACATTTTCGATAGCTGTACGTTTTTGACTTATTTCTAATTCTGAATAGCCGTTATGACGCTTAAAGTCGTGGTGCAAGTCAATGAGTAAATTATCAGCCTGTTCATTTTCTCCACGAAATTTCTCGCTGAGAAGAAGCACACCACCAGGCTTAAGGCTGTTGTATATCTTCTCTAGTAATGCTCTGCGCTGCTCAGGTGGAATAAACTGTAAGGTAAAGTTCATAGCAACAACGCTGGCATTTTCAAGGTTAACATCATTGATATCGGCTAAGTTTACTTCAACAGGCACGTCAGATTTAAAGCCTTTTAGATGAAGTTTGCAGCGCTCGACCATAGGTTCAGAGTTATCAATGGCGATAATAGTACAATTTTCTTTTTCGATATTGCGACGCATGCTCAAAGTAACGGCACCCAAAGAGCAACCTAAATCGTATAAATTAGAATTACTTTGTGCAAACTGACCTGCAAGTTTGCCCATGGTGCTGACGATTGTTGCATAACCTGGCACGGAGCGTTGGATCATGTCAGGAAAAACTTCGACGACATTGGCATCGAAAGTAAAGTCTTTCACTTCAATTTGATTGGCGTAAATGCTGTCTTTGCCAGTCACTGTGTATCTCTCTTTAAAAATAATATGGGTATTTTAGCATTTTTGAAAAATTAGTCAGGGGTTAATTGTGTTAGAGGAAACAGGTTAAAAAATTGAAATATTTTATTAAAAATTTGCTTAAAATGTCGATGTGATCAATTATTAATCCACAGTAGTGGACTATTCTCTAGTCATGTAATTCGATGCAAGGAACTCAGCATGTGGTTTTTAAAACTATGCGATTTTTTTCATAAATTTCGATCTATTTACATAGCTCTTTGGCTTTTAATTATAATTACAATTGTAGGCAGTACTTATTATTCAATCGCATTAGATAAAACTGAAAGTATTGGTGTTATGGTGGTTTGTTTGTTGATGACGTGGCCACTTGCGAAAATCTCACGACTAAACAAGACAAGATATAAATAAACGCTAACGGAATTTCAGATATGGTGGGTTCAGTCACTGTTTAATAGTTTCAGAGCCAAAGCTAGCTTAATAATTGTTCTATTAGTGTAACGAATGGCTTTATTCGCTACATTTCTGTTGTAAGTTATTAACTTGTCACATATCTTATCTGTAAGTTCGGTTAGGTAAGAAAGAGAAAAAAATGGCGAGAAACAAAGTGATTAGCACAGAAGATATTTTATCAACCCTGTGCCACTCGGTGACCGAAGTTTTATCCTCAGCAAGTGGCAATCAAATTTCATATTCAGCAATGGTACAAAAAATAACGCGTACTTGTATGCGGCCTGATATTGGTTGTTTTGTATTGTTTGACGGTGGTTTCACAGGACTGGTTGTGATGAATTTCACGCAACAATCTGCGATGGAAATTTATCAAGATTACATGCGAAATATGGGTATGCCGGAAGATGAAATAGCGCAGAGTCATTTGTCGGATGACGTATCAAACGTATTAGGTGAGTTAATGAACCAAATGGTTGGTGATTTCACTGGCAAGGTTCGTGAACAGCTGCACACATCTATAACGCAGAATCAGCCGAAGATGATGGCGATTAACAAGCAGGTGCAAATTTCTGTTGATACAACGATGGACCGCCCTCAGGCGCGTCGTGTAACATTTACGACGCAAAATCAAAATATCTTCTATCTTGAACTAGCGATGGATAAGACTGAGTTTATTAAACTGCATGATTTCGACATTGCTGAATCTGTTGACCCCGATTCAATTATTGAAAATCAAGCCAAAGCTAATAAAGCTAATAAAGCTAAGCAAGATGCTTCAAAAGCAAAAGCTGCAGCAAATAATGATGTAAGCGATGATGCTGACGATGATTTCATGGCTGAGTTAGGTTTGTAAGAAGTTAAAGTTTAAACAGAAAAGCAGGCGCGGCCTGCTTTTTTTGTGCTTAGTAAAAACTGAGTTGCTCTTGCTGCAGTACTAAAAATAACCTCAACTCTAGTTCAAGCTGATGATATTCAGGTTCCATATGGCAACAGAGGTTATAAAAACTTTTATTGTGCTCTTTTTCTTTGAAGTGCGCTAATTCATGTACAACTAAAGCTTTTAAGAGTGGTTCAGGTGCTAAACGAAGTTGCTCAGCAATGGCGATTTCATGTTTGGCTTTTAATTTACCACCATGCTGTTGTCGCTTAAAGGTATGTGTGCCCAGTGCATTTTTTACTAAATCTTTCTGCTTCTTATACTGTACCTGTTGCAACTTAGGGGCATTCTTTAAATATCGTTGCTTGAGTTCATTGGTGAATTCAAAAAGTAATTTATCGTTTTTCATAGCATGACCGACAGGATATTTGTTTTTGAAAAACGAAAGTAGCTTATTATTACTGATAAGCATATTAACTTGCGTTTGAATATTTTCTGGGTAATGACTGAAATAGTGTGTATAAGGGTGAGACACTGGTTGCTCTCTATTCTAATTTGATTCAATTCTAAAACAATGAGTTTTGCTTTGCTTCTTTTTCAGCAGGAAATGGCAAACTGACATTATGCCCTAAACCTAAATCAGCAATAAACTGTCTTGCTAAAAGTGGTGCGTCATAGTTATCGGCAGTATGGAAAAACACATAGGGGGTTTTGCCTTCTTCAAGCCATAAACGAATTTTATTTAACCAAGGTTTATAAAAAGCTCTATTGTCTTCAAGGTTTGATGTGCCGACATACCTAACTATCGGTGCATTGCTGGTGGCTATGACATGAAGAGGTACTTTAGGCTTTTTAGCTTGAGCATCAATGATGGCTTCTGTGTTTGGTATTTCACTAAAAAGAGGGCGTGTATCCATCATGATGCGGTTGTAATTATGTTTCATTAAGAATTGGTTATAATTGCGTTCATTATCGCCTTTGTCAAAAAAGCCTAAATGTCTTACTTCAACGCCAAGATTAAGCTGCTCTGGTAATAAAGCACAGAATTTTTCAATACGGTGCAAATATTCGGGGGAACATGATTTGGGAAGCTGTAGCATTACTTGCCCGATTTTAGGAAAAAGTGGGCTAAACAAATCAAGCCAAACTTTTAAGTCATCTTGGCAGTATTGTAACGCCATGTCATGGCTAAAGCGTCTCGGTATCTTAAAGGTAAATTTAAAATCCTCGGGCACTGCCTGATACCATTTATTTATGGTGTCAGGTTTGGGGTCTGCATAAAAACTGGTGTTACCTTCAACTGTGTTAAAAATTTGGGCATATTCTGAGAGCATATTACTTGGCGCACAGTTAGACGAAAAAAAACGACCTTTCCAGTGAGAGCTACTCCATTGTGGACAACCTAAATAAAGCATATTTTTAAATAAATGACTTAATATGAGCACAAGAGTGTAGCAAATAGGTGCATTAGTTGGAAAATTTACAAACTATTGCGAAAGCTCGGCACTTCAAGGATGACATTAACGGCGATTTTTATATAATTGGAGCAATTTTTTCATTAAACGAAGTTCAGCACTAAGCTTGCTGAACAAACAGGAATGCTATGCGCTCTATATACTGCGGAAATTTAAACAGCAGCCATGTTGGTCAAGAAGTAGAACTATGTGGTTGGATCAACAAACGTCGTGACTTAGGTGGTCTAATTTTCATCGACTTACGTGACCGTGAAGGGTTAGTTCAGGTGGTGTTTGATCCTGAAGTTGAAGGTCTGATGGATGTGGCGAATACGTTACGTCAAGAGTTCTGTGTAAAAGTAACGGGTACTGTACGTGCGCGTCCTGAAAGCCAAATTAACAAAGATATGGCAACAGGTGAAGTTGAAATTTTAGGCACTGGTTTAACGGTAATTAACCGCTCTGAGCCATTACCATTAGACTTTAACCAGCAAAACTCTGAAGAGCGTCGTTTAAAGTATCGCTATTTAGATCTTCGTCGCCTTGAAATGTCTGACAGAATTAAGCTTCGTGCCAAAGCAAGCAGTTTTGTGCGTCGTTTCTTAGACACAAATGACTTCTTAGACATCGAAACGCCAGTGCTTACTAAAGCAACGCCAGAAGGGGCGCGTGACTATTTAGTACCGAGTCGTGTGCATAAAGGTAGTTTTTATGCGTTACCTCAGTCTCCTCAGCTGTTCAAACAATTATTGATGATGTCTGGTTTCGACCGATACTACCAAATCGTAAAGTGTTTCCGTGATGAAGATTTACGTGCTGACCGCCAGCCTGAATTTACACAAATTGATTTAGAAACGTCATTCATGACGTCTGATCAAGTTCGAGAAGTAACAGAGCGTTTAATTCGTGAAATGTGGCTAGAGCTTCTTGAGGTAGATTTAGGTACTTTCCCAACAATGCCTTACAGCGAAGCGATGAGCCGTTTTGGTTCAGACAAGCCAGACCTACGTAACCCGTTAGAGCTTGTTGATGTGGCTGACATTGTTAAAGATGTAGAGTTCAAAGTATTAGCTGCACCTGCAAACGATGAAAAAGGTCGTGTAGCAGTATTAACTGTACCAGGCGGTGCAAAACTATCTCGTAAGCAAATTGATGAATACACAAAGTTTGTAGGTATCTACGGTGCGAAAGGTCTAGCTTGGATGAAAGTTAATGACCGTGATGCAGGTGTTGAAGGCGTTCAATCTCCAATTGCTAAATTCTTAAATGAAGAAGTCATTAATTCACTGCTTGAGCGCACAAATGCACAAACGGGTGACATCATCCTATTTGGTGCTGATAAGCGCAATGTTGTAAACGAAGCGATGGGCGCGTTACGTCTGAAAGTGGGTTTAGACCTTGAACTTACAGACCTAAATAAATGGGCACCATTATGGGTTGTAGACTTCCCGATGTTCGAAGAAGACGATGAAGGCAACCTACATGCAGTACACCACCCATTTACTGCGCCAAAAGATATCTCTGCAGCAGAACTTGAAGCTAACCCAGCGGCGGCTATCAGCGATGCATACGACATGGTACTGAATGGCTATGAAGTAGGTGGCGGTTCTGTTCGTATTCACAATAACGATATGCAACAAGCTGCATTCCGCATTCTAGGTATTGAAGAGCAAGAACAAGAAGATAAGTTTGGCTTCTTACTTGACGCACTTAAGTACGGTACACCACCACATGCAGGTCTTGCATTCGGTCTTGACCGTTTAGTTATGTTGCTTTGCGGAACAGATAACATTCGTGACGTGATTGCATTCCCGAAAACAACGCAGGCATCTTGTTTAATGACAAATGCACCAAGTGTTGCAAACCCAGATGCATTAACTGAACTTGCAATTTCAGTTGAAAAGGCACAAGAAGAACAAAACGACGCTTAATCGTTGTTTTAAGTCAAGAGAGCGGCCAATTGGTCGCTTTTTTTGTACCTGAGATTTTTGAACAGGCTTAAAACTCAATTTAGACTAATTCGTCTAACAAATTCTTTAAGTTATGAGTTTAGATGAGAAGTAATTACGTGAAGAGTTGTAGCTGTGATTTATGATTTGTGACGTATAAAGCCGCTAAGTGAATTAGCGGCTTTACTAAAAAGCTTAAACCAACTCGATTGGTTGGATTTTTACTGAGTTTTCTTCTTCTTCCTGTTCCATTGCTGGCTCTTTAAACTCAGGTTTATCAAGGGCAATATCACCGCCGTCAATCACTTCACCTGTTTGGAGGTTTTTAAAATCAAACAACTCACCATCTGCTAAATGCGAGGGGACGACGTTTTGCATTGAAGTGAAGATACTTTCAATACGACCTGGGTTTGATTTATTCCACTCATGTAACATGGCTTTAACGTGTTTGCGCTGAAGGTTTTCTTGAGAGCCACACAAGTTACAAGGAATAATCGGGAACGCTTGTGCTGTCGCGTACTGCTCAATATCAGCTTCTTTACAGTAAGCTAGAGGGCGGATCACCATATGCTGGCCGTCATCACTCATGAGCTTAGCTGGCATGCCTTTTAACTTACCGCCGTAGAACATGTTTAAAAACATGGTTTCGATCATGTCATCGCGGTGATGACCAAGAGCAATTTTAGTCGCGCCCATTTCTTTTGCTGTACGGTACAAAATACCGCGGCGAAGACGTGAGCACAGTGAGCAAGTTGTTTTACCCTCAGGGATCTTATCTTTTACTATGCTATAAGTGTCTTCTTCAACGATCTTATATTCAATGCCTAGACCATCTAAATACTCAGGCAGTATGTGTTCTGGAAAGCCGGGCTGCTTTTGATCAAGGTTGATCGCAAACACGTCAAATTTAATAGGGGCAACGCGTTGAAGGTGCTGAAGAACATCTAATAGGGTGTAGCTATCTTTACCGCCAGAAAGGCAAACCATGATACGATCGCCTTCTTCGATCATGTTGAAATCACCAATAGCTTGACCAGCTAATCGACGCAGACGCTTTTGAAGTTTATTCAGGTTATAAGCGGTTTTGGCTTCTTTTGAGTGAGACACTCGGCCCCCTATTTAAATGACGGAAAAAATAAGGGCGCATTATACCCAAACCACCTTAAAATGCACGTCTAAGCTGGTTTGGTGAAGTATAATTAATCTTCTAAGGGGCTTTTATATCCATCAGGTTTGAGTGCTAAAACATCACAATCTAAACTATCGATTACATGTTCTGCAGTATTCCCGACTAAAGCTGCACTTAGACCAGTTCTGCCAACAGTACCAATCACAACTAGTTCTGATTTAAACTCTTTCGCGACATATGGAATTACATCTTCAGGCAAACCTTCTTTGATAACGCATTGACCGCGTTCTAAAGAAAACTTTTCAGCCAAAGCATAAGTTTCATCTTCATGATGTTTTTTTACAGCCTCATTATATTGTGATGGATTAAATTCGGGGATCTCAATAGCAATATTCACAGGTGTAGCAGGGTACGTGTTTACAATACTTAGCTTCGCATCAGCAATATTACAAATGAACTTAGCATCACTAATAATTCGATCGTTAAGCGCTTGATGCTGTTCATTATCAGAAGCGGCATTCACGGCAGCCAGTACATGCCCTTGTTCTGGCCAAGCATGATCTTTAACAAGTAAAACTGGAGTGGGGCATTTACGAATAAGATGCCAGTCTGTGGGCGTAAAAATAACAGACTTTAAGGTGTCATGCTGGTGGGTACTTTTTACGACTAAGTCGAAATCACTGTTAATAACAGTTTTTATAATGGCCTCGAAAGGACGGTTATGCCAAACGACTTTTTTGCTTATATCTATATCTAAAAATGAAGCGGTTAGTTCATCTAGCCATGCTTCTCTGTCTTTGATCACAGCATCACGCATGGCATCACGCTCTTCTTTTGAAAGCATGGTAGTCATTTCATAGGAAAAGTCATAAATAGAAAGAAAAGCGGTGATCTTGGCGCCAGTTTTTTGGGCTAAACTGACAGAGCGTTGTAAACTATGTTGTTGTTCTTTGGTTGGGTCTACAACCGCTAATATATGCTTAATTTGGTCCATGGAGTTCACCTTTTTGGCTAAATTGTACACGTTTAGTGTAACGCATCTAGCCAAAGGTGAAAGTATAAACGTTGTAAATGTTGTAGTAGATCAACAACTAATTGCAGCAGTTCTAGCTAAACCTGGTATATCTAAAATGGTAATAAACTTACCTTCAACTTTAATGATCTCAGCCTTTTGGAAACGGCTTAGAAGGCGGCTGATGGTTTCAACCGTTAAGCCTAAGTAATTACCAATTTCACCACGAGTCATGGTGAATCTGAACTCTTTGCGTGAAAAACCTCGCTCACCGAAACGATTTGATAAGTTATAAATGAATGTCGCTAAGCGTTCTTCGGCAGTCTTTTTATTTAAAAGTAATAGCATTTCTTGATCATAATTGATCTCATTACTCATCAGACGCATGATTTGTTGACGCAGTTTTGGTAATTTTCCTGCTAATTCGTCAAGTGTATCGAAAGGAATTTCACAGACCATTGATGTTTCAAGTGCCTGTGCAAAGCTCTGGTGCTGCATTTTATTAATTGCATCAAAGCCTACTAAATCACCCGCTAAATGAAAGCCAGTAATTTGCTCATCACCTTGCTCAGAAAGCGTATAGGATTTAAACGAACCAGATCTTACTGCAAAAATTGAGTTTAACGCATTACCTGACTCAAAAAGAAAATCGCCTTTGTGAAGCGGTTTTTTACGCTCAATGATTTCATCTAGTTTGTCCATTTCGCTACCATTTAAAGAGAACGGTAAGCATAACTGACTGATACTGCAGTTGTTGCAACTGATAGTACAGTTACCTTTAGAACGGTTTTGATTGCTTAAATCCATAATAAATCCATTAAAATTAGACGCATGACATAGATTAATGTACTAATTTATCAGTTGCAATGATTAGTAGATAGAATCCATACCATACAAAAATACTGCCTAGCGCTAATCTTACCAGATTGTGATTTAAAAAGCGGCTAAGATGTTGGGCTGATTGCCCAATGGTTAACATAGCTGGTAAAGTACCCAAGGCGAACGCCATCATAATACTTGCGCCATGTAATGCTGACTTTGCTTGTAAAGTCCAAATTAAAGCTGAATACACCAAGCCACAGGGTAACCACCCCCATAACATGCCATAGCCAAATGCTTTTTTTAAACTATCCACGGGCAAGAAAAGTTTATTGAATTTGACGATATGTTGCCAGAGTAGGGTTTTACCCATGCTTTCAACAAATTTGAGTGTGTTAGCAAGGCGCATCACATAAAGCGCAAGCAAGATCATAAAGATCCCACTAAAAATTTTAACGCCTAGGGCGAAGTGGGTGTTTTGTTTAGCAAAACTCGCACCTAAGGTCGCGACTAGCATGCCGCCAATACAGTAACTTGTTAGACGACCAAAATTATAAGCTAAACTGACTTTGATAGCCGACAGGTTTTTACTTGCAAGCTGCAGACTTGAAGCAACTCCACCGCACATGACAATGCAGTGACCGCTACCAACTAGGCCCATAATAAATGCACTGAATAAACTAATCTCGTTCATTACTGCTTTTAGAATGCTTGTCTCTGTCGTCTTCGAATAAAATACTGTGACCTTGCTTATTAAGATCTGAAAACTGTTCGCTTCGTACAGCCCAGAAGAAAATGCCAATTGCGATGATCACAAACAGAATCGCAATTGGGATTAATATATAAATGATACTCATAGTTTTAATAACCTTAGAGAGTTACAAATCACTACAATCGAACTTGTTGTCATGCCTATTACAGCAATCCAAGGTGGAATTAATCCAAATGCAGCAAGCGGTAAGATTGAACCGTTATAACACAGTGAAATAGCGAGGTTTTGCTTAATTATACGACGAGTGGTAATTGCGACTTCTCTCAATGTGTTTATTGAGTTTAAATCACTTTTGAGTAACACGACATCAGCGGTACTTTTTGATATGTCAGCGCCTGTTTCCATAGCAACTGATAAATGCGCACTATTAAACACCGGACTGTCATTAACTCCATCGCCGATCATGGCCACTACTTCATTGTTTTTTGACCAAGACTCAACGGCTTTTTGTTTTTCTTCTGGAGAGCAGTTTGATTGGAAACTATCTAAATTCAGCAGTTTTGATAAGGTTTCACCGGCATTTGAGCTATCGCCGGTTAACATATGACAAGTTAAACTTGAGGCTTTAAGATCCTCGATAACACTAGATGCATTACTTCTGACTTTATCAGTGAGATAAAAATCAGCAATTGGTTGTTGATTGATAAATAAGGTAGCCTGAGCTTGGCTGTCTCTTACTCCAAACCAACCAGTTTTGCCGAGTGAAAGCTCGTCTGTACCAAGTTTAGCACTGATCCCTATACCAGGATGAACAGTCACGTCGTTAAGCTCGTGATATTCAGAAGCATGTTCTAAAAAGGCAGCGGCAATAGGGTGCTCAGAATATTTTTCTAAGCTAGCACTTAGGGCGAGCACTTTTTCTTCTGTGAATTCAGACGAAAACAGTGCTGTTTTTGCGATTGAAAACTTACCTTCGGTCAAAGTGCCTGTTTTATCGAATGCGACACGAGTTAATTTTGTCAGCGTTTCGAGCACATGGGCTTCTTTGATTAATATGCCTTTTTTGGTCAAGGTAGCAACAGCACAAGTTAAAGCGGTAGGAATAGCCAAACTAAGCGCGCAAGGACAAGTGGCAACAAGCACGGCGATTGTCACCCAGAAAGCTTGTTCAGGATCAATCTGATACCAGCCAATCGCAGTCATTGAAGCAAATACAAGCAAACACGCAACAAACCATTGGGCAACTTTATCAGTTACCTCAACCAATTTTGGTCTTTTGCTTAACGCATTATGCTGCAGGCGAATGATTTGGTTCAGCAGCGTATTTTGGCCAATTTTATTGATTTCGATTGTCATTAGACCATCGTGATTGACTGTACCCGCAAATACTTGGCTGTTTGCTTGTTTTTTAACAGGTAGATGCTCACCGGTCATCATAGACTCATCAACTGTACTGCTACCATCAATGACAATACCATCTGCAGCAATGGTCTCACCGGCCTTAATGAGTACTCTGTCATTTAATTTTAGATTACGAGCAGCGACAACGTCTTCAGTGCCATCGTCCAACAGTTTTCTGGCTGTTAAAGGTAATAGTTTTTGCAGGTTTGCAGTGAATTCAGAGGCTTTGAGCCTGGCTCTAAACTCAAGGTATTTGCCCAATAAGAGTAAAAAGGTAAACATACAAATGGATTCGAAGTAAACTTCTCCCACTTCCATGACTGTGGCGTAAGCACTGGCACCATAAGCACCAAATATAGCCAGTGAGACAGGTAGATCCATGTTTAACTGTTTAGCTCTTAGACCATTGACGGCATTGGTTAAAAAGGGGAGTGCAGAATAGAGGATCACAGGCGTCGCGAGAACAAGGCTGATCCATCTGAAATATTGCTCGAAATCCTCTTCCATGCCAGAAAACATGCCAAAGTACATCGCAAAAGCGAACATCATGACCTGCATTGTCATTAGGCCAGCAACACCTAGCCTTCTAATGTACGCTTTTGCAGTGGCTTGTTTTTGCGCGGCTTCATCATCAGCTTGAAAAGGGTAAGCTTTATAGCCTATTTCCATTAATGCTTTGATGATTTGACTGAGTAATATTTTGTCTTTATTCCATAAAATCATTGCTCGGTAAGTCGATGTGTTCACGTCAACGCGAGCAACGCCAGGCAGCGCTAAAAGTTGTTTTTCTATCAACCATGCACACGCTGCACAGCTGATCCCTTCAACACTTAATAACACCTCAGATAAGTCACCTTGATGCGTGACAAAGTCATCTTGAATTTCTTGATTATCATAGCTTTTTATAAAGTTGAGTTGCTCAGGGACTAAGGTTTCAACTTTTCCAGCACTATCTGTTCTAAACTTGTAATAGTCGGTCATACCTTGGTTAATAATGGTTTCAGCGACCGCTTTACAGCCTATACAACACACTGCTTCATTTTTTCCCTCAAACTCTATATGGTCGTCGAAACCGGCAGGGATTGGCTCTAAGCAATGAAAACAAGAATTAGACATAAAGATTTACTTCAGAGATTTATTGTATTCAGGTGATACTTCAAGTGTTTCAGTCGTTGGGATTAAAAGGTCTTCTTTCATTTTCCAACTGCCGTCCATAGGCTCAATAAATATGGTGTAAGCGCCTAATTGGATATCTTCAAGAATAGCGGTGAAACTACCGTTTGCATTGGCAAGGAGGTTAACTTCGAAATCATGTTTTTTGATTGTACGGTGATAAAAAGAGGCTTTCAGGGCTGTGACCTTACTGAAATCACCTTTGGTAAATTTAAATTCGACAAAATCACTTTCTACATTTAAATCACCATGAAGATATAAGGCTTTTGCTTTGTTGAATTTACTTAATTCAAGGTCAATTGCTTTACCTTTTTTATAATAATCATCTACCACCATATCTGGGCCATTACCAACCGCAAATACAACTAGACCAATACATGCAACGATGGTTGCAACAGGGAAGAACATTAAAAACCAAGGCCAAAAATGCTTATACCAAGGGGTAGGTTTCATAGTGTACTCATAGCTAAAAAACAGTGCTGATATAGTATCTTATTTACCTATAAAAACCTAAAAAAAAGCCTCCAAATGGAGGCTTTTTTGATCTCAAATAATCTTAGCGATTCGCTTATTTATTCTGAGATAAGCTATATACATATGCTGTAAGTAAGTGAACTTTGTCTTCACCAAGAATATCTTTCCAAGCAGGCATTACACCAGCACGGCCATTGATTAATGTTTCTTCAACTGCACGTTGAGAACCACCATATAGCCAGATATTGTCAGTAAGGTTTGGCGCACCGAAAGGATTGTTGTTAGCAACAGAACCTTTACCGTCCATACCGTGACACGCTGCACACATTGCAAACTTAGCTTGACCTGCTTGAGCGTCTTTTGCATTTACTTTACGACCTGAAAGGCTTAATACGTAAGCTGTCATTTCTTTAATGCCTTGCTCACCAAGTGCACTTTCCCAACCTGGCATCGCAGCTACACGACCGTGAAGAAGTGTTGCTTTGATTTGATCAGGGTTGCCACCGTATAGCCAATCATTGTCAGTTAGGTTAGGGAAGCCCATACCACCACGTGCATCAGAGCCGTGACACTGAGAACAGTTTTGCGCATATAAACGTTGACCAATCTCAAGTGCTTCTTCGTTCGTTGCAAGTGTTTCAATATCTTGCTTTGCAAACGCTTGGAAGATAGGACCAAAACGCTCATCAGCTGCAACATACTCTTGGTCTAACTGAACCCACTCACCATTGGCTTTAGCCGCAGCAGTTGCTTGCTTTGACTCTTCAATAGAAGTTACACCTTGGTTTGAGCTTGTCCATTTTAGAAAACCTTGGAAGTTACCAAGACCAGGGTACATTGCTAGGTAGTAAACTGCCCAAACAAAAGTTGCGAAGAATAGGTAAGTCCACCACTTAGGTAGTGGGTTATTTAATTCTTCAATACCGTCGAACTCATGGCCACAGCTTTCGCCTTCTTTAACACCTGTGTAGTTTTTCAGGTTCCATAGAAGTAAGCCGAAGATTAGAGCTAGACACGCTACGGTCAATACGATGACCCAAATACTCCAAAAGCTAGTCATTTTTCAGACTCCTTTTCCTCATTAGAGATTGTGTTGTTGTGCTTCTTTTCATCTTCAAAGATGGCATTAGCAGCATCGTCGAAACGATTTTTTGTACGCTTGCTATACGCCCACACAACAATCACAACAAATAGTACCAAAATTACCAGAGTCAAAATGCCTCTGTATGTGCCGTAATCCATAATAAATTACTTCAAGTGAGTGCCAAGTTGCTGCAAGTAAGCAATAAGGGCTTGCATTTCTGTTTTGCCTTTAACTGCTTCTGCTGCGCCTGCAATGTCTTCATCGGTGTATGGCACGCCAAACCCTTTGAACACTTCAAGCTTCTTAGCTGTGTCTTTACCATCTAGTACATTTTCATCTAACCAAGGATAAGCTGGCATGTTTGACTCTGGAACCACTGAACGCGGGTCCATTAAGTGTGCATAGTGCCAGTCATCAGAGTAACGCTCACCAACGCGAGCAAGGTCAGGACCTGTACGCTTAGAACCCCACTGGAACGGGTGATCCCATACAGATTCACCTGCTACAGAGTAGTGACCATAACGCTCAACTTCGTCACGGAATGGACGGATCATTTGTGAGTGACAGTTATAACAACCTTCACGCACATAAATATCACGACCTTCCATTTCTAAAGCTGTAAGAGGGCGTAGGCCATCTACAGGTTTAGTCGTATCGTCTTGGAACATCAGTGGTGTAATTTCTACAAGTGCACCAAAGCTGATTGCGAAAACAGTTAGGATAGCCATAAGGCCAACGTTCTTTTCGACAATCTCATGTTTGTTGGTAGAGTTATTATTGCTCATACATTACACCCCACTTAAGCCATTTGAGTATTAGCGTCAGCAGTTAAAGAACCGCTCTTCGCTGCAACTGTACGGTAAACGTTATATGCCATAACTAACATACCCGCTACGATGAATACACCACCAATAAATCGCATGATGTAGAAAGGCTTTGATGCTTCTAGAGATTGCACGAAGCTATACATTAAAGTACCGTCAGAGTTAACTGCACGCCACATTAGGCCTTGCATTACACCTGAGATCCACATTGCTACGATGTAAAGAACTACACCCACAGTGTGTAACCAGAAATGCGTGTTAACTAGCTTAACGCTGTACATGTTACCGTGACCAAATAGTGCAGGGATTAGGTGATAAATTGCACCGATAGAAATCATAGCAACCCAACCAAGCGCACCTGAGTGTACGTGACCAACTGTCCAGTCTGTGTAGTGTGATAATGCATTAACAGACTTGATAGCCATCATTGGGCCTTCGAACGTTGACATGCCGTAGAAAGACAGTGAAACAACTAAGAAACGAAGAACAGGATCAGTACGTAGTTTGTGCCATGCGCCAGATAGCGTCATGATACCATTGATCATACCACCCCAAGATGGAACGAATAGGATTACAGACATAACCATACCTAAAGACTGAGTCCAGTCAGGTAATGCTGTGTAATGTAAGTGGTGAGGACCAGCCCAAATATAAAGAGAAACAAGCGCCCAGAAGTGAACTACTGATAAACGGTAAGAGTAAACAGGGCGACCTGCTTGTTTTGGTACGAAGTAGTACATCATACCTAAGAAACCAGCTGTAAGTAGGAAACCTACTGCGTTGTGACCGTACCACCACTGAACCATTGCATCTACTGCACCTGCGTAAATTGAGTAAGATTTACCTAGAGACACAGGAACTGCCATGCTGTTAACGATGTGAAGAACAGCAACAGTAATGATGAAACCAGCATAGAACCAGTTAGCTACGTAGATGTGTGATACTTTACGCTTAATAAGAGTACCAAAGAATACGACTGCATAGCTTACCCAAACAACCGCGATAGCGATATCGATTGGCCACTCAAGCTCAGCGTATTCTTTACCACTTGTATAACCAAGAGGAAGCGTGATAGCTGCAGCTAAGATGATAGCTTGCCAACCCCAGAAGGTGAAAGCGGCTAGTTTGTCAGAGAAAAGACGCGTTTGACAGGTACGTTGTACAACATAATAAGATGTTGCAAATAGCGCACTAGTACCAAATGCGAAGATAACAGCGTTCGTATGTAACGGACGAAGTCGAGAGTACGTTAACCATGGAGTGTCAAAGTTCAATGCTGGCCAAGCAAGCTGTGCTGCAATAAGCACACCTACACCCATACCAACAATGCCCCAAATCACTGTCATGATAGCGAATTGGCGTACAACCGTATAGTTGTACTCAGATTGTGATGCTACTGATTGGCTCATTTTCTGGATTCCGCTGCAATTGTTGCGATTAGAAATGAATTACCTGCAAGCAGGCCCTATTATTTATTTCACAAACTCGTTATAAAAACGTTTGAATTTGATAAAAACGCTTAAAAAACAAGCTTGAGAAACCCTTTTTTTTGCATGGTAATAGTAATTTTTTTGCAAAAAAAAAGATACCTAAAAGAAGTGAAATCATGACATCAATCAATTTTTTGCAGTTATCGCAAATAGTGACGGCTTCTAGTAGCGTTCAATTTTAGAAAAGCTTAGACTTGCCTTTTAAAATCCAACCTAAAACTAGTATGACAAAGACTTTTCATCACTTCTTTATATTGGTTTCGAGCCTGTTAGCAATCGCTTGTTCAGACTCAGATACAATTATACATGAAAGTTCAGAAAAAAGTGAAAGTTATCTTCCTCCTGAAAACTGCGTCGACGTTTTAACCTGTCATTTAGCGGATGGGGTCATGCTTTGGGTTGATGATAATTTGAAGTTACAAGCAGAATCTGAGTTTTTAATTCGTCTTCAAGTAGAACAGGATGGGCCCTTTGAGATTAAAAGTGCCAAAATTGACGGTAAGTCAATGAATATGGGCTATATCCCACTATTCTTTTCACAATTAAATAAAGATACATACATAGCACAGGGTATTGTTGGCGCATGTGACACCGACGATATGGTCTGGCAAATCGTTATTGATTATTCGATTGATGACGTTGTAAAGCAAATTAGCCTAACATTACCAATGATTTGAGCATTTAAGCAGTAAAATAATATGAACAAACAGCATTTCATCGAACACTTAAAGTTTGCACTTGAAGCAAAACTTCAAGAGGCAGTACAAGCGGCAAATTCTGCGAGAGAAGATGCGACGCACGAACAAAGTGCAGCAGAAACGCAATATGATTCTCTGAGTATTGAATCAGCCTATCTAGCACAGGGTCAGAGTGAGCGTGTAGACGACGCACACAAAGCAATTAAAGCTTTTGATGAGATATATGAGTTGTTTCCATCGGAATCAATTGTCATTGGTAGTTTAGTAAGTTGTGAGAATGAAGAGGGTGACTTGTATTGGTTCTTTATTGGGCCAACAGAAGGTGGTTTAAAATTAGATATTAAGAATTCAGTCGTTTGGACAATCACACCGGCATCGCCACTTGGTAAGGTGCTCATGAATAAAAAAGTGCATGATGAATTTGAATGGACTATGCATGGAGCCACACAGGAATTCGAAATTACAAATATTCTTTAATTAATATCAAAACACCTATTTAAATCTGTGGTTTAATATTAACCAATGTAATCTTAAGCTTATTAACTATGTCATCGGAAATAACCCTAAAAGCAAACGAGCAATTAGACTTTTTATGCGAATTACTAAACTCTCATGGATTAGTACCAATTTGCTCTAAGTTAAATGATTTACAGCGAGATACGCACATAGAGGTTATGGGAGAGAGCCCGCTTAAGATACACTGCCAAGTTTATGCTCAAAACGAAGTTAGGTTTAGCTATATGAAGTCGAAGAGTCGAGTGCAGATGCGTTTAGTGTTAAGTGAAACCGAGTTTAAAATCTTTGGAAAAGAAGAATTTTTTAAGCACTTACTTACATTAATTGAGGGAAATGCGAGTTAGTTTTATAACTCGCAAACTTTACTCACGAAACGCTCATACAGACTAGGCATATTTTCAATAAGTGTATTGCGACCAAAGACATTTGATGCTTTTAGGGCTTGCTTAATATTCTCAATATTCTGATATTCAAACAAATCTTTACTGCATGATATGTGGCTTATATGCCAAGGTTCTTCAGCTACGCCGCCTTTGAATTCCTCATAAGGTCGGTAAAAACCAAACTTGGAAAGGTTCTCGTTTAGCCAAATATTAAGCGTGTAAAAAGGCCCGTCAAATTGATACTCCCATGGTTCGAGCTGTAATGTTTGACCGGGCTTTAATAGGTTAGGAGCAAATACATCGAGGTCAGTACCAAAGTGATGTCTGCTTGCTCCAGGCATCGCCGAGTAAAGCATAATAGCTTGTATAATCTCGATTTCTGAGAGGTTAGCAATTTCAACAGGTTCGCTATTCGCATTTAAAATAGGGCGTTTACCTGAAAATTTGTTATTCCAAATAAGAGATTGACGTTCGAAGCTTCGATAAGCAGATGCAATTTCTAAATCGAACCCAGCATTCTTTGCGGCTAATTCTAAAGCTAGAAAATCATCGAAGATACCTTGATGAAGTTTTTTGCCTTTGTATTCGCTCAAATGCGCTTCAGAAAGGCCGCAAGCGCAAGCGGCCATATTAGATAAAGTCATTAGCTAAGTAACTTCTCGAGTATCTTCTCGTAAACTAAAGCCAGTTTGTCTAAATCATCACAGCTAACGTGTTCATCAACCTGATGTATGGTCGCATTAATTGGCCCGAGCTCTATAACTTTACAGCCAGTTTGCGCAATAAAACGACCATCGGATGTGCCGCCCGTTGTTTCTGGTGTACTCGGCAAACCGGTTACTTCTTCGATGGCAGTCAAAGTCACATCAAGCAATTCACCAGGCTCAGTTAAAAAGGGTAGGCCATTTACAATCCAGTTTAAGTCGTACTCTAAGCCGAACTTATCTAGAATTGCGATTGCGCGTTGTTGTAGCTGTTCAACCGTTGATTCTGTTGAAAAACGAAAGTTGAACTGCACATACACACTGCCAGGGATGACGTTAGATGCGCCAGTGCCGCCTTGAATGTTTGATATTTGAAAACTGGTTGCCGGGAAAAACGCATTGCCCTTATCCCATTCAGTTTGACTCAGCTCTGCCAAAGCAGGAGACACCGCATGAATAGGGTTATGCGCTAAGTGAGGATATGCAACGTGGCCCTGTTTGCCCTTTACAGTTAAATGTCCTGTTAAAGAACCTCGACGGCCATTTTTTACTACATCACCCAGTCGGTCACGAGAAGAAGGCTCACCGACCAAACACATGTCGATTTTTTCATTTCTGGCTTCAAGTAGATCGACTACCTTTGTGGTGCCATTAATGAATGGACCTTCTTCATCCGATGTAATTAGAAACGAAATAGAGCCTTTATGCTCAGGGTGCTTTTCTACAAACCGCTCAGTTGCAACCACCATAGCCGCCAGTGACCCTTTCATGTCAGCGGCACCACGGCCATGTAATATGCCATTTTCAATGACACCGTCAAAAGGAGGATGTTGCCATTCATTCTCATCGCCTGTAGGCACAACATCAGTATGACCTGCAAAGCAAAAATGTGGGCTATCAGTGCCTTTCCTTGCCCAAGTGTTTAATGTATCGACAAAAAAATGCTCTTCAATGTTAAAACCAAGTTTAGCTAAACGCTCGTTCATTAAGGCTTGGCAGTTAGCATCTTCAGGGGTCACTGATTTCTTTTGGATCAATGCTTGGGCTAGTGAAACAACCTCAGAATGTTGAGGTGTATTATTTTGACTGCCCATTAAGCGAAAATCTCATCATACTGGGCTGCTTTAAAACCAAGATGCAGTTGGCCATTTACTTCAATAATAGGGCGTTTGATCATCGCTGGCGCTGCAACTAAATGAGTAATGGCCGATGCTTCAGATAGGTTGCTCTTTTCATCATCTGATAACGCGCGGTATGTTGTTCCGCGTTTATTTAATACTTGCTCCCAGCCTAAGTTTTTACAAAATTCAGCAACTAACTCTTCTGAAACGCCATCTTTACGGTAATCATGAAAAGTAAATTCAATATTGTTGTCACTAAGATATTTTTTTGCTTTTTTAATGGTGTCACAGTTCGGAATGCCATACATAGTGATCATAAGAGCCTCTTAAATATTCTGGTTTTGAGTAATTGTAATAAGTGGGTCTAGCCCAGCACGCACTTGCTTCAACGGGTAAAAGCAAGGACCTAATCTATCTGCGTTGACAATAAGTAAACTGCCGAGTAGTGGTTTTTCTAGGTGCGTGGTTTCGAAGTAAGCAAGTAATTCACCTTGCTTGACTTCTTTTTTGCCAAAGGCACTGGTTATTTGCAAACTTGTATTGGTTTGCTCTGAAGGTGGCTGAATATGAATGAGTAACTTCAAGCCATTTTTTGCAACCAGTATAATCTCATAGCCATGGCGTTTAACTTGTTCAATTTTACCGTCAAATGGTGCGGTAACTTTTCCTTGGGTCAACTCAACAGTCACACCTCTTCCAATCATGCCAGAAGAAAATAGGGCAAGTGGGTGCTGTTTTAAAGACAGTACTTTTCCACTAAACGGACTGGCGAGATGTAAAACCGGGTCAACAATTTCATTGATAGGTGCAAAAGGAACTGATTGAGAAAACTGCATTAAAGAACCGTGTATCCGTCTTTTTTCAGCGCATTAATTGCGTCTTGAATTTGTTGCTCTTTGACTAAAACATAGTCGGTGTCATAGGTAGAAATGGCAAAAATCGAGATTTTAGCATTAGCTAAAACACCAGATATATTGGCCATGATCCCTGTTAAAGAAAAACCAAGTGGACCTATCACTTCTAATGCTCGCCAATGTGTTTCAGTGGCAAAACTATCAATTTCAATATCTGAAGGGCAAACAATAGAGAGTTCTTCAAGTGTTTTAGAAATAAAGAAAATATCACACGCTAACACTTGGTTAGGAATTGTTTGGTCAACGTCAAGGCTATGTATTGAAAAGTCCTGTTTTAACAATTGTAATGTTTGCTTTGACATAGTCGCTTATGTTTATTGGGCTATATGCCTATAGTATAGCTAAGTGTTAAAAAGTTAAACCCTCAACACTTAGCTAAGTTTTACAATTGCATAAACAGAGTTAGTTTGTTTAATCTGCTAATTGCTTAGACTGAATAGCCGTAAGCGCAATGGTATAAACGATATCTTCTACCAGTGCACCGCGGCTTAAGTCGTTCACAGGTTTGCGCATACCTTGCAGCATAGGACCAATACTTACCAGTTCAGCACTTCTTTGTACTGCCTTATAAGTCGTATTACCAGTATTTAAGTCTGGGAATACAAACACCGTTGCTTTACCTGCAACTTTACTGTTTGGAGCCTTTTTACGTGCTACGTTTTCCATAATCGCTGCGTCGTACTGTAGTGGGCCATCAATTTCAAGATCTGGACGTTTTTGCTGAGCAATCTTAGTAGCTTCACGCACTTTATCTACATCCGCACCATGGCCAGACTCACCCGTAGAGTAGCTGATCATGGCAACTCTTGGCTCAATACCAAATGCCGCTGCAGAGTCAGCTGACTGAATGGCGATATCGGCAAGTTGCTCAGCAGTTGGGTCTGGGTTAATCGCGCAGTCGCCATAAACTAATACTTGATCAGGCAATAACATAAAGAACACAGAGCTCACTAAAGTTGAGCCCGGCGCAGTTTTAATGAGCTGAAGAGGAGGGCGAATAGTATTCGCTGTGGTATTCACCGCACCAGATACAAGGCCATCGACCTCGTCTTCAGCGAGCATCATGGTGCCTAATACTACGTTGTCTTGCAGTTGCTCTTTAGCAACCACAGGGGTAAGACCTTTGTTTTTACGCAGCTCAACCATAGGTGCAACATAATTATCTTGGATCTCACTCGGATCTTTAATAATAACGTTTTCGTTTAGCTCTACACCTTGCTGAAGCGCAGTACGCTCGATTTCTTCTCTTTCACCTAATAGCACAGTTTTGGCTATGCCACGTTCACCACAAATTGCAGCAGCTTTGATTGTGCGTGGCTCATTACCTTCAGGCAGCACAATGGTTTTCTTTGCTTGGCGTGCTAAATCGGTCAACAAAAATCTAAATGCTGGAGGAGAAAGCTTGCGCGTTTTCGCAACGTCTTTGGCTAAAGTATCAAGCCAGTCTGAATCGATATTCGCTGCGTTGTGCTCTTTTACTTTTTCAATACGTTGTTCGTCATCACTTGGTACTTCCATATTAAAGTTGTGAAGTAACAAAGATGTACGCCAAGTATCAGCTTCAGTGGCTAGAATTGGCAGACCCGTTTCCATTGCCTGTTCACATAAAGTCATGATGCGTGGTTCAGGTTTAAAACCACCCGTCAATAAAATCGCACCTAATTTGGTACCATTCATAGCTGACAAACACGCTGCCACTAACACATCAGAGCGGTCTCCCGGTGTAACCAGTAGCGCACCCGGGGTAAAGTGATTCAAGATATTTGATACCGTTCGGGCACAAAAGGTGACACGGCGTAAACGTCTATGAGCCATATCACCGGCATTGATCACTTCGGCTTTTAGGTAATCACTTAAGTCTGCTACACGTGGCGCGACTAGATCGAAATCCCAAGGAATTGCGCCAAGCAACATAAACGGGTGTTTCCTGAAAATAGGTAATGACGCCAAACGGTTCATTTCATTTTCAAGTTCTTCAGGTTCATGCTGGTCAACTAAATCAGCACGCGCACGGCCTTCTTCATCAAGCGGGGCATTCACCTTGTTGAAAATACAACCCAGTACACGACTGTGATCTATGCCGCCGTAGTTACCAGATGCTATTTCTAATCTATCTTCTAATTGTTCGTTCGTGTCATTACCTGGTGTTAATACAAATACGATGTCTGCACCAAGTGTTTGTGCGATTTCACGGTTAACACGACCAGCATAAGGCTGAAGGCGAGTCGGTACCATACCTTCGATAATCGCAACTTCATCATCACTGATAGCACTTTCGAAGCGCTCAACGATTTCTTCTAGTAGATCATTGCCTTTACCATCACCAATCATTTGTTCAGCATAACTGAGTTCAAAAGGCATGGGAGGCTGAATGGTGGAACCTTGTTGCACAATAACCGTCGATTTCTCAGGCCCTATATCATCTTTACGAGGTTGAGCAATGGGTTTGAAAAAGTTTACTTTTACCGCTTTTTGCTCAAGCGCACGTACAAGACCAACAGAGACAGATGTTAAACCAACCCCAGTAGAGATGGGGATTAACATGATCCTACGGCTCATTATTTTTGCTCCTGTGCAATGTTTGCTGCATCGTTGGCAATCATCCATTCTTCATTGGTAGGCACCACAATGGCACATGGCGCTGTTTGCTTTGTGATCACACCTTCAGAACCAAAGCGTGCTGCAAGATTCTTAGCATTGTCGATCTCTAAACCTAAGAAAGATAAATGAGCAACGACCTTAGCGCGAATTACATCTGAGTTTTCACCAATGCCACCCGTGAAAATCAGTGCGTCTAGCCCACCTAATGGCACCACAAACGCAGCAATTTGTTTTGCTAAACGATAGCAGAATATATCTAATGCAAGTGCTGCTTGCTGATGCCCGTCAGCCGCAGATTCTTCAATGGTTCTACAATCATTAGAAAGTTCACTAATGCCTAGTAAGCCACTTTCTTTGTTCAAGAGTGTATCTATTTGCTTTGCTGAGTAATTTAGTTGTTCAGTCAGGTAATTGAAAATGCCCGGGTCAATATCGCCACTGCGGGTGCCCATCACCAAGCCTTCAAGAGGCGTCATACCCATACTGGTATCTACCGATTTACTATTTTTAATAGCTGTAACTGAACAGCCATTACCTAAATGTGCACTGATGACCCTTGAGTTTGTTTCGTCAAGGTTTAAGGTCTTGATAGCTTCTGCCGATACAAAAGCATGACTGGTACCATGGAATCCATAGCGTCTGATCCCATGTTGTTTGTAAAGCGTATATGGCAGCGCATATAAGAAAGCTTCTGGCGACATGCTTTGATGGAATGCGGTATCAAACACTGCAATCTGAGGCAGATGAGAAAACGCAGATTGCGCCGCTTCGATGCCAAGCAAGTTAGCAGGGTTATGCAGTGGCGCAAGTGAAGAAGTCTTGGTGATTGCTTCTATCACATCAGGTGTGATTAATGCAGATTTTGTGAAGTGCTCGCCACCATGAACAACACGGTGTCCAACAGCAATTAGGCTTGAATCTAATTGTAATTGCTTTACTAGTTCAACTAACTTTTCAATTGCAGTTTGATGAGCATCGTTTGGTGATAGCGCGATAAGTTGCTTGTCACCATTAAACTTGTACTTGATTTGCGGATCTTGCTCGCCTAAACGTTCAGCAAGACCTGAAAGAAGCTCGTCACTCGACACTGTGTCGATGATGGCAAACTTTAAACTAGAGCTTCCGCAATTTAAAACCAGTACATGAGATGAGGGCATATGCATTTCCAATTTTGACAATAACAGTAAATGCGTATTAAGCTTAAAGCGAAGTCGCGGTTTAAGCTACGCAGTAATACAAAGGTATAATAGACAGTGTTAACTGATTATTTTACCCCAATTTTGACCGAATAGTTAGCTTCTAGTAGGAGTCCTAATGCAAAAAAGTCTCATTTCTCAAATGCAACTTGGACGACAGTACGCCAAAGAATGGCCTATGCGCAAAGAGCTTGCGCCTATATTTGCAGAATTTAGAGTCATAAAAGCCACTGAACTTGCGATCAGTGTGATGCCTTTACTTGCTGTGATCACTTTAGTATTGCAAACCAATTGGTTGGGAAATCAGTATGTACCTCAATCTTTAGCCATTGCGCTTTTCTTTTTATCTTTGCCTGCTCAAGGTTTACTATGGCTAGGGAAGCGTGCTGATACGCCGCTTAACCCATCTTTAAATACATGGTATCAAGAATTGTTTAATAAGATGGTGGCCAATGGCTATGATGCGCCCATGCAATTACAGTCGCGCAGACCCACTTATCGAACTTTGGCAAAACTGTTAAAAGACATGTTTGAGAAAATGGATAAAGCATTTACAAAAGAGCAGTTTTAAACTGCTCTTTTAGTTATACCAATGATTCAAAATAAATCATTTAATTAAGAGGGCTCGAATTTCACAGAATTGTTCACACCTTCTGATATTCGCTTAAATAAAAAGATAGGGTAATCGAATGACTCTGTTTTTCCCCTAAAGCGTCATAGTGACTTTCTTTAAATTTCCAAGCAAATGGTGTCATTTGTATTAAATGTTCAATAATTTCTGTTTTAATCTCTACTTCTTTCTTTAGCTCATGATGTTTAACTAATTCAAATCCTGCAGGGGTATCTGGATGTGTATGTAAATTCACTTCAGGGTAAATTAATGACTTAAGCTCAAATAAATGCCTAGGGCCCGGGTTTACTAAAATTACTTTACCTGTGCACTTCACCAGCCTTAGTAATTCTTGTTCAAAAACGGGGGCGAATACGGTAACAATACAATCCATACTTTCATTTGCAAATGGCGCTTGTTTAGCAGAAGCGACACTAAAATTGGCCTCTTTATATCGCTTAGCCGCATATTTAACGGCTGATTTTGAAATATCGAGCCCATATACATCACATTCGGGCAGTTCATTGGCAAATAAGTGCGTATAAAATCCTTCACCACAGCCTAAATCAAGCAATGTTTGAGGAGAAGATAGTGAAATTAGATTGGCAATCTCTTGTCTCAAAAAGTGATAGTGGTCAGTTGCAAAAAAGGCACGACGCGCTTGCACCATATCTAAATTATCACCGGGTTGTTTTGATTTTTTATTCTGAACAGGCAGTAAGTTGACATAGCCTTCTTTGGCAAAATCAAATTGATGTCTGTTTTCGCAAGACATGCTATTGCCTGTTTTATTTAACGGAGCCTGACAAAGCGGACAGTGATAAACTAGCGTCATTTATCTAAGTATTCCTTATCATAAAAGGTTTTAACCCAGTGGGGTTTATAAGTAATAAGTAAAGTGATTGCCATACCATTCAACATGGCTTCAGGGAACCATATCAGCGTTGCATAAAACAAATAGTTATCTAACAACTGTTGGAACGTGTAAGCATCAATTAGCCAATAATAAGCACCTGACAACAAAATTTTGAAAGCGCCAATACAGCCTGCGCATAAAAATGCGCATACAAAAATATATACAAAGAAATGTCTTGGTAGCTTGCTGTAGCAAAATACAAACAAGCCGTAACTGACAAGTATAGGCAGGAGTGCAGTAAAAAGATAAAACTCGGCAAACTCAGAAGATTGAATAGTGCCAAAAGCAAGTAATAAGAGACTGGTAAGTAGAGCACTTAAACTTGCTAACCGCCAGCCAAGCACCAAAGTAATTGCGGTTATTCCCAAAATATGGATATTTAGATTGGGCAATATCCCCGCCTTAATTTGCCAAAACAGCGCCAGTACAACTGAACAAGCAAGTACACCAGTTTGTCGTATCGGCTTTTGCCAAAGCGTTAAATATTCGCGCTTATCGATTGTAAACGCGAATATGATTAAGGTAACAAGCGGGGTCAATAACATAAATTGAGTTCTAATTAAAATTTAAACTCTGCCCAAATTGGCGCGTGATCAGAAGGCTTCTCGATGCCTCTTAATTCGTAATCGATTTCACTTTCTACACATTTGACCATCAATGATTCAGTAGCTAACACTACATCAATGCGAAGGCCTCGGTTATCATCAAAACCTTTTGAGCGATAGTCGAACCACGAGTAACGTTCTGTCTTTTCTGGTGTTAATTCGCGGAAAGTATCTTTAAATCCCCAATCCATTAACGTAGCGAGCCACTCGCGTTCTTCTGGCTGGAATGAACATTTGCCCGTTTTCAGCCAACGTTTCTTATTTGGCTCACCAATGCCGATATCTAAATCAACCGGAGAGATATTGATATCACCCATCACGATGACATTTTCTTCAGGCGTGTGATTTTCATTTAAGTGTGTCATTAAGTCTTTATAGAACTGACGCTTGTATGGGAATTTGGTTTCATGATTTATGTTATCACCTTGAGGGAAGTAGCCATTATGAATGATCACATCTTCACCTTTGTCATTCTCGAATACACCTGAAATCATACGTTTTTGGGATTCAACTGTATCAGTCGAAAACCCTTTTTTGATTGATTTAGCTGGTTTCTTCGACATCAGTGCGACACCATAATGTGCCTTTTGACCATGGAAATAAACGTGGTAGCCCATAGCTTCTACATCTTCAACCGGAAATGCTTCATCGTGAACTTTGATTTCCTGTAAACCAATTACATCCGGTTGATGTTTGTCGATTAATGCTTGCAATTGATGAAGACGAGCACGAAGGCCATTAATGTTAAATGAGATAACTTTCATAATTTGCGCTTATAGTTCTATGTAATTTATGTACCATTTTAACATTGAAAGGGAGTTGCGAAAGCCTGAGATAGCAATTTAAATTATCTATCACTTTTTTCGGTTTTGGAGATATGTTATTTATTGGTCAATACACTCAAGTTTTGGTGAGAAAGTTACCTAGTTAGAAATGCCAACTGAATTAGTGTGTTGAATTATAAGGACTTTATTTTTGGTTCGGTTGTTTTGCTTTAAATTTAATAAATACAATTTTAATGGTACCACTTATTGAATACTTAAGTTGAACCATTCACTCACTATACCAATCAGCTTAATTAAGTGTTATTGCAGATTGGTATTACATAGTAGGGAAATAATATGAGCGTCGTATTAGAAGATAGACCTATTGAACAAGTCAGAGAAGAAGTAATAGACAACCTAATTTACAACTATAGCCATGGCGTTATTTCCGCAGAGGCATTTGAAAGACGTTTAGACAAAGCGATGAGTACACAGGTTCATGCTGAAATCGTTGCTTTAACGGCCGATCTTACTATGCAAGCTGACGAGAAGTATACGGCACAAAAAGATGCGAGCTTAAATATTAATTACGGACAAAAATCTGCAGGCGACAAGCTAGATATTAAAACGGTTTTAGGAAACAGCTCTCGAACAGGTAAATGGGCGGTACCGAAAGAAATTAACTTATTGAATGTACTGGGTTCTACAACCTTAGATTTTTCCGATGCTGTATTTGAGCATCAAGAAGTTACTGTAAATGTAAATTGCATACTGGGTTCAGAGAAAATTTTAATCCCCGAAGGCGTAAACGTGATCTGTGAGGCTTTTTGCATTCTAGGTAATGTAGAAAATAAAGCGCCATCTATTGCGCCAAAACAAGCACCGACTATAAAGATTAAAGGCAAACTGTGGTTAGGCTCAGTTGACGTTGAAATTAAGCGCACGATTAAAGAAAAATTTGTGAGTTTTGCCAATGAACTCAAATCATTATTTGATGATGGCAGTTATGGTAAATATAAATAAACAGGATATAAGAGGGCACGCTTAAACGTGCACTTTTTTATCATACTTTTTGTTCAGTAAACTTTAAAAAGAAAATCAAATTCGCAATAAACCATAAATCTTTAATTAAAAAGTGGCCAGTCGTAGATAAGATAGTTGATGACGTAACTGCGCCAGGGGTTGTAGCTAAAAATGTTTGTGTCATGACAAAAACAGCAAGTGACATTAACACGCCAATCCAAAGTGCTTTTCTGTTATAAATGGCTGCAATCAACAGTGCGACAGCTAACAAATCATAAACGCCAATTTAAATTCGAGGCAGTTTGTAAATCCCAAACACTATACATCCAAGACATGAATGGTGAAGTTTGCAGTAAGTCTTCGATCCCTTGTGCTTCTATCAAGGTAAACTTCATACCCCCGATCCAAACGAGTACCACCAAAACTGGAAATATCGCTATCCACTGCATTACATGATTAGAAAGGTTTGGGTTAAGTAGACAGATGCCAATTGAAAGTAACGCAAAATACTTAATGACGCCTTGGCCTGCTCCGATGACAGGAAATCCGCCCATGCTTTCAATCCACATACCCGTTGAAAAAAGGCTTAGTAAAGGCACTACAGAGACAACAATAAGTAGGGATGCTAAGGCTGGTTTAGCTTTTTCAAAGTACATAGAAAGTATCGAAAATACAGCAAGTAAAGAAAAGCATAAAGCAGCCAGCATGTTAGCAAGTTCATAACTTAGGAGTGAGTTGAAGCCAAAAAAATTGACTGTTTTTTCGATATGTCTATGACTACCCATTAGTAACATACTCGTACTCATCAATAAACTTGATAATCCAACGAGTAAAAGCGCCACCTTGGTATTGCAATAAAACTTTTTCATTTAACAACCTTCTTAATTGGGAATATGCAGTAAGACCGAGAAAGCGAAAATTTATTTCAACTTGTTTTAATTTGAGAGTTTCCGTTTGTCGTGAATTGTTTATTTTGAAATTTAAAGCCATCAGAATAGCACCGCACTTAAACACGGGAATTTTAAATGATTAAAACACTTATTTATTGTGTCTTATTGCTGATAGCTATACCCAGTATCGCTAATCAACAAACTGTTGTTCTTATCTCACTTGATGGTTTTCGGTGGGATTATATTGAAAAGCATAACGCTAAAAATATTAAACGCATCGCTGATAGCGGTGTTCGAGCCACTAAAATGTGGCCTGTTTATCCAAGTAAAACCTTTCCAAACCATATATCCATAATTACAGGCTTATTACCGGTCAATCACGGTATTATCGACAATAAGTTCTGTGATAAACAAAGAGGTGATTGTTATAAAATGGGCAAAGGGCAGGGAGATAGTACTTGGCTTAATGGCATACCTTTATGGAATCTGGCAAAAATGCAAGGGCTCAAATCAGCTGCCTATTTCTGGCCAGAATCCGATGCGCGCTTTAATGGTATGACCCCTGACTATTACTACCATTACTCAAAGCATAGTGATTACCAAACTCGTATTGACCAAATGGTTGAGTGGTTAAAATTACCAAAAGAACAAAGACCAAGTTTTGTTGCAGGGTATTTTTCATTAGTCGATAGTATGGGCCATGACTTTGGTCCTGATAGCAAAGAAGTATATGATGCTGTTCAAAAAATGGATAAGCTAATCGGGCAGTTTAATGAGCGCTTAAAAAAGCTGCCTCATGATGTAAACTTAGTGCTGGTGGCTGATCATGGTATGTCCTCATTAAAAGAAGACAAAACAATCACGATTAGCAGCCTGAATATTCCAAAGTCTTGGACGGTGAAAAACACAGGACCAAGAGTACTTATTTATGCGAATGACGCTTCAATTGAAAACATTAATACAGAAAAGCAACAGCTGCGTCTTATCTCAAACAACAGGTATGCAGTGCTAGATGAGACGATTTTAAAGCAGCGTCATTACCATGGCACCCCAAGGATCCCAGATATTATCTTAGAAACCAAAGCTCCGAGTGTTTTTAGCCTTGATGGTAAGTTAGATTATAAAGGTACTCACGGATTTGCAAATACAGATGATATGGCTGCTATGTTTGTTGCAACTGGGCCTGCTTTCAAAAAGGGCCATAAAATTAAAGAAATGAGTAATTTAGAAATATACCCAACAGTAGCTAAAATACTGGGCTTAGAGCTGATAAGAAATGTAGATTCTGATGGTGGAACACTTCTAAAAGCGCTAACCGAATAATTAAAATAAAATTCGGAAACTAAACGTTTTAAATAAAAAGAGTAACCATAAGGTTACTCTTTTTTGGTTGGAAACTTTTTATCATCATTGTTTTGTTTGAAGCTTGTCGATTGTGTGTGACTTTTATCTAGTTTATTCAAATGAGAGACAGGCTCTGCTAACGCCGAGGTTGAGCCAAAACATAAAACCAAACTAAAAATCTTTTTATACGCTGATGCAAACATAACAATTCCCTGAGCCTAAGCTACTTTTGATATGTTTTAATTTTAGCAATGAAGAACCGAAATGTGTGTGTCGAAGTGTAGCGAAATGTAAGAGAATGTAAGACCAGTTAATCTGGCCTTACATTTACTGAATAACTATTTTATAAGTTATTTTTTCCCGCTAAATCTAGGAAGAATGCATACTCTAGAGCAGTATCATGTAATCGTTTGAAACGACCAGATGCACCACCGTGACCCGCTTCCATATCTACTTTAAACAATAACTTATTGTCGTTTGTCTTATAGTCGCGCAGTTTTGCAACCCATTTTGCAGGCTCAAAGTACTGAACTTGAGAATCATGTAGGCCAGTTGTTACAAGAATATGAGGATAATCTTGCTTCTTAACCTGATCATAAGGCGAATAGCTTAGCATGTAATCGTAATAAGCTTTGTTGTTTGGGTTACCCCATTCGTCATATTCACCTGTAGTAAGAGGAATGCTTTCGTCGAGCATTGTTGTAACTACGTCGACAAAAGGAACATGTGCAGCAATGCCTTTATATAAATCAGGTGCTTGGTTGATCACCGCACCCATTAACAAACCGCCAGCACTGCCACCTACAGCGTAAACTTGATCTTTATGGCCATAACCTTGCTCAACTAGCTGTTTTGTTACGTCTACAAAATCATTAAAGGTATTTTGTTTGGTCAGCTTTTTACCATCTTCATACCATGGACGGCCTAGCATTTGTGAACCACGGATATGTGCAATTGCAAAAACAAATCCTCGGTCTAGCAAACTAAGTCGATTGCTAGAGAAGCTTGGATCCATCGTTGCCCCATAAGAGCCATAACCGTATTGATATAATGGGTTTGTGCCATCTTTCTTGAACTTGTCTTTACGGTAAACTAAAGAAACAGGTACCTTCACACCGTCTCTAGCCTTAACAAAAATACGCTCTGAGGCGTAGTTTTCTACTTTGAAATCACCCAGTACTTTATTTTGTTTGAGAATATTTGGTTCACCTGACTCAAGGTTGAAATCGAAGTGAGTTCCTGGCGTAGTCATACTGGTGTAGTAAATACGGATTGAGTCATTGTCTAATTCGTTATTGCCATATAAATATGCAGCAAATGCGTCATCATTAAATTTAAGTGCTTTTTCACTGCCATCTTTAAGAGAACGAACGATGACTTTTACCTGGCCCATTTCACGTTCTTGATAAACAAGATGGTTATCGAAAAGTTCGATACCTTCTAGTTTAACTGCAGGGCGGTGTGCAATGACTTCTTGCCATTTAGATTTATCACCTAAGTCTTTTTCGTTAACTTGCATTAGTTTGAAGTTAACCGCATTTAGATTGGTTAAAATATAGTAGGTGTCTTTATGTTTTGATACGCTGTATTCAAGGCCTTTTTCTCTAGGGATAAAACGAACAGCTTTAGCTTTGCTATCATTTGCGTCGATAAAAGACATGCCAGAAGATTCGGTACTTGAATGATAAATGACAACATTTGAACCATCTTTCGTTTTACCTATGTAGGTATAGTAAGTATTGTCTGCTTCTTCGTAGATCAGTTCATCTGCTGATTGCGGTGTGCCTAACTTATGGCGGTAAACTTGATAGCCTAATAAAGTTTGCGGATCTTTCTTAACATAGTAGAAATGTTCATTATCGTTAGCCCACACAACACTTGCCTGAGCACCTTCAATTTTATCGTCTAAAAGTTTGCCTGTTTTTAGGTCTTTAACTTGAATTGTGTAAATTCGGCGGCTGACTGTGTCTTCACCATAAGCGAGTAGTTGATCATTTGGACTCGCAGATAATCCTGATGCACTATAGTATTCATGGTCTTTTGCAAGTTCATTAACGTCAAGAAGGATCTCTTTATCAGAACCTTTGAACTCAGTGCTTCGAACAAAAATAGGGTATTCGTTATCACCACGCATTTCTGAAGAGTAGAAATAGTTACCGCGTTTGGTTGGTACAGAATTGTCGTCTTTTTGGATCCGAGATTTAAGCTCTTCAAATAGTGTCTCTTGAAGTTTATTGGTGTTACTAAGTTGCGCGGCAGTATAAGCATTTTCTGCTTCTAAGTGAGCAATGATTTCAGGATCGTTTCGCTCGTCATCACGCATCCAATAGTAATTATCAACACGTTTATGGCCGTGTATTTCCATTTCATGTGGTACTTTTTTGGCTATCGGTGCTGCAACAGTTTGTTCTTGTACCTGTGCAGTAGATTGCTGAGTTTGAGTGTTATTGTCATTATTACAACCAGCTAATACTGCCAAAGAAATGATGCTTAAAGCATGAGGTAGAAATCGTTTCATAGTAATCCTTGTTATAAATTATTCCTTTTGATGCTAACTTAGATTTTACAGTCTCACCAGCCAAGATTGTAAAGACATGTAAAGTAGTCAAAGCGTGCGTTAAGTTTTAAACAAATTGTACAAATTAGATAAACTTTTAAATGCTTTGAACACGACATTTAATTAAATGTAAACTGATTATTAAATGTACAAAATAAATCATTTATTGCATTTACAAGAATAAAGTTGGCTATATAATGCGCGCAAACTCGTTCTTATTAGGTGTATTATGCTTAAATCTATCTCACTTTTGGCTTTTGGTTTAACTGTTTCTTTGAATGCTCAAGCGTCAGCATTCGTGTCAGCTGATAACTCAGCAGAAACGAAAGTATGTGTTATTGCTTCAACAGAAGGCTTTTCAGCAGCTCGTAAAGAAGCAAGCAAACATGGCTTGAACGTGTCTCGTTTCTCACCTAGCTTATTATGTAATGGCGAAGATATTCGTAAAGTTGCAGAACGTGCTGAGCGTGAAGCGAATACATCTTCAGAGAAGAAAGTAACATTAGTTGCTAAAAACCAAACTTTAGAAACGTCTCTATGTATGACAGCGGCGAGAAAAGGAATTAAAGAAATCGGTTACAAAGCGCGTAGCTTACGTTGTAACGATATTCCAGTACGTGAATTTGTAAAAGAGTTTGCGAAAACCGCAATCTAATATTGCTTTAGAAAAGATTTCAAAAAAGCCGTTGGAATATTTCAACGGCTTTTTTAATGTTTATGAATTATTTAGTCCATATGCCTTTAGGTAATGTTTCTTTTATTTTCTCATTACTATTTGGGTCAAACACAGGTACCTTTCCTTGTTTAAGCTGAGAGATGTAATCTTTATATAGCCAGATTACAGCACCTGATAACATGAATAAAGCTGCTACGTTTACAATCGCCATCATGCCCATAAACACATCAGCCATAGTCCAAATCAAACCCAGTTCACTAACAGAACCAAACATCACCATACCAAGCACGCATAATCTAAAGATCAACATGCCATGTTTATGATTGTGCTCTAAGAACATTAAGTTTGTTTCAGCATATGAGTAATTAGCTACGATAGACGTAAATGCAAAGAATAAAATGGCAATTGCAATGAAAATAGCACCCCATTCGCCAACATGTTGAACTAGAGCGGCTTGTGTTAAAGCAATACCAGTAACACCAGACTCAGGGACTAGTTGATTAGATAAAAGAATAAGTGCGGCAGTTGCTGAACAGATAATAATAGTGTCTACAAACACCCCAAGCATTTGAACATAACCTTGTGAAGCAGGGTGGTTTGGATTAGGTGTAGCTGCAGCTGCTGCATTCGCTGCACTACCCATACCAGCTTCGTTAGAGAAGAGTCCTCGTTTAATCCCTTGGATCATTGCCTGCATGACTGCATAACCAATTGCTCCAGCTCCTGCTTGTTCAATGCCAAAAGCACTATAGATAATTTGCGTAAACACAGCTGGTAAAAGCTCAAAATTGATAGCACATACATATAATGCAACAGCTAAATAAGCCAAAGCCATGAAAGGTACAACTAATTCAGCAAAACGAGAGATGGTTTTTAAACCACCAAAAATGATAAAACCAGAGCCGATAACGAGCAAAACACCCATAATGTGTTTTGGAATATCAAATGCAACTTCGAACGCGGCTGTGATTGAGTTTGCTTGAACTGCATTGAATACAAGACCAAATGCTAATATAAGGCATAAAGAGAAAAGCACCCCCATCCAACGCTTGCCTAAACCATACTCCATATAATAAGCAGGGCCACCACGGAAGTTGCCATCTTCATCTTTTGTTTTATATAGCTGTGCAAGAGCGCTTTCGGCAAAACTGGTTGCCATACCGATAAGTGCAATTAACCACATCCAAAAAATTGCTCCAGCACCACCTAAATAGAGTGCAACAGCAACACCAGCCATATTACCTGTTCCAACACGTGCAGCTAATGAAGTACAAAAAGCCTGAAATGAAGAAATGCCCGAATCAGAACCTTGTCTACTATTAGCCATAACCTTAACCATATAAGGAAATTGTCTAAATTGAATGAAGCCTAAACGGAAGGTAAAAAATAAACCTGCTGCTATTAATAGATATATAAGGACATGGCCCCATAACAATCCACTAATAAAGTTTAAAATATCAGCCATAATTGAATGCCTAGTAAATTGAACGAATAAATGAGGTGCGTAATCTAGCATAAATAAGGAAGGCAATCTAAAGAACAGCGGCAAAAACATGGCTTATCCACAGAGTTTTGTGGGTAAGTTGTAATTAAGTGGTTTTTAAGTTTGTATATTTAAATATATAAAAAATAATGCATTTTTCTTTAAAAAAGGGGTTGCGCACTTTTAATTTCTCCCTATAATGCGACCCCACTGACACGGAGCGAGGCGCTGAAAAGCAAATCAAAAC
>NZ_PPSW01000026.1 GCF_005876835.1 Pseudoalteromonas phenolica
TGTTTAATTAAAGCAGTTCAACTTTTACTTCTGGTTAGTCATGTAGTAATTGGCTGTTACCTGCCGCTTTTCATTCTTTGCTTAAATAAGTTGAGCTTTTGAAAATAAGTATCCAATACTCAACAACAGGCAGAAGGCGAAGAACAATGAAAATCTTAATGATCACCGGTGACTTTGTAGAAGACTATGAGAACATGGTGCCGTTTCAAGCACTACAAGCTATGGGCTATCAGGTTGATGCCGTTTGCCCGAATAAGAAAGCAGGCGATGTGATTGCCACGGCTATTCATGATTTTGAAGGACATCAAACTTATACTGAGAAGCCAGGTCATAATTTTACGTTAAACGCTGATTTTGCAGCAGTGCGTGCCGACGATTACGATGGGCTTTACTTACCCGGAGGTCGCGCGCCTGAGTATTTGCGTTTAGATGAAAATGTGATCGGTCTTATCAAAGCATTCGCTGACAATAACAAGCCAATTGCATCTATCTGCCATGGCCCGCAATTGTTGTCGGCTGCTAATATCATTACTGGCAAACGTATTTCTGCTTACCCGGCTTGCAAGCCAGAGATTATACTTGCAGGCTCTGAATATGTGTCAGTTGAGATGGATCAGGCCATCACAGACGGTAACTTAGTCACAGCCCCAGCGTGGCCTGCACATCCTGAATTTTTAAAACAGTTTATCGCTCTATTAAACAAAGCATAATCAACGAGGAGCCATCACTATGTGCCAACTTTTTATTGGAGCCAATCAAGATTGTTGGAAGAACATCACACGTTCACTGCGTATTGATGGCGTCACCACTTCAATTCGTCTTGAGCATTTTTTCTGGCGCGTGTTAGAAGAAATCGCCTTTAGAGACGACTTAAGTGTTGGGCAGCTTATTACTCGTTTGTATCACGAATCACTCGACGCCGACCATGACATTGGCAACTTCACGTCATTTTTGCGAGTGTGTTGTGGCCGTTATTTATCACTGGCGGCAGATGGTGAAATAACCCGAGATGCGCTCAACCCACTGGCCGAGGTAAACGCAGAAAAGTTACTTGAACGCGAAAAAACAGCGGCAGATGAACGCAAAGCCCGCTTTGCTAAAAGTGATTCCAACCCGCATTAAAAAACATTGTTTACGTGCAAATATAAGACAGGCGCGACATAAAGTCGCGCCTACATTTAGCTATTGCCACATTGCAGCTATCAACTGAAATAAATACTGTAGGCGTGGGTTTACCCCACGCAATTTAGTTAAAGGTAAAAACAAGCACGGCATAAAGCCGCGCCTTCAAAGACTTCAAGAATCTAAGCCGATTACCTATTTTTCGGCAATCTTGTTAAATCTAATTTCAACACCCTAGAGCGTCTTTGGTAATTATAAAGCGAACGCTTTTTATCAGGTAAGTCTTCAACCCCAACACAATCAAAGCCTTGCTCTAAAAACCAATGAATACTGCGTGTTGTCAACGCAAACAAACTCTTATAGCCGATGCGTTTGGCCTTATTGATGACCGATCGAAGTAGAATACTACCTCGATCTGCATCGCGATACTGCGGATGAACGGCAAGGCTGGCAAATTCGCCCATATTCTCTTCGTCAAATGGGTAAAGTGCGGCACAGGCGATGATCACGCCATCGCGGTCTATCACGGTAAACTGCTCAATCTCTATTTCTAATTGTTCGCGAGAACGGCGAACCAAGTAACCTTGCTCTTCGAGTGGACGAATTAAATTGATAATGCCATTAATGTCGCCAATTGTTGCGCTACGTAATTGTTCAGAACTTTGCGGCGCGATTTGCGTACCAATGCCATCGAGAGAGAATAGTTCTTGGAGCAAAGCACCATCTTCTTCATAACTCATAAGGTGACAACGGTGCACGCCGCCACGACATGCATCAATAGCCGCTTGCAAAAATACCGAGGCACTCATACAGGCAGAACTTTGTTCACGATGACGCGCAAGTACTTGCTCCGCCTCATTTGGCATCAATTCAGCTAAAGCTTCGCCATTTTCGTCTAAGATCCCCGCCTCTTTACAGAACCCCAGCATCTTATCTGCATTAAGTTTAAGCGCGACTTGAGTGGCAATTTCTTCTGCTGTTAGATTAAAACTCTCACCAGTGACTGATGCGGTGATCGGACCAAGTAATACAATGCTGTTGTTGTTCAATTGATGGCGAATACCGTCGACGTCGATACGACGAACTTTGCCTGAGTGATGATAGTCGACACCATTATCAATACCCAAAGGCTGAGAGATCACAAAGTTACCACTGACAACGTTGAGATTAGAACCCGACATAGGGGTGCTGCTTAACGATTTAGACAAACGCGCGGTGATGTCGAGTTGCATGGCACCTGCAACTTGCTTGATGACTTTAAGCGACTCATTGTCGGTCACCCTTACACCATTATGAAACTGGGTAATTATGCCAGCATCACAAAGTGCATCATTAATTTGAGGTCGAGCACCAAATACCAACACAATCTTGATACCGAGACTCGTTAGTAACGCAATGTCATTAATAATACTGCGACAGCCAGGCTGATCAATCGCCTCACCACCGAGCATAATTACAAATGTTTTACCTCTATGCGCATTTACATAAGGCGTTGATTGACGAAAACCGTCTACGAGTTCAGTTGTACGCACTTGCTGCTTACCTTTGTTCAACCATAAATGGGGATTGGTTACAACTTTAAAGAATTATTATGCACAAATAAAGAATTAATATTCTTTATTTGTGCGTTTTTTAGATCTTGAGGGTACACAACTTTATTGAAATAAATATTAAGGAGGAAAAGAAATGAACCTGGCAACAGAGCAAAAATAAGGTTAAACAAATCCATCTATCAATGAACACGTCATACTCGCAATCAGCCTGTTAGAGATATAACTTTTAGTTATTGTTTTTAATGAACATATTAAAATAAAAAATAAATAGCTATCTATTAGTTTCTTTTACTGTATAGTTACTTTAGCTCAAACAGCGAGCTATTAATGAAATATATTTAGTTCAAATTCTTCTCAGTTTCTTTTCGACTCAGTTCGTCATATATACCCTGCGATTTTTTTCCTACATTACAGAATTAGTAGCTTTTCAAAGTATTCACTCGTAGATAGAGGCATATATGTCAAATAAGACAACTGGTAAAGTAAAATGGTTTAATGAATTAAAAGGTTTTGGTTTTATCGCACCTGATAATGGTAGCCAAGATGTTTTTGTTCATTTCAAATCAATCGAAATTGAAGGTTTTAAAACTCTGACTGAAGGTCAAAGTGTTGCTTTCAACATCGAAAAGGGCGCTAAAGGCCCTCAAGCAAATAGCGTTACACTCGCGTAAGCTTTATTTGCAGAGGTGCTTTTATAAAGGCACCTCACATTTTAAGTACTTAGCTTTAAAGCACTTCTAAATCACCCCTTGCAACGAACTGACTGCGATTACTTTTAAATCAAGCCATTGATATAAAAAGAATAAAATCATTTTCAGCAATACGATTAAAGACATCAAAACTAAGTAGTAAGTAAATAATCAGAACCACGGGTTACATGTACCATGCGTAAGACAAACCGAAGTAATAGTAAAAAAACGAAAAGAGTGAGTTTCGAAGATAAGCTGGCTCAGTTAGTTGGCGAATACCGCCAAGAGCAAGAGATACTTGAAGCACTTGAAGAAGGCTCAACTGAATATAACGCTCAGAAAAGTAAATGCGATAAGCTTAGCGCTAATGTTAAACGCTTTGTGGAAAGACAGAAGTAACGCCTCGTTTTCGCCTTTATTTTTATATTCCATTTTGATTTATATAATTAAATATAAACATGGGAAATTAAATTAAAGCGCATCATAAATACCCTGAAAAACCAGCTAGCTATATAACCTAGCATGCCTGTTAAGTAATAGTACTTTTAAATTAGTTAAATAAAGACTCAATACTATCTACTTTCAAAGAAAACCATTAATACCATTTAAGAAAAATATGACACATAGATTTAATGGCTCAAATATTGAAGCCACACCACCGATTTCATCGATCTCTGTAAACAAACAAAATGTTGTTTATAAAGATCATTCAAATTTCAGAAAAGTAAGCCTTAGCAATACATTAGAAACTAAGCAGTTTGTCACTTGGTTACTGGCAATGTAATTCGAATGAGAGAGCAATAACATGCTTGATCCGCTAAATAGCCTTAGTTGAATATATTCTCAAAATAAGCACACTAGTTCTGAGGATTGATCACTAGGTGTTGAAAATAATGGATTTTGCAGACATTAAGCGCACGCTTGAAGATGCAGACAAAGATACTATTTCAAAGATTTGCGCCCAGATTATCGAGTTAGACTATAAAGCTCTAAACGAGCTTGCGCAACATTTTGATGAGCTGCGACTCATGGTCGCAAAGCTCCCTATCGAAAAGCCTTACGGGCAAGACTACCGCTACAACGCCCATCTAGCCATGAACCTGCTTGCCAATATCGCCAATAATCGGTGTAAATGTTTAAGTTACAATGCTGGCAATCGCTTTAACCCAGAAACAGCCCAAGCAAGTGGCCTAGTTACCATACTAGAAGATAAGCTAGATAAAGCTAATTACACGCATTGGTATAAATATCAGTGCGTAAAATGTAACAGAGTGAAGTCAGTGACCATTCATTACGGCAGCCACGTACCTTCTTATACATATTAGCGAAAAAAGCACTGAATACGCCTTTAGCGTCTTGATTTCGAGGGTGTGTTTGTGTCGGGAAATAATAAAGTATCGTACCGACAGTCGCATAGGTGTCAAAAAAGGACGCTGATTGGATTTAAAAACCTAAATAACGTCACTGACCCCATTGATTCCGAAAGATTTAGGCAAAAAGCCTTTGGCATTGGGTTAAATTTCTGCGCCGCTTTAATTGTACATGGTCACAAAAATAATGGGGGTCGAGTCTTGCATTGTGCAAACCTAAACACAAAACCCACAGACAACTCCCCTCCCCCTTCTATCACGCCTGAAAATAAGTAATTGATGAGTAATGCGCTCGCATGGATGCGAGCCAAGCCATGATTTCGCCAAGGATGGCGAATACATGGCGTTTACGTTCACATCAATAGCGCTTTGAAGATTAAGCGTGATGGAGGGGCGCCGTGGGAGTCCAGAGGGCGGTCGGCGGCAGCCGCCCTTTGGTTGCCGTCGCCAACGCGACAAAGAGTTAAATTGAAGACAGCTGGTGAGCAAAACACAGATTCTGAAACAAGTTCAGAATGACGAAAAAGTTATAAGTCGCGATATAAAATCGCTGCTACCTAGGTGTTTTATACCCTTGTAGGTCGCCGTTTACGGCGACTATATGAATAGCCATAGTGCCAAAACACATAGATTCTGAAACAAGTTCAGAATGACGAACAAGGTTAAAAGTCGCGATATAAAATCGCTGCTACCGAGGTGTTTTATTCTCTTGTAGGTCGTGGCTTACCGCGACAATATGTATAGCCACAGTGTCAAAAAACACAGATTCTGAAACAAGTTCAGAATGACGAACAAGGTTAAAAGTCGCGATATAAATCGCGAAAATCAATGGGGTCTAAAAATCAATGGGGTCAGTGTCTTTGATTTTATAGGTATCATTTAACGACTGCTTCAGGCACAGAACCGACCGTTGTCTCTGACTCATTTTTGACCAAAAACAAGTTTACCCCACTCATAGCTAACCGTCTGATCTCTTATGAACTAATTCACTTAAATAAAAAAGCCTTACCATTTAATGACAAGGCTTTTTTATCAGTTGATTCAACTTAATTTAGTCGTTGCCAACTTTAGTTAGAATCTACATCACCCACACAATGAGTAAAAAATTACTCAACCGTTACCGATTTTGCAAGGTTACGAGGTTGGTCAACATCAGTACCCTTGATAACCGCTACGTAGTAAGAAAGTAACTGTAGTGGAATTGTGTATACCACTGGTGCAATCACGTCTTCTACGTGGTTTACGTTCATTACACGCATTGTGTCATCAGACTCAAACGCGGTGTCTTTATCTGCGAATACGTAGATGATACCGCCACGTGCGCGTACTTCTTCAACGTTCGACTTAAGCTTTTCAAGTAGTTCGTTGTTTGGTGCAACAACTATGATTGGCATGTCTGCGTCGATAAGTGCCAGAGGACCGTGTTTAAGCTCACCTGCTGCATAGGCTTCAGCGTGAATGTATGAAATTTCTTTTAGTTTTAACGCACCTTCCATCGCGATCGGGTATTGTGAACCACGACCTAAGAATAGTGAGTGATGCTTGTCTGCAAATTCTTCAGCTAAGTCTTCGATTCCTTCAGCCATGCTTAATGCTTCTTCAAGCTTGTTAGGTAGCGTCTTAATCGCGTTAACAATCACGCTCTGATCACGACCTTTCTCTTGCGCGATAGACGCAGTTAGCATTAATAAACCAACTAACTGAGTGGTGAAAGCTTTAGTTGAAGCTACACCAATTTCTGCGCCTGCTTTAGTCATGAATGCTAAGTCTGATTCACGTACTAGTGAAGAACCCGGCACGTTACAAATAGTCATTGAAGCCATGTAGCCTTGCTCTTTAGCAAGACGAAGTGCTGCTAATGTGTCAGCCGTTTCACCTGATTGCGAAATCGTCACAAGTAGGCTGTTTTCGTGTACAAAAGACTCGCGATAACGGAACTCAGAGGCAATCTCAACGTTACAACTAACACCAGCGAACTGCTCTAGCCAGTAGCGGGCAACCATGCCTGAGTGGTAAGACGTACCACATGCGATGATCTGAACATGTTTAACATCTTTGAAGATTTGCTGTGCGCTGTCGCCGAATGCATCGATTGCAACTCTGTCATTTTCTAAACGGCCTTCAAGCGTATTACGAACTGCCATTGGCTGCTCGTAAATTTCTTTTAGCATGTAGTGACGGTATTCACCTTTACCTGATGCGTCTTGGGTAATGTTTGATTCAACCACTTCACGCTCAACTGGGTTGCCATCTTTATCAAAGATCTCAACCGTTTCACGAGTGATACGCGCTACGTCGCCTTCTTCTAAGAAGATAAAGCTACGTGTTACAGGAAGAAGCGCTAGTTGGTCAGAAGCAATGAAGTTTTCGCCAAGGCCTAAACCAATTACCAGTGGGCTACCAGAGCGCGCAACAATGATTTCGTTGTCGTTTGCTTTGTCGAATACCACTGTACCGTATGCACCTTCAAGCAGTTTTACTGCTGCTTTTACAGAGTCTAATAGCGTTGAATGCTGCTGACGAAGTTGGTGAATAAGGTGCACCATCACTTCTGTGTCGGTTTCAGATAAAAACTCGTAACCGTCACCTTTAAGTGCGTCACGAAGCTGTGAATGGTTTTCGATAATGCCGTTGTGTACTAGCGCAATTTCATCATTTGAAATGTGTGGGTGCGCGTTTGCTTCAGTTACGCCACCGTGTGTTGCCCAGCGCGTGTGTGCAATACCCGTAGTGCCTTTAACACCCGCATCAGTTAATGCTGCATCTAAATTAGCAACTTTACCGACTGCTTTAACTGTATTTAATTCGCCATTTAAGCTCAGTGCTACACCCGCTGAGTCGTAGCCACGGTACTCAAGACGCTTTAAGCCTTCGATTAGGATTTTATTTACTGGACGTTCTGCTACCGCCCCAACAATGCCACACATAGATGCTCCATTTTTGCATGTTGTTTGCCCGTTTACCCTTGCTACCTGCATAGGTAGGTTGTGTATAAATTTAGTTGATGAACATAATTCGGCCACTGTTAAGTAGTTGAATTATTTTGCACGTCACCAACTAATCGGGCTGTTGTCATAATGATTTATAAATTCAGGTGTTGTGGTCTGAATTTATTAAGCCTCTGCACAGATCAGCTGTATGCCTTTTGCCTCAATCGCCTTGCGCGTGTCATCGGCAAGGAGGTTGTCGGTGATCAAGGTGGTTACTTGCTGCCATGGCAGTTCTAAATTTGGGATCTTGCGACCAATTTTGTCTGACTCCACCAGCACAATCACTTCTCGTGCCGATTCGGCCATCACTTGGCTCAAGCCCACTAATTCGTTGAAAGTAGTTGTACCTCTTTCAACATCGATGCCATCAGCACCGATGAATAACTGGTCAAAATCGTACGAACGTAAAACTTGTTCTGCCACCTGCCCTTGAAATGACTCAGAATGTGGGTCCCAGGTTCCTCCGGTCATCAAAAGTGTTGGCTCATTTTCTAAAGATAACAAACGATTAGCGATATTCATCGCATTAGTCATCACTACTAAACCGCGTTTTTTAGACAGCTCAGAGATCATCGCTGCTGTCGTGCGACCACTGTCGATAATGATGCGGTTATGATCCTTTATCAAAGCTGAAGCGGCTTTGGCGATTGCCATTTTGCGAAGCGTATCGCGTTTTTCGTCGCCTTTTGCCACGATTTCTTTGGGCAATGCAATCGCACCACCGTAACGACGCAACAATAAACCGCTCTTTTCAAGGGCGGTTAAATCCTTTCGGATCGTAACTTCTGAAGTTTCAAATTCTAAAGCAAGTGCTTCGACACTGACTTCACCGTGCTGATTCACACGAGCAAGAATGGTATGGCGACGTTGTTGAGTATTACGCTTAGTCATAATCCGTTATCTTTGCAGGTTGATAAGTTTCGTTTCGTAACTTTTTCGAAAGTTTAAACGAAACCTTTACTATTAGGCAAGTTTTAATTGAACGATTTTTATTCTAGTAATAAAAAATTCAATATGAAGTAAAAAGTGACGTGTTTAAGGAAGAAAAATGGCTTACTTGGGCATAAAACCAGCAAGCCATCGAGTAGGAAATAGGTACAAAAATATTATACTGTTAAGTTCCGTTATCGGATCCCAATTAATAGGCTCCAGTTAATGAGTTCCAGTTAATGGGCCAAATGCACCATCATCTTACAACGCTCATTTTTAGAATTACCTATCATCTCGTCATAGGCAGTTTCCATTTCAAAAATCGCACTTTCAGCACCAAGTTCTGCCAAAGTGACTTCGGCTTCGCGCATTGAGTTAAAAGTTTCAGTGCCACCCTTTCTGTCCTCTAGTAAGTAATAATTACCTTGCGTATCAACGCCACCCGCAAGGTAATGATTAGAGTCGGCATAGCTTAAGATAACAGCGACTAGGTTTTGCTCTTCAAACTGCATTTTCAATTCGGTTGCTTGCATAACTCACCTCTGACCAACAAGTGTTATTTAAGTGTAGTAATTAAACGAAGCAAACACCGACTTTGTTCACTTTTTATCCAGCCATGTTATTCATACCTTAAGATCTGAGCAGGTCGAATACTCGCAGCTTTAAATGTAAGGCCCGCCACAGTTAACCAAGTGATTAAACTAATAAGCAAAGAAGCAACCATATAAACCCAAATACTGTGCGTAACTCTTTGCTCAAAACTCGCTAGCCAATCACTCAATATCAAGAAGCAAATAGGCCAAGCGATCGCACATCCTAGCAGTACAAGCAATATAAACTCTTTGGCAAGCCCATTAATGATCACCAAACGGCTTGCCCCCAGTACCTTGCGTACAGCCACCTCTTTTTGACGCTGCTTAACAATAAACCCAGTTAAGCCAAACACGCCCATCAAAATAAGAACTAGTGAAATAACACCGCCGATAGCTACCACCTCAGATAGTTTTTGTTGCTCGCGATAAAGCGCTTGATAGTCATCTTCAAGTAAGGTGATGTCGACAGGTGCAATGTTCAAGCGCGCTTTAACGAAGTTTTGTAAATCGAGTTTTAGTTGGGCATCGTTCGGGTTTTCAACTTTAACCAGTAACGAATACGTGCCGCCTACACCCAAACCATTCACAAACACCACAGGGGCGCCTTGATGATTAACCGGCCCAACTTTTATGTCTTTAACCACACCCACTATGGTGCCTGTTGCATTCGAAAATGGTCCGGCAAAAAATGAAATTGGTTTGGCTATTGCTTCTTCCGGGCTGCTGAATCCTAGCGTATTGAGCACAGATTCAGGCACGATAATACTGCCTTGCTCTGTGTCTCGGTTGAACCTGCCTGATGCAAACTCGTCAGAAAAATCGCGACCAGCCAACAAGGTTAACCCCAAAGTTTCAACCACTTTACCATGTACCCCTGCAAGCGATAACGAAAGCGGTGTGTCTGGTGTTTGAGGGAGCTTAACGAAGAGACCAGCGTTGGTAGACTGTGTGATTGAGAAGTCCAAGGCCACACCGGCTGTCACACCTGGAATAGACTCAATGCTTGCCAATAGTGATGCGCTTTGCTCTCCATATAATGCTTTTTGCGGCATATTATTCATCACTAGTTGCTGCGACTTTTGATAATTCACAGGTAGAGAGTGTAAAAAATGCAGTTGCTTACTCAACATCATAGCGCTTATTAGTAAACCCACCGACAAGCCCATTTGCAGCAATAATAAAGCCTTTCTGATCCATACACCTTGTCGACCTTGTTTTAGCTCACCATTCAGAATGGCTTTAGTGTTAAATCCGGCCATGTACACGCTCGGGTATAACCCCGACAACACACCAATCCCTGTTGCCAGCGCAAATACCTGTCCCAACCAAATCGGCCACTCCAGTGCTGGCAATGGTCGGCCAATCAGCTGCATAAAGCTAGGCATAAATAGCTCAACCAACACACAGGCCACTAACATAGCGAACCATGCCAGTAAGATAGACTCACTCATAAATTGGGTAATCAGCTGAGTACGCGTCGCGCCCATGGCTTTGCGTACACCAATCTCTTTGGCACGATTAGAGGACTGCGCGACACTGAAGTTGACATAATTCACACATGAGATGATTAATAAAACCAACGCCATAACTGCACAGATCGTCACAGATGTGGCGTCTCCGCCTATTTTCATATCTTGGGCAAAATTAGGTCCTAAATGAATGTCTTTGATAGGTTGCAACCAATAATGAATGTTTTGCCATTGCCAAATTTGCGCATAGATTTCTGTTGCCGACTGCGCAACCAATTCCATATTGGTATTAGGTAATAGCGCAACATAGGTGTGCATTACATTACCGCGAATGCCCATATAGGGTTCAATGCTGGTTAATGAATGAAAATAGAAATGACTATTCACAGGAAGATCGGCAAACACCGCACTGACCGTAAGCAGTCGATTGTTCCTTTGTAGTTTTAAGGTACGGCCGATTATCTTATCTGGCGTAGCAAAAGCCCCAAACAAGCGCGTAGCTTCAGACCTTGATAACGCTATTTTTTCGGGTGTATTCAGGGTTGTTGTAAGATCGCCTGCCAGCACATCAATATTGACTAACTTGGCTAGATTTGGGGTGGCAGCGTAGTTTGCAGCGAGCTGAAATGCATTATTGCCAATCGCTACTTTATCGTCGCTGACCATTTGCGTTTTCAATAAATAAAAAACCGACTCTACCCCTGGAATATCGAGCAACTGCTGATGTGCCCTTGGGGTGGTAAGAATATATTCGTTGCCATTCTCTTGGGCATGCATCACCAGTCGATAGTGATTTTGCTGATCCGGCTGGCCTTGTTCAAAAGACAATTCATGCTGAATAAAAAGCCCAATCAACATTAGCATGGCCATACCTAGACTTAGCCCAACCAAACTCAACAAGGCGTGTTGTTTATGCTGTGCAAAACTTCTTAAAGCGGTCGAAACATATGACGCTAACATACTGTGCTCCTTTTTGACTGCTGTATATCTGAGTTGTTATTCATAACGTAAAATTTCTGATGGGCGCGCACTGGCAGCTTTAAATGCTAACGCTGCAACGGTGAGCCAAGTGAATACAGCCACAATGAGGCTTGCCAAGCCATACACCCAAATGGTTTGCTCAATGCGGTCGTTAAAGCCTTGCAGCCAGTTATCCATGAACCAATAAGCAAATGGTAAGGCGATTACTGCTGCTGCAAACACTATGATTAGAAACTCGCGAGCGAGTAGATTCACTAAACTGAAGCGTGTTGCCCCGAGCACTTTTCTTATTGCTAATTGTTTTTGCTGACGTTTTGCTGCAAATGCTGCGAGTCCAAATAAGCCTAGGCAACTCAAAAGTATGGCTAGCACAGAGAAGTTTCGGATCAGCACAAACAAGTCTTGCTCGATGCGATAAACTTTAGCCAAGTCTTGCTGCATCAAGCTAAATTGCGGATCGACGGTTAAGTTAAACTGTTTTAAAAGTTGGCGTAACTGATTAAGTAACTGTGGAAGGTTTGCTTGCTCGGTGCTTATCACCAATCGAACCGTGGATTGCGAACTGTATCCCGCTGAAAATGACACTGGCAGCCAATCATCTTTAGCCGACCCCACTTTGATGTCTTTTACTACACCGACAATGGTTGCACTGACGTTGCGATAAAGCCCCTGAACTTGCAGCCCCACTACTTCACTCACATTGTCATAGCCTGCGCGTTTGGCCATTTGTTCGGTCACCAAAATAGCCATTGCCTGAGGCGCTTCTTCATCTGACTGATCACCTGACGCTTTATTTACTTTATTTAAATAGTGCAGCCAATCACTCTGAAATTCTGGTAAAAAGTCTCGGCCAGCGAGTAGTGTTAGACCTAGAGTTTCGACGGCATGAAAACCAGTGCCGATAGTCGGTGGCAATTCGCTTTCTTCATAGCCGTTTGGCCAACGGAAATAAAAGCTTTCTAAAATGCTGTCGGTTAAGTCAGTATCGGTTGTTGTAACTTGAGTAACGCCTGGCAGCGCACGGATCTCATTGAGTATTGCATGTTCTGTTTCCATGAGTTGCTTGCTGCTTAAATCGTGTATCACGATGCGATCAGTCGCGTCATAGCCTACCGACAAGCTTTGTAAGAACGACAACTGCTGCAAACTCACTAGCGTACAAACAATCAAGGCCATTGCCATCGCAGACTGAAAGACCAATAAACCTTTTCGAACCAGCTGGCCTGCTTTTAATTGCCCGGCAAGCAATGAGTTTAACGGCGCGCGTGCGACACAATACGCAGGGTAAGCACCTGAAATAAATGCTAATAAAACGGTTATAGCTATGATCACTGCAAACTCTGAAGCTCCCCACACTAAGTCGAGCGGTCGATTTGCAAAGTTACTAAAGCTTGGCAAAAGCAGTTCAACCCAACACACCGCAAGTAAAGTGGCATACATCACCATCAATAAGGCTTCTAACAAGAATTGGGTTATGAGCTGTCGTTTGCTCGCCCCCAAAGTCTTACGCATGGCGATCTCTTTGCTGCGATACAACAATTGCGACACCGCTATATTAATGTAATTGGCTGCGGCAATGGCGAGTAATAAAACACTCAGCGATACACTCAAAGTGACTAAAAAAGCAGAACCACCCGCTTTTAATTCAAATGGCGAATGGGCTTTAAAGTAAACTTCTCGCATTGGCACTAAACGGTATTCAAGCTGACTGTTTTTGAGTTGGTATTTTTCAATGAGCCGATCAGCTAGCTGCTTTTCTATCGCTTTTAAATCAGCGTTGTGTAGAGTTTTGAGATAAATATAGCTAGAAATGTCGCTATGTTCTGTGAAATCGATGGGTACTAAAGCGTGAAACAAAAAGTGACTATTATCAGGTAAGTCTTCAAAAATGGCTTTAACGGTACAGCGTTTTGCCTCGATCAGAATCGTTTGCCCGAGTGCACCTTCTGCACTGCCAAATAGTCGCTCTGCTTCACTGCGACTCAAAGCAATCTGCTGAGGTGCCGAAAGAGCCGCTTCAAGGTCGCCTAAAATCACAGAGATATTTACAAAATCACGAATATTCTTGGCTGTACCGTACAGGTTGTTTAGCTTAAATGCCTGATCAGCAATTTTTATATGCTCAGATAACAAGTCACTATCAACCACATCGGCGAGTATAAAAAGATCGGCGACATCACTTCGTGTTGTTAAAGTTTGCGCGATGTTCACCATAGTCAGTGGAATTTCTTCTAACCCTGGTACATTCACATCAAGATGCAAACGATATACTTGCTGATGATCGGGCTGCATTTCATCAAACGACAACTCATATTCAGCAAATAATGCCACCAGTAGTGCGGCTGCCAAACCAATGCTTAACCCAAAGACATTCAATAACGAGTAAAACTTATGTTGCTTGAATACTCGAAATGCTGTTGTTACATGTGATATCAACATATCTCACCCATAGACCTTACTCTCACCCAAAAATGGCCTATCAGTTACACCGATAGACCATGCTTTTGGCTAGTAAACTTTATTATTCATATCGTAGAATTAACGAAGGACGCGTACTGGCGGCTTTGAAAGCGAGGCTCGCCACAGTAACCCAAGTGATACCTGCAACGACTATCGCTGCAATACCATATACCCAAACTGTTTGGTCGATGCGGTCGTTAAAGTTGGCTAACCAGTCGCCAACCAGTAAATAAGTTACTGGGTAGGCAATGGCGATACTCACACCCACTAAAACTAAGAACTCTTTCGCTAGAATATTCACAATACTGATACGTGATGCGCCTAATACTTTGCGAACCGCAACTTCTTTTTGACGACGGGCTGCTGCGAATGACGCCAAACCAAACGTACCTAAACAAGTTAAGAACACCGCAAGGGCTGTAAAAATAAGCACCACTTGAGAGATGCGCTCATCACCTCTTAATACCGCTTTGTAGCTGTCAGACAGTAATTCGATTTTAGGTTCGAACACATTGGCATGTTGAGCTAAAACTTCAGCAGCTTGCTGTCTAATACTCAATGCATTTTGTGGATTTACCGTTAACACCACTTCTGAGGTAGGATTTAAGTAATTGAAGCCAAGCAGGAACATGATGTCTGTATTGGCATTTTGTGCATTACCTATTTTTACATCAGCAACGACTCCAATCACGCGCATATCAACATTACGACCTACATCTTTGATTGATTTACCTAAAATATCGGCAACATTGGTAAAGCCAGCTTGCTTTGCCACCGTTTCAGTTACAATCGTGCCAACATATGTGATGCCATCAACTCTGTTCGCCCAATCACCAGCAAATTCACGACTAAAGTCACGCCCAGCAAGTAATTCTAGCCCTAGGCTTTTAACAACTTCAAAGCTAGTACCAACCACTGGTGTTATACCGCCAGACTCTTCGCCGTTTGGCCATGTTGGCCTAAGCGTATTATTGATTGAGCGGGTCAATTGCGTGTCGATAACGCCCAGATGTTGCACTCCTTCAATCGCAAGTAACTTATTGACGACCGCACTAGGCTGCTGAGTAAACACCTCTCCAACAGGCACTTCAGAAATAACTAGACGCTGTGCAGTTTGGTAGCCTAGTGGCAAGCTTTGTAAATGCGATAATTGCTGTAGTAATGTAGCAGAGCCAATAATCAACCCTATGGCTAAAGAGGCTTGAAAGGTAAGTAAGCTTTTACGAACCCAAATCGCAGTACTACCACGCTGTAAATCACCACTTAATACACGTTTGGCACTGAATGATGAAATGAAGAACGCAGGGTATAGGCCTGCCAACACGCCAACAGCAATCGCAACAATCACAATGCCCACACCAAAACTTGATGCATAGTTAAGTACCAATTCGCGATCAACTAAGTTGTTAAAGCTAGGTATAACTAACTCAACTAACACACAAGCCAACATCATAGACAGCACTGCAACCAACACAGACTCAGACAAGAACTGGCCCACTAGCTGAGTTTTGCTCGCACCCAATGCTTTACGAACACCTACTTCTTTTGCACGCTTCGTCGATTGCGCTACGGTCATATTGATAAAGTTAAAACTCGCGATCAAAACAAGTAAAATACTTAAGCCAACACAGATGGTTACCACTTGTTTAGTGCCACCTGTTTTCATCTCAAACGGTGATTTAGCAGTTAAATGCAGGTCGAGTATTGAGTGAAGCTCTATAAATATCCTACCTTTGAAATCACCGGTAAATGCCTGCTCAGTCAATTGCTTTTCTAGTGCTGGAATATCAGTGCCTGGCGTCAATTTTAAATAAACATAATGAGACGTTTGAAATAGGTTTTCAGAAATATGCTCTGCATACACTAAAGCTTGAAAACCAAAATGAGTATTATCTGGCAAGTCCGCAAAAACCGCTCTGACTGTATAACTGCCGTTTGCATGATTTAAAGTCTCACCAACGACATTCACAGTGCCGAAAATGCGAAGCGCTTCAGATTCGCTCAACGCTAAGCTGTTAGGGGTGCTCATAGCTTCTTTAATGTTTCCTGCAAGCACATCCATGGCAATAAAGTCTTCAATATTTGCGGTTGCAGCGTAGAGATTATTAAGCTTGAACCCCTCATTATTGTGCTTCACATCTACTTCAGCTTCACGAGTAAACTCGACCATTTTTAACGCAAATACATCTTCTACTTGGCTAAAATCTAATGCCTGTGTACCCCGTGTATAACTATAAATAGGGATAGTACCCAAACCCAGTTTTGAATAATCTTGGGCTACACGATAAACACGATCTGCATCAGGTTGCTGTTTATCAAAAGACAATTCATTTTTCGCAAACAATGCCACTAAAATTGCCGCTGCCAGGCCCACACTCAAGCCAATTACATTTAATAAAAAGTGTTGTTTTTGTTGCTTAAAGGCACGAAGTGCCGTGATTAGGTAATTAAATATCATAACTATGCAACCTCGCTTTCTAGTCCATGAGGAACATTATTGGCTTTATCTAACATGATTTGGCCATCCAACAGGCGCACTAAACGGTCAGCATACGCGCCTTCTTTTTCTGAGTGAGTTACCATGATCACCGTTGTGCCTTCGCGGTTTAGTTCGCGCAGCATGGCCATCACTTCTTCGCCGTTTTTAGAATCTAGGTTACCGGTAGGTTCATCGGCTAATACCAGTTTAGGATTGATCACTAAAGCACGGGCAACTGCCACACGTTGCTGCTGACCGCCTGATAGTTGCTGTGGTAGATGATCGGCACGGTGGTCGATAGCAACACGTTTTAAGATGGCTTCAACACGCTGTTTTCGCTCACTTTTAGAGATATTTTGGTATTGCAGTGGCAGTTCGACGTTTTCGAATACTGTAAGTTCGTCAATCAGGTTAAAGCTCTGAAATACAAAGCCAATTGAAGCTTTGCGTAATTGTGATAACTGCTTTTCGCTATAGCCCGCGATGTCGGTACCATCAAAATCAAAACTGCCTGAACTCGGTGAATCCAACATGCCTAAAATAGACAGTAAAGTTGATTTACCACAGCCAGAAGGGCCCATGATAGCGACAAATTCACCTTGTTCTACGTTTAGATTAATGTCGTTTAAAGCGGTTGTTTCAACGTCTTGAGTACGGAATACGCGATTTAATTTAGTTAATTTGATCATGGGTCTGGTCCTTAAAATTTTAATGTCTGTGCTTTATCAAAGTTGCTGTAGCCTGAGGTGATCACTCGCTCACCCACATTTAAGCCATCGAGCACTTCGTAATAATTTTGATTTTTCTTGCCTAAACGAATGGTACGACGCTCTGCTGTTGTGCCATCGCTTGATAGTACGTACACCCAATTACCGCCTGAACTGGTAAAGAACGCGCCGCGTTTTAGTAATAATGCGTTGTCTTTGTTGCCGCCTAGCATCAGCTCAACGTCGATACTTTGGCCGCGTTTAATATCTTGTTGGCCACTTGGTAGTGCTACTTCAACCTGAAACTGCGACTGGGTCACCCGGCTGTCTATTTTGCTCACTTTTGCCATCACGCTGCCGCTATCTAAGTGCACGTTAACGTCCATGCCCTTTTGAACTTGGTTTAAGTAGAATTCATCTAAGCGCACAACTAATTTGTATTCATTTGGAATATCGATTTGACCAAGGCGAGCGCCGCGATTTTTTGATGCACCCATTTCTACATCAAGCTCACTCAAGTAACCCGACACAGGCGCTTTTATTAATAAGTTATCTAAATTTGCGCGGGCAAACTGTAAGTTTTTCTGTAGCATTTCGGCGCTATCTTCTAGCTGCTCGACTTGCACCTTACGAATTGAGTTTTCTTGCTTTTGACGCTCTAAGGTCAGCTCTTTTCTCGCTTTGTAGTAAGCTAAATCTTCTGAAATTTCAGAAAGTCTATCTTGAGCTAATACCCCGCGCTCAACCAGTGGCTTAGATTGCTTATAACGACGTTCTAAATGGGTAAGTTGTAAATCGATTTCTAATAAATCACGACGCAAATTCAAACGACTGGTTTCCATGTTCATTTGTGTATTGCGTAAGAAGTTAAGCTGCTCAGTCACCTGCGCTTCGCGGCTCATTACGTCTAGCTGTAAGCTGGTGTTACTCAAACGCACCAAAGGCTGACCTTTAGTCACATAAGTACCCTGTTCAACTAAACGCTCTTCAACCTGTCCGCCCGCAATCGTGTCTAAGTAGATGGTAGTTTTTGGCACAACCTGACCTCGAAGGCTTAACGCATCGACAAACGCGCCCTGCTCAACCGCATTAATGGTGACACTGCTTAGAGATAAGTTTTGACTGCGACCCGATGACGAGTCTGTAAATGCAAACGCTGCAGCAGCAATGCTCAGCAGTGCACCCGCAGCAACCGCTTTCTTAAGATGTTTTTGTAATCCTGAACGTTCAATTTTCTTATCCATAGCACACCTCTAAATCGTTGAGAGTTTGGTCGATGTTCGTTTCGACAACTAAGTCCGAATATGGCAGAGATAAATCAAACACTATGCCAACTTTTAAACACTTAAAAATCAATCACTTAAAAAATTTGTGTTTTCATAAATAATTAGAGTGTCCGGAAACAGAACACATCGAAAACCGCAATGTGTCCATTTATGAACACATTAATAGACGCACTGTCACTAAATGAGGTAGGCTAAAAAGAATAAAAAGAAGCCAAAAATAGGCAAAGGCAAGGACCATGACGCAAACAGTCAAACAAGCTGGACACATTTTAATTGTCGACGACAATACTGATATTTTAATCGCGGCTAAACTGTTGCTAAAAAAGCACTATCAAAAAGTACACACCACAGATAACCCCTTTGATATTGAAGAGATCGTAAAAACGCAGCCTATTGATGTGATCTTACTCGATATGAACTTCAGTCAAGACGCAATAAGCGGTAAAGAAGGGTTTTACTGGTTAAAGAAAGTCGTTGAGCAAGATCCCAGCATTGCAGTGCTGCTGATGACTGCATATGGCGATATTCAATTAGCCGTTGATGCCATTAAAGCCGGCGCTGCTGATTTTGTTGCCAAACCTTGGCAAAACGACCAACTCTTAGGAGCAGTCGCAGCCGCCTATGCACACGCCCAGGACAAACAGAAAGTTGGGCAACTGACTCGCCAAACACAAGGGTTAAACCAAGCGCTTAACCAAGGTGCTAGTGGTAAAAACTTCGACTTTTTAGGTCAAAGTGCGGCCATGCAGCAAGTATTTAGCACCATAGAAAAAGCCGCGTTGACCGATGCCAATATTTTAATCACCGGCGAAAGTGGTACAGGTAAAGAGCTCGCCGCACATGCCATTCATCAAGCCAGCTTGCGTCGCGAAAATGCACTCATCAGCTTAGATATGGGGGCAATTGCTGACAACTTATTTGAAAGTGAGCTATTCGGCCATAAAAAAGGCGCGTTCACCGATGCCAAAGCAGACAAGGTAGGCCGCTTTGAGCTCGCCAACGAAGGCAGCCTATTTTTAGATGAGCTTGGCAACTTGCCACTGAGCCAGCAAACCACCTTATTAGCCGCGCTACAAAACCGCCAAGTCACCCCCGTTGGCGGCAATAAAGCCATAGATGTGAACATTCGCCTCATTTGTGCCACCAACGATAATTTACAACAAGCCGTCGACGAAGGGCGTTTTAGACAAGATTTACTTTACCGTATCAACACCATTGAGATCCGTTTACCACCGTTGCGTGAGCGCAGTGAAGACATTCCGTTGTTAGTGAATTATTACCTCGAGCACTTCTGCCACAAATACAAACGCACATTAAGTGTCAGTGACACCGATTTGCAAACCTTGAGTGCCTACGCTTGGCCGGGTAACGTGCGAGAGCTGGCGCATGCTATTGAGCGTGCTGTGATCTTAAGTGAGGGTGAGCTACTGGATATCAGCACTGTGGTTGGCCAAGTAACTACCAGCGCACAACCAAGCCAAGCTGAAAGTGCGCAAAGCGAGTGCGAGCAATTAATTAATGCAGACACCTTTAACCTTGAAGAACTTGAACACCGCACCGTTCGCGCGGCATTAAAGCACTATCAGGGTAATGTCTCGCAGGCAGCTAAAGCGCTAGGATTAACTCGTGGCGCAATGTATCGCCGCCTCGAAAAATACGACTTATAACCGGAGCTGAGTATTTTGAGTTACTTCACGAAGCACCCTACAACGGTATTTTTTGCCACCATCTTGTTACTTTGCGTGCTGATCACCACCACTACAAGCTTGTATATACAAGATGGATTTTCAGCAACTTTACTACTTTTAAGCTTATTTTCGTGTGCGACATTGTTTTCGCTAATCTCTCAATTTAATAAACAAAACAAGCACATGAACTTTGTTTTAAAGTCTTTAGCGAATGGCGATAGTTCTTTGGGGTTAAGTAAGCACCACCCTATGCATAGCCACCTTGAAGAGATCAAAGAAAACATTCAAAGTGCGCGCTTTAATGCCGAGCAACAGGCACACTTTTTACAGGCCTTATTAGTGCATATTGATTTGGCCGTCGTGGTGTGTGATGACACGGGCGACGTGATTGAATCAAACCCAGCTGTTGCCAAATTACTCGGTAAAGCAGTTCGCCACTGTGATGATTTGGCGCATATCGCACCTTTAGTCGAAAATTGTGACCGCAGCCTCAAAACCATTGCCAATTGGCAATATGGTGAGCAGCAAGACACCTTGTCTATACAAGTAAGTATCGCTCATATTCAAGGTAAGATCCGCAAAATTATTACCTTGCACTCGATTCGTGATGCCTTACAAAACAAAGAGCAACAAGCCTATAAGCGACTTACCAAAGTGCTCACTCACGAAGTTGCCAACTCCATCACGCCGCTCGCTTCTATTGCTCAAAGTTGTGAAAGCCTGTTACCCGAGACACTTACTTTTGATGATGAAGAAGACAAAGACGATTTGGCCATGGCGCTAAAAACACTGGCAAAACGCACCGAATATTTAGGTGACTTTATCGGTCGCTTTAGAGAAGTCAGTAATTTACCTGCTCCCACGCTTAATCCTGAGCAACTTGCTCCATTAGTTGAAGGCGTATTTCAGCTGCATCAACAAACTTGTATCGCAGCTAATATCGATTTACAGCTCGACGTATCGCACTCTCAACTGACTATGCTAGATAGCGCACAGGTTGAGCAAGTACTTATTAACTTAACCAAGAATGCCATTGAAGCGGTGCAGCAAAACAGCGGCGACACTTCAGCAAGCGTGCAATTAAAAACAGGCTGTAATGAAGCAAGCCAGCACTATGTTGAAGTCAGCGATAACGGCCCGGGCGTGGCAGAGCATGTGGTCGACATGATGTTCGTGCCGTTTTTTACCACCAAGCAAAAAGGCTCAGGCATAGGGTTAAGCCTTTCAAGGCAGATTATGTTGAACCATGGCGGAGATTTAATTTACATCCAACGCGAACAAGGTGCTTGTTTTAGATGCGTATTTGGATGATGTTCGTGTCTATACTTGAGGCTTCATAACCAAGCAAAAGGGTTCAGGGATTGGTTTGAGCTTGTCTCGGCAAATAATGTGCTCATACCTTAAGAAACATGGCGGCGACCTCATTTACATCCAACGGGAGCGAGACGCCTGTTTTAGGTGCGTATTTGGATGATGTTTGATTTATACCCTTGAATTTTATCTCTAAACCAAAATCAAATTATCAATCCATTTTGCCAAGCATGTACCGCGGCCTGAGTTCGGTCTCTGACGTTTAACTTTGACAAGATATTGCTGACATGTGTGCGCACTGTTTTGACTGAGATAAACAATTGTTCGGATATTTCGGCATTAGACAGACCTTGCGCAATAGCGCGTAATACCTCTGACTCGCGGTCGCTTAATTGCATTTCTTTATTTCGTTCAGCAGAAAGAATTCTTGTAGCAACCATAGGAGATAAAGTGCTAACGCCCTGTGAAGCTTTGCGTATCGCATCGACTAACGCGTCTGGTTGTATGTCTTTAAGTAGATAAGCGATAACTCCAGCATCTAATGCAGGAAATATTAATGTATCTTGGTGAAATGAGGTTAGGATCACCACCTGAATATGTGGATATTGTTGTTTAATCTGCTTCGCAGCTTGAACTCCCTCAACTTCTCCATCCAAAATCAGATCGAGTAATACAACATCTGGTTCATTGTCAGCAATAACCGCCATACCATCAGGTATAGTGCCAGCTTCTGCCACAACCGACATATCAGGCTGCATTTGTAAAAACTGGACGATACCACTACGTACTATTGCATGGTCGTCTATGGTAACGATTTTAATTTTCTTTTCTTTATCTTTCATATGATTACTCCTTGCTTGCTGAAGGTAGATATCCAGTAAGACAGGTTACCTTACGTTTGCTATCATCTTCACGCTGCTCTAAAGATAAACGCCCACCCAGAGAATGTAGCTTTTGTTTTATGATCTCTAAGCCTTGACCAAAGCAGGGGTTAAACTGCGCCGTGCCATTATCGAATAAACTAAAGCGGCTTTCACCGTCATTGAGCTCAAGACATAAGCGAATAGTGTCTGCGTCACTATGCTTAGAGATATTTTGTAGCCCCTCTTTAATACTCGCAAACAAGTAACTTGATATTTGTCCTCTTTGAGGCTTTTTTACCTCCAAGTTACGGCCAGTTTGTTGCTTCCAACACGCCAAATAAGTAGTTAATTCTGACATCTCAACGTATGCTTGCGCCGATGATTCGTGCTCAGTTTGTACCTGTAAAATCCGATTAACTTGTTCAAATGCTTGCTGATTATTACTCTGGGCTTGTTTTAAAAGTAGACTCAATTGTGTTTCTGAGTGTGCCAATGTTTGACAACTAGATAGGTTTAAGTTGTTTGCGAACAACAGTTGCTTAACGGTATCGTGCAGCTCTCCGGCAAATTCTATACGCTGCTTTTGTAATCTTGTTTCTTGCTCTTGCTTAATATGTACATCAAGCTGTTCAACAAGTCGGTTTAACTTATCAAAACTCTGCTCTAGCTCGTCAGCCCCATCTATTGTTAGGCGCTCAGTCAATCGCCCTTGCCCCCATTGTAATGTCACATGATTAAAGTGCTTTAAGCGCTTTTGAATACGGCTGCCTACGATCCACATAACAATGGCGCCACAGCATAAAATAAATCCTGCAACTATAAGTGCGAAAGGTAAAAAGCTAACCCATTGTGACAACAACGAAGAAGGGGTTGAGCCGACTGCAGACCAGTTATCGATCCACATTACCACAGCGCCTAGTTGCTTACCTTGATGGTCGGTTAAGGCACGGGTGAAAATGACAACATCATCAGCCATCATCTCAACGCCACTGTTATGATGCACTAACAAGGCATCCGTAAGGTCGTCTCTCACTTGCAGGGGCAATTGCGCGCCAATATCACCAACAAAAAGTGGGCCATGCTCAGTTTGCGCAATGACTTTAGCTTCTAAATCTACCACCACAACTTTACGAATATTAAGGGCACTTAAATAAGGTGAATCGTCAAAATGCAGCTCACTCAGCCCACCTGTTTGTTTCATTTCTAGAATAATTTTCGGAGCAATCTCTTGCTCATACAAAGCATAGATTTCAGATATTTTAGGCACATTAAAAATCAGTAACTGCACGGTCACTAAACTAAAACAGGCAAAAAAGCTGACCAACAATAGGCCTATTATTACTTTTGTTCTGATTGAGTAAGCCGTAAGGCACTGTTTTAAGTAATCAATCACTCGATACTATCCTTGTGAATAGATAAATTCGCCCAGCAAGTGTACAGATTTATTTATCAAAAGGGATCGGTCTAGAGACCTATTTAATTTCGGGCGCACCGCTGATGTATATGCCTGATGATATTGCTCTAATAGAGCCAAAGATGATGTTGGAGTAAACGATGGAACAGGCCGCAGTAAAAATAGTGAATGCACACAAAGCATTTTCTAACACACAAGTATTAAAAGCGCTCAATATGACCGTCCCAACAGGGAGTGTATATGCCTTGTTAGGAAACAATGGTGCCGGAAAATCCACCTTACTCAGTATGTTACTCGGTGCGCTTCAACCTGAACAAGGTGATATTCGTTTATTGGGTGAGCCTGTCAGCACGCGCTTAAAGTCGCGTTTAGGTTGCCTCATTGATGCGCCTGCTTTTTATCAAAACCTAACGATTAAAGAGTTCCTAAGTTATTGCGCAAAGATGAAAGGCTTACCAAAACAGTGCATTGATGAAGCACTGACTATTGTAAACTTACAAGCCAAACAACATACGCGCTTAAAACGCTGCTCTCTAGGCATGAAACAAAGAGCAGCACTTGCCAATGCCATTTTAGGTCAACCCGAACTGCTGATATTAGATGAACCAACCAACGGCCTCGACCCAAGCGGTATTGAAGAAATTAGAACCTTGATCCGCACACTACCTGAGCGCTTTAACACGACCGTGTTATTCTCTAGCCATGTGCTTGAAGAGGTTGAAAAAGTGGCAACACATGTTGGCATTCTTGCACAAGGTAACCTAGTGATCGAAGGAAGCTTACCTGACTTACTAGACGACCCTCTGGGCACATTAGAAGTGTCGATATCAGCTGAGCATACCGATAAAGCTCAAACACTTTTAAGTAGAGTCTTTAAAGTATCAACACCAGAAGCCGGCAAGATCACCATTCATCAAATAGACAAGTCGCTTTGTCCACAGGTGTATAAATCTCTACTGGCACAAAATATCGACTTTTACCAATTCCGTTACCACACGCAAAGCTTGTCAAAGCTATTTAATAACATACATCTATCAATGCATAAGGAGGCTGAATATGCTTAAACAAACGCTGAGTGTTTTGCTGTGTGAGTGTACTAAACTAAAAAGGCAGTGGCTGATACCTCTACTTTTTGCCTGCCCTTTGGCCGTGATAAGTTTGCAATTCTTAGTGACTTTTGAGCGTGGACTCGATGTTTTTGCTGAGTTTGGGTGGTTTGGATATATATCAGCTAATTCGACATTGTGGCTTGGATTGATGCTGCCTATGTTAATTGCTTTAGTCACCACTATTATTCATCAAATAGAACACAAAGATAATGGCTGGTTATTGATGAGCAGCTTTGCTATCTCACCTATTCAGCTATTCATTGCTAAATTTACCATTACCTCTTTGCTGATCGTTTTGGCTAACCTGCTGATGGTGTGCTTTATTTTTATCAGTGCGTGGTTGCTTATGCAGCTCGGTTTTCCGAAGTTTGAAAGCACCGACATAAGTTTTTTACAGTTTTTCATTAACGCGTCGATTACTAGTCTACCCCTTATTTTGATAGGTTTGATTATTTCAAAATTAATCAATAACTTTGCCGCTCCAATTGGCGCAGCCTTTATCATGGTTATTTTTGCTATGAGCCTTTCAAGATCTGAAAGTCATTGGTTGTATAGCCCTTGGACCTACCCTATGGTCAGCGTTCACGTAGCAGACCAAGCTGCTACAAACCTTGCGCTTACATTGAGCTTAGGAATAAGCGTTGCGCTCTTTACAATTGCTTGTACTTTATATTGTTGGCGACCTAAGCAACATGCCTAAAGAATTTGTATTGCGATAGGTATTACCACAATGATACCTATCCATTTTCTAAATTTGGCATGAAATAACAAAGGTTCTTTGTGTTTTAAAGTAGACTCTACCTTGCCTATTTTCATGCCAAATAGCGGTCTAAGCAAAGCAACATAACTCAACCCCCAACAAGCCAGCGCACATAGTCCAAACGTCATTACAATAATGAGTGTCGGCTCTAACCAAGGGCCTAACTGTAATGGACTAAAGTAATAAGCTAAACCAATGATCACACTTTGATGAAAAATATAAAATGGAAACACCCAACCATTGAGCTTATTTAAAATGGGGTGAGTGCGAGTTAAAAAACGCATAGCCAATGCCAGCATGGTCATCACGCCTAATAACCTTTGTGCGGTATAGAACATATCCATACTGGTGATCTGCCATTGCAAGTTTTGACTATCTAGCCAAATACTCTGATACCCCCAAACTACGCCAAGATAACCCAGAACAAATAACCCGAGTAAAATGTGCCAGTGCTGAGCCAACGATGCAAAAAACGCTCTGTGATGAACCAATAAAAAGCCATAGAGTAAAAAAATAAATCCCATAGGGTAGCGAAACGTGTCACTCGGCCATGAGAGTTTCAAAACGCAAAGCGGCACCAGTAATCCTAAATATACCCAAAACACAGGGAGATTTAAGAAACGTGCTATGCCCTTATGTAACCATCGGCTTTGTAGTACAGGTATCATCAATACCAGCAACAAGGTAAATTGCCATAACGAGCGCAAGTACCAAAGGTGATTCACATCGACATGAGGCCAAATCCCCGCTTGATATTGTGCAAATAGCGGGTGAGATAGGTCAAAAAACGCGATGTAAAACTCAATATAGCTAAGCGATAAACCGACCTCTTGCTGCATTTGCGCATACAATTGAATAGGTACGACAAACCACACCCCCACCAGCAGGGGCAATAAGATTTTCACGGTTCGACTCATTAAAAACTGAGGCAATGGCGACTTCTGTAATAGGCAACTCAATGCGGCACCTGAAATAAACCAAATCAGTCCCATACGCCAAGGTGAGAGAAGCAACATCAGATTTTCTATTTCTGTACTTAAGTAGGCACTTTTAAAATGAAAGCCCCAGTTTTGCGTATACAACATACCTGTGTGATAGAACACCAACAGACCAAACGCAAGTATTCTCAGCCAGTCTAACTCAACAAAACGTCCTGTCGGGCGGCTTACAAAATCAGCGGGTTGCCACCATTTAGCGATAGATTTGCACATACCTTTTCCGTCAATTTCTGAAACTTAGTTGCCTTATATACCCAAACCACCTCAAGATACGAGGTTCAGCGAGAATTGATTGGCTGTCAGACAAGGCATCGATTTGAAGATCTAGTGGTTCTAAATCGAAAATTGATAACGCAGTATGAAAGCCAATCAAACTCGCCCAAGGGAGCGTGCTTTCAGTCCTATTTCATCGTCAAAGAACTTGGAAAGGACGCGTCATTACGCTGCGTCCTTTTCCTTGAACTAGAACAGAAGGCAGCGCTCTGAATCATGCATCTTGAGGTAGTTTGGGTATAATTTCTGAGTAATTATCAAAATAAAATTAATATGTGCTTAAAAAACAGCGACTAGGGATAAGCGGTGGGATTGTGGGATAAACCTCTTGGGACTGGTTTAGTGAAGTAGCTCACATCTGTTTCTGACAGCTTTTATTTATAAGTTAGAGCTTGTCTTACAGACAGCTACGAGCTCAACCAAGCTTCGATAAATAGCGAATGATGACAGTTGATAACCCCCTCACCAGCATGCAAAATGCAAGACATGACCCAGTATATTCCTACTGTGAATTATGGCGTCATTTAATAGAAGTCGATGTGCGTTTTAAAAATACTATTTTGGCAAAATTAGGCAGCTTTATGCTTATTTTAAGGAATAAGCTATATAGGGAATTTATAAAAATGAATAAAACAATCTGGTTTTCATTAATAACACTCGTGTTTTCAATAATAGTAACGTTTGCCACTTTTATATATGGTAATACAAGTTATTTAGAGTCACTTAGCCTTTCACTCTCGTTATCAGCGCCATTAGTTTTCATATTTTTTTGTGTGTTTATAGTTTTCAGAAATACTATGAAAGACCAAAACTCGCTGATGAAAGCAATTACCATTCGTGCGTACTTTTTTACGGCTTTATTGCATATCATATGGAACAGCTTGATGTTCATGGATGTTTTAAGCAGAGGGAGTTTAGGGCCTGCTCAAGGCTATTCTGGATTAATACTTTGGCTTGGTAGTTTAAAGGCTGCTTCATTTGGAGTTTTTGTTGGAATTATTTTTCATTTCCTACCAAAGTTGATAAACAAGAATAAGAACTTAAACCGGTAATATCAAACCTGAGAACCACAGTGGTTATTCACAAGAGGCGAAATTTAGCACATACGCCACTATCAGATTTAATTGAACCCTGTTAATCGGACCTGAAAATGCAAGTTAAGGCTTATTCAGGTTAAGTTAATTGTTAAACTGGATTTACTTTTAAGGTTAGAGAATTAAATATGGCGCGCTCACCTCACTTTCTGCACTATTCAAATCAATATGGTGCGCTGTTATTAATGGCTTATATTTTTATCAATAACACCATTAATGCCACCTCTGACATTATGGAAGCGAAACGTGATGGCGTATTGCCTTTTCAGTTGTGGGAGCCATTTGTCTGGGAATATAGCAGCGCCTTAAGCACGCTAATGTTAATACCTGGTGTAATTTTTCTTCTTAAATACCAACCTTTTAATTTTCAAGCCATAACACGCTCTCTCGGCTTGTATTTTTTTGCTTCAGTCGTGTTTAGTGTGTTACATGTCGCCATTATGGTAGCACTTCGCAAACTCGTTTATTGGAGCCAAGCAGCTAGCTATGACTTTGGCTTGCTCTGGTATGAGTTTTTGTATGAATACCGCAAAGATGTATGGGGGTTTGTGTTTTTAATTGTGGTGATCAAAAGTTATCACTATCTTATCGGTCAATTAAAGGGCGAGGCCCATTTACTGCAAAAAACAGAAGAATCTGTACAACCGCAGTTTGAACGCCTTTTGGTTAGAAAGCTCGGCAAAGAATTTATTATCAAAGTCAGTGATATTGAGTGGTTAGAATCTGCGGGTAACTATGTCAATTTACACATTGATGGGCGTATTTACCCACTTCGAGCAACACTCACAAAGCTCAGTGAACAACTTGAACATCAGGGATTTTGTCGCATTCACCGTAGTCACGCGGTACGACTTGATGCCATTAGTTCCATCACCCCTATTCAAAGTGGCGACAGCGAAGTGACCCTCATTAGTGGTAAAAAGCTCAACCTTTCTAGACGCTACAAGGAACAGTTTAAAGGTCAATTAAGGCCTAATTAGCCGAAGACACTTACAAAGTATGAACACTTTCTTACAGTTAGCGCCCTTTACTCACCTTACAATTTCATCAGTTTTACTTGCAAGGACCCCCGCATGACGCGCTACATTGCTTCTCTTTTCTTACTCGGTTTAACCTCTTTACCCTGTTCTGCCAATGATGATTTCGATTTTTCGGTATTTGCCAAATCAGAATTCAATGCACTTGACGATCACATCATTTCAACTGGGTTTGAAGTGCTTGGCTATTTTAACCATACCCCTTTTGGTATTGGCTTTACCAGTGCGTTAGGCAATGCCAGCGTGACTACCGAGCAAGGCTATCGCGAGGACTTTCTCACATTAGATACTGGACTTAAATTTGGTTATTTCTCTACGGTTTATGCGTATGGTGAGTTGGGCTTTGATGCATTTGAGCTGATGTTTCACGACCAACGTGATACTGACCGTTATAGCAACCATTCAAGTATCACAGTTTACAACGCGCCAAATAATGAGATTGATGCATACTTAGGCGCGGGGATTGGTGTGCATATTGAACACTTTAAACTTGAAGCCTACACCCGATACCGACAAATTGATGGTAATGGCTGGGAAGCTGAAGATAACCATTTCACGGGTGTACAACTCTCCTTTAGCTTCTAAATAACTGTTTTAAGTGATTTAATTAATGCATATATCGGTATAGTTATGAATATATGCATTCTTTTTAGCGAAACCTATAATGACATTTAATCTAAGCAACCTCCAATACAAAGCAGCCAAAATGATTTTTTAAATAAACAAATCATAAACTTAAAAACAACTCTGCGCTGTTTTCTCCCAAATCCTGTCTCAATGCAACATAAAATATAGATTAAAATACCCACAACAAACACTGTAATGATAATGATTTGCAATTTTGATCATGTTAGTATTTGCAACCTATTTTTTGAGCAAATACTTTATACGGACGAATAATGAAACTCTCTGCGCTCTCATTTGCACTACGTGCGTCTCTTGCAATTCCTATGGCACTGTCTAGCCAACTTGTTTTTGCCGATGATCAAGGTGATGAAAAAGAAATCGAAACCATCATGGTCACAGGTCAAAAAATTGCACGTAGCCTGCAAGAAACTACCACGAGTGTTGCTGTACTGACTCCTGAGATGATCGAGCAACAACAGATCAACACTTTCACAGATGTGATGGTGAATACCGCCAATACCCATGGTGATAGCTATGGTTTCAGCATTCGAGGTATTGATGGCTTTAATGTATCAGGCGGTGGTAATAGCTACCTAGCAAGTGTGTATATTGATGGCGCGCCGCTACCACAGGGATTAGTTCGAAATGGTGGCTTCTCAACATGGGATGCACAGCAAGTTGAAATATTGCGTGGCCCACAGTCTACATTGCAAGGGCGCAACGCACTTGCTGGTGCAGTTATTTTAAATACTCAAATGCCAAGCCATGAAAACGAAGGTAAATACAAATTACTGATCGGTCAAAACGGCCAGCAAGAAGCCGGTATTGCCATTGGTGGTGGCCTGGTTGAAGATGAGTTGTCATTTAGATTCAGCGGTGAAGAAAAGCGCTACGATGGTAACGTCACGAACTTACATGACAATTCTGACTCAGATTTTAATGAAGAACATACCTACCGATTAAAATTTTTATACGAGCCGGCAGGGTTTGAAGACTTTTCGGCAATGCTTAGCTACATGAATGCAGAGCGCGTATACGGTGATGCAAACTTAGCCACCAATGCCGGTGAAGTTGACTTTGATAACCGTACAACAATTTATAACGACACTCGAGAGCGTAAAGCCGAAACTGAACTTGTTTCTTTAACTTTAAATTATGACATTAATAGCGAACTATCGTTCTCATCTTATACAACTTACTCAGATGTGCTTGAAGCGTTTGACTGGGACTCGGACTACCCACAAGGTCTAGGTAACACACCAATCCTCGACACAGGCAGTAGCACACTCTACGACAATACTGAAACAACACTAACTCAAGAGTTCAGGCTTACATTTGATTATGAAAACTTTAGCGGCGTAGCAGGTGCTTACTACTTTGATGGCGACCGCAAGGAGCTAAGCACAGGTTTAAATAACTACAACTTATCTCGTCTTGGCTTATCGAGTAGCGTGTTACAAGCAAGATATAAACTAAGCCCACAAATTGCCGACTTGGTCATTGCACAATATGCAGATTTTGACCCTGCCAGAACGCAAATTTACTCTCTTACTGAAACAGAAGTGACCAGTTATGCACTCTTCGCTGATGGTGTTTGGCATCTCAATGATCAGTGGGATATTTTAGCGGGCGTGCGTTTCGACCGTGAAGAGCAAAAGAATGGCAATGATGCGAAATACACCATTTTAAACCAAGATAAAATGCCAAACCCAGCTAATTATGTGAGTACGCCTTATGAAGGTATTGTGCCGCTTATCACAGGTATTAACGGTTTATTACTTGGTCTTGCAGCTGACGCTTCTAAGCCTGCTGCTCTATCAGATACCAGCTTCAATACTTTCTTACCAAAGATTGGCGTGAGTTATCATCTGAATGACGACATCACCTCAACCTTTACTTTCCAGAAAGGTTATCGTTCAGGCGGTGTAGGTATCAACCAAGCGAAATCTGTGACATTCGAGTATGAACCTGAATATACAGACAACTATGAATTAGCCGTTCGCTCTACGTGGTTAGAGGGCGCATTAACTGCAAATGCTAACTTCTTCTATACAGATTGGACTGATCAACAAGTTTCTGTACAACTCTCTTCAAACAATTTTGACCTTGAAACAGTCAATGCGGGTACCTCTGAAGTGAAAGGCTTCGAGTTTGAAGTGAATTACAACGTAACAGATTACCTAAAAGCCTATGCAGCGATTGGTTATGCGGGCACTGAGTTCACTGACTTTAAGATCACAACACCAGAAACCGAGTATGACTTAACTGGCCGCCAGTTCTCTGCACCAGAGCGTACACAAAGCGCAGGCTTAACTTATCAAGGACCTGAAGGCTTATTCGCGAACATCAATATTAACTATGCAAGCGATGCTCCGAATAGACCAAACCCATACCGTGATGGTTTGCAGCCTGGCGATGCATTCTTTGACTTACACAATGATGCGCGCACGTTAGTTAACGTTCAACTTGGTTACGAATGGGATAACTACGGCATTTACTTCATTGGTAAAAACATCACTGATGAAGAATATTACGTCGCACACCGTGCCCGTAATGCTCGCTTAGGTGCGCCAGCGGAATATGCAATTTCGTTCCGTGGCGTATTCGACTGGTAAGACAGTCAACATTTAACCCCTATAAAAAGATGTCGTAGCAATGCGACATCTTTTCGCGGTTTTAGGAAATATAACTCAGTAGCAAGGATTTAATGATGAGTTTTTTTTACCTCCTTCCTGCCTATTGGTTAAGTGGCATGTTGCTTTATGCCTCTAGCCCTCGGCAGCAATTTTTAAAGACACACCAATTTAAACCCCCTCGCTGGTTGGCATTAGTCATCATTGCCCTAATCAGTGTGATTACTCTGTCATTGTTGATTGGTGCGCATTTCAGCCCTGTGGTCGCCGGTATTTTTGCGCTGCTTGGTTTAATGCTGTTTATTCCCGCCCCCGTATTCTTACTTAACCATAAGCCTCAGTGGGCCATCGCTAGCATTATTGCTATCTGTTTGCTTAGTGCTGGATTGCAGCTGATTTCGGGAGGCCAATAATGTGGCATAAAACCTTTGCTGGGTTCTTATCTGGCGTCGTCGTGATGATTTTAGTGCCCAGTATTTTAAGCCTGTGGTTAGTCGCTCACATTAATGTGATCTTAGCCACTTCACTGGTACTGGCATTAGCAGCTTGGGCAGGGGTCATGACTTGGTGCTATGGCGCTGAAAGTGGCAAACAAGCTTGGCAACGAGCCGGCATGCTAGCTATTCCCACCATCATAATTTTTGTGATCACCTTCTTTACTGCAGCAGGACCAACAGGATGAAACAGTCTACGTTAAAGAATTTTACCCATGCACATGCATGGCTTGGTTTGATCATCTCAGGGGTTTTGATGATCGTCTTTGTCTGTGGCTCAATGTCGTTTTTCAGAGAAAACATTGTATTGTGGGATATGCAATATGATGCACCGAAAACAGACTTAGCCAGTCAAAAACAACACGTACCGGTGTCGACGATTGCCAAACAGATCAGCGACCAAGGGCATACCATGCCGGCAGATCATGGTGTGTTTATCGAACTGCCTACCCAAGCTCAGCCTTTTTATGTCAGTTATTTTGAGATCGAGACACCTGAAGGCGAACATGTTGATGTCAATCAGAGCTTTGACCCAGAAACAGGTCAACGTTACGAGTTAGATCAAGAAGACTTTTATCTTGGTAACATGCTGTATCGTATGCACATTAATTTGATGCTGCCCGGTGGTACCGAGTTGGTGGGTATTGTCTCGTTGATCTTCTTTGTCATGGTGTTTACCGGCACGCTGATCTTACTGAAGAAAATCATCAGTCATTATTACCAATACCGAATAGACCGCCGCAAAGACACCTACCTTGATGGCCACAGCATCATAGGTATTAGCACCTTACCTTATACGTTTTTATTTGCACTCACGGGGGTGATGTTCAACTTGAGTATTTTACTGCAAGCTGGGTTTGGCTTTGCGGTATTTAAGGGCAATATTCCCGCTTTAATGGCAACCGCAGACTTTTACGCGCCACCAAGAATTACAGAGCTCTCGGGTCAGCCAGCAGACTTAACTTTGCTAGATGATATGGTGGAAGATGCACAGCGCCGCTACCCAGAACAAAGCGTGTATTTTTTGAATATATTTGCGCCTAACGATCAAGCAGGCCAAGTTGAAGTCGCAATGACAGCGCACCATACTCTCGACCAACTCACGCGTCTGACATACTCGTTAGCAGATGGCCGTTTAATCAAAGAATATACGCCAAGCCAATCAGCCACCGCAGGCACATATAGTGTACTCAGTTCTCTGCACTTCGGTGAATATGGCGGCAATACGCTGAAGTTTATCTATTTTTTACTGGGTTTAGCATGCTGTTATATGATTTTAACAGGTAATCTAATCTGGCTAGAAAAGCGCGAAAGTAACCGTAAACAAAGTAAACGCGGCCTGCAATTTGTAAAAGCCATGACCTTAGCGCTATCAAGCGGTACCTTGATCGCCGTTGCTAGCACCTTCATTGCGGCACGCTTTGCACCAGAGTCATGGTCACAAGTCAGTCTTCTCCCACCTTTGTTTGGCGTGATGATCTTAGTCTGTTTAGTACATGGCTGGTTTAGTAAAAACGTTAGAGGCGGCATGATCCAGCAGCTTTATATTGCTGCGCTATTGGCGCTAATTTGCCCACTGTACGACTTGATCCAGATGCTGCTTGGCCACACGCCACCGAGTTATCTCATTGTGGATGTTTGGCTGGTGACCATAGCTCAAATGTTAGTCTCTGGATTTTGTTTATTGTTGGTGAAACATCACAGGCCAAGAGCAAAAGCGTTAAACCTAGCGCCTGCGGTCAGTTAATTAGCGAAAAGATTGTCGCGCTAAAGCACGACCTACAGGAGTTTAACCTGCACTTGTAGGTCGTCGTTTACGGCGACAAGCATCTTTGCTTACTCTTTGTCGCGCTAAAGCTCGACCTACAGGAGTTTAACCTGCACTTGTAGGTCGTCGTTTGCGGCGACAAGCATCTTTAATTACTCTTTGTCGCGCTAAAGCACGACCTACAGGAGTAAAACCTTCACCTGTGAGGCGTCGTTTACGACCATAAATATCTTTAATTATTCTATACCGCGCTAAAGCACGACCTATAGGAGCTAACTTGCACTTGTAGGTCGTCGTTTACGGCGACAAATATCTTTAATTACTCTATACCGCGCTGGAGCACGCCCTACAAGAGTTAAACTTTTACATGTAGGTCGTCGTTTGCGGCGACAAAATCTGCTACGCAGGTGTATTTTGCACTGAAAAAAAAGCGCACTTCTCACAAATGCGCTTTTTGGTATGGGTAAGTTGTGCAACTTTTCTAAATTGTCGCGCTAAAGCACGACCTACAAGAGCCAAACCTAGCCTGTAGGTCGTCGTTTACGGCGACAAATTTGGTTTCGTAAATACCTCAGTTTAAATCCATCTAAACTAGCTGATTAACATTCTTGCGAAGTATTACTTCCTTGTAGCTTGGTTTCATCGCGAATCTATCATCTTGGCTGTTGTCAAACTGATTCAATTCACCTTGCGTAAAGGGAATGTACTTACTTCGTTCGCAGTCATTAACCCTTTACACTAATACTGCGATGCTTTGCATCGGTTGTTCGTCACCCTTGCGCAAAATTACTCAATTTAAGCCCATCTAAACTTGCTCATTTCACCTTGCGCAAAAGTAACCTGCTCCGCAGGTGTATTTTGCACCTAGTCTTTTAATGCAACTTGCCAAACGGCGATTGAGCCTGAGATTTCATTACCAATAATAAGCAGAGGCTTGCCTGTAGCGCTTTGCTCAGCAGGTACAAATGACATGCCTTCTGGCGCTAGGTCACCGGTAATATCTGCGCCTTCAACCACACCGCGGTTAAAGAAGTAGTCAGCAAACTTGACGTCATAAGGGTTAGTGATGTCGTACACCATGATACCGCCCATACGCTCTAGGCCGATAAACGCAAACATACGCTCGCCAATTTGGCCCAGCGCCAATGCTTCTGGTTCAGCGCCTTTTGCATCAGAACGCGTGTCGCCTTCATTTTCATCTTCATCATTGTTAAACGCAGCGCCATGAACAGATGCTGTGATACGAGCAATTTCATCACCTGAATCAAAGACAACTAAACCATTGCTGTCCCAAATCGTGAAAGAACGTGCACCGTAAGTGTAAAGTGATTCGTATTGACCATCGTTATCAGTGTCACCTTTTGCTGTTGTCACTTTTAGGCGACCAATATCGTCATCATCGTTGTTTAAATAAGAGAAGTTACTGGCAAGCGTTAGATCTTCTACTCGAGATTCATCGATATACGCTAAACAACCATCTTTATCGTCAAAGTCTAAACCGCCTTTAGCGGTACAGTCAGCAGCATCTGTGGCATCAAAGAAGTATTCACGACCATCTCCTTCATTGGCAGACACGACAAAGTTTGCACCTTTCCAGCTAAAGCTTGCGATGGTATCTGGCTGGTACATACCGTACAGACCCGGGTACTTCTTAAAATTGATCTTGCCGTCTTTATCAGACGCATCCATAACTAAGTTTGACCAATTTTTAAAGCCTAAACCCATTAACTTGACGCTGTTGTCGCTTAAATCAACCACAGCTAAACCATTGTTTTCTTGAATAGATACATAAGCATAGCGGTTGTCTTTTGAAATGCTGACATACTCAGGTTCAAGGTCCATCGCCACCGTAGTATTAATTAGCTTGCCGTTGATTGTGCGACCCGTTGGGTTTGCGAACACCATCCCCATGGCTTCTAATTCAGCCTGTTTGCCGTTGTAATCTGTGAAGGTAATCTGTGTTGCGGCATCTGCCACTGTACCGTTGGTAACCGCAATCACACTGATGCTGCCCTCAGGATCAACACTGTAATCACCCTCAGGCTCACCTTCGTTAGCCACAACGACTTTGCTGCCATCTGGGCTGAACGTCACCATGTCTGGTAATGCACCCACTGTGACATTTTTGATAAATACCGGCGCATCACCTGAAATATCATAAAACGCGATTTGACCATTCTCGCCAGTGGTTTTTGCTGCCATCGCAACTGCTAACAATTGATTGTTTTCGTCGATTGTTATGCTATTCGCATCACCCGGAGTGTTGTCGTTTAACGTTAACGTGATCGCACTGCTCAGGTTCGTCGTCGTGATCACACCTTCGTTATTTTTCACCAAACCAGCGGCATCAAAGCTGTCTGCAGCAATGATATTGACCACAGCGCTATCACCTGAGCTGTTGATTGCGTAGATCCATTTTTTAGATGCTTGGTAAGCCACGATTTCGGCTGCACCCTCTGGACTTTGTGCGTTTAACACTGCACGACCAACCATTTGAATATCTAACAGACGGTTGGCATCTTTACCATCAACCCCATTGGTACCGTCTGTGCCATTTGAACCATCACTACCATTTGTGCCGTTTGAACCATTCGTACCAGCAACACCAGCTGGGCCCTGTTCACCTTGAGGACCTTGTTGACCATCGTCGCCGTCAAGGGCACAACCTGTGAGAGCAGTTAATAAAGAGAGCGCGATCAGAGAGCGTTTAAGCATGACTAAACCTATTATTGTTTATTGTGTAATATTTAATAGCGAACAATTAAACAGCAGGTTTATGACGTTTAAGTTTCTGCGATCTTAAGGATTGATTGCAGTTTTATTGCGCATTATTGTCGGAATCTAAATGTGCATTCAGATAATCCACCAGCAATCTGACTTTAGGTGATAAATGACGATTATGCGGATACAGCGCCCAAATTCCCTCTTCAGCTTCTAAATATTGCGGCAACACCTCAACCAAATTGCCTAGCTTTAGATCATCTGCAATGTAGTAGTCGGGTAACTTGATTATCCCCAAACCTTTAAGTGCCGCATCTCTAAGTGCAAAGCCACTATTACAATTGAGGCGACTTTTCATTTTTAATGTGCGCTCTTTACCCTCAACGAGAAAACGCCAGTACTCGCTGTTCCCTGTTAAACACTGGTGTTGTTTCAACTCGTCTAATGTATGAGGTGCGCCAAATTGACGTAAATAACCGGGAGAAGCGCAAACATATTGAATTCGGCTGGTTAAACGCTTTGCCATCATGGTTGAGTCATTCAGTTTGCCAAGACGGATGGCTAGATCAAACCCTTCTGCCACCAAGTCAAAGGTTTGGTTGCTTAAAAACATTTGCACTTCGACTTCCGGGTATTGGCGCATAAAGTCATGTACTAGCGGCATGATAAACTGCTCGCCATAGGCAACTGGGGCAGTCATTTTAATTAAACCCTGCGGCGTGTCTCGCAAATTACTGATTGCGCGCTCTGCCTCTTCAAGCCCCGTTAGCGCATGTTGGCAATGATGAAAAAACACTTGGCCCTCTTCGGTCAGGGCGACCTTGCGCGTTGAACGATAAAATAGCTTAGTACTGTGCTTTTCTTCTAAAGCGGTGACTTGGCGGCTGATGTGCGCAGTCGATACGCCTAATCGCTTCGCTGCTTGAGTAAAACTGCCCGATTGCGCCACCGCAACAAATTCATTAATGCCCTGCCAACTATTCATACCGCCCCATTATTACCACTGAGTAAAAGTAATTTACAAAAATAAGGGATTATCGAACAGGAGTAAACAAACTACACTTTCTCTCGTCAAAAATAATATGGCAAATACGCGTAAGGCACGTCGCTAAAACGGCTTTGAGTGCCTACGCTCTTATTTGCACAAAACACTTAAAACAATTCACTTAAAAAGCTGAGGACAACATGGCAGATCAATTTATTAAATCTAAGGCGGCCGTCGCATGGGGCCCAAATGAGCCACTCAAAATCGAAGAAGTCGATGTAATGCTGCCGCGTAAAGGCGAAGTATTGGTGCGCATCGTTGCGACGGGTGTATGTCATACCGATGCATTTACGTTATCAGGTGATGATCCAGAAGGTATTTTTCCGTCAATTTTAGGCCACGAAGGCGGTGGTATCGTTGAGCAAGTAGGTGAAGGTGTAACTGGCCTAGAAGTAGGTGACCATGTGATTCCACTTTACACCGCAGAATGTGGTGAGTGTAAGTTCTGTACATCTGGTAAAACCAATCTGTGCCAAGCGGTACGTGAAACGCAAGGTAAAGGCCTAATGCCAGATGGCACAACGCGCTTCTACAAAGACGGTCAGCCAATCTATCACTACATGGGTTGCTCAACGTTCTCTGAGTACACAGTATTACCTGAAATTTCTTTAGCCAAAGTAAACAAAGAAGCACCACTTGAAGAAGTGTGTTTATTAGGCTGTGGCGTGACAACCGGTATGGGTGCGGTACTGAATACAGCAAAAGTACAAAAAGGCGACACGGTAGCGATTTTTGGTCTTGGTGGCATTGGCCTTTCAGCGATCATTGGTGCAACCATGGCAGGTGCAAGTCGCATAATTGGTATTGATATCAATGAAAGTAAATTTGATTTAGCGAAAAAGTTAGGTGCAACCGACTGTATCAACCCGAAACATTTCGATAAGCCAATTCAAGAAGTGATCGTTGAAATGACTGACGGCGGCGTCGACTTCTCATTTGAGTGTATTGGTAATGTTGACGTGATGCGTTCAGCCCTAGAGTGTTGTCACAAGGGCTGGGGTGAGTCTGTGATCATCGGTGTAGCAGGCGCAGGCCAAGAGATCTCAACGCGTCCATTCCAACTGGTTACCGGCCGTGTATGGCGTGGTAGCGCATTTGGTGGCGTAAAAGGCCGTTCAGAGTTACCTGAAATCGTTGAGCGTTACATGGCGGGTGAGTTTGGCTTACAAGACTTTATTACTCATACAATGGGTCTTGAAGACATCAATGAAGCCTTTGATTTAATGCATGAAGGTAAGAGCATTCGCTCGGTGATCCATTACAACAAGTAAACAGTTCAACACCCCAAAAGAGCTTGTATAAACAAGCTCTTTATTCTTTATGGATATCAAAAATGAACTTAGAGAATATCAGTAATAACAAAAGCTTTGGTGGTTGGCATAAGCAATACACTCATCAATCTGAGGTGCTTAACTGCGCCATGCGCTTTGCCATTTATCTACCGCCGCAGGTGAACGAAGGCCATAACGTGCCTGTGCTTTACTGGCTTTCTGGCCTAACCTGCACAGACGAAAACTTTATGCAAAAAGCCGGTGCTCAACGTGTTGCCGCAGAATTGGGTATAGCGATAGTGGCACCTGATACCAGCCCACGTGGCGAAGGTGTTGCTAACGATGAGGGGTATGATTTAGGTCAAGGTGCAGGGTTTTACGTGAATGCAACGCAAGCCCCTTGGGCAGCGCATTTTCAAATGTACGATTATATTGTTGATGAGCTGCCAAACTTAATTGAAGCGAACTTTCCGGTTACCTCACAGCGAGCAATCAGCGGTCACTCTATGGGTGGACACGGTGCATTGATGATCGGCCTTAAAAACCAATCTCGTTTCAGTTCAATTTCAGCGTTTAGCCCTATCACTAACCCAACGCAGTGCCCGTGGGGTGAAAAAGCCTTTACTGCGTACTTAGGCGACAACAAGCAAGCTTGGGCTGAATACGACAGTGTTGAGCTTTTACAAGCAGGTAAACCGAGTTTACCAATCTTAGTTGACCAAGGTAGCGAAGATGGCTTTTTAGCGGAGCAATTAAAGCCTGAAAACTTAATTGCCGCAGCTAAGTCAGTCGATGCAGAGTGTGAGCTGAGAATGCAAGCAGGCTACGACCACAGCTATTACTTTATTGCCAGTTTCATAGAAGACCACCTGCGCTTTCACCACCAGCATTTAAACGCCAAGTAACTAAACGGCTTTTACAGAGTGCGCGACGTAAAGTCGCGCCTACCATGTCGCACCCTTCCCCGTAAAAATTTTCACTTAACCCCTGTAACTAACTTCTATACAATTGTTGTGATATTCAAAAATAACTCTAACTAAAAAGAATCTTCATGCGCATTGTATTTATCTCACTTTTTCTGCTTTTATCTGGCTGTGCCAGCCTAACTAACTCACCCACTGAAGTTGAAGAAACCATTGTTCATACACCTCCAGTAGAAGACAGCGCACTCGCAGACCCAAGTGAACCGGTGGCACCGGTATTCGTTGAAAATATTTTACCGAGAGAAGCTGAAGATGTTTGGCATCGTATTAGAATTCAATTGCAATTTGCGCCATCTAATCACGAACGTGTACAAAACCGTGTTGATTGGTATTTAAAACACCCGAACTACATGGAAACTATTACAAAGCGCGCCGAGCCATTTTTATACTACATCGTCAATGAAGTTGAGCGCAGAGGTCTACCTATTGAGTTGGCTTTGATGCCATTAATCGAAAGCGACTTTGATACCAGCGCTTATTCTCACAAACATGCTTCTGGCCTTTGGCAACTGACGCCGCTTATCGCCAAGCATTATGGTATAAAAATTGGCCCTTGGTATGACGGTCGCCAAGACGTGATTGATGCCACTAATGCCGCACTCGACTTTTTAACCTATTTGCACAAACGCTTCGATGGTAACTGGTACCATGCTATTGCCGCTTACAACACAGGTGAAGGCCGTGTTGCTCGTGCCATTCGCAATAATAAGAAGCAAGGCAAATCGACCGACTTCTTCCATTTAAAGCTCCCTAGGCAAACGCGTCACTATGTACCTAAGCTTTTAGCTGCCGCACAACTACTTCGTGAAGAGCAAATGGCTTTTCCAAAAATCGCCAACCAGCCAACCATAGATGTGATTGATATGCGTCATGGGGTAATTTTAGATGACAAAAAGAAGTGGGCTCAGCTTGAAGTATTAAACCCGGGTTATACCCGTTTCCCAGCGTTATTAGACGGCCCTAAACACTTAGTTTTAAGAAAAGGCGAAAGTAAGAACTGGCAAGATTATGTCGCGAACTTACCCGAAATGCCAAGTGAACAATGGCAAAAGTACACCATTCGCCGCGGTGACAGTTTAAGTGTTATCGCCCAGCGTCACTCTATTACGGTTTCGCAATTAAAAAGCTTTAATCAATTAAAATCGAGCCGTATTCGCGCAGGCGACACCTTAATGCTGCCAATTTTGGCAGATAAGCAAATAGAGTATAAAGTTAAGTCAGGTGACAGCCTATGGCGTATCGCCAGACACTTTGATGTTACGGTCAGTAAAATTAAGCAGTGGAATAGCTTATCGAAAGACGTTTTACGGATTGGCGATAAGTTAACGATTTTCTTAGCCGCACCTTAAATACGATTTAAATAAAACAATAAAAATAACACGTTAAGGCAAGGACATGAGCGAACAACCAAAACAAGAACAAACGCAGCAGGCCTCAGACTCAAATAAAGAGACACTCCATGCGCTCTCTGAGCAAGCCGTGCTAGATCATCACGATGATAAAAAGCATAAGCTCAGAGCAAAGCGCCCACCGAGAAAAGGCCTTACCCGCTCAAAGATAAACTCTATGCTCGCAGTGTGTGCCATTGTGATTTCTGCAGCCTCGTTTTATGCAACGTATCTACAAGCAAAAGCCTCGCAAGAGCAAGTCGCCGCAGCCAAACGTCAGCTTAAAGCCGAAACCCTACCTTGGCTTAAAATGGGCTACTCTAATTTCGATATTAACCAAGAAAAACAATATATTAATATCAATATTTCTAACTCTGGCACCGGCCCTGCCATGGTCCATTACATCGAGTACATTTATGACGATGAGAACCATTTTCACATTGAAGAGTTACTCGACACTTGCTGTTCGTTAAACGCATATAAAGAAGCCCTTGCTGAGATAGAGCAAGACCAGAGAGACATTAATTACCGCAACGCCTTCGGCTGGTTTGCGTCAAGCGATACCACCAATTTTTTACTTGCCGACGGTGAAGAGTTTAATGTTTTTATGATGCAAAAAACCAACTTTAACTCAGGTCTTTGGCAGCAAATTGATCAAAGCATATTTGATGTAAAAGTAAACGCTTGCTACTGCTCTATCTTAAAGCATTGCTATATTGTTGATGAAAAGTCTAATATTGAAGAGGTACAAAGTTGTGACCTTCCTGAGCAGGAAGAAACACAAGAATTGACCGAATAATCCGTATTTTTCGACAGTATGAGTAGTTATGCCGAGTAACGACACCCAGTTTATCCAGCAACTAAAACGCTTTGAGGGCGAAATCGCCCATCTCTATTTAGATAGCCGAGGCAATCCCACCATAGGGGTTGGATTCTTAATGGCTAACGCACAACAGTTTTGTGCGCTTAATTTAGTCCATAAACAATCAGGAAAGCCCGCCAATAATAGCGAAAAACAAGCCGAATATAAAAAGATAAGCAAACAAAAGCCAGGTTATAAGGCCTGTTGGTATGCGCAGTTTTGTGAACTGATGCTACCCAGCCATGAAACCGATAAACTCCTTCACAAACACCTCGCTCAGTTTAAACAAGAATTGAACAAGGTCTTTAGCAAACAAAGCGGTTTTAACTGCCAATTTGAACAAATGCCACTGAGTGCCCAATATGCTTTGCTCGATATGGCTTTTAATTTAGGCACTCCGCATTTAGCGAAAAACTGGCCAAAACTACACCAAGCCATCAAGCAACAAGACTGGCAGTGTGCCGCCCAAGAATGTAGCCGCAGACATATTCAAAGTGAACGTAATGCAGCAACAGAACAGCTTTTTAAACAGGCTAATAGTGATCTATCAAATACGCGTCACAATAATAAAAGTACAATCCAGCAAGCTTCATTAATTACAGGGCTATTTAAGAAAGTTAAAAAGAAGCTGTTTTAGTATTAATAGAGATTTCTACTATGACTCGCCTTCCCCATTAAGTAAAAACGTTTCAATAGGCTCATATACAAGACCGTACTCTTTACATTGGTAGGAATGGTAAAGATGAAACTGTTTCACAGTAAGCGAAAAAGGGGGAATAGTTTGCGCAACCTCAGGACAAGGTTTGTGACTGCGAAATAGCGTGATATGCGGGGCAAAACTAAATGGGTTGTGATAAATATCAAGCTCACTCCCTTTGTCTCTTAACGGCTCTGCCAGCATAGACAACGGCTTAGGTATTGAGTCGGGCTGCAAATAAAAGATGCCGTTATGCGGCCAATAGCCAGTTTCGCTAAACTTTAACGAGAATGGCGCAACCTGCAAACTGCGCGCAAACGCGACGAGTTGGTTTTGTTGATCGGGTTGCACATTGGGCAAAAACGCCAAAGTGAGATGCCAGTTTTGCACTTTGGTATGTGGCTTTTTACCTACAACTGAACTATCAAGCCAAGCCTTGATATGCTCTTTCGCCACATCATCTAGACCAATGCCAAAAAATAACCGCTTGCTCTCATTCAACATAAAAACTCTGCATTACATATTGAAGTGGCCTGAAGTTGCATAACTCAGGCCACAATTAGATTACCTTATAACTCCCGTAAAGATTGCTGGATTGGTTGGTTTAACAACTTTCTCAACGGTAATACCACTGCTACTGCAGATAATGCAAACGTCACTAACACCGCGCTTAAAGCGGCAAGTATGTCTAGTTGCAGGGTATTGAACGAGGATGAATTGAATAGTACAAACACAGTTAAGCTCGTGAATATGGCTACAGCTAATGCCAATAGGCTGTACTTCAATCGCGTCAGCAGCACAAACTGCTCAGAGGCACCGATTGCAAGCAACACACTAATAGTTTGCTTTTCAACGCGTAATTGCGCCTGTATTTGATACCACAAACCACTGAATACACCGCCCACAATCACAGCAGCAACCAATAACGCAAACCACAGTACATCTTGCGATTGCTGATCGAACACTTGGATCACCAGTTCAAGCGTCTGGGCGTCAGATACTTTCGCATTTGGCACTTGTGACTTCACCCATGCCGCTAACTGCGCATGCTGTTTTGACTGCGGTGACTGTAGCACAGTAAATACTGCCATCGTGTCTGAGTTAAGCTGCTCTAAAGGTAAATACAAAGTCGGTTGCACACTCTGAGATCGCCCCCAATGTGGTATGTCTTCAACAATGCCTGTAATGGTATAGGTTTGCTCTTGCAGGCCATATTGAATCTGAGTTCCGAGTAAAGACATCAGATCATCATGTTGGTTCAAGCGCTCAGCAAATGTGTGATTGATCACAACACCACTTTGCCACTGCTTAGACTCTAGCCCAGTTACTTTAGCATCGAGCACATTAAAAAATTCAGAGCTGGCATGCATAATCGCAATATTAATCTCTTGCCCGCTTTGTGGAGCTTTAAACTCATAACGATGAAGTTGAGCAAAAGAAGAGCTCAAAATCGCTTTTGCTTCAGCGCCCTTGTCTTGTGCCAATAATTGTCGCCAAGATATAGGGAAATTGCCCGTATCAACTTGAGTTTGAGTTGCAGACAAGCCAATACTGGTTTGCTGATACTGTTGCCACTGCTCTTTCACCACAAAAGTCAGTGTATAAATCGCCACTAAGGCTGCGCTTAGTTGCAACACTAAAATGCCCTGACTCAATAACTTCTGCCATAAAGAAGCACTGTGGTTGGTTTGTCGCGTAAACAAATCTTTCTTCAATAGGTTCAGCAATGGAATACCGGCACAGGCCAATAAGCTCAGTATCATCATCAAAATTGCACTCAGTAACACGGCGCCATTGAGCACCATGTCTTGCTGACTAAAATATTGTTGGTAACCGGCGGTGCTTTGCACCATGGCTTTTAAGAAAGCTAAACAAGGATAAATTAAAGCACAGACCACACAGGCCATGACGAACGCAAAGCGCATCGCAGAGCGAAAAAAGTCTCGGTTTTGAGCGCCTAACAACCTCAATGTTCGCAATTCATCTGCTATTAAAATCGCCCGACTGCTTGAAAGCGAGAATAGTGTAAAGATTAAAATGAGCCACAACGACACCACTAAACCAAGCAATAGCTGCCAAGTAAACACTAGGCGCTGGTAACCTTTAGGATCAAACTGAACACCAGATAAAATGGCCAGAGGCAGTGTTGATTTACCGAATGACATACCTTTCACAGACAAGTCTAGCTCTGCCAATTGTGCAGTCGCTTGTTTAGGTTCAAACTCCCCCGATGCCGATACCAAACCATAATACATTGGCGCCGCGAGTAAAAAGCGATCGAGCATCATGCCACCTGTGAATGGAGTTGAATACTGCAACATGTCTTCTGGCAACCAAGCATCGAGTAATTCAGCGCCAACTTGGTCGTATTTTTGGTCAAGTACTCCCAACACTGGCAGCCCTTGTGGTAAGCGCTTAAAGCTAAACACCTTACCAACCACTTCAGGGTCACTATTTAGGTTTTCTTGCCAAAATCGGTGTGTTAACCAAATACCCAAGACACTACTTTGCGCCATATCTAGCCTTATATTCTCTGCTGAATTTGCAGAGAACACCGCACTATTGACCGCATTAAAGGTTTGGTTATTAAGCGAAAAGCTATATTTTTTTATCACCAGCCAAGAGACATCCTCAACCATAGGAAATGATTTTAGTTTCTCTAGGGCCTGCCGACTCACCGGGCTTAAACTGCTATTCTCATGTAACCTTCCAACCGTATAAAGCGGTTTGTCGGTGTTTGTCCACTGTGGATTTTCGTAAAACAGCATGCCACCTAAACGCAGCGCAATGGCCAGCAAAGCTGCAGAGAAAGCAAAGCCAAATAAAATGAGTGCAAGCTTAAAATACTGACCGCGCCAACGTCGCCACTCACATAGCAACTCAAAGAGTGTATTATTCGCCGTCATAAGTCACTTGCCCATCTAGAATTCGGATCTTGCGCTGACAACGCAAGGCAACATTTTCATCATGGGTAACGATGACCAAGGTTGTCCCTTGTGCCGACAGTGACAGTAATAAGTTCATGACTTCTTCACCGGTTTTTTGATCTAGGTTACCCGTAGGTTCATCGGCAAGAATTAAAGCAGGCTCATTAATGAGTGCTCGCGCAATGGCAACGCGCTGCTGCTGACCTCCAGAGAGTTTGTCAGGCGTGCTATTGCTTTTATCAGCTAATCCTACCTGCGCTAATACACTTTGTGCTCGAGCGATATATTCAGCAGGTTTAATGTCAGCGTTAAACCGCATCGGTTGTATGACATTCTCGAGCACTGTCATGCTAGCGATCAGGTTAAAGTTTTGAAAGATCCAACCTATATGACGATTTCGCAGCTGGCTTTTTTGTTTTTTGGTTAATGACGTGACGTTCTCTGTACGCAGTAAATATTCACCTTTGCATGGCTCATCCAGTAACCCGATGATTGAAAGTAAGGTGGATTTACCACTGCCTGACGGGCCCAAAATCGCAATCGATTCACCATCGTCAATGGTCAAGTCGATGTCTTTTAAAACCGCGTCATTATTTGCTGCTTGAGCAAACGATTTGTTAACCCTGTTTAGAGCAATAAGAGTATTCACGCTTTAATCCTTAGCTTTATTGTCTGATTATTATAATTTTATTGCTGAACGAGACTGAGGTAATGCCTTTAACACCTGCTCGCCTATTTCAACGCCCGCCAGTACTTCAATAAACTCACTACCTTGCATGCCAATTTTGACCTGCTTTTCTTGCACTTCGTCACCATCAAAGACATATAAGACTTGGCGCTCTGCGCCCGCCTTTAAATACAGAGGTTTGGCAACGCGAAGTGTATTGTCTTTACTGGCTAACATGACCTCGGCTGAGACCGACAAGTTATTTACCGCAGAAGAGGGAATGTGTTCTGTAAAGGTAGCTTCAAACTTAATTTGGTTGGCTTCAACATTAGGGTGCACACGCACCACTTGTGCGGCATACGTTTTGCCCTTGATGCCAATATTCACTGCCATTCCCGCCGATAAGATATCAATGGCACTTGCTGGTGCTAATAACTGAGCGAACAAGCTATTTTGACTCGATAATTTAGCCAATACTGTGCCCTTAGAGACCGCCTGACCTATTTCTATGTCTGCTAATAGCTCAGTTAAAATGCCCGACTGCGTTGTTGTTACTTGCAAATTGTTAACGTCATCTTGGGTCATCGCCAGTTGCTGCTTTTCGCTTTCAAGCTCAAGCGCCAAGGCTTGTTTTTCGTACTCTAAGGTGTTTTGAAAGGCCGCTTCACTGCGCTTGGTTAAGTCGAGCTGCAATCGCAATTGCTCTAACCGCGTTTTTGCACGTAAGAAGTCCAGCTCACTCAATAGTTTGGTTTTATGCAGCTTCCTTAAGGTCTCTATCTCTTGTTCTGCAAACTTTAATTCGCTGGCAGCCATCGCGACGTCGTTTTGCAATTGCGTGGCTTCTCGCTGCAATTTCGCCAGCGCTGAGACATGCTTTGCTTGCGCCTTTTGCCAGTTAAGCTTCGCGATTTGTAGCTGTCGTAATAATTGTGGGTTTGAAAGAGTAATAATAGCCGTATTGGCATTAACCTCTGCGCCTGGTAATACATTCAGTTCACTGACATGTCCATCAACTTGAGCCACTAAACTATTTGATGCTCTTGGCGTAAGACGGCCAAATACCGCTAAGGTCTGTATTACTGAGCCGCGTTCAACAGCTGCAAGCTGCAGCTCACTGGGTTGCTCTGCAAATAATTGTCGAGCAATAAACCACACAACCAAGGCAGTCAGAGCAACACCACTCATAACAAATATAAGCCGCTGTAAATGTCGACTGTTTGAGTCTTTTTCAGGGATTGTCAGCATCTAATATCCTTATGCTAGTTCAATTACCACAACCTATTAAACACTATATCATTATGATGAATATAATTTTTTAGCAGCATACCCTACTAAAATTGCTGGTTTTTAAAGCCGATTAAAGGAATTTCTATACGATACCAAGGTACCGTCTTGAGCCCTTTTAATATTGTCGCAGCCTTTTGCCTGTGCGCCTGTGCTTTTTCTAAATGCTTTCTAAAGCTAGGGTTATCAGAGAATTCATAATTTCCATTCTTTTTAACAGGAATATCGAAGTAGATAAAAACATATTTATGCTTCTTTTTATCGGGAAGCGCGATATTAAAAGTACCTTCAATTTCCGAATGGCTGGCAGGAAATTGACTATTTTTATCTATTAAAACTGGCTCAATCTCTTCGTAAATTGAAATCGCATTATCATGACTTAAAACTTCTTCAGACTCTAGATCGTACAAATATCCACATCTGTAATATGCTTTCTGACCTTTTTTTAAAAAATATTGCTCGAATGTGTCCCATCGTTTAGTCGTGCCCAATCGCCATTGCTCAATTTTATTTTGTTCATCAGTAAATCTGACCAGATCTTGAGGATGAACATGGTTTGCGAATGCAGAAAATGCCGATGCTAGGAGCAATAAGCAGCTCCATAGAGGAGTTTTCATATGATTTCCTTATTAAAATACACGACTAAAATGTTTGAGGCTTGTAGCCAATGAGCGGTATTTGAATTAAGTAACCCGTCACATCATGCTGTTGCTTTACAAGCTTTGCGGCGAGCTTACGCATTTCAATACTTTTCTTTAATTGCTTTGCAAACACCTCGTTACCAGCAAACAGGTATTCGTTGTTATTACCTGTATCTATAGGCGTATCAAAGAAAAATAAGGCATATCGCTTAGCATCTCTGATATCAACATTGGTAAAACTAACAACCTCAGCCAAAGTCAATTTAACATCCATATACTGTACATTCAGAATGGGTTGCAAAGCGGGCTTTAGTGACTTCGCGTCTTCATAAGACAGCCATTGCTGCTTTTCAAGATCGTATAAATAAGCTGTTCGGAAGTAAGCATCTGAGCCATACTTAAGAAAGAAATTTTGAAATGTATCAAATCGTTTTGTGGTACCGAGTTGCCACTGTTCAGTTTTATTATCTTCGTCGGTGAAAGTGCTGGCATATGAATAGAAATTGCCAAACATCAAAAAAACAATCAATAGCAATGCTTTAACTTTTAACATACTTTTAAATACTCCTTTAAAATAGCCAGCATTCGCTGGCTAGGTAATCCTGTTATATGATTTAACAAGATATGGTGCAGCGATTATCCTCATCACAGATTTTGATGCCTGATGGTGTTTCAACTGCACAAGTCCACTTACCATTGTTATCACCGCAAACACTATCACCACAAGCTGCATATACACCGTAGCTTGCACCACTTAAGACTAATGCCACTAACGTGGCCTTTATTGTTTTTGTCATTTTTAAATCTCCGTATAAATTAACAATTTTCCCTATATAGGGAAAGGTCAAAATAACAGCAGCGCAAAAAAGACAACCAAAAATAAACATTAAATTTACAAAACAACGTTTAAACTTTGTCTGTAAGTTTCGATGAGCAAGGGGTGAAACTATATGAGGTAGCAACGTGTTAAATTGCACTTAATCAGGTATTACCGGAGAGGTTAATGTGGCTAACAATATAGTGAACCACATAGAAAGAAAGGTGTTCTAGAGTGTGCTATTTGAACTTTACTTGTTTATTACTGCGCTGATAGCTACGTGACTCTGGCGCAGTCCATTCACCATTTTTTAAATATTGTGTCGAGACTTTAAACTCTCCATCAACAAACTGACTGGTGGATTTCACTTTGGTAATGTCATCTTTGTTTCCTGTGACGTCTTCATAGGCCACAAAGGCACCATTGGGTAATACCTCCATAGTACCTTGAGTATAAAAGCCTGCGGTTGTAAAATAGTAAAATACGAGGCTTTGTTTGGTTTTATCCCAAAATATCAATGACTCACCACCATACATACCGTCATTGATTGAATGCAGGGTGCGAATAGCCGTGCCATTCAGTGCGCGTTCCCACTTACTGACATCTTGCATGGCAGGTTGACCTTTTGGCACAGCAAAGTCTGCCTGCCAAGTGCCTAGGTAAGGTTCAAATACCTGTAATTCTTTTGCCAGTGAGCCTGCAACCGTGGGGAAGCTGAGTAACAGAGAAATGATTAATATAAATGCTTTTTTCATGTTGTTATGTCTTTCTAAGCAGTTTGGAATAGTAATGTTAGTCAGCATTTGATGAATAGACAATAAGCAAGAAATGGAAGCTGTTCGGTTAAGGTGGAGATAAAGACAGACCCGACATAAAGTCAGTGCTACCGATGTTTAGAATAACTCAAAAAGCTAGGCTAAGACTAAGTGAGAAAGTTGAATAAACCCGACTTAAAATCGGTGCTACCGAGGTTTAGAATAACTCAAAAAGCTAGGCTAAGACTAAGTGAGAAAGTTGAATAAACCCGACTTAAAGTCGGTAATACCGAGATTTATAAACTCACTTAATAGCGAGACTAAAACTGAGTGAAATAGTTTGAGAAAACCCGACCTAAAGTCGGTGCTACCAAAGCCAAAAAAGCACTGTAGAAACAGTGCTTTTTTAACGTTGAATTGCGATAGCCTGTTAGTGGCTTTGGCCTTTGTCTGCCGAGAAGTATTTACGGCGCATCAAGTCATGGATCACCAACTCTTGCTCACGACCATAGGCTTTAAACATACGGTTGTTATGCATGTGTAGCAAAGAGCTCAGTAATGAGTCTCGACTACAGTTGAGCTTGTCTTCTTCTAGCATCTCATTGAGCTGCGCAACCACAGGGTGTGCTTGCTGTTGCCATAAGTTAAGCAGTTGAGCAATCGCGTTTTGGGCTTCATCGTCAGGTAACTGAGTTAAATCAGCCAGCTTCTCGAAGTCGCCTTCTAACTGAGTTTGATAATCGCGGTAACGATTACCTAGCTGCTTACGCAAATGACTGGTTTCGTTAAATTCATTACCAAAACCGGCTCTCAAACCACTGATTAAGTTAAACTTGCCTTCATCATTGTAATTGAACAAGTTAAGCAGTTTATCGGTGCACTGCAGCGCCACACGCCAGCGAATGTCTTCACCATACTCGTCAATTAAGCCACAAGTACGAGCAATTAATTCACTGTCTAGCATGAATAATGACTCTATCAGTGCCATAGATTCTGGACCACCGTAGCGCTCTACTTCGCGCTCGTAAGTCATTAGCTCGACCTTGTGTAGCTCGCCCGACTCAACCATAGGGTCGAGTAGCTGATTAAGCTTAGGTAGCAACTGACCACATAACTTGCTTGGCTCGCCATAGAAACGCAGACGTAAATGCCAGTCGGGATCGCCATAGCGAATAAAGAACCATTTTTCAAAATCGCCTTGCTGCTCAGCAATAAATGGCAATAACTTTTCAGTTAATAGCTGCTCGACGATTGAATTACCTGAGTAAATCTTCAAGCTTAACCATTCTGAGCCTGCACTAAAGCGACGTTTAATCGGCTTGGCTGTAATATTTGCAAGTGGATCGTCTGAGAAATGATGGTGTATTGGGGCATTACCATTGAATAGTGGGATCACCATTTCGTTGTTATAGTGCTGACCTTGAGTGTCGACAACACGCGAAGCATATTGCGCTGTTAGCACTTCTTTTAACTCAACGCGAGGCTGTCCCTTGGTTTCTGATAATAATACCGCCAGCATGTCTGGATGACGCAGTTCTAGCTGAAGTACGTTATCGGCCATGGCATAACACACTTGTGGATCAAGCTGGTACTTGGTTAACAATGCCTCAAGCTTTTCAGATGAAAATTTGCCATTTTTGCTGATGGCTTCGAGCTCTTTACGTTCAATACGCCACGTTTTTTCATTTAAGATCAAGTTATCAAGCATCACTCTTGGCACAAAAGCGTCATTGGCGGTGCTACTTGGCATGCCGAAATTCGGTGCGTGACCTTCTTGGTGTTGCAGCATGCATAAAAACTTATAAGCACTTAAACTGCGTGCTGAATAGTTATGTGCACATGATAAACGAGGGATGATTTGTTTATTTAAACGCTTGCTCCACAGTTTAACCTTTTGCCCTTCAACCCAGACAAATAAGTCACTGAGTGGAATTTGATACTCACTGTCTAAGCTACTGTCGGCCATAAAGACGATTTCGTACTCACGTAGATGTGGGCGAGCAATCACGTTGCCTGGACGACCTTCTGGCATATGCGCAATTTCGGCAAAAATCACATTGTCTGAGTGCGCTTGCTCTTTTTGCAACTCATCAATCACAGACTGCTTGAGACCATCGTTTAGGTGACAAAAGCGGCCCAATAAATTGGCTGATGATGGGCCAGCACACCCGCCCAGCTTGAACACAGGATTTGATCTGTCGTCTTGATACGCACTGAGCATCACAGAAAAAGAGGCAGGAAAATTTTTGCTAATGGGTTCTTTGCTGTTTACTTTGCTTCTTAGCTCTTTGCTCTTTAGAACTATGGTGTCTTTGCTGCGATTCGCCGGTAAGCTCAGGGCTTCTTCAATGATCTGATTCAGCAAAGTCGGTCTTGGGGCTTCACCCGCGCCTTGATTACCCTTAACTAGGTTTAAACCTGCCACCAGCGGGGCTTCATATCCAGTTTCATTTGAAACGCCAATACCTGACTCGTCATCTAAGATCACATCAAGCGGTACAAACTGCCCTTCAAAACGCGCATTAAACTTAGTGATAAAGTTACTCAATGGGTTAGATTTATCGGTATCACCTAATTCAGCCAATAACTCGAGTTGCTTTTGCACCCGTTGCACTTCTTGAGCGCTTAATTGACACTGTTCAAAGGCGCGATAAACGTCGGTTTGAAAAAGCTTATTTTCTTGCGCTTTAACTGGCATGTTCTGAAAGTGTTCAAGCAATTGCTTATAAGGTTTAATTTCACCACTTTTCTCGTTATCGAGCTTTTCAATCATGGCCAGAGCGGTTGCAAGTTGATCTGCGGTTGCCAGCTCTTCCATATTTTGTAATGACTTTAAAAGAGCATAATCAGGTGAGTCGCCCGTCAGCGGCAGTGGGATATCGGCCTGTAGTATCTTTTCGTCAATCAGATCTTGAATGTATGCTTCAACGTCTTCTTTTTCGGCTTCGCCATACTGTGCGCAAAAAGCATCGACCAGACCATTAAAGCTTAAACCGCCTTTGGCTAGTTTAAGTACACACTGAAAATATTCATCACTGTCTACCGCGCTTAAACGATATTGCATGCTGTCTTCAGAGAGATAATTCTCAATATAACGACATTGATCAGCAACAAAGTAATGAGAAGGGTTTGGGCGGTACATCAAGTTGTCGGCACGTTGTGCTTCTTTCACGAAATGCTCTTTTAATGCCGACAAATAAAACATATCAAGGCGTGTTTTACGGCTATCTTGAGTATGTGATGCACTCATAAACTCAGTAGTATCACTCACTTCACCCTTATAGATCCCTGAGAATAAACCAAAAGGCGTCGGCCTTGCGCACATACGCAACATATATTTAAGTAGTGCTTGCGCAACCTTTTTACCTTGTTTTGATTCTGGCTTTGTTCGCCATTGCTCAATACGTTCAAGTAAAGAAGGGCTAGCAAGATAAATGGCTTCTTCAACCCCCTCAATTGCTAACCACTTTTCTAAGATAGCATTAGTGTCGGCTGACTCTGAGCTAAATTCTGCTAAGTGCTCTAGTGATAAACGCGGCGTACGCATTACAAAAAATGGTGCATGCTTAATCGGTTGATTTACTTGTTTTTGATTATTGTTGTTCGACATCATCACTCCTTATGCCATCAACAAGCATTCAGCCCAGTCTAGGTCATCGTTTAAAACTGAGATAAAGCCAACGCCAACCCCTGCATAGCCCATTAAAAAACCAAAATTCTCATAGTGCTGAGTGGTTTCACCGTTGTAGGCGTAAAATGCTTCAAGGCCCTTTTCTTGGTATTGTTCAAGGCTGTAGTTGAGCCAGTATTTTGCGGCTTGCTCAAGCTCAGGGTGGGGCATAAGTTGATTTAAAAGTTGATAAATACTGACAAGACCAACGAAACCATGACATAAGCCAGCATCGTTTATAAAGCCACTTTCGGCATCACGCTTTGCCGCTTTTAATGCCATTCGACGCGCTTCATCGACATAACTCGGTCTATCTAGTGCGTGACCTGCACGGGCAAGGGTTAATGCGATTGTTAAATCGCCATAACACCAGCCGAGTCTCGATTTGTGCTCGCCACCAGAACATGAACCATAGCAGTGTTCTTCTTCATGATTTGGGTTTTGCTGGGTAAGCAACCAGTCACAAGACTGCGTGACTAACTGAGCGGTCTTATCTTTAATGGCATCTATATTTAATGCAGGAATAAGCGCTGCGATGATCCCTGGCACACCATGGGCTAGTCCTAAATTGAATTCAGGCTTCTTACGATCATCTTTTTCGAAGCGGTAAACCGAATACTCAGGTTGAGACCAGCTTATTAGTTTGTCATCAACTTGTTGTGCCACACTGGCAAAGTTATCGACTATTACACCATATAATGCGGCTTGTTCTGATTGCTTGCTACGCCTTGCGGTATAAGGGGCATAACCCGCTAGGCCAAGTACAGACTCTATCTCACCTGGCCATGGTTGAAAGTTCAGTGCGTCATAAAAGATTTGATCCATATCGCTGAGCAACTCGGAATCGTAATCTTCCATGTCAGCTTGGTTTAAATACTCTAATACCCAAGCTTGACCAGCAAGGCCATTACTGAGCTCAAACCCTTGCTGCTCTAGCTCTTCTTGTAACTTTTCTAGTTTTTCTGAGAATAGCGTTTCATCAACAAAACTTGGGTCGATACGATAAGCATTATATAAAAATAATAAATGGCCAGCTAAACCACTTAACAAACCATTGGTTTCTACATTGTGAAGATCTTGGCTCACTTTTTCGGCCAAGCTTTGAATTATTTCGCGCACCTGAGCTGCTTGCTCTGCTGACGCAATCGCTTGTGTTGGCATATCTATCCTTAGGTGAAGACACCATTTTAATTATTATTCCTGCAACAACTGACCGATACCTTACTGAAGCGTCACCAAAACCTCAACAACTTTAGAATTGTTAATAAAAGTTAAACAACTTGATCGTTTAATTTATATGAACTATTTTAATTTTGCACTTACCGAAAGTGCTAATTTTTATAAGGAAAATAAGAAGAAAATTAAATCACTATCTTCAGATAAGAAAAGCACTCCAGCAGCAATGACACCAGAGATCGCTGGTGGCTTTGATTATCAATTTTCTGATATTGATTGTGGTCGACTGACGCTTATCCCACGCTATACGTGTGGTATTGGCTATACGTGTCCACACGTATTCTAATAAAGAGCTTTATAATTTATAAAAAACTTTCAATTAGTTATATAAATAAAAGGCGAACAAGGGCCATGTTTTTCTTTAAATATCGCCCTTCATTTACCTCTAAAGTTTTAATAATGAATTTTTAAGTCTATAAAAGAAACGTACTCCCCTACCTTATGCTTATCCATATACTTGTAACTTTTTTCATAATAAGCATTTATTCAGACATTCTATTAATTACACTTTTTGCAATAAGGCAAATAACAAAAAGAATACCAAAATCAAACTAGCAGCAAAGTGATTTTGTTAAATTAAGTTTAATAGCTTGAAAACTTATTTAATATGAATTAATTTGAATTTGCACCTTTTCTAGGTGCTAATTTTAAACAAGGATTTGATTATGAAATTAAAGTTAAACAAAAAGAAAATAAAAACCTTGTCTGCTGATAACAGCAACATCCCTGCAGACATGACACCTCAGGTTGCGGGCGGTACGCAAATTAACAGTAGTTATGTTACTTATCGCGATTGTCCTCCTCCACGCACTATCTCAGGCGGTGCAGTATCTTTATGCCAAGCACACACATGTGGCATGGGCTACACTTGCCAAGATGTTTACTAAGCAAACACAACTAATCTAGAAGGAAACTAACAATGAAACTTAAGCTAAACAAAAAGAAAATGAAGACGTTATCTGCAGATAGCAGCAATATTCCTGCAGAAATGACTCCACAAGTTGCTGGTGGTACGCAAATTAACAGTAGTTATGTTACTTACCGCTGCCCACCAATTGATGGCCCAAGTGCTGATGGCATGACACATTGTGTGGCTAACACATGCGGTCGTGGCCACACGTGTGGTGAGATTTATTAATCTAAGTTTAGATTAATACGCATAAACGCCTCTTTTGAGGCGTTTTTTGGTTTTAGAGCTAGCATTTGTAGCTATCGTTCTCATCACTATCGGCTAATACCAATCTGCAATAACATTTAATCATTTCGAGGGGTTAAACCTAATGATAGCTGCGTTAAAGGTTTCTCACTTAAAATAACTAAGTAACGAAATATTTGCCTTGCCAACATAGATGTAGGCACCTCAACGATAACAGGACGCATGAGCGGTACTATCAACAAGGTTTTATTGCCTTAAACTTAAAATAGATCAATTAGTTAAGTGGATGGTATAAAAAACGCCAAACAAAACGAGTTGCTTGGCGTTATATGAAGTTACCTAAAGTTATTCAGATCCAGAAGTCGATGCCGAATGCATATCTTCAAGCTGACGTGGTTTTTGCAGCTTAATTTCTCTATCAGCAGAAGCAATGGTTTCTTTTCGGTGGGCGATGATCACTCGAGTGATATCTAAACGGGAAACCGCCTCATTAATATCGGCTTCTAAATTGGTATCTAAGTGGCTGGTGGCTTCATCCATAAACAAGATCTTCGGTTGTTTATATAAAGCCCGGGCCAGAATAATACGCTGCTTTTGACCCCCTGATAAGCTTGAGCCCATATCGCCAATTAAACTGTCATAACCCATTGGCATTTGCGCAATGTCGTCGTGAATGGCAGCCAGTTGAGCACAGTAAACTACGCGCTCCATATCAACGGGAGAATCAAAGAAAGCGATATTGTCTGAGACTGAACCCGATAAAAGCTCGTCGTCCTGCATGACCGCCGCGATTTGCTGTCGATATTGTCGCGCACCTATTTGCTCAAGCGGAACGCCATCAATCAGCACTTCGCCAGATTTGGCTTTATTTAATCCCAATAAGAGTTTTAGTAGCGTAGATTTACCACAGCCCGAAGGCCCAGTGATTGCCACCGACTCGCCTGCTTTTATCTTCAAGCTCAAGTTATCGAGTACATTCGGTGTTGCATCTGAATAAGCAAAGCTCACGCCTTTGATTTCAATATCACCTTCAATGCTATGACGTTTGATATTCGCTGGCTGTAAATCTTCTTTTTCAGTCAATGCAATATCCGCTATACGCTCAAAGTGTAAACCTAACATCTTGAACTCGATAAACTTCTCAATGAGGTTCGCGGTTTTTTCCATAAACTGACGCTTATAAGACATAAAGGCAAATAGCATACCGGTACTGAATCCACCTTGGATCACTAAATGCGCCGCCAAATAGACCACCACAATGTTTTCGATACCAAATAAAGCGCGGTTAATGGCTTCGTAACCAATATTAAAGTTACCAATTCGGATGTTCTGATTAATGGCATTCGCATAACGATTTTGCCATTGCCCTTCACGTTTTACCTCAGAACCAAATAACTTGATGGTTTGAATGCCTCGCACGGTTTCCATGAAGTTAGAGTTTTCTTCGGCTCGTGCCATAATTTCTTGCTCGCTAATCGCCCTATATGGCTTATACATAGCTATTCGCACGCCGGCATAGGCAAATACTGCCACTAGCACCACCGCAGAAAGGGTTGGGCTATAGAAGAAGATCATCGCTAAGGTGATTATCGCCATTAGACCATCAATAATGGCCTCAATAACCCCAGTGGTGAGTAATTGTTTAACTTGCTGTAGTGAACCAAAACGCGATACCACATCACCCATGTGGCGTTTTTCAAAGTAAGATATTGGTAAACGTACTAGGTGGTGGAATAAATTGGCACCGAGCTGAATATTCATTTGATTACCAAAATGCAGCAAGGTAAAGCCCCGTAGCGCATTGGTGGCTATCTCAAACACTAATACCAAGAAGAAACCGACGGCGAGTACGGTCAATAAGGAGGTATCGCCTGTGAGTACAACATCATCAATGACTAATTGTATGTAATAAGGCGCGGCCAACGTAAATACTTGTAACAGCAAAGACAGTAAGAAGATCAGCAATAAAGAACGTTTAAGACCCGAAATTCGGCTCCAAAAGTCGGAGAATCTGAGTGTGGGTTTACTTTCTTGTTTTTCAAAGTCTTTAGTCGGTGTGAGCTCTAGAGCAACACCGGTGAAATGTTTTGACGCTTCTTCAAGGGTCAGTGTTTTTTCGCCTTTAGCAGGGTCATGAATGACAATGCGCTTTTCATTGGCTTTTTTTAGCACCACAAAGTGATTGAGATCCCAGTGTAAAATACACGGCGTTTGCAATGCGTCAAGATCTTCAAGCTCAATACGTAGTGGTCTTGTACTTAACTTGAGTTGCTCAGCAAATCCCATAATATCGAGCAGCGTCGCGCCCTCAAGAGATATGCTAAATTTTTGTCGAATAGATACCAAGTCGGTTTGATAGCCATGGTAACACGCCACCATAGCTAAACTTGCTAAGCCACACTCCGCGGCCTCCGACTGTAAAATAATGGGCAATGAGTTCCTTGACCAAAACTGTAGTTTATTTACTACACTTTCATCTTCTTCATGCATCTTTTACTGCCTTATTATTGTTATACAAATAGTCTTGTGCTGAAAATTTACAGCTGACCTTTAATACTAAATACCGGATCAAATAACCAACGTAGAAGTGAACGTTCTTCGATCACGATATCTGCGTCGAGTCTCATACCCGCTCTAAGTGGTGTTGCTTTTCCATAAGCTTGAATATCTTGTTCAGAGAGTGCCACAACCACACGATAAGCAGGCTCTGTCAGTACGCCTGGCGTTGAGGCCTCTTCAGGTAATATCACTGAATTACTGATTTCTTTGATGGTGCCATCGTACACCCCAAATTTTTCATGCGGGAAGGCGTGGTAGCGCAAACGGGCATTTTGGCCAACATCAACAAAACCAAATGCCGAAGTAGGCACATAGACGATTGCTTGCATTTCGCTGTTTTCAGGAAGCACTGAGAGTAAGCTTTGCCCTGTGGCCACTGTTTTACCTACTTTTGCAGTGAGACCACTGACAATGCCTGATTTTGGTGCTCTTAACTCACCTAGGCGCTGCTGCTCAATCGACGACAACTGCATTTTAAGATCGGCGCGCTGTGACTCTAATTGTGCAATACGCGTTTGCTGTTGCAAAGGTCGTTGCTCAATTTGATTTTCGAGTTGCTGTAATTGACTAACCAGCGACACCCGCTCTGATTTGATACTCGATGCCTGCTGTTGCAGCGACAACAAGGTATCTTTTTGTCTTTGTAGCTCTAACTCTGAAATATAGCCTGTGCCCTTTAAGCTACCGACTTGCTCAACCATCTTTTGATTTAACATCAGTCGCTGTTTAAAGGTGGCAGCTTGGCTATCTAATTCAGATAAACGCTGCTCGAGGGAGATTTTCTGCAAATTCAACTGCTCAATATCTAAGTTATCCTGTGCAATTTGCTGGGTGATCTGTCGCTCGAGTGAATTAAGTTGAAACTGGTATTGGTTAAGTAAAGCCTGATTGAGTTCTAACTCTTGGCTGCTGTGCTTCGCAGAGGCTATTCTCAACAGCGGCTCACCGGCTTCAACAAACTGACCTTCAGAAACGAGCACTTCTGAAATTAAGCCTGCTTGAGAGGCCTCAACACGTAAAAGACCGGCATCGGGTTCTATCACCCCACTCACACGCTCTTTTCGGGTGTATTGCCCAAGGCTCAAAAACACCAGACTGACAACGACGACCGTTACGATCAACACTGTGAGTCTTCTAAAAATGGGTGGCTGAATAAGCGACACAGCTCCTTCTAGTCGATGTCGTTTATGCTCCAGCACTTCTTTGCGGAATAGACTGTCCATAGGTTACTTCTTATATGTTAACGTTAAATTAACTTTGAAATTCAATGTACCACTTTCCTTGCTGCTGATAAATGTAAAATCTCCTTTTCATGTTAAGCAATATATCAGCAAATCTGATGTTAACAAAAAAGGAACGCATAATTAGTCTATAATTTCAACAAATAAGGAAAGTTATAATGAAATTAAAATTAAATAAAAAAACATTCAAAAAGTTAAACTTAGACAAGTCTCATTTGCCTGCACAAATGACACCTCGTGTAGGTGGAGCTGGTGGACCTCTTTTTACTCATTTAGATGAAGATGATTGGGGTGATTCAGCTAAATGTAATGCATTGTGTATCATTCAGCTAAACCCGAATGGCTAAGCTGTAAATATATGAAGTAGCTATTACAGCTACTTCATATAAATGGTATTTAAGATTTCTTAACAGGACGCTGCCAACCATCAAGGTTGCGCTGCTTACCACGTGCTACTGCCAATTGCTCGTCTTCTACCGTTGAAGTGATCACCGAACCTGCACCGATTGTCGCTGTCGCACCAATTTGCACTGGCGCTACTAAAGAAGAGTTAGAGCCAATAAACGCGTTGTCACCAATAATGGTTTTTGACTTGTTTACGCCATCATAATTACAAGTAATGGTACCTGCGCCAATATTTACTTTTTCACCGACTTCAGCATCACCTAAGTAAGTCAGGTGGTTTGCTTTTGAGCCTTTACCTAAGCGTGATTTTTTCATCTCTACAAAGTTACCAATGTGAGAGTCTTCTTCCATCACCGCTCCTGGGCGTAAACGCGCGAATGGACCAAGCGTACACTTAGCAGCGACTTGCGCATCTTCAATCATGCTATTTGCTTTTACAACAACACCATCACCGATAGTACAGTTTTTAAGTACACAATTTGGGCCAATGACCACGTCGTCGCCGATCACAACATCACCTTCAAAGATAACATTCACATCAATTTGCACGTCTTGACCTGTTTTTACTGTACCACGTACGTCGATGCGTGCTGGGTCTGCAAGGCTTGCACCGTTGATCATTAATTCTTCTGCTTGCCATGACTGATAAGCTCTCTCAAGGGCTGCAAGTTGCACACGGTTGTTCGCGCCTTCTACTTCCATTGGATGATCTGGCTGAGCCGAAGTAATTTCAACGCCTTCACTGTGCGCCATAGCGACGATGTCTGTCAGATAGTATTCGCCCTGAGCATTATTATTTGAAAGGTTACTTAACCAACGCTTTAACAACTCACCATTTGCCGCCATGATACCCGTGTTGATCTCTTGAATAGCTAACTGCTCAGGTGTTGCATCTTTTTGCTCTACAATACCCACAAGTTTGCCATTTTCACGCAGCATACGACCATAGCCTGTAGGGTCGTCAAGATTCACCGTTAATACTGCTAGACCTTTTTCCGGCGTCGCGGCGAGTAGCTTTTCTAATGTCGACTTCTTCGTCAGTGGCACATCACCGTATAAGATTAAAACAGTATCATCATCTGCAATATGCTCCTTAGCAACAGCAACCGCATGACCTGTGCCTAGCTGCTCTTCTTGTAAAACCCAGTTTACTTCATTGTGCGCAAGAGCCGCTTGTAGCTGCTCACGACCATGGCCGTATACTAAGTTTGTTTCACGCGCACCGAGTGATACCGCATTGTCAATTACGTGCTGCACCATAGGTTTACCCGCAACCGGGTGAAGAACTTTTGGAAGTTTAGAGCGCATACGAGTACCTTTACCCGCAGCTAGGATGATAGATGTAAGTGCCATTAACACAGAGTCCTTATTCTTTGCTTGTGTTTAAGTGTCACGCCAATTTGAGATACTCATCTTTAAACAAATCACTTCATGTGCAGATGTAAACCAAAGCTGGTGGTAGTGAATAAATCAACATTAACGTAAATTGCGCAATATTGTAGCGGCTTACAGCGCAGATGATAAGTATAAAAGTGTTAAGTTATTTCAAACCAACAATTGAGTAGGCAATAAAAAAGCCCGCACTTTACAGTGCGGGCTTTTTAAACCAGATAGGTTGTATTATTTGCGTAGCTGACGAATAACACGTAGCTGAGCAATCGCTTCTGCAAGCTGTACAGCTGCATCATGCGTATCAAGCTCAGTAGTCGTGCCAGATGCCATTTGTGCTTGCGCTTCACGCTTAGCTTCTTCAGCAGCCTGCTCATCAAGCTCTTCACCACGGATAGCAACGTCCGCAAGAACGGTTACTGTCTTAGGTTGAACTTCAAGCGTACCGCCAGCAACATAGATGATAACTTCTTCACCATCTTGCTTAACTAAACGTACCATACCAGGTTTTAGGCCAGTCAATAGTGGGGCGTGACCTGGGTGAATACCCAACTCACCTTCACTACCTGTCACTTGAATGGTAGCTACATCGCCAGAGAATACACTCTGCTCTGCACTTACTACGTCAAGATGTACTGTCATTGCCATAACAACCCCCTAAATTACATGTTTTTAGCTTTATCAACCGCTTCGTCGATTGAGCCAACCATGTAGAAAGCCTGCTCTGGCATATCATCAAATTCACCGTTTAGGATGCCTTTGAAGCCTGAGATAGTGTCTTTCAGTGAAACGTATTTACCAGGTGCACCTGTGAATACCTCAGCAACGAAGAACGGCTGAGATAGGAAACGCTGGATTTTACGTGCACGAGATACAACTTGCTTATCTTCGTCAGATAGCTCGTCCATACCTAGGATCGCGATGATGTCTTTCAGCTCTTTATAACGCTGAAGTACAGTCTGAACGCCACGTGCTGTCTCATAGTGCTCGTTACCGATTACTTGAGGGTCAAGTTGACGTGAAGTTGAATCAAGTGGGTCTACCGCAGGGTAGATACCAAGTGATGCGATGTCACGAGAAAGTACAACTGTTGCATCTAAGTGCGCGAACGTAGTAGCTGGAGATGGATCCGTTAAGTCATCCGCAGGTACGTATACCGCTTGGATAGACGTGATTGAACCTGTCTTAGTAGACGCGATACGCTCCTGAAGTACACCCATTTCTTCAGCTAGTGTAGGCTGGTAACCTACCGCTGAAGGCATACGACCTAGAAGTGCTGATACCTCAGTACCCGCTAGTGTGTAACGGTAGATGTTATCTACGAAGAAAAGTACGTCACGACCTTCGTCACGGAACTTCTCAGCCATAGTTAGACCCGTTAGTGCAACACGTAGACGGTTACCCGGTGGCTCGTTCATCTGACCGTATACTAGAGATACTTTGTCTAGTACGTTTGAGTCATTCATCTCATGGTAGAAATCGTTACCCTCACGAGTACGCTCACCAACACCTGCGAATACTGAGTAACCGCTGTGCTCGATTGCGATGTTACGGATAAGTTCCATCATGTTTACGGTTTTACCTACACCGGCACCACCGAATAGACCAACTTTACCACCTTTAGCGAATGGACATACAAGGTCGATTACCTTGATACCAGTCTCTAGTAGCTCAACTGAACTTGATTGATCTTCATATGAAGGCGCTTCACGGTGAATAGACATACGCTCTTCTTCACCAATTGGACCCGCTTCATCGATAGGCTGACCAAGTACGTCCATGATACGACCTAGGGTCTTAGTACCAACTGGAACCTTGATTGGCTCGCCTGTGCCTTCTACTGAAGTACCACGACGTAAACCGTCAGTAGTACCAAGTGCGATACCACGTACCACACCGCCACCTAGCTGCTGTTGAACTTCTAAAGTCAAACCAGCTAAGTCGCCTTCTGTAACTTTTAGTGCGTCATATACGGCTGGCACGTTGTCTTGTGGAAACTCGATGTCCACAACGGCGCCGATAATTTGGACGACCTTACCTAAACTCATGTCTATTCCTCTCGTTAAACTTTGCCGAAGCGTTATACAGCTGCCGAACCGCTTACAATCTCACTGATTTCTTGTGTGATTGCAGCCTGACGGGCTTTGTTATAAACAAGTTGCAACTCTTCCATTAGGTCGCCGGCATTATCAGTTGCGGCTTTCATCGCAACCATACGGGCAGCCTGTTCAGAGGCAGCATTCTCAACCACACCTTGGTAAACCTGTGATTCAATGAAACGTACCAGTAGCGTCTCTAGGATAGCTTCTGGGCTCGGTTCATATAGGTAATCCCAAGCGTGCGCTGATACTTCTTCTTCAGCTTTTGGCAAAGGTAATAACTGTTCGATTGTTGGCTCTTGCTTCATGGTATTTACAAACTTGTTGTATACCACGAATAAACGGTCAATCTTGCCTTCTGCGAATGCATCTAGCATTACTTTTACAGGACCAATTACGTCCTGAATTGAAGGTGCATCTCCAAGACCCGCTTTCTTAGCGAGTAAATCACCGCCGAAACGTTGGAAAAAACCAGCAGCTTTGCTACCTAAAGTAGCATATTCAGCTTCAACGCCTTTTTCTTTCCACGCCTGTACGTCTTGTGTGATTTTCTTAAACTCATTTGAGTTTAAGCCACCACATAGACCACGGTCAGTAGAGATAACAATATAACCAACTCGCTTCACATCGCGCTCTTCTAGGAACGGATGATGGAAGTCAAGATTTGCTTGAGCAACACGACCGATTACTTTGCGTAAGTTCTCAGCGTATGGACGGCTTGACGCCACACGGTCTTGTGCTTTCTTCATTTTAGAAGCAGCAACCATTTCCATTGCGCTGGTGATCTTCTGAGTATTCTTGATACTCCCGATCTTGCTTTTAATCTCTTTTCCGCTGGCCATGACTCTCTCTCCGAATCAAGGTGAGCGTTCTAAGAACACTCACCATCTGTAACTAAATTACCAAGTTTGCGTTGCTTTGAACTTCTCTAGAAGTTCTTTAAGCTGCGCTTCGATCTCAGCGTTGTAGTTACCTGTTTCATTGATTTGAGCCATTAGCTCTGCGTAAGTGCTGTTTGCGAAACCGATTAGGCCTTCTTCGAAATCCATAATCTTAGGGATTTCGATGTCTTGTAGGAAACCTTTCTCAGCAGCAAATAGAGACAGAGACATTTCAGCAACAGACATTGGTGCGTATTGTTTCTGCTTCATTAGCTCTGTTACACGCTCACCGTGCTCAAGCTGTGCACGCGTTGCATCGTCAAGGTCAGAAGCGAACTGAGAGAACGCCGCTAGTTCACGGTACTGAGCTAGCGCTAGACGGATACCACCACCTAGTTTCTTAACGATTTTAGTTTGCGCTGCACCACCTACACGAGATACCGAGATACCAGCGTTAACAGCTGGACGGATACCTGCGTTGAATAAGTCAGTTTCTAGGAAGATCTGACCGTCGGTGATTGAGATAACGTTGGTAGGTACGAATGCAGAAACGTCACCACCTTGAGTTTCAATGATTGGCAATGCCGTCAATGAACCTGTTTTACCTTTCACTTCACCGTTAGTGAACTTCTCAACGTAATCAGCGTTTACACGTGATGCACGCTCTAGAAGACGTGAGTGAAGGTAGAATACGTCACCTGGGTATGCTTCACGGCCTGGTGGACGCTTAAGTAGTAGTGAGATCTGACGGTAAGCAACAGCTTGCTTAGACAGATCATCATATACGATAAGCGCGTCTTCACCGCGGTCACGGAAGTATTCACCCATAGTACAACCAGCAAATGGCGCTAGGAATTGAAGCGCTGCTGATTCAGAAGCTGATGCAACAACAACAATCGTGTTTTCAAGTGCACCGTGCTCTTCTAATTTACGTACTACGTTAGCAATAGTAGACGCTTTCTGACCAACCGCTACGTACACACACTTAACGCCTGTGTCTTTTTGGTTGATGATAGCATCGATTGCTAGAGCAGTTTTACCAGTCTGACGGTCACCGATTACTAGCTCACGCTGACCACGACCAACTGGGATCATCGCATCGATAGACTTATAACCAGTTTGTACTGGCTCATCTACTGATTGACGTTCGATTACGCCTGGTGCGATTTTTTCAACTGGCTCGAAACCGTCGTTGTCTAGTGCACCTTTACCATCGATAGGCTGACCTAGTGTGTTAACAACACGACCAAGTAGACCACGACCAACTGGTACTTCTAAGATACGACCTGTAGATTGTACTTTTACGCCTTCTTTAAGGTCAGCGTAAGGACCCATTACTACTGCACCTACTGAGTCACGCTCAAGGTTTAGTGCGATAGCATAACGGTTGCCAGGAAGCTCGATCATCTCACCTTGCATACAGTCAGCTAGACCGTGGATGCGGATGATACCGTCAGTAACAGATACGATAGTACCTTCGTTACGTGCTTCACTAACAACTTCAAACTGTTCAATACGTTGTTTGATCAGTGCAGAAATTTCAGTGGAATTAAGTTGCATGCTCTTTTTCCCAATTACGATTGTAGCGATACCGCTAGGCGGTCCAACTTGCCTCGGACAGACCCGTCAATCACGGTGTCACCAGCTTTGATAACTAAACCGCCAACAACGGTTTCGTCGATGCTACAATTCAGCTTAACTTTGCGTGCGAAACGTTTTTCAAGCGCCGCGACCAGTTTGTCTTGCTGCTCAGCAGCAAGTTCAGTTGCAGAAACCACGTTAACGTCGATTTCTTTATCAAACTCTGCTTTAAATTCAGCAAAGATTTCAGCAACTGCTGGGATGGCGGCTAAACGTTCATTTTCGGCCATCAGCTTGATAAGATTTTGACCTTGTTCGTTGAGCTGTTCAGCACAAACTTTGATGAAAACATCAGCTTGTTCTGCAGCTGTTGGAATGCTAGCTAGTAATGAACTTGCTTGCTCATCGCTGGCCACTTGACCAGCGAAGAACAGCATTTCATTCCATGCTTCAACATTGCCTTTTTCAACGGCAAGTTCAAAAGCTGCTTTAGCGTATGGGCGAGCGATAGTAGTCAATTCAGACATGCTCAAACCCCCTACTTAAAGCTCAGCGACAAGTTTTTCAACGATGTCACTGTGTGCAGCTTGGTTAATCTCACGCTCTAAAATACGCTCAGCACCAACTACAGAAAGCGTAGCAACTTGCTTGCGTAGCTCTTCTGAAACTCGGCTGCGCTCTGATTCAATCTCAGAGTGACCTTGAGCGATGATTTTTTCACGTTCTTGCTGACCACGCGTTGTCTCTTCGTCAACGATAAGCGCAGCACGCTTCTTAGCTTGTTCAACGATATCAGCTGCTTGAGCTTTCGCTTCTTTAAGCTGCTCAGCAGCTTGTTTACGCGCAACTTCAAGTTCTTGTTCAGCTTTATCAGTGGCAGCTAAGCCATCTTCAATCTTTTTCTGGCGAGCTTCAATTGCACCATTTAACGGTGGCCATACGTATTTCATACAGAAAAGTACGAAAACCGTAAATGCAATTAATTCACCTATTAGAGTGGCGTTTAAGTTCACAACCGCTCCTCCTTACATGACATTTGTTCGACTTACTTACGTAAGTGATTATCAAAAATTAAAGTGCGAACAACATGAACATAGCGATACCTACACCGATCATTGCTACCGCATCGATTAGACCAGCTAGGATGAACATTTTAACTTGTAGTGAAGGTGCAAGTTCTGGTTGACGAGCACATGCTTCTAGGAATTTACCACCCATGTTACCGAAGCCGATTGCAGTACCGATAGCACCAAAACCGATTAGTAAAGCTACAGCGATAAGTTTTAAACCTTCTACTAGTTCCATTTTTTTCTCCAAAGTTTCTTAAAGTTAAAGTTAAAGTTAAAAAAATCTATAAATTATTAGTGGCTATCTTTTGCACTTGCCATGCTTAGGTAAACGATAGTCAGCATCATGAATACGAATGCTTGAAGTACGATTACTAAGATATGGAATACAGCCCAAATAAAGTGCAGTGGTAACTGCATTAAACCAATTGCGCCGATTAGGATGAAGATCATCTCACCTGCGTATAAGTTACCGAACAAACGCAGTGCTAACGAGAATGGCTTAGCAACTAATGCAATTGTTTCAAGTAATAAGTTACAAGGGATCAAGAAAATCATTGCAACTTTATTGTTTGAGCTAAACGGGTGAAGTGTTAACTCAGCAATGAAACCGCCGATACCTTTGATTCGAATTGAGTAACCGATCATCAGAATAAGTACACCGATAGCCAGTGCAGCTGTCAGGTTGATATCAGTTGTCGGTACAATTTTCATGTACACATCGTGTGAATCCATACCGAATGCAGTTTCACCAACGAAACCAGCAAATGCAGGTAAGAAGTCAACAGGAATAAGGTCCATCAGGTTCATTAAGAACACCCAAACAAAGATTGTAAGGGCTAATGGTGCAATCAGTTTACTGTTACCGTGATAAGTGTCACGTACGTTGTCGCCAACGAACTCAACGATCATCTCGATGAAACACTGAAATTTACCAGGTACACCTGTGGTTGATTTTTTAGCGGCGCTACGGAAGATCCATAAGAAAATAAGACCTAAACCGATTGACCATGCGAGGGTATCTACGTGCCATGTCCAGAACCCACTATCCGCACATGCTTTATTGAAGGCTAAACCGGCATCGGTTGAACACATCTTAGCATTGGTCAAGTGGTGCTGAATATGGCTCGATAGAGTCAGTTCTTCTGCAGCCATGTTTTATCCCAAAAGTTAATGATTAAAAAAAATCGGTGAAAACCACTGTGCAAACATCACTAATATATAACAGCAGAAAAATGGCAAAGCCATGACAGTAAAATGCTTAAATATTAGTGCAAACAAACACAGGGTAATCAAAAATTTTAATCCGTTGCCTCGCTTAAGCGAGTCAAACGCTTGTTCTGCTCTACTGGCGCCCATATATCTGAACGCATATAAAGCAAACACAAAATTAGGAAGTACCAAAACAAGGCCGCCAGCCAGTGCTGAAACGCCCGCTTGTACTCCCCAACCAACTAAAACTATTACTGCAGCGATTGTTGCTACGATACCCTGAAGTAAAACACCTTTTAATGCGGCACGCCTATATGGGCCTGCTAACGAATTTGTCACTTTAAATTTACCTTAATGACGCAAAAATTAATCAGGGTATGAAAACTGGCGAAATTATACTTATTTTTGGTGATTTTGCAACTTGCAGCGACGAAATGTGGCGCTTTTTCGGCGCCACTTTCGTCTAATAATCAAACATTAGGAAGGTTGTTGTAGATCTGGCTGAATACGACCGAGAATGCCGTCTAATTCATCGAGATTTGCATAGGAGATAACCAGCTTTCCTTTACCTTTTTGGTTGTAATTAATCTCAACTTTCGCCCCTAAATTTTCTGCCAACTGTTGTTCTAACAATTTGACATCTGGGTCTTTTTCTTTTGTTTGTTTTTTATCCACAGGTTCAAGGATTGAACGCACTAGTTTTTCTGTTTCACGAACTGTAAGCGCTTTTGCAACGGCTGTTCGAGCCGCTTCTGATTGCACTTCACCAGTTAGCGCAAGTAAACAACGGGCATGACCCATTTCGATGTCACCATGCTCTAACAATTTTTTTACATCATCATTGAGATTATTTAAACGCAATAAATTGGTGACCGTAGTACGAGATTTGCCAACCGCTTCTGCAACTTGCTGATGCGTTAATTCAAATTCGTTCAATAGACGCTCCAGAGCAACCGCTTCTTCCATGGCATTCAGATCTTCACGCTGAATGTTTTCAATCAGTGCAATGGCAACTGCTGCTTCATCGGCAACATCTTTAACTAAACATGGAATAACATCGAGTTGTGCCAACTGTGCAGCACGCCAACGGCGTTCACCAGCTATAATTTCGAATTTTTCATGGGCAATTTCGCGCACGACAACCGGTTGCAGTACGCCCTGCGCACGAATTGAACTGGCAAGTTCTTCTAGCGCTTCTTCAGACATGTCTTTACGTGGTTGGTATTTGCCACGCTGAAGCCACTCGATTGGTAAACGTCGAAGTTCATTATCAGTTTGTGAAGTACTGTGTGTCGATGCAACTTCTTGCTCAGGTGCAATGGCCGGTAATTCAGGTTCTGGGGCTGCTACTTCAACAGGCACAGCCGGAGCTGGTTTTGCTGAACTTAATAAGGCATCCAAGCCTCGACCTAAACCACGTTTTTTTACTGACATTTATTATTATCCTCTCACGCAACAGCAGCCGTTTGCTGCTCTTTACGTCTTAACATTTCACCGGCTAATGCTAAATATGCTTTTGCACCGCTTGATGCTCTATCGTAATACATGGCTGGCGCGCCGAAACTTGGCGCTTCGGCTAAACGTACATTTCTTGGGATCACTGTACGGTATACTTTCTCACCAAAATGCTGTTTTAATTGTTCAGACACATCATTGGCAAGTCGATTACGCGGATCATACATAGTGCGTAGAATACCCTCAATCTGTAAGTTAGGGTTTACCAACTTAGCTAGCTGAGTGATGGTATCCATTAATGCCGTCAAGCCTTCTAATGCGTAATATTCACATTGCATAGGCACTAAAACTGAGTCCGCTGCCGCCATGGCATTGACTGTCAGCATATTCAATGAAGGCGGACAATCAATAAAAATAAATTCATACTGATCTTGAACTGCCTCTAAGGCATTTCTTAATCGTACTTCTCGAGCGAATAATTCCATTAATTTAACTTCTGCTGCGGTAACATCACCGTTTGCAGCAATTAAATGATATTCGCCAGACGTTTCTTTGCAAATCACGTCATTGATTGGTGTTTCTTCGATTAACAAATCGTAGATGGTGGCAACCTCACCATACTTATCAACACCACTACCCATAGTGGCGTTACCTTGTGGGTCTAAATCGATAAGTAGTACTTTGCGTTTGGTTGCGGCCATTGATGCGGCAAGGTTTACGGCGGTGGTTGTTTTACCCACGCCCCCTTTTTGGTTTGCGATTGCAATAACTTTTGCCACTTTACCCTCAACTTAGTCTTTTGACAGAATAATTAAATGTCGCTCAGCATCTAATTTAGGCACATCTAAACTAATATCTTGTTCGAACTTGGTACCCGTTGGCAGGTTTTCAAGTTCTTCATCAGGAAATTGCCCTTTCAAAGCAATAAATCGACCTGAGTCATCAATTAAATGCGAACACCACTGCACCATATCTTGTAATGATGCAAATGCACGACTTAGTACCCCGTCTAATTTAACACTTGGTTGATATTCTTCAACTCGAGACTGTACTGGCGTGACATTATCTAACCCTAATGCATGTTTCACCTGCATTAAGAAGCGCACACGCTTGCCTAAACTATCCAGTAATACAAATTGGGTATCAGGTAAAGCAATAGCAAGTACAATGCCCGGTAAGCCAGGGCCTGTACCTACATCAATATAATGCTTGCCTGTTAAGTGAGGCGCTACCACTAAACTATCCATGATATGTTTCACCATCATTTCTTTAGGATCACGTACAGAAGTTAAGTTGTAGGCTTTATTCCATTTATCAAGCAATTCGACATAAGCAACCAGTTGTTGCTGTTGTTTGTCGCTTAGCACAATATCCGTTTGTGCTAATAAAGAAGTCAGTAATGGTTGTAACACAGTCTACCCTTGCGGCTTATGCTGACTTACGAAGTAAGCCCTGCTTTTTCAAATAGACTAATAATAGCGAAATCGCTGCTGGGGTGATACCAGAAATACGAGATGCTTGACCAATAGTTTGCGGTCTGGCATCAGAAAGCTTGGCAACCACTTCATTCGATAAGCCACTTACTTGGCTATAGTCGTAGTCAGCAGGAATTTGCGTTTCTTCATGACGCATCAATTTTTCGATTTCATCTTGCTGACGAGCAATATAACCTGCATATTTGGTTTGGATCTCAACTTGCTCTAATGCTTGCCAGTTGTCTGATTCAGATCCAAGCCCTTCGATTTTATATAGATCAGCTTGTGCTACTTCAGGACGACGGATCAGATCTTCTAAACTTGCTTCGCGCGTTAATGGCTTTTTAAGCAGCGCATTCACTTGCTCAAGTGCCGGGTGATCTTTATGGATCCAAGTACTGCGAACGCGCTGTGTTTCTTGTTCCATCACTTCGAGTTTTTCATTGAAAGCTGCCCAACGCTCATCATCAACTAAGCCTAGTTCACGACCTTTCTCTGTTAAGCGAAGATCAGCATTGTCCTCACGCAGAAGTAGACGATATTCAGCACGGCTAGTGAACATACGGTACGGTTCTTTAGTACCTAATGTAGCAAGGTCGTCAATCAGTACACCAGTGTAAGCTTGGTCACGACGTGGTGTCCAAGCATCTTTGCCCTGTACTTGTAATGCTGCATTCATACCTGCAATCAAACCTTGTGCACCGGCTTCTTCATAACCCGTTGTGCCATTGATCTGACCTGCGAAGAATAAGCCATTAATAAATTTAGTTTCTAAAGACTGTTTTAAATCACGCGGATCAAAGAAGTCATATTCAATTGCATAACCAGGGCGGCAAATGTGCGCGTTTTCAAATCCTTTAATTGAACGAACAATATCTAATTGAATATCAAACGGCAGGCTTGTCGAAATGCCATTAGGATAAAGCTCATAAGAAGTCAGGCCTTCTGGCTCAACAAAGATTTGGTGTTTTTCTTTATCAGCAAAACGAACCACTTTATCTTCAATAGATGGGCAGTAACGTGGACCAATCCCTTCAATGACACCTGCATACATTGGTGAGCGATGTAAATTATCACGGATCACATCATGGGTTTTGTCATTGGTATAAGTAATGTAACAAGGGATCTGTTGTGGGTGATCGCTCTGCTTACCCATGAAAGAGAATACCGGTGTTGGTGTATCACCCGGTTGTTCTTGCATCACGGAGAAATCAACTGTACGGGCATCAATACGTGGTGGTGTGCCTGTTTTGAGTCTATCAACTCTGAATGGCAGTTCTCTTAAACGTTTTGCTAATGCAATTGAAGGCGGATCGCCCGCTCTGCCACCAGAGAAATTTTCTAAACCAATGTGAATTTGACCACCTAAGAATGTACCAACAGTTAATACCACCGTTGGCGCACTAAAACGTAGACCCATTTGAGTTACTACGCCTTTAACTTGATCTTGTTCAACAATAAGATCATCGCAAGACTGTTGGAAGATTTTCAAGTTTTCTTGGTTTTGCAAAATGTCTTGGATCGCCGCTTTATAAAGTGCGCGATCTGCTTGAGCACGTGTTGCTCTAACAGCTGGACCTTTAGACGAATTTAAAGTTCTAAATTGGATCCCGCCTTTATCGATCGCTTTGGCCATTGCACCACCAAGTGCATCGATCTCTTTTACCAGATGTCCTTTTCCGATCCCGCCAATTGCTGGATTACATGACATTTGGCCTAAAGTATCCATATTATGGGTTAACAATAGGGTATTCATGCCCATGCGTGCAGCCGCTAATGCAGCTTCAGTACCTGCATGACCGCCACCAACAACTATTACATCAAAATGTTCATGATAAATCATCTACGGGATCCTACTTAAAACAACCGGTGAATTTTGAAAGGATGCGTATTCTACCTAGAAAAACTCAGAAGTGAAACGCTTAAATATTAAACAACCTAGAAAATACGAAAATGTGATCACTAAATATATATAAGGATCTTTTTAAAGATCTTTTATTAGATCTTATTATTAGTGATCGTAAGATCTGTGTGTAACTCTAACTACATCTTTAAAAGCATAAACTTAGATCAGATCAATAGGTGTGAATTAGATCGGATCTTACTCGGTATAAGCGTTGATCAAATCGGTGTTTTATTCACAGCCTCAGATCGGGAAATATTTATCCAAGGGATAAGTATGCGTAGATCAGCAGTTAGATCAGGGGTTATCCACAATCCGATCTAATATATGGGGATTTTGTGAATAACTTCTGTGTAAAAGATCTTTTTAATTATCTGCCAATTTATTGATCAAGTTTGGCAACCAAGCTAGAGCTGTATCTTCTGGCAAAGCTTCATCAAGCACATTGATCTCTAATGGTGCCAATAAAGATTGCGATCCTTTACTTTTTAATAGTGCATCACAGTTCTTTGCAGCATAGTTATATGTGTCGTAACTACTGTCACCAATTCCGACGACTGCATGTTTGAGCTGTGACAAAGCAGATTGTGCTGTGATTTGCTCAATAAATGACAGTAAATTGTCTGGATAATCTCCAGCACCATAAGTAGAGGTTACCACCAGCCAGTTTGTCTGTTGGCAATCATCAAAGTTTGGCTGTTCATGTAATACGGTTTCGAAACCTTGATCTTCAAGGGCTTCTTGAAGTTGCTCAGCGACATACTCCGCTGATCCCATCTGACTACCTACAATGATGTCGACTTGCGGCATTTAACTCATCCTATCTACTTTGAGCGGTTATCATAATGTGCCTGTGGAAGAAGTAAAGAGGGGATTTAAACTTGGGATAACTTTTAATGCCTATGAAATCAGCGTTTTTAACTCAATTCACTGATTTATAATAAATTAATAATTTATTCCTCGTAATTCTTTCGTTGTTAATTTGTGGATAAACTGAGTGAAAGTTGCGTCTAGTTTCTTTTCTTAGGTGAGTTAACGGGCTTAAAAAGATCCTCTTTTAGATTTTTTTGGTGATATTTTAGCAATGTGGATAGCCTGCTTGTGTATAACTCGATCTAGTTTATTGTTCTTCACTTACTTTTGGATCTAAAAAAATAAGTTTATATAATTAAATGTTCTAAAAATTATGAAAATAGATCCTGATTGGATGATCAAAGGTCTATTTATTGCTCTGATCAAAGTGCGGTTTGCTGACTGAGCGGATCTGAGGTATGTTTTTTCTCGGTAGAGATCGCTTTTTGGTGACGTTTTTCGTCTGATTTAATTCAAGTAAGCCTTAAATGTTGGCCGTTCTGTGGCACGGCGATGAGAAGAGTTTAAGGTTTTTTGCTTAAACTGAAGTTTGGTTATTTAATTTGATGAAATAATGGGCTGGTTTTTAGGGAAATGAGCGCCACAATAGGGGTTATGCGGCGCTTTTGAGTATGTATACCGTTACTTACCAATACAAAATGAGCTGAAGATCTTACCAAGTAGATCATCTGAGCTAAATTCACCGGTGATCTCATTTAAATGTTGTTGAGTGAGGCGTAACTCTTCGGCCAAGATCTCACCTGCTACATGCATTTCTAGCTGCGTTTGTCCGATATCTAAATGCTCGGCGGCACGCTCTAAGGCGTCTAAATGACGACGTCTTGCCATAAATCCGCCTTCAGTTGCACCGGTAAAGCCAATACATTCTTTGAGATGTTCTCGGAGTAAATCGACACCTTCGGTGCTTTTAGCACTTAAACGAAGTAGGGGATACTGACCCGCTTTATCAAGATTTACCGCTTCATTTGAGAGATCAATTTTGTTACGTACCACAGTCACTTTCATACCATCAGGCAGTTTCTGCATGAACTCTGGCCAGATCTGCACAGGGTCGGTCTCTGTGGTATCTGTGCCATCAACCATAAATAGCACATGATCGGCTTGGCGAATTTCATCCCATGCGCGCTCAATACCGATTTGCTCAACTTTATCTGGGCTTTCACGAAGACCTGCTGTATCAATAATATGTAGTGGCATACCATCAATGTGAATGTGCTCTCTGAGTACGTCTCGCGTGGTGCCTGCGATGTCAGTCACTATGGCCGCTTCTCGTCCTGCTAGGGCATTAAGCAGTGAAGATTTACCCGCATTAGGACGTCCAGCAATCACCACACGCATACCTTCACGCATAATGCTGCCTTGTTTCGCTTGTTGGCGCACTTCATCCAGTTGCGTGATGATGGCTGCTAAGTCACCTGCAACTTTACCATCTGATAAAAAATCTATTTCTTCATCTGGGAAGTCGATAGCAGCTTCAACATACATACGTAGGTGAATGACTTTTTCCACCAGCGTGTGAATGTGTTTTGAGAAATCACCTTGCAGAGAGTGTAGGGCACTTTTTGCTGCTTGCTCGCTGGTTGCATTGATCAAGTCAGCAATGGCTTCAGCTTGGGTTAAATCCATTTTATCGTTTAAGAAAGCACGCTCTGAGAATTCACCAGGTTGCGCTAAACGTACGCCTTCAATCTGACAGATTTCTTTTAACAGCATGTCTATTACAACGGGTCCACCGTGACCCTGAAGCTCTAATACGTCTTCGCCAGTGAAAGAGTGTGGGTTATTGAAGAATAGGGCAATACCTTGATCAAGCTGCGTACCCGCAAGGCTATTGAAAGAGAGGTATTCGGCATATCTAGGTTTTGGACATTTGCCTAAAATCTTTTCGGCTACTTGAGTAGATAAGCTACCCGAAACTCGGATGATGCCTACACCACCACGACCGGGCGCGGTGGCTTGTGCGACTATGGTGTCTTGATTAATCATGGATTCTTTTGCTGAGCAATTACAATACTGCAATTGTACTCTAAAGCATCAGTGTCAGCCAGATTGGGCAGAGTTGAGAAATATAAGTTATCAAGGCTGAAACAAAAACGCCTGCAATAAGCAGGCGTTTTGGAATGTTTAAAGTAGGCGATTAGTCGCGAACTTTGATCCCTTGTTTTTCCATCCCACGGTAGATGTAAAGCATCTGTGCAATGGTGATCAAGTTAGATACTAACCAGTAAAGTACTAGACCTGATGGGAATGGGAATAAGATGAAGAAGAACGTGAATACGATTGGCATGTACGTCATCATCTTTTGTTGCATAGGATCAGTCACTGTCATAGGTTGCAGCTTCTGCGTTAAGAACATACTTGCACCAAATAGAATCGGTAATACGTAGTATGGGTCTTTTGCAGATAGGTCTGTTAGCCAGAACATGAATTCAGCATGACGTAATTCAGGTGATTCTAGGAATACATAGAATAGCGCTAAGAAAATAGGCATTTGCAGTAGTAGCGGCAAACAACCACCCATAGGGTTTACTTTCTCTTTGCGGTAAAGCTCCATTGTAGCTTGACCCATCTTTTGACGGTCATCACCATAGCGCTCTTTTAATTGCATCATCTTAGGTTGTAGCGCACGCATCTTAGCCATAGACGTGTACTGCGCTTTAGTCAGTGGGTAAAGCGCCATCTTAACTAAAATAGTGATAGCGATGATTGCCACACCCCAGTTACCGATGAAGCTATAAAGTAGTTTTAGAAGTACAAGTAGTGGCTGAGAAATAAACCATAACCAACCGAAGTCTACTGCTAAATCTAGGTCTTCATGGATCGCTTCAAGTGCATCACCATTTTTTGGACCTATGTATAAAGTAGAATTAATGTTACTTGTGCTGTTTGCTTGTACATTAACCGCCTCGCCTTTAATACCAATGATACCTTGGTTATTACGCAGTAATGTGTAAACCGTGTTGTTTACAGTTTGGTCTGGTACCCACGCACTTAAGAAATAGTGCTGAATGAAAGCAATATAACCACCTTGGGTGTTTTTGTTTAAATTCGCTTCAGCCATATCTTCGAAGCTATACTTTTCGTACGGCTCTTCAGAAGTACCATAGGTTGCGCCTAAATAAGTTTGGTCAACCATGCTGCCTTTTGGTTGCACAGTGCGCTTAACTTGCGTGTATAGTTGAACTTGGATTGGGTCAGCAGTCGTGTTGTTGACTGTGTATTCTAGTGCAACATCATACTTACCCGCTTTGAATACATAGGTTTTTGTGTACTGAACACCTTTGTTATCAACAAAAGTCAGTGGTACACGTAACTCATCGCCTGATAGTTCATACGCTTTTTGTGGCGCGGTATAAACTGGACGACCTCCAGGCTTATCAGGGCCATGTAACCCAGTTAAGCCGCTTTGTGAAATATATTGGCGGCCTTCAAATTCACCTAACAGTAAAAATGGTGTATCGCTGCCATGTGTTTCTGCGTGTTGTAATAACTTCGCTTCAACAACATCACCGCCTTTGGTGTCAATTTTTACATCTAGTACGTCAGTTTTAACGGTGATAACTGAACGAACTGCTTTAGTAACTGCGGCTGGTACATCGTTTTGAGTTGATGCTGGCACATCATCATCTTGCGCGATTGATGAAGAAGGTGCAGTGACTTGTTGTGTAGTGGCACTGGTATCGGCATTCGCTTGAAGTTTTTCATTATTCCACTCTTGGAACAATAAAAACGACACAAGCAATAAACCGATAAATAAAAACGTGCGTTGTGATTCCATAACAGCTCTTATTTCTCGTGTTGGTGTTTAACTTTGTTGGACTTCTCAGGTACGGGGTCATCCCCACCTGCGCTTAAAGGGTGACATTTTAATATGCGTTTGAGCGCTAACCAACTCCCTTTTATCGATCCATGACAATTAATTGCCTGAATTGCATAACTGGAGCACGTTGGATTAAAGCGACAGTGGGGACCAAGTAACGGACTAATAAAATTTTGATAGCCTTTAATTAGCACAATTAAAGCAAGTTTCGGCAGGCTTAATAGCCATGCAAGGGTCAACTTTTTTTTAGCTTGTGCCATGGTCACGCATTGAATGTTTAAAAGGTGAGCTAAAGATACCTTAAATAGGGGGGTAAAGCTATTCAGCAGAAGTTTAATACACTACTTTTGCTGAGTTTTAGCTGGTTTCTTACCTTTATAAGGACGCTTTTTGTAAGGTTTAGGTTTTGGAGCACCTGGCTTACAACGTTCATTTATTTTTAACCAAAGTTTATTAAGCTGTTTAGTTAGCTCTTCATTTGATTGTTCATCAACACCTGATTTAACCATCAATACAATATCGATGTTATCAAGTTTATGTTGATTTAAACGAAAGCTCTCACGGGCAAGACGTTTAATGCGGTTTCTTTGAACAGCCAGTTTACAACGTTTTTTAGCAACAGTGAGACCTAGTCTTGGTTGATCAGCTTCATTTGGTTTAGCTAATAAAGTAAAGAAGGGTGTTGCTGCACGAGCAGGTTCATTGAATATGCGGGAGTAGTGCGAGGGAGTTAACAGACGTAACTCCCTGCCAAAGCTAAAGCTTTCCACTAATGATTAAGCAGAAAGTACTTTACGACCTTTAGCACGACGACGTGCTAAAACTTTACGGCCGTTAGCAGTAGCCATACGTGCACGGAAACCGTGAGTACGCTTACGCTTTAATACGCTAGGTTGAAAAGTTCTTTTCATAACAATTCCATCCGATCGGTTAAGGTTAAAACATCCTATGCAGGTCGCGATCCTGGCACAGGTGCCATTGCGAGCGCGAGATATTAATGCCGAGGACGACGAAAGTCAATGATAATCTCATTTACAGGGCAAAATAGTTGTAAAAATAATCAACTTGATTCGCCCTATATAAAAGCGGCTGTATTATACCCGTGATCGAGATAAAAAGGATAGCAGATCTTAAAGGATCTGATCTTATTTGGGTTTTCCACAGGTCTTGGGGTCAATCTGAACAAAAGCTTGGGAAAACTTAATTTGATCACAATTATCACGTGTGATCTTGGTTGTTTTTTGTTATGATCTATTGCTCGGTTATAAAATAAAAACCTTTATAAAACATGTGTTTAATTGTTTTTATCAACAAGATCCTAGTTTTTGCAAAAGTCAATATTGAAGTTGTGGATAAGATCAATTCATAATACCCGGCTTCCACTTATATTTTGTGATAATAATTAATCAATTCTTGTACTCTTTACTATGTACGGGAATATTAACCCATTGGAGTTGTTCAGCGTGTATCTGTCTGTTTGGCAAAGTTGTTTATATGTGTTGCAAGATGAATTGCCATCTCAGCAATTTAGTATGTGGGTCAGGCCACTGCAAGCAGAGAGTACCGATGATACTTTGACCATTTATGCACCTAATCGCTTTGTTTTAGATTGGGTTAGAGAAAAGTACCTCAATCGCATCAATGAGTTATTGGTTGAAATTTGTGGTGATGAAGCGCCAGAGTTGCGTTTTGACGTTGGCACTCCTGCGGCCGCTCAAGTAAATACAGCTGCAGAGCAGACTAATAATGTCTCACCTCAAGCGACTAGCAGCGAACAAGCTCAAGTAACAGCTCAACCTGTTGCTGAGCAAAAAGTAGAGCCGGCACCTAAATCTGGTTATAAATCTAATATTAAAGAAAACTATACGTTTGATAACTTCGTTGAAGGTAAATCAAACCAGTTAGCTAAAGCGGCTGCAACGCAAGTGGCCGACAATCCGGGTAATGCGTTCAACCCTGTCTTTATATATGGTGGTACAGGTTTAGGTAAAACTCACCTTTTACACGCGGTGGGTAATGGCATCATGGAAAAGAAAAAAGATGCCAAAATTGTCTACATGCACTCTGAACGTTTTGTTCAAGACATGGTTAAGGCACTACAGAATAATGCTATTGAAGAATTTAAGCGTTATTACCGCAGTGTTGACGCTTTGATGATCGATGACATTCAATTCTTCGCAAACAAAGAGCGTTCGCAAGAAGAGTTTTTCCATACCTTTAATGCTTTATTAGAAGGTAATCAGCAAATTATTTTAACCTCTGACCGTTATCCAAAAGAAATTGAAGGGGTAGAAGACAGATTAAAATCTCGTTTTGGTTGGGGTTTAACGATTGCCATTGAGCCACCTGAACTTGAAACGCGTGTGGCAATCCTGATGAAGAAAGCACAGCAAAGTAATATCAATTTACCGCATGAAGTGGCTTTCTTTATCGCGAAAAAATTGCGTTCAAATGTACGTGAATTAGAAGGGGCGCTTAACCGTGTGATTGCAAATGCAAACTTCACAGGTCGTCCAATCTCTATCGATTTCGTAAAAGAAGCACTGCGTGACTTATTAGCACTACAAGATAAGTTGGTTACGATCGATAACATTCAACGTACTGTTGCTGAGTACTATCGTATTCGCGTTTCTGATCTATTATCTAAACGTCGTAGTCGTTCGATTGCAAGACCAAGACAAGTGGCGATGGCGTTATCTAAAGAATTAACAAACCACAGTTTACCTGAAATTGGTGATGCATTTGGTGGCCGAGATCATACCACCGTGTTACATGCTTGCCGTAAGGTAAAATCACTTCGTGATGAAAGTCATGAGGTAAAAGAAGATTATCAAAATTTAATTAGAACATTGTCGTCTTAATTTTCGGGCTTAATTTATTATGCAAATTACAATTTCAAGAGAGCAATTTTTAAAGCCGTTAATGCAGGTTTCTGGTGCCATTGAGCGCAAACACACGCTACCTATTCTTTCTAATGTATTGTTAGAAATTAAAGACGGTGTGTTGGCGATGACGGGGACCGATCTAGAGATTGAACTGGTTGCAAGTTCGCACCTTGAAAATCCAGCTGAAGACGCCAAACTGACTTTGCCGGCTAAGAAGCTACTCGATATCTGTAAAAGCCTACCTGATGGTTCAGAACTCACTTTTTCGATGCAAGAACATCAAGTGCTTCTGACCAGTGGAAAAAGTCGCTTTTCATTAACGACGTTAGCTGCTGAAGATTTTCCAAACCTCGAACAGTGGGATGGTGAAGTTGAATTCAAGACGACCCGTTTAGAGTTAAGACGTTTACTCGAAAGCACGCATTTCTCAATGGCGAACCAAGATGTTCGTTATTATTTAAACGGTATGTCATTTGAAGTGGATAACAGTGAAATTAAAACCGTTGCCACTGATGGTCACCGTTTAGCAATTGCGGCTCAGCCATTATCTGAATCTTTAAATACGCAGCGTCAGTTAATTATTCCGCGAAAGGGTGTGCAAGAAATTATGCGCCTTTTACCTGCTGACGATGAACTAATCACAATTCAGTTTGGTGCGAATCATGTGCGTCTAATTGATGGTGAATTTACTTTCACCAGTAAATTAGTTGATGGTCGTTTTCCTGATTATCGTCGTGTTCTACCACGTGGTGGCGATAAATTAGTGACCGCAAATCGCGAGTGGTTACGTAGTGCATTCCAACGTGTTTCTATTTTATCGAACGAGAAGTTCCGTGGTGTTCGCCTTAATTTATCAAGTGGCTTATTGAAGATCACAGCAAACAACCCTGAACAAGAACAAGCAGAAGAAGTGGTTGAAGTGGGTTATCAAGGCGATGACTTAGAAATTGGCTTTAACGTTTCTTATGTTTTAGACGTACTTAATACTCTAAAAACTGAAGATGTTCAGTTCACTTTATCTGACTCAAACTCAAGTGCATTAATTGAGGGTGTAAGCCAAGATGATGCAGTGTATGTTGTGATGCCAATGCGTCTATAGTTTATGAGCTTGAATCATATTAGCCTCAATCATTTTCGAAATATTGAGGCTTTATCTTTTCAGCCAAGCGCAGACATTAATATCATCTATGGCGCAAACGGCAGTGGAAAAACCAGTCTCCTCGAAGCCATCTATTTTCTTTCTCACGGTAAATCTTTTCGTACTAACAAGCAGAAACTCCTTATTCATTACGAACAAGACGCTTGTATTGTTCATGCTAAAAAACAACATCTTAACTTGTCTATACCTGTAGGTATTAGTAAGAATAAGCAGGGTGAAACACAGCTTAAAATACAAGGTCAAGCCAGTAGAAAAATCTCTGAGCTGGCGCAACTTCTACCGGTGCAAGTTATTACACCTGAAAGCTATGAATTGTTTTTTGGTGGTCCGAAAGAACGCAGGAAATTTTTAGATTTAGGTGTGTTCCACGTGGAACAATCTTTTTTTAATGCCTGGCGTCAGTTTAATAAAATTCTTAAGCAACGCAATGCACTACTTAAATCTCGTCCACATAATTACGCCGAGCAAATCAAATTCTGGGACGTTGAATTCGTTAAGGTGGCTGATCAAATAAATATCGCAAGAAAAGCCTATATAGAGAGGTTTAATGCGTATTTTTTTGATAAAATAGTGGGTCAAATACCTATATTTTCTGGCCTAGAATTACGTTATGATGCTGGTTGGAAAGAAGACTTAGCTAGCACGTTAAAAGCTAACTTTGAGCGTGATGTTAAGCTTGGCTATACAAGTAAAGGACCGCATAAAGCTGATTTTAGCTTTTATATAAATGGTTATAGTATAGAAAATATTTTTTCTCGGGGTCAGTTAAAGCTGTTGTTGTATGCGTTAAAGATTACGCAAAACACCTTAATTGAGACCGAAACAAAAAAGCAGTCAATATTGCTAATCGATGATTTACCCTCAGAGCTAGGGGAAGAAACGATGACTAGTGTGGCTGAATTATTAAAATTATGTCAGTCACAGCTATTTATTACGGCTATTACTGCTGAAAGTATTTCTGCTGTTGTGGAACCAATACAAAGAGAAAAGAAAATGTTCCACGTGAAACATGGCAGTTTAACAACATAAAATTGGAAGAAACCCATGTCTGAAAATTACGATTCGTCCAGTATTAAAGTACTGAAAGGATTGGATGCGGTAAGAAAGCGTCCGGGAATGTATATAGGGGATACAGATGATGGCACTGGTCTTCATCATATGGTATTCGAAGTAGTAGATAACTCTATCGATGAAGCATTAGCAGGCTATTGTGATGATATCTTCGTAACTATTCATACTGACGGTTCTGTATCAGTTCGAGATAATGGACGTGGTATTCCTACCTCTATTCACCCTGAAGAAGGTGTGTCAGCTGCCGAAGTTATCATGACGGTTCTCCATGCCGGTGGTAAATTCGATGATAACTCATATAAAGTATCAGGTGGTCTTCACGGTGTAGGTGTTTCAGTAGTAAACGCGCTATCTGAAAAGTTGCAACTTACAATCCGTCGTGAAGGTAAACTTCACCAGCAAAAATATACAATGGGTGTACCAGATGCTCCGCTAGCGGAGATTGGTGAATCTGAAACTACGGGTACTGAATTACGCTTCTGGCCAAGTGCTGAAACCTTTTCTGATACAAACTTCCACTACGATATTCTTGCAAAACGTCTTCGTGAACTTTCATTCCTTAACTCGGGTGTGAGTATTATCCTGACTGATGAGCGTGAAGAGAATAAGCAAGACCACTTCAAATATGAAGGTGGTATTCAAGCTTTCGTTGAATATCTAAACCGTAAGAAAACACCTGTACATCAGAATGTATTCAACTTCACTTCTGAACGTGAAGATGGCATTAGTGTTGAAGTATCAATGCAGTGGAATGATGGTTTCCAAGAAAACATCTACTGTTTCACGAACAATATTCCTCAGCGTGACGGTGGTACTCACTTAGCGGGTTTCCGTGCTGCACTGACTCGTACGCTGAACAACTACATGGAAAAAGAAGGCTTTAACAAAAAAGCGAAAACAGCAAGCAACGCGACCGGTGATGATGCGCGTGAAGGTTTAACCGCTGTTGTAAGTGTTAAAGTTCCTGATCCAAAGTTCTCTTCACAGACCAAAGATAAACTTGTATCAAGTGAAGTTAAATCTGCTGTAGAACAAGCAATGGCTGAAAAGCTAACTGAATACTTACTAGAAAATCCGGGTGATGCTAAAACGGTAGTAAGCAAAATTATTGATGCAGCTCGAGCTCGTGAAGCGGCGCGTAAAGCGCGTGAAATGACTCGCCGTAAAGGAGCAATGGATTTAGCTGGCTTACCAGGTAAGCTGGCTGATTGCCAAGAAAAAGACCCAGCACTTTCTGAACTATATATAGTGGAGGGTGACTCGGCGGGTGGTTCTGCGAAGCAAGGTCGTAACCGTAAGAACCAAGCAATCCTGCCGCTGAAAGGTAAAATTCTGAACGTTGAGAAAGCACGCTTTGATAAGATGCTATCTTCTCAAGAAGTTGCAACGCTTATTACTGCACTTGGTTGCGGTATTGGCCGTGACGAATACAACCCAGAAAAGCTGCGTTATCACCGTATCATCATCATGACCGATGCTGATGTCGATGGTTCGCACATTCGTACGCTACTATTGACCTTCTTCTACCGTCAAATGCCAGAAATCATTGAACGTGGTTATGTGTATATTGCTCAGCCGCCACTTTATAAAGTGAAGAAAGGTAAGCAAGAGCAGTACATCAAAGATGAAAATGCGCTTACTGGGTACTTGTTAGAGTTAGCTCTAAATGGTGCAGCGTTATATCCTGCTGAAGGTGCTGCTGCAATTGAAGGCAATGCACTAGCAAATATCGTTTATGATTATCAGAAAACGGTAGAAGTGTTAGAGCGATTAAATCGTAAATACCCTGCATCAGTAACGAATCGTTTAATCTATCAACCTGAGATCACAGAAGCTGATCTATCTGATAAAGACAAAGTAACTAGCTGGACAGAACGTTTAGTCGCTGACCTTGTAGAAAAAGATGAAGATGCAACTATCTTTAATGCTGAAGTAGCGTACGACGAAGAGCGTCATATGTACTACCCAGTAGTTAAGATCCGTCAGCATGGTGTTGATAAAGCTTATACACTAGACTACAACTTCATTACGTCTAAAGATTATGTTCGTATTGCAAACACAGGTAAGCAAATGGCGAACTTGATGGAAGAGAGCGGTTACGTGCAACGTGGCGAGAAGACGCACCCAGTTACTGACTTTGTATCAGGCCTTGATTGGTTAGTGAGTGAATCTAAGCGTGGCTTGTATACACAACGCTATAAAGGATTGGGTGAAATGAACCCAGACCAGCTTTGGGAAACAACGATGGATCCAGGTGCACGTCGCATGCTTCAGGTAACCATTGAAGATGCCATTGCAGCTGACCAATTATTTGCGACACTGATGGGTGACCAAGTTGAACCTCGTCGTGAGTTCATCGAAAGCAATGCATTACGTGTTGTGAACTTAGACGTTTAATCGAGTTCTAAAATAATATTTAAAAAGGCGGGTTTTCCCGCCTTTTTTTATGTTTGATGCTTAAAACCCTGCACAGCACGCGGTATACTGAGCATAATTTTCAATCACAAAACCCTGCGCTAATAGCCACTCTGTGAGCTCCACTATGCGCAATGAGCCAAATTAAATTAAGCCAACTATGCAAAAATACGATTTAAAAACCTTTCAAGGCTTGATCCTGGCACTACAGGATTACTGGGCACAGCAAGGCTGTGTGATCGCTCAGCCACTTGATATGGAAGTAGGCGCGGGTACATTCCACCCACTGACATTCTTAAAATCAATTGGTCCAGAGCCAATGTCGAGTGCTTATGTACAGCCGTGTCGCCGTCCTACAGATGGCCGCTACGGTGAGAACCCAAACCGTCTTCAACATTATTATCAATTCCAAGTTGTGTTAAAGCCATCTCCAGATAATATTCAAGAGCTGTATTTAGGCTCTCTTGCTGCGATGGGCATCGATACGTTAACGCATGAAGTTCGTTTCGTAGAAGACAACTGGGAATCACCAACGCTAGGTGCTTGGGGTCTTGGTTGGGAAGTGTGGTTAAATGGTATGGAGGTAACTCAGTTCACCTACTTCCAACAGGTGGGCGGCCTAGAATGCGCACCGGTAACTGGCGAAATCACTTACGGTCTTGAACGTCTTGCTATGTATATACAAGGTGTAGACAGTATTTATGACTTAGTATGGACAGATGGTCCAATGGGTAAAGTCACCTATGGTGATGTATTCCATCAGAACGAAGTTGAGCAGTCGACTTATAACTTTGAGCATGCTGATGTTGATGCTTTATTTGCACAGTTTGATCAGTGTGAGAAAGAAAGTGAAAAACTGATTGCAGCAGGTTTACCACTGCCAGCATACGAGCAGGTGATGAAAGCATCTCATGCCTTCAATTTATTAGATGCACGCCATGCTATTTCAGTAACAGAGCGTCAACGTTATATCCTTCGTGTACGTGCATTATCTAAAGCTTGTGCGAAGGCATATTATGAAGCGCGTGAAGCGCTTGGTTTCCCGCTTTGTAAGGACTGATCATGACAACTGAAAATTTATTAGTAGAAATTGGTACTGAAGAGTTACCACCAAAATCACTGCGCAAACTAGCAACCGCTTTTGCAGATAACCTAACTGAAGAGTTGAAAGCATTAGAGTTATCTTTCGAAAGCATCAATTGGTATGCATCACCACGTCGTTTAGGTTTACAGGTGGCAGCGCTTGCGACACAGCAACAAGATAAAGTTGTAGAAAAGCGTGGTCCAGCGACTAAGGCAGCCTACGATGCTGACGGTAACCCAACTAAAGCGGCCATGGGTTGGGCGCGTGGTTGTGGTATCGAAGTGAGTGAAGCTGAGACGCTAGAAACAGAAAAGGGCGCTTGGTTACTTCATCGTGCGACGGTAAAAGGTCAAGCGGCTACAGAATTACTTGCTGATGCAATTAACAAAGCGCTGGCTAAATTACCTATTCCAAAACCTATGCGTTGGGGCGCGAATAAAACACAGTTTATTCGTCCTGTGCATACTGTGGCTGCACTTCTTGGCGGCACACAAGTACAAGGTGAAGTGCTGGGTAAAGCGATCAGTAATGAACTGCAAGGTCACCGTTTCCACCACCCAGCACGTGTAACTGTAAGCCACGCTGATGAGGTGTTCGAAACGCTTAAGTCAGCTTATGTTGTTGCAGACTACGAAGCGCGTAAAGCACAAATTCGTGCACAAATCGAAGAAGCTGCTGCGGCAGTTGACGCGGTTGTGGCAATGGATGAAGACTTACTTGAAGAAGTGACTTCACTCGTTGAGTGGCCGGTTACACTAACAGCGTCATTCGAAGAAGAGTTCTTAGCTGTGCCTGACGAAGCACTTATCTATACCATGAAGGACGACCAAAAGTACTTCCCGCTATTAGACAAAGCTGGCAACTTAATTAATAAGTTCCTATTCGTGTCTAACATCGAAAGTAAAGATCCAAGTGTGGTTATCTCAGGTAACGAAAAGGTGGTTCGTCCTCGTCTAGCTGATGCACAATTCTTCTTTGAAACAGATAAAAAGAAAACTCTTGAAAGCCGCCTAGAATCTTTAGGTAGCGTATTGTTCCAAAAGCAGCTTGGTACTTTAAAAGATAAGTCAGAGCGCATTGCGGCATTAGCGGGTTATATCGCTGAGCAAGTTGGTGCTGACAAAGCATTAGCTGAACGTGCAGGTCTATTAAGTAAAACAGATTTAATGACTGAAATGGTGATGGAGTTCACTGACGTACAAGGTGTAATGGGTATGCATTACGCACGTATTGACGGCGAGGCGGAAGAAGTTGCGCTAGCACAAAATGAGCAATATATGCCGCGTTTTGCTGGTGATAACTTACCATCAAATCCTATCAGCTATGCTGTTGCATTGGCAGATAAGTTTGACACGCTAGTGGGTATCTTTGGTATTGGCCAAGCGCCAAAAGGTGACAAAGACCCGTTTGCACTTCGTCGTGCAGCCATCGGTGCGCTTCGCATTATGGTAGAGAAAGAGCTTAAGTTAGACATCCACGACATCGTTGCTAAGTCTCAAGAGTTATTCGCTGATAAGCTAAGCAATGACAATGTGGCTGAAGACGTGTTCGAATTTATGCTAGGTCGTTTCCGTGCATGGTATCAAGATGAAGGTATCAGTGTTGATGTGATCCAAGCGGTATTAGCGCGCCGTCCATCTTCACCAGCTGATTTCGACCGTCGAGTTAAAGCGGTCAGTCACTTCCGTACATTGGCAGAAGCTGAAAGCTTGGCTGCGGCGAATAAGCGTGTAAACAATATTCTTGCTAAGAATAATGTGACGAGCGATGCAGCGGTAGACAACGCTTTATTAGCAGAAGACGCTGAAAAAGTGTTAGCAGCACAAGTTGCTGAGTTAACCGATGCGCTTGCACCAGTTTACGCTGCAGGTGATTATCAAGGTGCATTAACGCAACTGGCAAGCTTACGTGAAGCGGTAGATAACTTCTTCGATAATGTAATGGTAATGGCTGATGATGAAGCGGTGAAGAATAACCGTTTAGCACTGCTAAGTCAGTTAAGCCGCTTGTTCTTAAATACAGCGGATATCTCTGTTTTACAGAACTAGTTGAATTGACCAAAAAACTTAAAAAGCCAACCTCAGCGGTTGGCTAGTGTTAGAGAGTTATAAATTCTTTTACATAATACTTCGCACTTTTACAGTTATTTAGATTCTAATAGGTATGAATTAGAACAGCTCAGAACTAAGCTGAGCTAAATGGCTGAGAGGAAATTAAAAGTATGAAAAAACTATCCGCAGCGTTAATGGCTTTATTACTTTCTGCATGTTCGAGTCAGGTATATGTTCCAGGCCAAGAAACTATTCAGCCTAATGTAAAACCCCTCGATAGAGACATGTATCTGCGTGGTGACTTCACCTTATGGGATGCAGAGCCTCACTATAAACTGGGCGCACAACAACCGGGCATTTACACGGTACGGGCAAAATTTATGACGCCGGGCAAAGTGTATGAATTTAAAATTGCCGATGAGTCTTGGAGTAAAGGCTTTAACTGTGGTTATCATTCGTCAGGCTCACTGCAATTAAATAAACCAATACCAGCGAACTGTGACACGGTATATAACTACTTTAGTTTTGCACCAAGTAAAAAGGGCTGGTACACCATTACCTTTGATTATCGAAACTCAGCATCGCCTATGGTCATGGTGAGTAAAGGGTAAGTTAAAGCGAACGAATGCTTTACAAAATATAGAACGAAAAGGGCTTATTTGCCCTTTTTTACTAAGTAACGGAAAGGCGCTTGTTCAACTTCTTTGGCAACCAGTGTATGGTCCATAAACTCGCAGAAGCTTGGAATATCACGGGTAGTTGATGGGTCATCAGCGATAATTAATAACGTTTCACCATCAGACATTTTTCTCACCGCACCACGCACCATCATCACAGGCTCAGGACAACGAAGACCGATTGCATCTAATGTATGATCGGGATTAGAAAATGGCATGGTGACTCTCTTAAACAAGCTAAAAAATAGGGCGAATATTTTACCCACTGCGCGATGACAAATAAACCATTGCAAGCGACTAATTTGAGCTTCACACCTAAAACGAAAAAAGGCAAAGCGTTTTCACACTTTGCCTTTGTACCAGCATTCATGACTGAAATACTGGTTCACCAAGTTGAGTTTTGCGTTTTGAATAATTTCTCGACAAGAGAAATGAGCGCAAGCGTTGTAACAGCTCACTCAGCAAGTGAGCTCTTTTGGGCTTATTCTACGCGCTCAAACACCGTTGCGATGCCTTGGCCTAAACCAATGCACATGGTGGCTAAACCATATTTTGCACCTTTGTCTTCCATCAAGTGGATTAGTGACGTACTGATACGTGAACCCGAACAACCAAGTGGGTGACCTAGGGCAATCGCACCACCATTTAGATTCACTTTCTCGTCAGCCACTTCAAGTAGACCAAGGTCTTTCAATACAGGTAGAGACTGTGCAGCAAATGCTTCGTTAAGCTCAGCTACATCGATATCATCAATGGTTATACCTGCTTGTTGTAATGCCTTCTTACTAGCAGGAACTGGACCGTAACCCATGATTGATGGATCGCAGCCTGCAACCGCCATTGACTTAACACGCGCACGAATAGGTAAGCCTAGTGCTTTGGCTTTCTCTTCGCTCATTACTAGCATCACAGATGCACCATCTGACAGTGCTGATGAAGTACCCGCAGTCACCGTACCTGAAGCTGGGTTAAACACAGGGCGTAGTTGCGATAAACCTTCAAGTGTTGTCTCTGGACGAATGACTTCGTCGTTTTCTACTAATACTGGAACGCCATCATCATCGTGACCTTCAGTTGGTAAAATCTCACGAGCGAAACGACCTTCAACCGTCGCAGCATGTGCACGTTGGTGTGAACGAACTGCGAACGCATCTTGTTGCTCACGGCTGATACCATGAATCGTTGCAAGGTACTCAGCGGTTAAACCCATTGAGCCAGCAGCTTGTGCTACTGAAGTTGATAGGCCTGGGTGGAAATCAACACCGTGTGTCATAGGTACGTGACCCATGTGCTCAACACCACCGATAAGATAAGTGTCACCAGTACCTGTCATGATTGCACGTGCTGCATCATGCAGTGCTTGCATTGATGAGCCACATAAGCGGTTAACGGTAACCGCAGGCACTGTGTGAGGAATACCCGCAAGTAGTGCCGCATTTCGTGCCACGTTAAAGCCTTGCTCAAGCGTTTGTTGAACACAACCCCAATAAATATCGTCGATGCTAGCAGGATCAACTTGTGGGTTACGTTCAAGAACACCTTTCATAAGGTGTGCACTTAAGTCTTCTGCGCGACGGTGTTTAAACACACCGTTTTTAGAGCGGCCCATTGGCGTACGAAGACAATCAACGATTACTGCATTTTGCATAGTCATGTTATTGGCCCTCCACGGCATAGAATACTTTACCTTCTGTCGCCCATTGACGCGTCTGTTCTGATACTTGGTAAATTTCACCTAGATGTGCGTACTTGTCAGCCATAGCAACAAAGTTAGCTAGGCCAATTTGATCTAGGTAACGGAATGCTCCGCCTCTGAATGGAGGGAAACCAATGCCATAGATAAGCGCCATATCTGCTTCTTGTGGAGAAGCGACAATGCCTTCTTGTAGGCAAAGTAGAACTTCGTTGATCATTGGCACCATACAACGCTCAATGATGGTTTGTTTATCAAACTCAGTGGCTGCATCGCAAATGCTGCTTAGTAGTGCAACTGCGTCAGCGTCTTTGCTCTTCTTAAGGCGACCGCGACGATCTGGTGCATATTGGTAGAAACCTTTTTGGTTCTTCTGACCAAAACGCTCAGCATTTGCAAGAACCGCAACCGGATCTTTATCTTGGCGAGCCATACGAGTTGGGAAGCCATCGGCCATCACACCCGTACAATGGTTTGCTGTATCGATACCGACAACGTCTAGTAGGTATGCCGGACCCATAGGCCAACCAAATACGTTTTCCATGACTTTATCTACTTTAGTAAAATCAGCGCCTTCAACAACGAGTTTGCTGAAACCTGCAAAGTAAGGGAAAAGTACACGGTTTACGAAGAAACCCGGGCAGTCATTTACTACGATAGGTGATTTGCCAAGTTTTAGTGCGTAATCAACCACGGCTGCAACGGTTTCATCTGAAGTCTTTTCACCACGGATGATCTCAACAAGCGGCATTTTCGGCACAGGGTTGAAGAAGTGCATACCACAGAAGTGCTCTGGTTTTTCTAGTGCTTCAGCCAGTTCATCAATACGGATTGTCGATGTGTTCGAGGTTAAAATAGTGCCTTCAGGTAATTGCTTTTCAAGACCAGCAAGTACTGTTTTCTTAACTTGTGGGTGCTCAACAACCGCTTCAACCACAATGTCAGAGCCAGCTAAATCTGCATCATTCAGTGTTGGTTTGATCTTACCTAGCGTGCCGACCATTTTGTCTAGCTTCATGTGACCGCGTTCTACTTTTTTACCAAGTAGGGTTGCCGCTTCATTCATGCCTAGATCAAGGGCAGCTTGATTGATGTCTTTCATGACAATTGGCGTGCCTTTGTAAGCAGATTGGTAAGCGATACCGCCACCCATGATACCTGCACCTAGTACTGCTGCTTGTTTAATCTCAGTAGAAGATTGTTTCGCTTGTTTCTTCGCAACACCTTTAATGTATTGGTCAGCTAGGAAAATACCCGTTTGCGCGGCCGCTTCTGCTGTTTTAGCCAGCTTTGCAAAGTTGGCATTTTCAATTGCTATGGCTTCATCGCGTGTTGCATTTGCTGCGGCTTTAATTGTTCTTACCGCCATCACAGGTGCAGGGTAGTGACCTTTGGTTTTACCCATCACTAGGCCTTCAGCCATTGCGAAGCTCATGCCTTGCTCAACGCGGTTTAGTTTCAGTGGATCAAGTTTTAGCTGACGTTTTGCACGCCAATCAAGTTTACCTGCTACCGCTTGCTCAAGGGTTTTTACTGCCGCTTCAACTAATTTGTCTTTTGCAACCACACCGTCAACTGCACCGACTTTCAATGCGTCTGCTGCACGGTTTTCTTTACCTGTGGTGATCCACGTCATGGCGTTATCAGCACCAATAATACGTGGTAAGCGTACCGTACCACCGAAACCTGGCATGATCCCTAATTTAACTTCTGGTAGGCCAATTTTGGCGTTTTGACTTGCGATGCGGTAATCCGTTGCAAGTAGCCATTCACAGCCACCGCCAAGTGCAAGGCCATCAATAGCAGAGGCAGTTGGGAACGGTAAGTCTTCGATGGCATCGAAAATATCTGTTGCTGACTTGATCCAACCAACTAGTTCTTCTTCTGGGCGTTGGAAAGTCGGTAAGAATTCAAAAATGTCGGCGCCGATGATGAAATGGTCTTTATCGCTAGTGAAAACCATCGCCGCGATATCATCGCGTTGGCTAAGTTCGGCAAATGCTTTGCCACATTCTTGTAGGGTTTGCTGAGATAGTTTGTTTACCGAACCTGGCATACAGAACTTAAACTCAGCGATATTGCCTTTGTAAAAATCAACAACAAAGGACTCGCTCTTGTATAACATGCTTGTTCTCCCGTGTTATCACACTGGTACGATGAGTTGTTAATTTACTCAGTTTGGACCCTTTAAATTAAAATTGCAATGAAAAATTTACCAGAGGTTTACGCCTGCCTTAAAAATTTGCAGTTGAGCTGCTAAGGTGGTTGAGTGACACAATGCTCAAGTCATTTTTATCTTAATGGCGTTTGGTCTTGATAACCGTTGATGTGCAAACTTAGTTTGTGTTTTTTATTGGTGTGTTATTTGTGCGTAGAGCCAATGCCCTTGAGTACATTTATTCATCTTAGAGATAGCCAAGCTTAGGCAAGATGAATGCATTAATACTTATCTCATTCATTAATTTAAAATTTAAAGTGTAAAGGTCATTATGAAATCTTGGATCATGACCATTGCCGCTACCAGCCTTGGCGCATTTAGCTGGTTTTCTTCTGCGAGCAATGATCATCAAGCATTTAAAGATGCAGAAAAAGTTGCACGTTCAGGTAACTACAAAGCGTTTAAAGCGGCGATCAACGACTTAGATCACCCGCTCAAACCGTATGCTGAACTGGCGTTTTATAAACGTTACCCTCGCCTCAAATATCAGCAAGACATCAGCCATTATTTAAGTGTCTACGATAACACGCCGTTAGAGTGGCCGGTGCGCAAGAGCTGGCTCGAGTATTTGCAGCGTCGTGGAAAAAAAGCGCTCTTTGTTGAGTATTACCAGCCCACCAGCAATGCTGAGTTACAATGCCGCTATTTACAGTATCAGATTGATTTAGGTGCACCGAAAGCACAGCTGCTTGATCAAGTTGATGCACTTTGGGCGGTCGGCAAGTCTCAGCCTAAAGCGTGCGATAAGTTATTTAGAATATGGCGTAAAGATGGGCGCATGACACAAGCTTTGGTGTGGCAGCGTATCACTAAAGCGGCGCAGGGCGGGCAAGTTGCACTGTTGCCTTATTTGAAAACGCTGCTCCCTCAAAAAGAAGCTTACTTAGCTGATTTATATAAAGCTGTCAGGCGTGACCCAAGTGCCTCTGCGGGTTTATACCGTTATAAGAAGCGTTCAAGCAAAGAGGCTGAAATCGCGGTTTATGGTGTTAAGCGTCTTATTTGGCGAGATCAAAAGCTTGCGCTAAGAGCATGGGATAAACTGCAAGGCATGTTTACATTCAGCCAATCACAAAAAGATACGGTAGCGTATCGCTTTGCATTGGCGTTGGCATCAAAAGGGCATGATGATGCACGCTTTTGGCTAAATAAAGTACCTGAAGAATTACAAGATACTAAGCTGCGCCAGTGGATGATGGCCAACATGCTCAAAGAGCAAGATTGGGCGGGGATCGTGGCTTTATTTACGGGGATGAAGAACTTAAGTAATGGGCAGCAATACTGGCTTGCTTATAGTTACAATCAGCGTGGTGAGCCTGAAAAAGCACAGCAGTTATGGCAGCCTCTGGCATTAAAGCGTGATTATTATGGTTTTTTAGCCGCGGCGCGCTTAAATATGCCGGTGTCGTTAAATAATCAAACTCTCGATGTGCCTCAACCTATTATTGATAAGGTGTCTCAGGCGCCGGGTTTTTTACGTGCCAAAGCGCTACTAGAGCTAAACCGTTTCACTTCAGCTCGCAGAGAGTGGAATTATCTGACTAATACATCAAGTGATGCAGAAAAGTTAGCTGCTTCTTTATTAGCGGCTGACTTAGAGTGGTATGACAGCACCATTCGTACACTCGCGCAAATTAAAGCATGGAACTACGTAGATTTAAGATTCCCCATGGCGTTTGAAGATTTATTCACGCGTTATAGTAAACGAAACCGTGTAGATGTGGCCTGGAGTATTGCCATAGCTCGCAGAGAAAGCTCGTTTGCACCGGATGCTGTCTCACATGCTAACGCCCATGGTTTAATGCAATTATTGCCGAGCACAGCCAGATACGTCAGCAAGCAAAAAGTCTCTAAGCGTCAGCTTTATAAACCGGCCACCAATATTCGTTTAGGTACTGATTACTTAGAGTATCTAAAGAAAAAGAATGGTGGTAATGAGATTTTAGCTACAGCTTCTTATAATGCTGGGTATCATCGAATTAAGCGCTGGTTACCCGAGCAAGGCATGCCAGCTGAGCTTTGGATAGAGCTCATTCCATTTAAAGAAACCCGAAATTATGTGAAAAACGTGATGGCATATCGTCAGGTTTATCACACCAAGTTGGGTCGAGAGGGCAATATATTGGCCCCAATCTTGGATATGGAAATAGAAAAGTAAGCGATGTCGGCAATCCAGCGAGTTGGCTGGATTGCATGTCAGGGCTTTGTTAGACTGGCATAATGAGAAATTAAACGAAATGGGTACACCATGGAACAATTAGCACATTTATACGCTGAGCATATTGCAACATTGCAGCAGCGCACCAAAACCATTGTTGAGCGAGAAGGCTTAGATGGCTTAGTGATCCACTCTGGACAAGCAAAACGCCAGTTTTTAGATGACATGTATTATCCGTTTAAGGTGAACCCTCAGTTCAAAGCTTGGTTACCTGTGATCGATAATCCACATTGTTGGATTGTGGTAAACGGCGAAGATAAGCCTAAACTCATTTTTTATCGCCCGGTTGACTTCTGGCATAAAGTGCCTGATGAGCCGAGTGACTTCTGGGCTGAGTATTTTGATATTCAATTGCTTTTAAAGCCAGATCAGGTTGAACAGTTTCTGCCATACGATAAAGAAAAATTTGCTTACATCGGTGAGTACTTAGAAGTGGCACAGGCATTAGGTTTTACCAATGTAAACCCTGAGACGGTAATGAACTACTTGCATTTCCATCGTGCTTATAAAACGCAATATGAACTGACTTGTTTACGTGAAGCAAACCGTCTAGCTGTGTTAGGTCATAAAGCTGCACGTGATACGTTTTATGCGGGTGGCTCAGAGTTTGCGATTCAACAAGCTTATCTAAACGCTACGCAGCACATGGAAAATGACACGCCATACGGCAATATTGTGGCACTGAATGACAACTGCGCAATCTTGCACTACACGCATTTTGACCGAAAAGCACCAGCTAAGCATTTATCTTTCTTAATTGATGCTGGCGCAAACTTTAACGGTTACGCCGCTGATATTACCCGTACTTATGATTTTGAGAGAAAAGGTGAATTTGCTGAGCTAATTAAAGTTCTGAACGATCACCAAATTGAGTTAGGTAAAGGTTTACAGCCAGGCAAGCTATATGGCGAGTTACATATAGATTGTCATCAGCGCATTGCACAAACCTTGGCGGACTTTAAGATTGTAAACCTTGCGGCTGATGACATTGTGGCTAAAGGCATTACTTCGACATTCTTCCCACATGGTTTAGGTCACCATTTAGGTCTGCAAGTGCATGACATGGGTGGTTTCATGGCAGATGAAGCAGGTACGCACCAAGCGCCACCTGAAGGGCATCCTTTCTTACGTTGCACACGTAAGATTGAAGCAAACCAAGTATTTACTATCGAGCCAGGTTTATACTTCATTGATTCACTACTCGGTGATTTAGCGAAGACAGATAACAACCAATACATTAATTGGGAAAAGGTTGACTCATTCAAGCCATATGGTGGTATTCGCATCGAAGACAACATCATAGTGCATGAAGATCGTCTAGAGAATATGACGCGTGATTTAGACCTAGACTAATTGTTTTTCTGGGGTTGGTAGGATTAAGTCGACTCATTGAAACGAAATTAGATACACTAACGGGAAGCAGTTGCTTCCCGTTTTTTATAATACCAATTTGTTCTAAATGAGAAGTTTTTAACGCGGTTAGCGGCAGCTTTAATCCCTCAAAATGATTAAGTATTATTGAGGATTGGTATAAATACTGGACCCCAACTTTATGTCAGAATTCTATATTCCGAGCGAATCCATCAGTCATCACGAAGAAATTAAGAAGAGCACTTTTTTAGTGCATATTGCGCATACGCCAACCATTGAGTCTGCAAAAGCCTTTATTCAGAAGATCAACGATGACTACCCAGATGCCAGACATAACTGTTGGGCACATGTGGCAGGGGAGCCTGGGGGCAGTCATGTTTATGGTTTCTCGGATGATGGCGAACCCAATGGCACTGCGGGTAAACCTATGTTGAATGTGCTTATTGGCTCTGGACTTGGTGAAATAACCGCAGTAACAACCCGTTACTTTGGCGGCATTAAGCTGGGCACGGGCGGTCTAGTGCGTGCTTATGGCGGTACGCTAAATAATGCCCTTGAGGTACTAAAAACCACATTGAAAGTGCCTGCAACTGAGCTGATAGGGCGCTCTGATTATGCGCTGCAGGGAATTATCGAGCAGTATTTAAATACCCATTTCACTATTTTACAGCTGGATAAAAGCTATGACTCAGCGGTGAATTGGCAAGTCAGCATTGATAGTCGACAAGTTGAACAAGCACAGCAAGAAATTTTTGATTTAACCCATGGAGTGGTTGAGTTAGTCTGTAAAGAGTAAGACAATCAAGTAATAACACTCTGTCATTCTTATTTTTGAAGCGTAACGCAGCATGCAATTTCGTACCATTATAAAAATCCTTGGCCAGCTGGTGGCCTTATTTAGTATCACAATGGTGCCGCCTGCACTGGTTTCGCTGATTTATAAAGATGGTGGGGGTGTACCATTCGTACTGGCGTTTGTGTTCAGTATTATAATGGGTATGTTGGCGTATTATCCTAACCGCCATCAAAAAGGAGATTTGAAAGCCCGAGAAGGCTTCTTGATAGTGGTGTTATTTTGGCTGGTACTGGGGTCGTTCGCTTCCTTACCGCTTATCTTCTTACAAACACCCAACCTCTCCTTGGCAGATTCTGTATTTGAAGCGTTTTCAGGCTTAACCACAACCGGTGCAACTGTTTTAACGGGCATTGAAACCTTGCCTAAGTCGGTATTGTTTTACCGTCAGCAACTGCAGTGGTTAGGAGGCATGGGTATCATCGTACTAGCGGTTGCGGTCTTGCCAATGCTAGGTGTCGGTGGCATGCAGTTATATCGTGCAGAAACGCCGGGGCCTGTGAAAGATTCGAAAATGACACCGCGGATCGCCGATACGGCTAAGCACCTTTGGTATATTTATGTGGCGTTAACGTTAGCCTGTACTTTGGCATATTGGTTGGCGGGCATGAACTTTTTCGATGCGTTATGTCATGCCTTCTCGACGATTGCGATTGGCGGTTTCTCGACGTATGACGCATCCATGGGTTACTTTGACAGCCCTTTGATTAACCTCATTTGTGTGGTGTTTTTGATTATTGCTGCGGTGAACTTCTCACTACATTATGCGGCGGTGTCGAGTCGAAATGTTCGTGTGTACTTACGCGATCCAGAATTTAAAGTGTTCTTATTTATACAGCTTGCTTTGGTCGTCATTTGCTTTGCTGTTTTATCGTCAAATCAAGTGTATGCCGATGGAGATGAAACCCTAGATCAGGCTTTGTTCCAAGCCGTTTCTATCAGTACAACTGCTGGGTTTGCGACAGATAATTTCTCGGCTTGGCCTCTGTTTTTACCTATCTTACTTATCTTCTCTAGTTTTATTGGTGGGTGTGCGGGCTCTACCGGCGGTGGCATGAAAGTGGTACGTGTGTTCTTGCTGTATCTTCAAGGTGTCCGAGAGCTAAATCGTTTGGTTCACCCACGTGCTATTTACTCAATTAAATTAGGTCGTAAAGCGCTGCCAGACAAAGTCGTTGAAGCGGTATGGGGCTTCTTCTCAGCTTATGCCCTAGTGTTCGTGATCATCATGATTGCTTTGTTAGGTACGGGTATGGACAACATTACTGCATTCTCAGCGACTGCGGCGTGTTTAAATAACTTAGGCCCGGGGTTAGGCGATGTGGCTGCGCACTATGGCGACATTACCGATTCAGCTAAATGGATCTTAACGTTAGCCATGGTATTTGGCCGTTTAGAAATATTCACGCTACTGGTGTTATTTACGCCGACATTTTGGCGAGGTTAAGCTAGTCTTAAGGCTTAACGAAAAATTTAGGTCAGCAGATTAAAGTCTTCGGTAGATGGCCGATATAAACAGGAATAACAAAAATAAAAGGGACACTTGTACTGACTGCAAGTTGTAAAGGTCAAAGATGTTAAAGTCGCAAACCAGTGTAGATGTATCTATCATTTCTCAGTTGCCAACAGGAAGCACGGTAGATATTGAAGTGATCATGCCGGCAGGCTCAAAACGCTTAAAGACGGAATTTGTCGGTTATATGTCGGGGCAGTATATCATTTTGAATTGCCCGTCTGCACAGCGTTTAGGTGCAGCACTTGATTATGTCAAAGAGGGCACAAACGTGGTGGTGCGTGCTGTACTCGAGCAAGGTGATGGGCAAATCATTGCTTTCAAAAGTATGATCAAAGCCGTTACAACACACCCAACTAAGCTTATCTTCTTATTTCTTCCCCGTGCTGTGCAAAGTTATCAGCTCCGTGAACAAGTTCGTATTCCGACTTTAATCCCCGCAGTGTTTAATACCAGTGACCACTCTGAGGTTGGCGTGATAAAGGATATTTCTTTATCGGGTTTACAGTTTGATTTGCACAGTGATGACGTCTGTCCTAATACAGATTTAAAAGAACAAGACTGTGAAATTTTACTTGAGGGTAAACAAAACCAGCAATTTAAACTCAATGGCGAGATTTGCCGAGTGAAACAAAAAGAAGGTCTGGTCATGCTAGGAATAAAATTGAAGAACGATCAGACTTTTATGGAAGCCATAATGAAAGAGTATTTGATCGACCTGTCAGTGTTACAAGCCGATCAAAAAGACTAATGCTATAGGTTAAACCTAAACGAATAGCGCACTTACTTGGAATAGCTTTTCGACTACACCAATTTGCTTTTTATCGATTAAAAACATGATGACATGGTCGCCAGACATAATCACAGTGTCATCATGGGCAATCAGCACTTCATCATTACGCACAATGGCACCAATGGTAGTACCGACAGGCAGCTTAATATCGCTGATAGCACGGCCCACTACTTTTGAGGTGTTTTCATCACCATGCGCAACCGCTTCTATGGCTTCAGCGGCCCCTTTACGTAATGAATATACGTTGACGATATCACCACGACGAACATGGGTGAGTAGTGCAGATATGGTTGCTTGTTGAGGCGAGATAGCAATATCAATCTCACCACCTTGGACCAAGTCAACATAAGCACCACGTTGGATCAGTACCATGGTTTTCTGTGCGCCCATACGTTTTGCCAACATGGCAGCCATAATATTGGCTTCATCATCATTGGTTACCGCGATGAACACGTCAACTTGTTCAATATGCTCTTCAGAAAGCAGTTCTTGATCTGAAGCGTCACCACAGAACACTACGGTATTGTCGAGCATTTCTGAAAGCTCAGTGGCACGCGCTTGATTACGTTCGATCAGTTTCACGCTGTGGTTTTTCTCAAGTGAGCGCGCAAGACCCGCACCGATATTACCCCCACCGGCAATCATGATCTTTTTATAAGATTGCTCCAGCTTTTGCAGCTCATTCATTACCGCGCGAATGTGTTTGGTTGCGGCAAGGAAGAAGATTTCATCATCAGCTTCAATGACCGTGGTACCCAGAGGCTTAATGGCTTTACCTTGTCGGTAAATCGCCGCAACGCGAGTATCAACGTTTGGAATATGCTCTTTCAATGCTGATAGCGCATAGCCCACTAGCAGACCACCGTAATACGCTTTTACAGCAACCAGTGACAGCATGCCATCACCAAATTGAAGTACTTGTAATGCGCCGGGGTAATCAATCAAGCGACGAATGTATTTGGTCACCAACTGCTCTGGCGCAATATAGTGGTCTACGGGTAAGTCGTCGTTATGGAATAGCTTCTCACGATACTTCAAATATTGCTCAGAGCGGATCCGAGCAATCTTTGTTGGTGTATTGAAGATACTGTAGGCGACCTGACAAGCAACCATGTTGACTTCATCCGAACTGGTCACCGCGATGATCATATCGGCATCTTCGGCACCTGCTTGGCGAAGTACATCAGGGTGTGCGCTGTGACCTGCAACCCCTTGTAAGTCATATTTATCTTGTAGCTCTCGTAAACGATCGCCGTCGATATCAACTACGGTGATTTCGTTTTGTTCACCCACAAGGTTTTCTGCTAGGGTGCCGCCAACTTGTCCGGCGCCTAAAATGATGATCTTCATAGTGTGATTAATTACTTTTTAATTATTTTTGCGTAATAAAAGCCATCGGTTAAACCAGGTAACAACTGTAAGCCGGGTGCTTCAGGTGTGTCACTCTCATGAAGAGGCTGGTGTATGGCGTCGCTATTGTCAGCTAAAAACTGTGCGACCTGCTGTTTGTTTTCTTTTGGTAGTACTGAGCAAGTTGCATACAGTAACGTACCACCAGACTTTAATAGTGGCCAAATATTTTTCAGGATCTGGCCTTGCAGTTCGGCAAGATCGTCAATGTCAGTTTTTCTACGAAGCCATTTAATATCAGGATGACGACGAATGACACCCGTGGCCGAACAGGGCACATCGAGTAAGATACGATCGTATTGCTGACCGTCCCACCAGGTATCTGGCTGACTCGCATCGGCATGAATACAATTTGCTTCAAGGCCAATACGATCAAGGTTTTGCTCAACTCGAAGTAAGCGATCACTGTCAGCATCTAAAGCGTCAACATTTGCCTTGGCAAGCTCTAAAATATGACAGGTTTTACCGCCAGGCGCTGCACACGCATCTAATATACGCTCGTTATCTTGAGGCTCAAGCAAACGTGCAGCGAGTTGTGCTGCAGCATCTTGCACTGAACTCGCACCTTGTTTAAAGCCAGGTAGCTTGGCCACATCACAGGCTTTATCTAAGATGATGGCGTCTTGATATTCTGGGTAGTGCTCGGCGCGAATACCCGCTTCATCAAGTGCCTCTAAGTATTCTTCTGTGCTGCCCATGTGCTGGTTAACACGCAGCCACATTGGCGCTTGTAATTGGTTTTGCTCAAGAATATCTTGCCACTGTTCAGGGTAAGCTTCTTGAACTGCTTTAATAAACCAGCCCGGGTGGTTGAATGTTAAAACATCATTACCTTGGCTGCTTTCTTCTAAAGTATCTTGCTGGCGTTGGAAATTACGCAGTACAGCATTGACCAAACCTTTAAGACCTCCAGCGCGCATTTGCATCAATGCATTTACTGTTTCGGCAACGGCTGCATGCTCTGGCACACGCATATGCTGTAACTGATAGATACCTACATAAAGTAAAAATTGGAAAACACGGTTTTTACCTTTAAGCGGCTTTTCTAGCAGTTGCTGGCAGTAATTTTCTAAACTTGGTAAGTAGCGTAAAACGCCATAACAAATTTGTTGTAATAGCGCTTTGTCTTTTGGCGATAAGTTTTTTGCAGCAAGTGGAAGCTGTGTATTAAGCGATTGACCTTTATCGACAACCTGAAATAGGGTTTGCGCCGCAAGGGCGCGCACATTGGTCATTATTGACCTACCTTATTACCAGCTGCAACCCACTCAGCACGACCGTTTAAGAAGTCCTGCGCAGACATAGGTTTTTTACCTTGTGGTTGCAGTTGCGTGATACGCAGGGCGTTTTCACCACATGCGATTACGATACCTTGTTTATCGGCATGTAATACGGTGCCTGCTTCGCCACTTTGCTGAACCACATCAGCTTGCCAAATCTTTACGGTGTTTTCTTGCATTTGGGTAAAACATACTGGCCAAGGATTAAATGCACGAATGTTACGCTCTAGTTGTGCTGCATCCATTTGCCAGTCAATGTCAGCTTCTTCTTTACTGAGCTTCTTGGCATAGTTAGCAAGGTTATCATCTTGAGGCTCTGCAACAGCAGTGCTTGCAGCCATGCTGTTTAGTGTTTCAATGAGCGCTGGTGGCCCAAGTTCGGCAAGCTTGGTATAAAGGCTTGCGCTGGTATCTTCTGCGGTAATTGGACAAGTCGCAATATGCAGCATGTCGCCTGTATCTAGACCTTCATCCATCTGCATAATGGTTACACCAGTTTCGGCATCACCCGCCCACAGTGCACGCTGAATTGGTGCGGCACCACGCCAGCGCGGCAAAATAGAACCATGCACGTTAACGCAGCCAAGGCGAGGTGTGTCTAACACCACTTTAGGTAACAATAAGCCATAGGCAACAACAACCATTACATCGGCGTTTAGGCTGGCTAATTCTTGCTGTGCTTCTTCACTTTTAAATGATTCAGGTTGGTAAACGGGTAAATCATGCTCAAGCGCTAAGGTTTTAACCTCACTGGCTTTGAGTTTTTTACCACGACCCGCAGGGCGGTCTGGTTGGCTATACACACCAACAACTTGGTGCTCTGAATCGATAAGTGCTTGAAGGTGGCGCGCAGCAAAATCAGGCGTACCAGCGAAAACAATACGTAATGGTTGAGTCACAGAATATTCCAATGTTGTCAGGTTAAATTAAGAACGAGCCGCTAAGCGAGCTTCTTTTTCAAGTTTCTTGCGAATACGCTGGCGCTTAAGTGGCGATAGGTAATCAATAAATAATTTACCCATTAGGTGATCAAGTTCGTGCTGAGTACAAATCGCCAGTAGGCCATCTGCTTCATAGGTATACTCTTCACCGTTCTCATTGAGTGCTTTGACTGTGACTTGCTCTGCGCGGTCAACTTTTGCGTAAGACTGAGGCACTGATAAACAGCCTTCTTCACTGATAGTAGAGCCGTCTTTCGCGATGATCTCAGGGTTTATTAATACCAGCGGTTCATTGCCTTCTTCTGATACATCGATCACCACAATACGCTTGTGAATATCAACTTGAGTAGCAGCTAAACCAATGCCATTTTCGTCGTACATGGTTTCAAGCATATCTTTAACGATCTGACGGATCTCGTCGTTTACTTCAGCCACAGGCTCTGCAACTGTGCGTAAACGCTCATCTGGGAATCTTAATACTTCTAACTTAGCCATGGTTACCTTTTACTATTGAGCTATATATGCATTCGTGTATGCTTTCATTTTAGCCATTCACGTTTCCCTTTTACAGGTTTTGGTTGATAATATCGAAAAATAACTCAAGGAAGCTTTGATGAAATACTCTATTGCTGCGTTAATGCTCTCTGTTGGCGCTCAATTTTCGGCCATGGCTGATGTTTTAAAGTTGAAAGCCGATGCGCCACAACAATATGTGGTTAAAAAAGGCGACACCTTGTGGGACATTTCGACCATGTATCTAAACACGCCTTGGCGTTGGCCTGAATTGTGGCAATGGAACCCGCAAATTGACGACCCTGATTTAATTTATCCAGGCGATGTTTTGGCGCTGCAATATGATGCCCAAGGCAACCCACGTTTAGTGTTAAAGAAAGGGGTGAAGAAGCTTTCTCCTCGTACACGCGTAGTGGTGCAAAAAAACACCGCTATTCCGACACTACCTCTAGCCATGATAGAGCCGTTTTTGCGCTTCGACCAAGCCATTGGAGCCGATGATCTAGATGGCAAGCCAATTGTATTGGGGTCAAATCGTAATGTGCTGCGTAATACCCAAGGTCAACTATTGTATGTAAAGGGTAACCTTAACCCTTCTGCAAACTATGGTATCTACCGTCGAGGTGAGGCCTACATAGATCCTGATAATGGTGACACTTTAGCGTATGAGTCCCGTTTAGTGGGGACGGCACGAGTTTTGTTTGGTGGTGATATTGAAGCGGGTCATCCGGCAAAAGTCGAGATTGAAACGGTTCGTCAAGAAATCAAAACCAATGATGTACTGATGCCGATTAATGTCGGACAAAGCTTTTCTGCACAGTTTAGTATGACGCGTCCTACCGAAGCCATCGATGGCTCGATTATTTCAAGCGATAACCAGATGCGAGAATTTGGCTCAACTGCCATTGTGGTATTAAACCGTGGCCGTGACGACAACCTTAAAGAAGGTCATATTCTTGATATTAACAAACAGTCACCTACAGTTATTGAAGGTAAACATGGCCCACGCTACGTTGAAGACGCCAACAAGCTAGAAAAGTTTATCACTGGCTTTAGAGAAATGTTTGGTACTGAAAACGACGAAGACAGTGTTGTGTGGACCATGCCAAAAGAAAAAGTCGGTGAGCTGATGGTATTTAAAGTTTACGACAACATTAGCTATGCGATGGTGACTCGCTCTCAACAACCAATCAGAGTGGGAGATACCATTAGCGCCAATTAAGCGAAAGCTTATAAATGACAAGATACTCTAAGGAGGGAGTATGGCAACACTTTCGCAGTTACAAGGATTGATACTGTATTTAACCAAAGGGCTGGGCAGTGCAACGCTCTCTGCCATAGAAATCAAAATAGATCTTGTTGAGTTATTCGATTTACCCCATGATGAACTCATAGCGCTCGGCATTAAACCCACTATCGCAGAGCAAATAGCCAATCCCGATTTAAAGCGTATAGAGCAGCTCCAGAAATTTTGTGAACAACAAAATATTCAAATTATTCATACCGAGCATGAAGCTTATCCAAAATTACTTAAGCAAACCTGTCATGCGCCTTTAATACTTTTCTGTAAAGGTAAAATTGAGTTACTCAATGAGCCGAAAATTGCCATTGTGGGAAGTCGTAACGCAACACCGCCTGGGTTGGAGTGTGCCTCTGAATTTGCCTATCAATTAACGCGTTCAGGTATAACGGTCACCTCAGGTATGGCTATGGGCATTGATGGGGCTGCGCATAAAGGGGCGCTCGCAGGTAACGGTAATACCATTGCGGTGCTAGGTACGGGTGTCGATGTGGTCTATCCAAAGCGACATAACTATTTATATCAGCAATTGGCTGAACAAGGGCTCGTTATCAGTGAGTTTTTACCCGGTACGGTGGCAAATCAACATCACTTTCCAAGGCGGAACAGGATTATTTCGGGTTTGTCGCTAGGCACATTAATTGTTGAAGCAGAGATAAAAAGCGGCTCTTTAGTCACAGCCAAGTATGCGCTTGAGCAAAATAGAGAAGTGTTTGCGATACCGGGTTCTATCAGAAATCCGCTGGCAGCTGGGTGTCATCACCTGATCAAACAAGGGGCAAAGTTAGTAGAAAGCGTGGCCGATATTTTAGAAGATGTGAGCTTTTTGCCAAATAACGGTCTATATAATATAGAAAGGGCTGAAAATGCGCCAATAGAAGACAGTAAGGAGAATTGCCCAGTATTAAAGAGTCTTGGTTTTGAAGCGGCCAGTGTCGACGTCATAACCCATAGGACTCAATGGCCAGTAGAGAAAGTATTAGCACGACTGCTGGATCTCGAACTCGAAGATAAAGTCGCCCGCACTGCGGAAGGCTACATAAAATTAGCGAGGGGTTAATCATGTTTGATATTTTAATGTACTTATTTGAGAACTATATCCATTCTGAATCGGATATTTTTGTTGAACAAAACGAATTAACTGACGAGCTATTACGTGCTGGTTTTAATCAAGATGAGATTTACAAAGCCTTGGATTGGCTGGAGCAATTAGCAGATTTACAACATAGCGATGAAATTCCTTACTTAAATGCGACGGCCGATAAAGCCATTCGTATTTATACCGAAGAAGAGTGCCAACTTCTGGATGTTGAAAGCCGTGGTTTTTTAATGTTTGTTGAGCAAGTTGGTGTGATTGATAGCACAACACGTGAAATGGTCATCGACCGATTAATGGCCCTTGAAAAGGGTGAGATCAGTCTAGATGATTTAAAGTGGGTGATCCTAATGGTGCTCTTTAATGTGCCAGGTAAAGAGCAAGCCTATGCGCAAATGGAAGATCTGATCTTCGATGAGCCCACGGAGTACTTGCACTAGACGTACTTTTATTGATGCACAATACTTGACCCTAACTTTAGCACGGTTATATTAGGCGCAATTCAAACTGAGCTAAGTGGGTGGCATGTATGAGTAAGATTGATCATTCTTTATTTAATGCTGATAAACATGCATTAGAAAAGGAATATGAAATTTGTCCTAAATGTGGCTCTGAGCTGGTGATGAAGCACAGCAAGAATGGGCCTTTCTTAGGCTGCGCCAGTTATCCTAAGTGTGACTATATTCGTTCTCTCGCCCAGCATGATAATCACGACATTAAAGTGCTCGACGATTCTCCTTGCCCTGAGTGCGGTGAACCATTAGTTATTCGTAATGGCCGATACGGTATGTTTATTGGATGTACTGGTTATCCTGCCTGCCATTTTATTGTGCATGAAGACGAGCCCAAAGAAGAAGGGTTACCAAACTGCCCTAAGTGCAAAAAGGGCAAGCTAGTTGTTCGTAACAATAAATTCGGTAAACAATTCTACTCATGTGATGCCTACCCAAGTTGTAAGTACAGTTTGAATCAACATCCAGTCGATGAAACCTGCCCACAATGTGGTTGGGGAGTGATGGTTGAGAAATCTCGTGGCGATAAAGCTGTGCTACAATGCCCGCAGAAATCCTGCCAACATAAAGTAGAGAAATCATAGTGAGCCATGAACAACAAACCAGCAAGGATACGCCAGAAGCGATATTACGTGCTGGTGGCGTGATTTGTTATCCAACAGAAGCGGTGTATGGCCTTGGCTGTGATCCTGATAGTCACATTGCCGTGCAGCGCATTTTGGCATTAAAGCAAAGAGAAGAAGAGAAAGGGCTGATTTTAATTGCCGATAACTTTGCTCAGCTTTTACCTTATGTCGATGAAAGCAAAATTCCAATGGATAAACGCGCTGAGATTTTTTCTTCGTGGCCAGCTGCCATTACTTGGGCTCTGCCTGCTAAGGCTTCAACCCCTAAGTGGTTAACCGGTGCTCATTCGACAATCGCTGTACGCGTTAGTGCACACCCGGTGGTGAAGCAACTCTGTCAGCAGTTTGGTAAGCCGCTGGTGTCGACCAGTGCAAACATTGCCGGGCAACAACCAGAAGCAACGCTAGACAAAGTAAGAGCGGTATTTAACGATCAAATCGACTTTTATGTTGAAGGGGCACTTGGTGGTGAGACTAAACCAAGTCAAATTAAAGATGCCTTTACCACACAGCTAATTAGAGAGTAAGCATGTCAAAAGTAAATTTAGAAACAGTCAAAGCCTTCTTATTACAATTACAAGACACAATTTGTGCGGGCCTAGAGCAAGCTGATGGTAAAGCGAAATTTGTTGAAGATGCGTGGGAAAGAGCGGAAGGCGGTGGTGGTCGTACCCGTGTTATTCGTGATGGTGATGTAATCGAGCAGGGGGGGGTTAACTTCTCTCACGTATTTGGTGCGTCAATGCCTGCTTCGGCAACTGCACATCGCCCAGAGTTAGCGGGTCGCAGCTTCCATGCCTGTGGTGTGTCTTTGGTTATTCATCCTAAAAACCCACATATCCCAACGAGTCATGCCAATGTACGCTTCTTCATTGCTGAAAAAGAAGGCGAAGCACCCATTTGGTGGTTTGGTGGTGGTTTTGACTTAACACCTTTCTATCCTGTATTAGAAGATGTTAAACATTGGCACCAAGTTGCAAAAGACTTATGTGACCCATTTGGTGATACTGTTTATAACGATTATAAAAAGTGGTGTGACGAATATTTTTATTTAAAACACCGTGGTGAAACCCGCGGCGTAGGTGGTCTATTCTTTGATGATCTAAATGAGTGGGGGTTTGAGAAGAGCTTCGACTTTATGCAAGCGGTGGGTAATGGTTTCTTAGATGCCTATTTACCAATCATTGAAAAACGTAAAGATACGCCAACTAATGATGCGCAGCGTCAATTCCAGCTTTATCGTCGTGGTCGCTATGTTGAGTTTAACCTAGTGTGGGACCGTGGTACCTTGTTTGGCTTACAAACTGGTGGTCGCACAGAGTCAATTTTAATGTCGATGCCACCATTGGCGCGTTGGGAATATGACTTCACACCAGAAGCCGGCTCATTAGAAGCCAATTTATATGAATCTTACTTAAAGCCAAGAAACTGGTTGAGTCTTTAACTTCAGGGCTTGAATAGCAGACCATAAAAAACGGCGCTCGATTGAGCGCCGTTTTTGCATAAGCCGAGTCACATTATTAATCGACTTTAAAGCTGCGTACTTGCTCATCCAAAGAGCGCGCTAAAGTCAGAAGTTCTTCACTGACTTGTTTACTGCAATGTGCATCTTTTAATGATTCTTCCGCATTATCACGAATGCCTATAACGCTGCGGTTAATTTCTTCTGCCGCCAAGTTTTGCTGCTCTGTGGCATCGGCGATTTGTACGTTTAAGTCATTAATCTCATGCATCTGATTTGAAATATCTTTTAGTGCCTGTGCGACTTTTTTCACTTGCAAGGCTCTATCATCTGCTTCTTCACAAGATGCACTCATCGCCTGAACGGTTTGCGCGGCTTCGCTTTGAAGCTTTTCAATGGTGCGCTTTATTTCATCCGTAGAGTCATGAGTACGAGTTGCCAGCGTTCTTACTTCATCGGCAACCACTGCAAAGCCTCGACCTGCTTCACCTGCTCGTGCCGCTTCGATAGCTGCATTAAGTGCTAGTAGGTTAGTTTGCTCGGCGATACTACTGATCACTTCAAGTACCTTACCCACTTCAAGGGTTTGGTTTTGTAGTTGACTCACTTGCTCAGCGGCTTGGCGAACATCCTGTGCAAGTTGATTAATACTTGCTTCGGTGTGCTCAGCAACGGCCATACTTTCTTCAGCAAGGTGATTACTTGAATCCGACTTTTCTGAGGCAAAATGTGTGGTGTTTTTTACCTCGCTTGATGAGCTCTCTAATTCATTAATTGCAGCGGCAACAGAGTCTGTGCCTTGCTTTTGCGCTAAGATGGCTTGCTCTGTGGTATCTGCTGAGTTGTAAATACTTTCTGCTGAACGAATAAGCACATGGGAAGAGTGGGAGACTTGCGCCATATTCTCTTTAAATGCAGTCATCATTTTATTGAAGTTCGTCGCTAAACGCCCAAGCTCATCGTCAATATCATCATCAATGCGCAGACTTAAATCTTTATTCTGTGTAGCAAGGCGCATGGTGCGACCAAGGGTTTTTAGACGCACAATAAATAGTTTTCTAAATAACATACCCAAAATGACAAAGGCAGAGATAAAAATGGCAGACAATAAACCTGTGCTTAACCAAGTATTGCTGGTTACTGTGTTATCTATGTCTTCTAATGAGTAGCTGATGCGAACAACCCCTAATACATCGCCCTCTTTGGCCATGTGGCAACCCAAACAGTTCGTACCTTTATAGTCACTGCTCGCTATCATAGGTCTAAGAAATGTCATCACACGCATATCATCGCGTTGTTCAATGACTAAAGTTTCTTTACCTCTTAGTGCATCCCGCTCAGCATCAGTAGTTGGTGCTTGATTGGGGTTGCCTGGGCCGTAAAGTTTGTTGATTAACTCTGCTCGAATGATATGGGCGTCTTCGATGCTAGGATGAGCACGTAGTTTTTCACTGAGTATTTCACGGTTGGCCATAGTGCCGGTGAGCATCATGGTATTAATTGAGTCAAAATAGTTATCAGCTAATAACTTGATATTCTCTGCGACGGTCTCTTGAGCAAGTTTTTGTTGCTGATCTGAGCTACTCCAAATACTGGCAATGAGTACAAGTACGCCCGTTATCGCTAAAAGTGCATAAATTTTATGTTGTATCGATTTCACAGTAATCATTCAATCTCACTCATATGTTATTCCATTATGCAGCTTTTAGAGATAAGGGGCTTGATTCAGCGCAAATGAGCTACAGCTAATTTAACAATTGATTAATAGTTTAGTCCTTATTTATCATGTGTGTAGCTAATTGCTCGAAAGATTTTCTTAGTCCCACTCTTAGCAACGGATTATCTACCTCAATTTCGAGCGCTTTATTCATACAAAATATCCACTGATCTCTTAAGTCTTTATCAATCGTAAAGGGCATATGACGTTTACGCAGCATAGGGTGCCCGTATTTCTCAACAAATAAATCAGGGCCTCCTAACCAGCCAGATAGAAATTCGAAAAAGACTAAGCGAATCCTATCTAAAGGCTGTGGATGCATGTCATAGAGGGGTTTAGCGTAAGATTCTTCAGCCATCACATCGTAAAATCGATTCGCTAAGGCTTTTACACCGTCCTCACCACCTAAAATTTCATAAGGTGATTTTTCTACCGTTGGGGTCTCGTGCATATTACTCTCTTGTTCTTTACTTGCATCTTTTCTGAAGATGCGTTTAATTAGCTGCTTCATAAACAATTCACTGGGCTTATTTAATGGGTAAATTCGCGGTATTTGGTAATCCGATAAAACATTCTAAATCGCCACAGATCCATAGGCAATTTGCAGAGCAGTTTTCAACGCAAATAGATTATCAAGCTTTGCAGGCGCCATTAGATGAATTTGAAATATTCACACAAGACTTTTTCACAAACAAAGCGGGCGAGGGAGCCAATGTCACCCTGCCTTTTAAAGAGCGAGCATTTGAGCTGGTGGATGAACTCACAGAAAGGGCACAGCTAGCGGGAGCTGTGAATACTATTAAGAAGTTAGATGATGGTCGATTACTTGGCGATAACACTGATGGCGCTGGGTTAGTGGCTGACTTAATTCGTAATGAATGCAAACTAGATGGTGTATCTGTGTTACTTATTGGTGCGGGTGGCGCAGCAAGAGGGTGTATTTACCCTTTATTACAAGCAGGGGTGAAAGACATCACCATTGCGAATCGCACCAAAGAGAAAGCTGAGATATTGGCCGAGCAGTTTTCTGCTTATGGTCATGTGAAAGGGGTTGGCTTAGACGAGGTGTTCGATTCGACCTATCAAGTAGTGATTAACTCGACATCATCAAGTGTAACTGGTGAAGAGCCAAATATCTCAGAGACTGTTTTTACACAATGTCACCTTGCCTACGATATGTTTTATAGCAATGAGCAAACTAGCTTCTTGAAATGGGTCGAATCTATTAACTCAAATACCAAGTTAGTAGATGGAATTGGTATGCTAATAGGGCAGGCTGCAGAGGCATATTATCTTTGGCAAGGTGATATGCCTGAATTAACACCGGTAATAAATACATTTGCTAAGGGCTAACATGAATCAAGCAATCTTATTTAATGATGATGCGAGTTTTAATGCGACTCAACAAAGAATAGAGTTCACTGCGATGAATTCTGGTTTAATCATTCGTTGCTGTGTTGCATTTGAAGGAGAAGAGGCGACAGCGCTAGCCCACTTTGCAGAGCATCAATTTGATTATGAAATGCAAGCTGAGGCGCTTATCGAAGAAGAAAGCTACTCAGCTGAAGGGGAAGTATTACTTAGCCGAGTCTGACTCTGCTAAGTAATCATCTTTTAACTCAACATAATTGAGCGCTGATATTTTCAAGAAGGCTAATTCTGAGTCAGTTAACGGGCGAGCTTGTTTCACCGGGCTACCTACATATAAATAGCCTGATTCAAGTTTCTTATTAGGTGGTACTAATGCACCGCCACCAATGATGACATCATCTTCGACAATCGCATTGTCCATCACGATAGCACCCATGCCTACTAATATACGGTTACCAAGCTTACATCCATGTAGCATTACTTTATGACCCACAGTCACATCATCACCGATAATAAGCGGGTAACCATCAGGATTGTTAGCGCTCTTACGCGTCAAATGAAGTACGCTACCATCTTGTATATTAGTGCGCTCACCGATCTGTATATAATTAACATCTCCTCGCGCTGCAACTAGAGGCCAGACGCTACTATCTTCACCAAGAGTGATATCACCGACTAAAACGGCTGATTCATCAACATAGACAGATTTTTCTAATTTAGGATAGATCCCTTTATAACTTCTTATCATTTGTGTAGAGCCCCGAGTTTTATTGAGATGTTATTTATGCTTTGTAATTAGTGTAGAGTCAAAGCGAGCAATTTACCATTGCTTAAAAATAGCAGTTAACACTCAGAAGTGACCAAAATTACAGCGTTAAAGTATCAAAAACAGACGTTTCGTTTAAAATACACGCGAACAGTCAGTTTTTTGCATTTTTCTTTAAAAAAGGGGTTGCGTAATTTTCAGCTCTCCCTATAATGCGACCC